>JBBRUR010000146.1:0-8889 GCA_038247635.1 Chitinophagales bacterium
AAACCGCTGTATAAAAAACCAAGCTGATTATTTTTATTCAAATAAAAGTCTGCACCTATTTTATATGCATGATTATTGGAAGTGGTGGGGTCGTAAGACGCACGGTCGTAAACAGTATTTTCTATTACACGGTAACTTGTTCTGTCCATATAACTGCCTTTATAATTGTAGGTATAACCACCATAAACATTAAAATATTTATTGGCGATATTACCCAGTACACTTTCGGTAGTTTGCCCAAACCTACCGCCGCCTGCGCCTGCGGATACGTTTAAAGCATAGCCTTTTTTACGGATTTTCTTTGTTACTATATTTATCACACCGGCCACCCCCGATGCATCAAACTGCGATGAGGGGAGGTTCATTATTTCCACTTGTTTTAAATTTTCGGCGGGCATACCCCTTAGCATGTTTGCCAATTGCTGGCCAGAGAGGTAGGTCATTTTACCATCAATCATTACATTGATATTGGCATTGCCTTTCAACAATAAATTATCATCCTGCCCCACGGAAATACCCGGTGATTTTTGAAGCACATCGAAGGCAGAACTGCCCGACGATACAAGGCTGTTTTCAACATTAAAAACAGTTTTACCCGCCTTAATTTCCAGCAACCTTTTTGGTGCTGTTACTGTTACGCTTTGTAGTTGTTTGCTGGCAGGCTGTAATAAAATATCGGACAAAATGATATTACGGTCGGCTACATCAAAACTCGCCAGTTTAAATTCTGTAAAGCCAATCATCGAAACTTTGATGCTGTATTGGCCTGGCTTTACATTGCTAAAAAGATAAAGACCTTTCGTATCTGTTTGAGTATTGGCGACAGCCTCGTTATTTTTAACCAATGACACGGTTGCACCCAGCAAATATTTGCCATTGCTGTCTGCAATATTGCCCTGCACTTTTGCTGTTGACTGGGCGCATAGCTTTACTGTTGGAATTAAGATTCCAGCGCACAATACAACTGCCTTTATAATAAATTTTATGTTCATTCTATATCGTCTCCAAGTACAATTTCTGTAATTCATTAGCCGTAATATCAGTTGTATTAACGGTATGTACCAATTCCCCCTGCCGCATTATCCCAATCCTTGTACCCACATTTACGGCATTAAAAATATCATGCGTTGCCATGAAAATCGTTTTGCCATCGGCGGCTAGTTCTTTACATATTTTGGTAAACTCGGCGGTGGCTTTAGGGTCGAGGCCGCTCGTAGGTTCATCCATTAAAATCACATCGGCATTTTTTGCTAAGGCGATGGCAATGCCTACTTTTTGGCGCATGCCTTTACTGTAAGTTGATAATCTTTTTTGATGAGCTTCGCTTTGTAAACCAGCTTTGGATAAAAAGCCCGTAAGCTTTTCTTTGCTGTATTTAAAACCAGCTAAACGGCTGAAGAAATCAAGATTTTCAATACCATCTAAATTGCCATAGAGCTGCACTACTTCGGGGATGTAGGCCACAAACTTTTTAGTAGCCACATCATTGGGCTTCACCGTTACATCATTAATTATAGCTTCGCCGGAAGTGGCATTGGTAAAGCCAAGAAATAAATTGATGGTGGTGGTTTTACCAGCACCGTTTTGACCCAGCAGGCAAAATATCTCCCCTTTATTTACTGAAAGGTTCAGGTTGTTTAGTGCCACCTGTTCGCCATATTTTTTGGTGAGGTTGGTGGTTTGCAGTGTTGTTGTATGCATATTATTTCAGGTTTTTAAATTGTATAAAATTGCGGTGGTGAAGAGTATGATTATTAAAAGCAACGGCAACAAAAGCTTTATCCAGTTTACGGGTGGCTCGCTTTTAAAGTATTCAACCGCGTAATGCTTACGCCAATCTTCCTGCAGTACAGGTAGTTTTTCAAATATTTTTGGATAGAAGTATAGCCGTTTTTTTTCGTGAAAGGCGGTCGTGCTGTCTAAAAATTGAACCTGGTTTTTTAGTCCGGATTGCGCCAGCAGCGAATACTGAAGTTGGGTATGCAGGGTAGGAATAAAATAGCCAACCGTATTGCTTAGTTTCTCCCGCAGCAGCAGCTTATTGCGCATGGCTACACTGTGTTCTGCCGCATCATCATCGCCCATTTGCTGCATAGCATAATACCACAGCCAGTTAAAATCTTCAGCAGGTAAACGGTATTGTTGAAACTGGGGATAGTGCGCATAGAACCTGCCCATGGTTTCCTCTTTCGGTCTATCCCATTTATCATGGTATCCTTCGCGGTTGGCAACTACTGTAGCCATTGCTTCGGGCACGGGGTATTTAGTAGTAATAAGGCTATTGATAACCGCCGGTGCTACTATGGTAAGTAATAGCCAAATACTTAGCAGGCTAACCGCATTGGTGGCAGAATTTTTTTGCCACCCAACAACCATTGCACATGCAATAAACCAAAAGAGTATGTACAAAACACCTTCTGCTATCATTGCTAAATAAGAGGCATTGATAGGTATAGAAAGTATGGGTATGGCCAGCAAATAGAGCAGCAGTAATGTGCCAGTTACAAATGCAAAACGGATCCACCACTTTTGTAGCAACACTTTTTTGGCGGCATTGCTTTGTATGTTTATCAACCGCCAGGTGCCTTCTTCTTTTTCTTCAGAAAGCAGGTTGTAGGTAAACGTGATGATGAGCAGGGGAAAAAGATAGATGAGTACAAAACTGAAATCGAGGTTACCCATTACCAGGCTTGCCGGATTGTTTAAATCGCTGTCGTATTTCTTTTCTATAAGGTTGCGTATGGTAACCTGCTGTATGCCCAGGTTTACATCGCGCTGCCCAATGCTCAAACCATTTAGCGGGTTAATGCTGTTGACGTACGCAAAACGTAAATAGTATAGCAGCAAGCCCATTTCGCTGTGTCCATACTGCACATTTCTTTCAATATGCTGTTGTTGATAGGCTGCTGTTGTTTCAATTTTTTCCCGTTGTTTTACAAGATAACTTTTACCAATAAACAGGCTGATGATACCGGTAAGTAAAAACAAACTGATACCGGCAATCGCAATTCCGGAACGTAAAAATTGTTTTATCAATAACCTGTTGGGCATGTTAGATGACGTTTATTTTTTTAGATGTAAACAGGATAAGCGCACCTACAAGCAATACCCAAAAAACCAGGCTGCTTATCGCCAACAACTCCTGCTGAAGGATGGATTGAAACGATGGCGCCTTATACTGAAAATCGTGGAAGCCAGCCCAGTACTTTTTATCTATACTGTAGTTCTTATCGGTAGCAGCTAATTTTTTATTTGGGATCAGCTTTATCTGCAGCTCGTTCATTGCCTGTGCCAAAGCGTAGCGATAACCTTCGGTTTGTTGTTGAAAATGGGTGTAGGTATTAAAATCCGTTTGGCTAAAAGCCATAGACAGTTGCTTTATGCCTAAATAGGGATTGATGAATGCAGCATAGACCTGTAGCCGGTTTTGCTTTTTATAGATTTGAATAAGACGCTGAAGGTGGCGGTCATAAATTTGCGCCGACATCTTTTCCGCTTCCGCCATTTGAAAGCCACTATAATTGAAGTCAAGCTGTTCAACGCTTTCTGCATGGTTTGCTTTTAATACAGAGTCTTTCAATCCTTTATAGTGCTGATCGTCGGGATTGTGGCTGTCGCCTTCTTTTATAATATCCTCGTCGATACCGTTTTCAAAAGCAATTTTTGAAGGCGTTTGGTATATCGTATTGGCTAATGTTTGTGTACCCCTTGGCAATACAATCATCATCAATAACCAAATGCCCATAAGCAACACCAGCGATAGCTTGCTGGTATTGCTCCATGCCGACACCAATACGGCTATACCACTGTATAACAGCACACCTGCAGTGTATATAAGAAACGCCATTATCAACTGCAGCCATACCGCGCTATTGGATGCAACAAATAGCTGCAATGCCATGGTAAATAAAAAGGCCGGTATCAAAACAAGCGCGGCTACGGTTGCAATACCCAATATTCTCCCCGCTAATAAATGCAATGGATGCAGCCCCTGGCTGATGAGTATTTTCAGTGTACCATTTTCTCTATCCTGGCTAATGCAGTTGAACCCAATAAAAAATATAAATAGTGGCAGCAGCAGTTGCAACACCATAGCTATACTCATTTCGCCAAAGCGTAGCATAGTGGAAGATAAACTTGCTTCAGAAAAATTGGTAGTATTTTGCTTGTGTGCTTCCAGAAAAACAGCATTGCCGGTATAGCTTTCAAGGCCATAATCAAAAACACTTAAAGCACTTTTGGGGCGAAAAGCAATAGAGCCATAATGCGCCATGCGGTGCGGGTGTTTATCAGGATTGTTCTCCCAATTTTTCCTTACTATTTGTTGATAACCTATACGGGTTGCTTCTGCTTTTTTGTATTGCAGCAGTCCTGTAATACCGGCATACCCTATTATTGCTGCTAATAAAAACATCAATACCCACACCGCTTTTTGTTGCAGTATCTGTTTGCGCGTTTGGCGGGCAATTAAAAAAATATTTGTGCTGTTCATGTGTCTGCTTTAAAATCTATAGGTAGCTGTAAGTATCACATTGCGCGGCGCGCCGGGAAACAGTCGTAGATAATTTTGTGCGCCAATCCAATATGTTTCGTTGGTAACGTTGTTGATGTTTAGTGCAATCTGCATATTGCTTTTTCCGGGATTGTAGTAAAGTGCAGCATCCAGCAGGGTATAGGCAGGCACTGTAAAAGCCCTGGTAAACCACGGCACTTTGTTGCCACTGTGTTGCAGGCCAAAACCAATGCCTACATCTTTTAATGCAGAGCCCTGCATGAAGTTGTAGCGGGTCCAGAGGTTTGAACTGTTGATGGGTGTATTTTCTTTTCTCAAGCCAATTAACTCTGCTTTGCTATCATTTACCACTTGTGCATTTATATAACTGTACGAGGCATTTACCTGCCAATTGGGTAATAAAAATCCTGCTACATCTATTTCAAAACCACGGCTCCGGTCGCCGCCCCTTGTTACCAGCGAGTCGGGAAAAGCAGGTACGTTGGCATTCATCAAAATGTTTTTCTGATTGATTTCATACACGGCCGCGTTTACCTGCAATGCATTTTTCCAAAGGGTTGCTTTTACACCTGCTTCTTTTAAATTGCTGGTAAGCGGTGCAAACCTTGCGGCGGAATTAGCAGCGCCAAAAAAGCTACCGGTGCCCGGCATTAATGTTACGGTGTTGCTCTGCGGCTGAAAACCTTCGAGGTAGGTACCATACACGTTGACGTTTTTGGTAACAGCATAAGTCAACCCTACTCTTGGTAGCACGGCATTGTTGGTAAACGATAATTCGTTCGGCGATTTGTAGTTGGTAATGTCTTTAAACCATTCCTGCCGCAGGCTTAGTAACAGGATGAACTTGTTCCAGCTTAATTGCTCCTGTATATAAATGGCATTGTTGGTGGTAAGGGCTGCAGGTAAAGCTGTTCTTACATTTACCACGTAGTCGTCTGCATTTCTAATGGTATAGTTTGGGTTTGATAAATTAAAATGATTGACGTTTGGACGCGGCAGTGTTGCTCCGTTAATGTTTACGGTTTGATAGTTGGCGAGGTTGGCTCTCACAAATGTATTGGCCACCGTTCCATCTTTTAGTAAAAAGCCCCTTGCAGCATTTTGGCCGCCACCTTTTAGCTTGTGCCAGCTATTTAAATCGTAGCCTATAAGCAGTTTGTGGCTTGCATTTCCTGTGTTAAAATCAAAATTGAAATAGCTGTTTATATTATCAATATTCCAGTTTTGCCTGCGTTGTACAAATTGCATGGCAGCTAACGAAGTAACGGGTCTGCCGGCAGTGTCAACACCAAAGGCATTCGTGGTGCGGTGTTCCTGTAAATCTTCCGTCCACGTTTGCTTCATGTACGACGTAGTGAAGCTGATTTTATCAGAGAATTTATGCGACAAGTTGCCGGTAAGTATCAATTCTTTTGATCTGAAGAAATCGTTTGGTGCACCAAGATTTAAACTAACGGGTGTGCTATTTAAATTGGTAAAACCCGCGGCAGCTCCAAAAATAGGTTGCCCTCTATCCAGGTTGCCATTCATGTTGCTTAAAATCATTTCTACATTAATCGCCGTTTTATTGCTGGGTAAATATGTAAATGAAGGCGACAGCAGAAATGATTTATTGCCCACCAGGTCGCGATAGCTTCTTGCTTCCTGGTAAGCTCCGTTTACGCGATACAGCAAGGTTTTTTCTTCGTTCAACGGACCTGTAAAATCAAGGGTACCTCTTATGGTGCTGAAGCTGCCAGCGCTCATGCTTACTTCTCTTCTGTTTACAGCCAGGGGTTTCTTTGTTACCAGGTTAATACTTCCGCCGGGGTCAACCGAGGCAAAGGTGGCGCTGGCCGGGCCTTTTATCACTTCCACCCGCTCGATGTTGGTAGTTAGTGGTTGCAGAAAATAATACTGCCGTGTGCGCATACCATTAATGATCTGTCCTTCCTCATTTTGACTAATACCACGTATGGCATATTGATTGTAAAAGCTGGAAGGAATAACACCACTGGTAATTTTTACTGCATCGGCTAAATGAAAAGCCTGCCGGTCGGCAATCAGCTCTTTGGTAATGGTGGAAATAGATTGCGGAATGTCTTTGTTCAGCGTAGCCGTTTTTGTGGCCGAAAAAGAATAATCGCTGCTGTACTTCCTGGCTATGCGGCCTGTCACTTCCACCGTTTGTAATTCATTGTAGCGCATCACGAGGTTTATGCTGCCTGCATCAAGCAGTTGATTTTCGTTTATCTTAACCAGTTGCTCGTAGGCATCAAAACCCGCTGCGGTAATCATTAACCGATAATTACCGGCGGCCAGGTTTTGAAGGGTAAACAGCCCGGTTGAATCGGATTGAGTAGTCTTGGTAATACTGCCAGATTTTACCTGTACAGTGGCATTAGAAATGCCGGTGTTACCCTCGTTGTTTGCTTTGCCTTTTAAGGTGGATTGGGCGGATGCAAACAGGGTTTGAATAAGCAATGCTATCAATAGTAAATGTTTCATTGTAGTGTTTTGTGATGAGATTGATTCGGATTAAATAGAGCGTATTGCCGTGTGCGGCGAATGTTATTCTTACGTGTTAACACTGTTTCAAACAATGCTTTTTAAACTGCAAAACGTAAGTAATTACTAATGTTATCTGGTTGAATAAAGCGTTTAGTGATTAGTAGATAAGAAATCGTAAAACAAATTTTCTCATGCTGATTTATTGCAAAGACGCTTTTAATTAAGCAGGGTTAATTCCCTATATAATAGCTTTTTGTGAACGGGGTCAGGTTGTCTTATGGCACATCCTGAACTTGTCGAAATGGTGTCACCCCTAAGTATTTTTTTTGTGGGACGAACAGAAGAACTTCGATTAAACATTCTTGCGTCGCACTCTTGTACTTTTGAATCTTTACGCTGCCTTTAACCCATGTTTAGTATCCGTCTCTGCAAAAACTTGCCTGTATATTGGCCGTAATTGAAGCTTACCAATTGGACATTGTCCAACGGTTGATCACTAATGTCAATGACATTTTACCCTTTGAGGAAAGATGCATTGTGTCAAGCAAGAAACTTTAGGTAAGAATTTACAGCCGTAAAAAGAATTGGCAATTAAATAGCCGGTGGTCCCCTGTCGGCGCAGGTTAAACCAATTGAGGTTGAAGAATGGGAAAGGGTCCCTGTATGAAAATTTAAAGGAGAAACAAATGTGACAACATGAAAAGTCTGCACTTTGTCATGAACGTTTTTTGCGAAATGATAATCACAAATCGAACAATCCTGTGCCGATTTTACCAGCTTATTTCCAACAAGCACCTTTGAGCCTATTTGCGTTCCATGGTGCTGATGAATAAACTTAATAGCGTGAACAAATAAGAATAAGCTAACAAACAGCCCCGCAATACACTGCTTTGATAATAATATAGCGTTGCTCTTTTTCAAGAAAACAAAAATAGAGGTATTTAGTATTTCTGCAACGTTATTGCAAAAAAATAATTGGAATGATCAACTATTCTTACAATTAAATAAAAGGGTTGTTCAAGGCCTTAGCCGAAAAGGGGAGAACTTTTTTTAAAAAAAGCTACTCCGCTTGCTGTCTCCTCAGGCTCAGTAGCTAGCTGGTACCTGTGTGTCCAATTAAACGATTTTGCATTTTGATCAATTGCATTAACCTTATTATTTCAGGTGGCAAAAGTTATTGACGAAGCCGATAGCAACGCTATTGATACATTGGGCATTATTGGATTCAACTGCACATCAGAGGTTTTTAAAAAAAGAAAATATAGGGTGAAAGTAGGCGGGTGGTAAAACATAAATATATATAACCGGCTAATTGCGTCTTTTGTAGAGCAGGTGTTGGATGTTGCAACCAGCTATATTTATCAGTAAGCTAAAGCAATAATATATATCCCGTTCACGGTTTTGTTTATTCTTTTTTCGTAAAAGTCAGGCTCCAAAATGCCTTCTGCTGAAACACGAAGACCCTTTTTTGCTAATTACAATTGCTGTAAGTTGAATTTTTTTATTTGTTTGCGTTTAGAATCGTTTCCTATAAAACATCTGCTGGTAATGTTTACCTGATACTAAAATAGTATAGGCGGCTACCTTTCAATTATTAAGAGGGGCAACTGAACAATGGCACCAAAAATATAGATCACCTCACTAGCCTTGCGTTATAAGTCGAACATTTTCAATTGATCATCTTTTTGCTTTTTGAAATATTGTAGTTGATTCTGTTGAAATAGCTGATTTATGGGCATTTTTTCAAAAATGGAGATGCTTAGAATTTGTAGGATTTCATAGAGGCTCTGTTTAAGCATAAATTTCTTTTTTGCAATAGCTACCAGTACGTAAACTGAGACGGCGATCCACACTTGTGTTTTGACTGCGTTTTCACTTTGGCCCCA
>JBBRUR010000147.1:0-8718 GCA_038247635.1 Chitinophagales bacterium
AAATCCAATTCAAATATAAATAACACTTAATATGATTGGGCGATTATCATAAAATCTGCCGCTGGGTCTAATAAACGTCATGAAATTAAATAAACCAACATAGCCAAAAAGCAAAATTGCTGTGTTTTCTTGCAGACACTAAATATAGCCGAAGCCAATGGTCATTGTTTATATTGTTTAGCTTCGCAACCCTTTTGCCATTGTTGGTCGCCGGCCAACAATTCATTAAGCCTTAATAATCCCATAAATACGGAATGAGATAATTTATAAAAAGCTTTTTTATTGGTCAACTACTTCAAGTTTTCTATGTATTCTTTTATATCGGGGCAGTGTACGGCTGCTTGATTAAATGCGTTGGTGTTTTGATAAATTTTTATTTGCTGTAAGTATGAGGGATTGCTATTGCGTTTCATATACGGCGGTTTTTCTTTTCTTCCAAAATTGCTAAAGCGCCGGCAGGTAAGTAGGCCCAGCAAACACTTTGCTTTAAATTCTTTATTAGTTGATAAAGCAAATCCTTTGGCATAATTATCAGCGGCCGATTTGCACATATAGTAATTGGCACCATACTTTAAATCGTTGGGGCCGAAATTATAAAAACCCCATAAAAAGTTTGGATATACATTGTAATCATTTGGTTCATTTAATGATTTACCATAACTAAACATCATCCATGCTTTGCCGTGATACGATGTATTAAACTGCACATTACCCAGTTTAAAATAGGCTGCGGCCCGTATTTCATTATTTGTTGAGTTGGTAATATTATTTAGCACGTTTACAACATCCTGTGTAATGAGCAGCTTGCTTGCTATTGGGTAGCGTGTTTTGTTTATGGTTGTATCAGGCGCTAGTCCGGTATAAGTAACAGGGGTTAGCGGCAAGTAATACTTATACTCATAATTGTCTTTCCAAAAGTTGCGGTCCATGCTTTTAAAAACTTCCAATGCTTTGTCATATTGTTGTTCACGAAAAAGGATTGTTCCTTTCAAATCTTTATACATATCGTCGTTGGCCCATTGCGATGGAGAAAGCAACTTTTCGAAAGCTGTCTTTTTTAATTTGTGCTTTAATGCTAGTAAACCGTCTATTGTAGTTGGTTTTGCAAACCGGTCGTACCACGCTATATGGCTGTAGCCTACATCCCCGTCCAACCATCCATCGTAGGTATTGGTAGTTATATTTGCTTTGGTATATAACAGGCCCGATGTAAGAAGGTCGCCCTTCATTTTATAAGCACGGCTTAGTATTAGTAAAAGTTCCGAAAGGTCGTCACTACGTTCTGCATCTTCATCATCCCAGCGGTCGTAAATTTCTTTTTTCAATCGTATTTTAAAAGAAGGGTTTAGTTGCAGTAGTTGGTTCATATTGCCGGCAAGCTTTTCCTTTACGGCCTGCTGTTCAATATTTTTTATATGCGCGGTGACAATAACCTGCTCTATTAGTTTTTGGGTTTGGTATTGCTTGTTGCTATACACAGGTAACATGCCTAATAATCGGCTGGCACCTACATAATTTTGTTGCATATTGTATAAATGAACCAGGGCTAATTGTAAGGGAGGCCCCGGATGTGTTTTATTAAAATTTGTAAGAAACCCAACAACCTCGCTAAGATATTCGGTATCTGCTTTTTGACGTAACTGGCGTTGTTTTTTGGTATAGTGCGGTCCTCTTTCTTCAAGGTAGTCGTCGTAAAAACCTAGTATTTTGGGCGTAGACAGCCAACTCTCCAGTTTATTTATTTCACGGCCAACAAGTGCGGGTAAAAACTTACTACCAGGGTTTAATTTTGCAACCTTTCTAATATTTGCCAACGCCCTTCCATTTGTTTTCATTGCTACCATAGTTTGTACCAGGCTATTGGTATAGTCGTTTTTTGTATTGGCTTCAAGTGCAGAAAGGTCTTTTTTATCAATGCGTAAAAATGCGAACTGTTTCTTTTCATCCGATTCGTCAAAAGCTTTTAGAAGGTAAAGCGTTTTTTTAGTGGGGTCTTTTTGTACCATAGCAAAATAAATGTTGGCCCATGCTGCAACTATTGTATTTCTACCTTCCAGGTAATTAACAAATACCTGTTGCAGCTTTTGCATGGTACGTGTATCGTCTGTACCGACATAAAACCATAGTTTCATTGCTTGAAAAGCATACCGTTGTTGCAGATAAACTGGTGCAGTTGCAATTTGTTTGTAGTGGAGGTTGGCAAGCGAAAGCACAGCTTGTTTCTTTCTTTCAACTGTAGTGTCCCAGGGGTCGGCATTTAATATGTCTACAGCCTCTGCTTGTTTAGCCAAAGCCATATAATGTAAAGCAGCACGGTTTTCTTTAAGTACAAGCCATTGTATAAAAGTGTTTCCCTTAAAATTTTGCCAGTTATTTAATTTGTATGCGTTTAAAAATAAGCTTGGTGGCGTTTTATATTGAATTTCGAAAATATCTTTTTCACTTGCTTTGTCGGAAGTGTATTTTTTCCACTCATTACAGTTGCGTTTAAAATCGGGCTGTTTTTCCGCTTCAGAAACATTGAATAGTGCATCCGAATAGGTAAATGCTTTTATTCCAGCATTGCCGTCAAGGGCACTATTAAACAATAGAAAGCGTTCTTCATCGTTGCTTAATGTAGGTCCACAACAAAGTATACTATTCCATGGAAGCAGCAACGAAACGGCCAGCGTGCTAATACATCTTATATATTTTTTCAATTGTATTTTTGTATTGATTAGTCAATTGGTTATCATAATGGTAAAATGCGATGCGTTTAATATTTGGTAATTTGTCGCGTAATAGTTTACCAGCTTTTATCAACGCTTTTTCATCCGGAAATTCCGGTCTAAGTACATCGCCCTGCCGCAGATATTGATTATTTATTTCAACATCAGTTTTCACAATTAAAATGTTACCAGTTTTCACAAAATAGTTAGTATCGGCTAACAGTTGCTGGTGTTCGTTAGGGTATACGATGCCTTTAAAATTACCTGCGTTAAACCAGGCATACCAACCAAATACAGGCAGGGCTGCATCCAGCGGTAATGGATAGGATGCTGTTGGGGTAAGGTACTGTTCAAGATCTTTAATATCGAAAACGGAATTAGTAGTGGTGTTGTGCCGTATGTTGCTCATATTGTAGCACATTAGCATACCCTTATCTACTGGCGGCACGCCCATTTTGCTGCGGTATTTATACGGGTGCAGTCTAATAGTAACCGATAAAATTTTATCGGGTAACAGTTGTTTTAATTTTTGTAGAAACGTAAAGTATCTCTCATGGGTAGTTTCCGTCCAGTCGCAATCAATTTGAATCTCCTGAGGTTCGTCGTTACTTATAATAATACCTGCTTGCTTTTGGGTTTGTTTTATTTTATTGTTGATGAAGACTATTCTGTTGCGCACTTTATAGGGTAAAGAATCTGCCCAATAATTGTCTATTTTTTCAAAGATTTTGTTGGTTATAAACACTACGGGGGTAAATTTTTTTTGTAAGAAAGGGGCAGCTTTGTCAATACCCGTTATTTCCGCACGGGGCACGGGCATCGATTGCTGATAACTCCAATCTACATCCATGTAGCGTAGGTAAAAATGGTCTATTTGATTTTTATCAATAAAAGTTTGTACAGTTGTATCGGTAGCAAAACTAGTTTTCCAATAGTAAAATGAATGCTCCACATCCGGCCGCATTTTGCACGAAATAAAAGCTGGCAGCAATAATGCATAACCGGGTAAAAACCTGAAAAACCTGAAAAATCTGAAAAGCATAAGGGGAGTAAAAAGGAAAATAAATATCGGGATAAAGCAGTAAGACTAACTGCTTTTTTTGCGGTTTTGTAATACTTGGCAACACATTAACAAAACACTGGTTTTATTGTGTCATAGGGATTTTGTTATGGCTGAATAAAGGACTAAAAGTAAAAGTGA
Source organism: Chitinophagales bacterium (assembly GCA_038247635.1). GTDB lineage: Bacteria > Bacteroidota > Bacteroidia > Chitinophagales > Chitinophagaceae > Segetibacter. The sequence goes on from JBBRUR010000147.1 coordinate 3,910, forward strand.
GTGACACAACGATGTTTAATAGCACTGCAAATGCCAGCCCCCAAAAACTGTTGATTTTACTTATTGCCAATTGGTTGCTTTGGTGCAACAAAGCGAACCAACAAAAATTAATGGCCCTATAAAACGGACCTTATATTTTTACTTTGGTTTGCCCAAAACAACCGATAGTAAACAGCAGGCTAGCAGACCTTTGTCGATAATTTTTTATAGGGTTTTAAAATATTATCGTCAGCGTTTTACGCCGAAGTAATGTATAAATAGCCTCGATTATATCGTCCAGCTTCGCAACCCTTGTTTTACAAATTGAAAATTACGGACATCGCCGCCGAATTGCTCAAGGGTTTCTATTACTTTGTAGCGGGTGTTTACGGGGCAATAAAATATCATAAACCCGCCGCCGCCTGCACCGCTTATTTTGCCACCGGTGGCACCGGCTTTTTTAGCGGCATGGTATAATTTTTCGAGAGATGGGTTTGAGATATTGGCCGCCATTAACCGCTTTTGATGGAAGCCAAAATCGAGTATCTCACCAATTTCGTGCAAACGGCCTTTTAGTAAAGCTTCCTTCATCATCCGCGATTGCTCCTTTAGTTGGTGCATCGCCTCTATTGACTGTTTGTTTTTTTGGTTTACGTTGCTTTGTTGCTCAATAATGATTTTGGCCGACTCTCGGCTGGTGGCGGTAAAGTACAACACAAGGTTATTTTCCAGCTCGTTCAGGTATTCCTGTTTAATACGCAAGGGGTTAACAATCACCTTATCGCCGCCAAAAAACTCCATAAAGTTGATGCCGCCAAAAGTGGCCGCATATTGATCCTGTCGGCCGCCGGCCAGTTGCAGGTCGTTGCGTTCAATTTCGTAGGCATAGTGGGCTATGTCATACTCGCCCAGGGGCAGGCGCAGCATTTCGGCAAAGGCGCCTATGATGGCCACTACCAGCGTGCTGCTGGTACCCAGCCCGCTGCCCGCGGGCGCATCTACATAGGTAGAAAGCCTAAACCCCGAAAGTGGCAATGCATAATCTTTTTGAATGCGGTTGTACACCCCTTTCAAGAGGTCTAGTTTGCCGGTAATGGGTAGCTGGTCAGCCCATTCATAACGCTCTTCTTCTTTGCGGTCCAGCGCTACCAATACTATTGCGTTCTCCTCAATAGGTTCTATGGTAGCGTAGGCAAACAGCGATATGCTTGCGTTTAATATAGCGCCTCCATACAGGTCGCTGTAGGGGCTAACATCGGTGCCGCCGCCTGCCAGGCCAATACGTAAGGGTGCCCTGCTTCTGTAGATCATACTAAAAAATTAATAGGCAAAGTAAACGGTGTAGCCGGTTTTTAAGTTTTTATAGAGAGAATAATATTGTAGCGGCAATAATACTGTAGCGGCAATATTATTGTGGCGGCAATATTAAGAATAATACCAAAGTAGAAAATTCGAAATAATAGTTTGAGGATTTTATGTTTTAGACCATTTTGCTATCAAAACCTTTTACCCATGTTAAGCGATAGCTGCGTAATCGTATCGCCATTGCTATCGGTTTGTAAACCTGCGTCAAGGCCAATTGAAAGGTTTATTTTACTAATAGTGTAATTATAACCTGCCTGTGCGCTGCCGCCGGCTGTGTACGTGCGTTGGGGAGTTCTGTTGTTAAATTCAACTACAGGAAATGGAAGTCCTGAGCCTGCTGCAGGATAATAAATACCAAAGCCGTCGGTGTTTGACGAGGATTGATACCTAAGTAAAGGACCCAACCGCAACTGAAATTGGTGCTTTCCCGCTTTCAATAAATCATATCCCAAATAACCATTTAGCTGAAAGCCGGCAGTGGTGAAACGTATGGAACCGTCCACCTCATTGCCACGAAACGTGTAATAAAGTGGCTGTTGTCCGTCGTGAATGGAACCACCTATACCAACGATCCAACTAAGATTTTTTTTGAATTTTTTTGAATAGCTGGTGTTGAACACTATGCCAGGCAAATCGCCGCTGCCATGCTTACTTGTGCCAATGGCAACACTAATTTGCTGGTTAGGTGGAGAATTTTTTTGGCAAAAAGTAAAACTGGCGATGGAAATTAAACATAGCATAAAAATGTATTTCATGAGGTGGTTTTGCATAAATATAGTTGTTGAATAAAACTAACAATATTAAAGTATTGATAACAGAGCTGCTATGTTACCTGCCTTATAGCTGCCACCAAATTATCCCAGCTATATTTTTTCTTTTCTTCTATCAGGTATGGCAAAAAATGACCTTCACCTAATTGGTACAATTGTAATATACCCTCGGCAATAGCGATAGGTGTGGGTTTGGTTACAATGCCAGCCTGTTTGTGCGGCACCATTTGCGGAAGGCCGCCTACGTTGGTTACCAGCATGGGTTTTTCAAAATGGTAGGCGAGGGGGGTAACACCGCTTTGGGTAGCGTTGCGGTAGGGTTGAATAACAAAGTCGGCTGCGCTCAGGTAATACTTTACTTCGCTGTCGGCAATAAATTCGGTTTTTAAAATAAGCAGGTTACTGAGTTGGTATTTGGCTACCAGTTCATCGTATGTTTTGCGGTCTTCATAAAACTCGCCGGCCACCAGCAGGATAGGTATTTGCATAGATAAATCGGCTGCGTGTTGTTGTTGCAAAAGATGCATTGCCTCCAGCAACAGGTCGAGGCCCTTGTACTGGCGAATGAAACCGAAGAATAGAATGATGTTGGTGTCGGGGTCGATACCGAGGTGTAGTTTTGCCAGTTGCTTATCTACAATTGCGCCAAAGTTGTCGTACAACGGATGCACTACCTGCACGGCTGGCTTTTGGGTAAAGGTGCGCAGGTCGTTCATTACTTTATCGCTCATGGTAATAAATCCATCAACAGGTTTAATGAAGTATTGGGTAAACTGCTGATCGCCGGGGCGTTTTTCGTGGGGCAGTATATTGTCGGCAATGCACACCACTTTGGTGTGGGCATTGCTTTTGGCAAGGCGTAAAATGGTGCCCAGTGCAGGCCCCATAAACGGCAGCCAGTAACGCACTACAATTATATCGGGTGCCAGCTTTTTTAGCCGGTTGCCAACTGCCAGCCAGCTAATTGGGTTAATGGAGTTGATGCAAACATGTATATCAATATCGGCCGGTGCGGGCTCCGAAGAATATTGCGTGGTACCAGGAAAAAGAAAGCCGGGGTATTGTAGCGAAAAGGTAAAGATGGACGCCTGCCAGCCCTGCTGCTGAAACTGGCGTGCCAGCCGCTCGTTAAACGATGCCAGTCCGCCCCGCAGCGGGTGCGCCGGCCCTATAATAACCACTTTGTTCATGGTGCAAATATCTGCCTATGTGAGGCATTAAAAAAGTGTAGGGTATAGGATTACAAGTATTGATTTTTGCCGGGGTATTGGTAGTGGTCCCATGCCAATAAGCGTTCTTTAGTGAGAGTTGTAAAGTAAGTTTTAGCTGCCCTCCCAAACCTGTTTAAATAATTTTCATTAAAGTAGAAAGCCTGAGGTTGCGTGCATTCTTCTCAATGCGTGAAATGAAGGATTTGTTGGTGCTGCAATTTGCGGCAAGTTGTTTTTGGGTTAAACCGAGTTTTGGAGTGGGTTTTTAAAGGGAAGGCCTAACGAGCGGGGCTTGCGGAAGTACAGGATTTAGCAGTCCATCCAGCCCGGAACCGCTGCTGATTAAAAAGGTTGATTGTTATTCCGTCTGCCAGTATAGCAGCAAAATGATTGTTCAAGGGTCCTAAAAGTTCAATTTAATGTTCAATAAAGTCAGCTACTTTAAACCCTACAGGCAGGCCGGGTTTCGGTCAATCCCGGTTTACCGGGAAGTAGAATAAAAAGCCCCGATAGTCCCTGATTATCGGGGCTTCGTTTAGGGGCTTTTCGTCTACTCCACTTAATGTTTGGTGGCAGTTTTTGTCATTGAGTTGTTAATTCCTTATCAAAATTCTTAACGCCTTTTATTAAAAGCCATAAACAAAATGATAATTCACCAATAAAGATTGGAATAGCAAGATATAAAAATACAGGATTTGCAAAGCCACTTGAAAGAAACATTGTAAAACTGTTTATAAGATATCCGAAGCCTGAAATAATATATAATATACCAAGAAATTTTGGAACCATTTCAGATTTGAAAATCACATAACCAACTATCAAACAGTAAACCCCGAAGAACACTAATCCTATAGCATAACCTTGAGCCTGTATATTTAGATATAATAGGGAAAGTGTGGCAAGTTGATTGGGTTGTAAGGTATTTAAGTAAGTGTCCTTACCTAATATTAGTAAAGATGAAATTTGATTTAATAAGTTTACAGCAATAACTGCTGTTTGAATGATAACAAATATGAGAGCAAGTTTCATCAAAAATTTATTTACTCGTTTAAATAAAAAGTAAATAATCAATACACTTGGCAAACCAATAACAAAATTTATTAGGTCTGCCACAAAACCGCAGCGGAACAACATTTCATGTGATTGTATATTATGTGCTGTTGCTAAGGCATCATTTGAAACTCTCAATGCTTGCCTTACAAAGACTTCTGAAAATAAACCTGTCGCAATTACTATTAAATAAAATAGTCCTGCTATCCGTGCTAAATTTTTGGTTGAAACCATTTTTATGTATTAATATAATTCGTGAAAATATTTCAAAAATCAAAATTCACGATATGTCACTTGTCTTACCCTGATATAGGTTGACCATTTTTTGGTTAGTAATGAAGTTAGCGATTTTCATTTTTGTTGGTCGGAATATTGATAAGTTTTTTTTAATTTAATCCTTCGGTTAAAAAAAACTTATCAACATTCCTCTCCGC
>JBBRUR010000148.1:0-8646 GCA_038247635.1 Chitinophagales bacterium
ACATTTCACGTTTCATGTTTCACGATCAGCCCGCAGCTCGCCACTTACAAATCATAGCTGCCAAAGTGTTGAGCCGTCGGTGCAAAAAGGCTTTCACATGTCACGTTTCACGTTTCACGATCCAGCCCGCGGCGCGCCACTTACAAATCCTGGCCACCAACGTATTGGGCTGCTGGTGCAAAAAAGGCTTTCACATTTCACGTTTCATGTTTCACGATCAGCCCGCAGCTCGCCACTTACAAATCATAGCTGCCAAAGTGTTGAGCCGTCGGTGCAAAAAGGCTTTCACATTTCACGTTTCATGATCAGCCCGCGGCGCGCCACTTACAAATCCTGGCCACCAACGTATTGGGCTGCTGGTGCAAAAAGGCTTTCACATTTCACGTTTCATGATCAGACCGCGGCTCGCCACTTACAAATCATAGCTGCCAACGTGTTGAGCCGTCGGTGCAAAAAGGCTTTCACATTTCACGTTTTACGGTTAGCCCGCAATGATGCGGCTATTTGTGCTGCCTAACAAAAAACCTGTCATTATTTAACATTCAAAATTTAACATTCAAAATAAATAACTCATAACTTATTACTCACAACTCTTTAAGACCTCTTTGCTGTAAATTGCAGCCGCTATGGTATACAATTTTAATGCGGGGCCGGGCATTCTTCCAGCCGGGGTATTGCGGGAGGCAAGTGAGGGCCTTATCAACTTTAATAATATGGGTTTATCGATTGCCGAAATAGGGCATCGCACTCCTGAGTTTGAAGGCGTGCTAAACGAAGCCATTGCCACCGTTAAGGAACTGGCCCAGTTGGATGGCGATAAGGAAGTATTGTTTTTACACGGCGGTGCAAGCACCCAATTTATGCAGGTACCTATAAACCTCTTAAACGAAGGAGAAACTGCTGCTTATATTGATAACGGAGTGTGGGGCGTAAAGGCCATAAAGGAGGCTAAACTGTTTGGAAATGTAGATGTAGTTTCTACCACCAAAGACCGGAATTATACTTACATAAGCAAAGAGTTTACGTTGGCGCCGGGTACCACTTACCTGCATTATACTACCAACAACACCATAGAAGGTACCGAATGGAAAACCATACCTGACAGTGGGACCGTGCCCCTGGTGGCCGATATGAGCAGCGATATTTTTAGCCGCACTACCGACTTTAACCGCTTTTCGCTTATATATGCAGGTGCACAAAAAAACTCGGGTGCAGCAGGAGTTAACTTATTGATTATCGACAAAAAAATACTGCCTTTAATAAAGCGAAAAGTGCCAACCATATTGGATTATCGCCAACACATTAGCAATGGCAGCATGCTAAATACACCACCCGTATTGGCCATTTACATTAGCATGCTTACCCTTCGCTGGTTAAAAAACCTTGGTGGCATTGCCGCCATAGAAAAAATAAACGGGCAAAAGGCGCAACTGTTTTACAATACCATAGATGCATTGCCCATGTTTACCGGCATAGTATCCAGGGAAGATCGCAGCAACATGAACGGCGTATTTGTGATGAATGATCCGGCATTGGAAAAATTATTTACCGACTATTGCGATCAGCAAAACATTTATGGTATAAAAGGGCATAGAAGTGTAGGTGGCTTCAGGGCATCGTTTTACAATGCTTTGCCTTTAAGCAGTGTAGAAGTATTGTGCCAGTTAATGATTGATTTTGCCTCCAAACATGGATAATCCTTATCGGTGCATTGGTGCAATACCTAAACCAACCTTGCCTTTAAAACGTTTAGTTAGCAATGATATATGTTGTGCAAGGCATTAACAAAGGTGATTGCTGTATGGCAGAAGGTGCATTTGCACACTATAGGCCTCTGAAAAAATTTCAATATATTTCCAGATAAATTACTTCCGATGAGCGTGCAGGAATCTCTTTATTTAAAAAACCTTTGGTACGTAGCCTTTTATGGTAAAGAGATTAAAAAAGGAAAGATGGTGTCAAAGGAGATCATGGGCGAAAAAATAGTTTTTGGCCGCAGCCATACGGGCGATGTTTTTGCACTAAAAGACAACTGCCCGCACCGGGGTGTACCATTATCGTGCGGAAATTTTGACGGCAACCGTATACAATGTTGTTACCACGGCTGGGAGTTTGACACCGCAGGCGTTTGCCAAAAAATTCCGGCCATTGCCCCCGGTAGCCCCATTAATGTTCAAAAAATAAAGGCGCAAAATTTTCCCTGTAAAGAAGTTAACGGTGTTATTTGGGTTTACATGCCCAGCAGTAAAATGGCCGCCAGTATCAGCATTAATGCAATGACCGGTTTGGTTTTACAACCTGACAAAAACTTTAAGCATGTACACCGGGTGGTATTACCCTGCAACATCGACCACTCGGTTATTGGCCTTATTGACCCTGCTCATGTAACCTTTGTACACCAGTCGTGGTTTTGGAGGTCAAAAAAATCGCTGCGCATTAAAGAAAAAAATTTTGAGCCATCGGAAAGAGGCATCATAATGAAACGACACAAGCCCTCGTCTAACTCAAAGGGATATAAAGTGTTAAAAGGCGGCACGTCTACCGAAATCGATTTTCAAATGCCTGGCATACGAATTGAGCACATTAAGGTGGGCGAAAAAAATCAAATTTTATCTATTACCACCCTTACGCCGTTAAACGACACCGAGACCGAACTTAACCAATTTTTTTATACCGACCTGGCTATTGGTAACCTTTTTTGGTACCCGTTGCGAACGCTGGGCCGCACCTTTATTGAGCAAGACCTCGATATTTTTCTGAAGTTAAAAAAAGGCCTCGAAAGCAATCCCAACCTTATGTTGGTAGGCGATCCCGACACGCAGGCCCGCTGGTATTATGAGTTAAAAAAACAATGGCGCAAATCGCTGGAAGAAAACCAGCCTTTTAACAATACTATTGAGGGCGGAACACTACACTGGGTAACTTAACAGACCGAAACTTTTTTTCGTTTTTGAATAAAAAAAACAGGCACCGGATACTATGCCAGTACAGGATATGTTGAAAAATATAAACTACCGGGTAACCATAATTTTTTGATAACGTACATGTCCGCTTGTAATTAGTTGTGCGTTATATATAACGGCCGCCATATTAGCCAAACGCAATACATTTAGGGGGTTAATACTTTTGGACAATTGTTTTTTTATACAATAACAACGCACCAATAGCCTTATAAAACTTAATAGTGGCAACCTAGCTTTTGTTTCCCGTTAAAACGCGCTTCAAAACGCTACTGTTTGGTTCTATTTGCACCATGGCTATAAGCCAATGGTATTCTCACAATACAATCCTGTCCTTACATCGTTACTATCCCCATACCGGGCATCCTTCTTCGCAAGTTTATGACCAACGGTTTGGCCTGTGGCCTCCGGTTAAATTTCTATCAACAGAAGGCATGCGCAGGGGTGATGGCATAGTTTTTTGGTTCGTAAAGTTAAATTATTCAATTAAAAAATTACCTATTATGACAAACCCAACACAATACCCGGTAAATTCGGCAAATTCAGTTGATATTAAAGAACTAAATACTCCTATAGCTGAAATACCGGTACATGAGTTAACAGGTGATGCATTTAAGGCCGAAGCTGAAAAAGCACAACGCATTATTGAAGAAAGACATAAAAATACTACGTTAGAAGCTGGAGAACAGGCATTTAACCCCGCCGAAATAAGACTGGCAACCGATCGTAGGGACAGCAGCCGGGCACCCGCAAGGGCCAACGAGGCAACCGACCGCAACGATACCGGTACTGGTGGCATACCAGCAGGAGGAGCTAAGACAGGGTCGTCGCTGCAGTAGCGTGTAATTAAAAAGTAAAAAATTTAAAGGTTATAATCAACGGCTTTTGATAATGCTGTATAACGCAACCATCACTTGTTAATCCATCAATTTATTAATTTAAATTATTACGTCCTTAATACAACTTTTATTAATAACCTGCCTTTGCAAACACATTGTTGCAATTACCTTTAAAGTACGGGGCCTTGCAAATAGGCCACTGCTTTTTTGTTTATTTTTTAATTGTTCTGTATTATACAAAAGCAGCTATTCTTTAGGCATTTTACTCTTTAAAATATAAATCTTAAACACTTAACTGCCATTTGTTTGCAATAGGCTAGGTTGGCATCCGTGGTAAAAAATACCTGTTGTTATCTATTTAAAATAAAGAAAATAATGTTATGGCTAACCCCTTAATGTGTTGGGATATTGTGTTGGAAGGCGCTGGCAGACGAAAGGAGTTTGCCCACGATTTAGATGCACTGCATACAATCGTCAGAAAAAATGAATGGCGTAATGTGTCGGAAAGAATATTTGACAGCAGCGTTGTGTGGGACAATAAAATTATTTTGGTTACAGACGCTAATCAGCACATATTGATGGCCACCAAAAACATGTACAAAATGAACGGTTACCAATCGGGCGAAGTAATTGGCAAAACCCCTAAAATGTTCCAGGGTGAAGCAACTTCTTCGCAATCGAAAAAAGAGATAAGGACTGCAATAGATAATCTTGTGGCTTTTGAAACCAATATTGTGAATTACAAAAAAGATGGGTCGTTATACAATTGCCATATTGAAGGTTTTCCGGTGTTTAACAAACGCGGCAGGCTGGTTAATTTTATTGCTATTGAAAATGAAGTATAAATTGCTGCACCTCTGATTTATTACTAATACGTACGCTCCTAATTTACATGCTACAATTGGCTGTTATTGTTGTTAATACACAGGTAAAGAAGCGTTGACACTCCCAAAAATGCAACCTCTACGAAAGTGTCATGTTATTTGTAAATGTCATAATTTATTTGGCAAGCGTACAGTTAGTTGTGAGTAATTAGCTTGCGCTCAGACACTTACTCACTACCCACAATTCACATTTCACCTAACATTATAAGTTACCGCCCAGACGCATATCCGGCAGCACAAGCTATAGCAGTTGGCATAACAAATGTTGTCCAAAGCCGTATTCCTTATTCGAAAAAAAATTGGCGTAATGTTAAAATATCAATGGCTGAGTAACCTTTTAATACACACTTTTGTGGTAGATAAAAAAACCGGCCCATGATAATAACAGGTTTCACTATAATACGCAATGCAATAAAAAACGACTACCCAATAGTAGAAGCAATTACCAGTATTTTACCTATTGTTGATGAAATGATTGTTCTGGTAGGTCAATCGGACGATGAAACAGAAGAGCTGATACGATCAATCAATTCCTCTAAAATAAAAATTCATTACTCGGTATGGAACACCGGTCTGCAATCGGGCGGCGTAGTGCTGGCACAGGAAACCAATAAAGCATTGGCTTTTGTTGACCCCACAAGCGACTGGGCCTTTTACATTCAGGCCGACGAAGTGATACACGAAAAATACCACTCCGCCATTGTAGAAGGGTGCACAAAATATAAGGACGACGACCGGGTAGAAGGCTTGCTGTTTAAGTATGTGCATTTTTACGGTTCGTATCAATATGTGGGCGATAGCCGCAAATGGTATAGCCACGAGGTACGCATTATTCGCCCCGGCAGGGGCCTAACCGCTTACCGCGATGCGCAGGGTTTTAGAAATAATGGTGAGCGCATAGCAGTAAAAAAGCTGGATACCTGTGTATACCATTATGGCTGGGTAAAAACAAGGGAAAACATGATTGCCAAAATGAAAAACGTAACCGCATTTTGGGCTGGTAATCAGCAGGCCTTCCAAAAAGCCATTGCCAGTAACGAGCTGTTTAGCTTTAACGATTATGACAGCGTTAGTCATTTTTCAGGTACCCATCCGCAGGTAATGCAAAAACGAATTAGTGAACGGGACCATGCTCTACAACTAGACGTAAACCGAAAAAACCTGTCTTTCAAAGACCGTATTATGTATTTTATTGAAAAAATTACCGGTAAGCGGTTTTTTGAATTTAAAAATTATCGGACCCTAAGGGGCTGATTATTTACTCCGAGCTATTTGAAGAGCCATTGGCCAGGTAAATTATAGTAACCATCAACTTTAGTTCGTTTAGCCTATGATATGGCGGGTTTAATGCGCTTTACGCTCCCAACCTAATTAGTCAAAAAAAATAAAACATACAACGGCCGCATTAAATGCAGCGCATCATAAACCAATAATTTAAGCCTTTTAGCTTACCCTTGTTATAATAAATCGTTAATAGCTAAATTACCCAACTACCGGTAAATTTGTAATATGAAACTGCTTTTAAAATATTTACAACCATACCGCCCGCTTATTGTACTGGCGCTTCTTTTGGCCTCCATTAACCAGGTGTTTTCTCTGTTCAGCCCAATGATCATTGGTAAAATTCTCGATCAGTTAGCCAATCATCCACATACAAATGAGGCTGGCTTACCCCGTACACAATCGCAATATATTAACGGTGTGCTATATTTTTTGGGTTTACTGGTTGGTACTGCTATGGTTAGTCGTATTGCCAAAGCCTTTCAGGACTATGTGGTTAATGTGATTATCCAAAAATTTGGTGCTAAAATTTTTACCGATGGTTTGCGGCACAGTATGCGCCTGCCCTACCAGGATTTTGAAGACCAGCGAAGTGGCGAAACCCTGTCAATTTTAACTAAAGTAAGGGCCGATACTGAGCGTTTTATTGGTTTTTTTATCAATATATTTTTTGGCATATTAGTTAGCGTTGTTTTTGTAAGTGTTTATGCGACCAGCCTGCATTGGAGCATTGTGCCCTCGTATGTTGTTGGTATGGTGGTGTTGGGCGTGGTAACCAGCGTATTAAGCCGAAAAATAAAATACATACAAAAAAATATTGTAAAGGAAACTACCATGCTGGCAGGTACTACCACCGAAAGCCTACGCAATATTGAGCTGGTAAAAAGCCTTGGCCTTACCGAGCAGGAGGTGAACCGCCTAAACAACAATACCTATAAAATATTAGGGCTTGAACTGCGTAAAGTAAAAAGCATCCGCACCCTTAGTTTTATACAGGGCACATTGGTAAACTTTCTACAGCAGGTAATAAGCTTTGTGTTGCTGTTTCTTATTTTTAAAGATGTACTTACCCCGGGCCAGTTTTTAGCCCTGCAGTTTTATGGATTTTTCATTTTTGGACCCATGCAGGAAATGGGCAACATTATTATAAGCTACCGCGAAGCGGAGGCCAGTCTGCAAAATTTTCATAATGTTATGAAAAGGGCTGTTGAAGCCAAACCAGCCAATCCAACCACCGTTGGCGCACTGGCAGAACTGGAGTTTAGAAACATAACATTTAAACACCAAACTGCCCAGTTTAAGGCCTTAGACGAAATAAGCTTTGATGTAAAAAAAGGAGAGACCATTGCTTTTGTAGGCCCCTCGGGCGCTGGTAAAAGCACACTGGTAAAACTGCTGGTTGGTTTATACCGCCCCCAACAAGGCGAAATATATTATAACAACACGCCCAGTCACGATATTAATTTTGATGAGCTGCGCGAACAGATAGGTTTTGTAACCCAGGATACGCAACTATTTGCTGGCACCATTCGCGAAAACCTGCTGTTTGTAGCACCCAAAGCCACCGAAGATGATTTGTACGATGTATTAAAAAAAGCAAGCTGCCACTACATTTTAACCCGTGCCGAAAAAGGGCTTGACACCGTTATTGGCGAAGGCGGACTAAAATTAAGTGGCGGCGAAAAACAGCGCTTGTCAATTGCAAGGTCGCTGTTGCGCCACCCGCACATGCTTATTTTTGATGAGGCCACCTCGTCGCTGGATAGTATTACTGAGGAAGAAATTACCAGTACCATTATTAATATATCATCGTTAAAAGAGCAGATAACAATACTGATTGCCCACCGACTAAGCACCATTATGCATGCCGACCGCATTTATGTTTTGGAGCAGGGTAAAATAGTAGAAATTGGAAGCCATGAAGACCTGCTAGCCGATAAAGGATTGTATTATGCCATGTGGCGCCAGCAAATTGGCGAACGCAAAGTGGAAGGAAAGGCGGTACTGGCGTAGTTGGCAGTTCGAAGTCCGGGAGTTGGTAGTCGGCAGTTGGTAGTCAGGAGCCCGCAGCCAATAGCCAATAGCCAACAGTCGAAAGCCAAAAGTTAGTAGCCAGGAGTTAGAAGTCAGGAGTTAGAAGTCAGGAGCCGTGCCAACCCCGGAGGGGTAGAATAACAATAACCATTGGTGTAACCTGTGGACACCCGACCGCCAATACATTCTAACCCGGAGGAGTTGAATAACAATAGCCTTTGATGCAACCCGTGGACACCCAACCGCCAATACATTCTAACCCCGGAGGGGTTGCCCAACAATAGCCGCGGATGTAACCGGTGGACACCCAACCGTCATGACAATTCAACCCCGGAGGGGTTGAATAATTATTAATCCACAAACCAACGGTTATAAACTGCTATCGAATTACTCCCGATGACTGGCATGTCCATTGTATTTATAATAGATGAGATAACCCCTCCCGGGGTTCACAAATTCGATTTACCGTTTTTCCCGCGGCTATTTTTAGGTAAGCCTTCCGGGCTTGAAAACAATGTCCACGGGTGTAACCCGTGGACAACCATCCGCCAATACATTCTAACCCCGGAGGGGTTGCCCAACAATAGCCGCGGATGTAACCGGTGGACACCCAACCGTCATGACAATTCAACCCCGGAGGGGTTGAAT
>JBBRUR010000149.1:0-8534 GCA_038247635.1 Chitinophagales bacterium
CTAATACCGAAGCCTCAACACCGGCATCGCGGAAATAAAACATTAATTCGTCTAACGCTGCAGATGGGTTAACCGGATTGTAACGGCCGGCATTTCTTTCGGCCTGCCTTCTGAATTCAGCAAACTCAGCACCATTCATTAGTGGCAGTTTGTTAATGGGCGATTGTGCTCCATAATAGCCATTGTAGGTTACAGATGTTTTTCCTATTACGCCACGGTTAGTGGTTATTAGTATTACACCATTGGCACCCCTCGACCCATAAATGGCAGTGGCCGATGCATCTTTTAAAACTTCAATGGATTTGATATCGCCAGCGTTTACATCATTCATTGTACCGCCAAAAGGCAAACCGTCGATCACTATCAATGGATCGTTGCCTGCATTAATGGAGCGGTTACCCCTGATACGTATGACTGGTGAGGAATTGGGATTATTGCTGGTAGAAGCAATATCAAGTCCTGCCACAAGGCCCTGCATGCTTTTGATGGCATTTGCAGCAGGTGTTTGTCGCAACGCGTCGCCCTGAATGGATACCACTGAGCCGGTAAGGTCTTTTTTGCGTTGCGTACCATAACCCACTACCACTACTTCGCCCATTTGCTTTTGGTCTGGCACAAGGGTAACATTTCCCGACCTGATCTGTGCAGGAGTGACTACGCGGTTGGCATATCCTACATAAGAAACACTAACGTTGGTGCCCGATACTGAAAGCCGAAGGGTAAAAGAGCCATCGTTGCCAGAGGTGGTGGCATTGTCCGTTTTGCCCACTTCGCTAATGGTGGCACCCGATAAAGGCGTGCCATTTTCGCCCACAATCTTACCACTTACGGTACCCTGTGCCCACAGGCAGCTACTTATCAATAAAAATAAAAAGGAAAGAAACACCGTTTGTGCAGACTTTGGAGAAAGGTTCATAACAATCGTTTTACAATTCAATTATATAAAATTGAAATTCAATTTAATAAAATTATAATTCTTTTTTAAAACGCCAAATTTTATTTCATACAAGTTAAAAAAAAATTTTTTTGAAGTGAATCAATTAGTAAACGCTGCCTTACAAAAATTAGCAACGGTTTTTTTGATATAAAGCAGTTGGCTATAAAAAGCATACAGTCAATAACAGGAGGTATAAAACCCAACGTGGCATCAACAAAAAATTTCGCTGTTTGCCGGTACTCTTAAAGGCTTGTCTGGTTGTTTATAATATCAACACGTTTAACAAGGGTGTTGTGACTAGTTAAATGCACATTAAACCATTTATTACATGCAAGTACCCCGTGTTGGCTTTTTAGTTTTACTGTTTGTCATGGTTTCTTTCGTGGCAATAGCTCAAATAGTTCAGGCTGTTACTTCGGGTAAAAATAAAGACTTACAAATAAAAAGGTGGTTTGTAGCGGGCAATGAAAATAATAACAACAGGGGTACCACCCTGGCAAGTGCATTTGCCAGTTTGCAAAAAGCCGCTTGCGTAGTGCAGCCGGGCGATACCGTGCTTATGGCCAACGCATTTATAAAAACAGCAACCGTTAAATGGTGGTGTGGTGCTAAGGCTAACTACGTTGGGCACTAAAAATGCGTAAACCAACTTGAAGGCCCTGCCCGGCCACAAACCCGAAATAAAACCAACCGGCTGGGCAGGCATCAACATAGGCGCTTGTTATTTAGTTATTGACGGACTGAAGATAACAGGCGCCAACGACAGTATTGTGTTACACAAAGCGCTGGAGCAAGCCAAAGTAGCTACTGCCGATCCCTTTTACAATACCAACGGAATTTTTATAGAAGGTCGCCAATTGGCTCCTGAAAAAAAGCCACACCACGTCATCATCCGTAACTGCACTGTATCTAAATGTCCCGATGGCGGCCTTGCCATAATTGAAGCCGGCTATGTAACGGTGGAGGATTGTGAGGTATACCAAAACGGGTGGTACATGCGTTTTGGCGGGTCGGGTATTACTACGTTGAATAACTGGGCCTACGACGATCTACCCGGCTATCACATTATTATTCGGCGAAACAAAGTTTGGAAAAATAAAACCATGGTGCCCTGGGACCGTATTGGCAAATTAAGTGATGGCAACGGCATATTGTTGGATGTGACAGACCTTTCAAAGGGCGCCACCAATCCAAATGCTGATGCGGCTTTAAAAGCAGACACATCCGTTAAAACCTCTTCCAAAAAACCAATGCGCCCCGTATGGAAAGGCCGGGCATTGATCGCCAATAATCTCAGCGTTTTTAACGGCGGCTCGGGAATCCATGCGTTTATAACAAAGCATGTTGACATTACTTACAACATTACCTATAGGAACGGGCAGGCTGTTGGCTACCAGAAACTGTTTCCCAACAATTGCAAAGACGTGGTTATTATGAACAACATTATGATGCCGCGGCCGGGTAATAAAGTCACTTTCAACAACAGGAACACCGATATTCGCTGGGATTATAATGTTTATCCGGCCGGGCAGGACGTGTTGAAAGGGCCGCACCATATTGTGGCCGACCCTAAATTTATTAAAGCGGACGACTACCTGCCCATAGCCAATTTTAACCTGTTGGCTGTCAACCCGGCGTTAAATAGCGGCACTAAAAACACAATGCAACTGTTAAATTTGCAAAAAAGCAAACGGCCCAAAGCAAAGGGTATTGACCGCGGCTGTTAAAAACAATAACGACATTTAAAATGATTACAAGGAAAGAGATTTTAACAGGTATATTTTTTAGCTGCGTGGTGGGTGTTTGCGTTAATAGTTATGCACAGCAGGGCGATAATAATTTATCTGTTGCCGATACTGCCGCAATAAATGTGGCACACCAGTTAACCGAGCAGCGATTGTTGAAAAAGGCACAGCTTGATATTGAAAAATTCCGAAAGGGAGATGCTTTTTTGCAGGTAACAGATACTGACGGCCGTCCGCTCAAAAACTGCAAGGTGACCATCAACCAAACCTCGCAGGATTTTTTGTTTGGCAACCTGATAGAAGAAATTTTTAGAAAAGGAGTGAAGCCTGCCGATACCACCGTTTTCATAAATAAGTTTAAGGCACTTTTTAATTTTACCGAACTAACCCTGATAAAATGGGCGCCTTACGAAAGCGAACAGGGCAAAACCCAGTGGCAACGCCTGCAGGCACAATTAGACTGGTGCAAAGCAAATGGCATTACACCCAAAGGCCACACGCTGGGGTGGACCCACGAGGCAGGTACACCCCGCTGGTTATACCCATTGTCAGCCGAACAGATCAATGACCTGTACAAAGCCCGTATCTATAACCTTGTGGGCGGTTTTAAAAATCAGCTTACTATGTGGGATGTAGTAAACGAACCAGTAACCACCATTCCGTGGGAAAAAGCGGTGCAGGATAGCCTGAGTTTTAAAGGGGAGATAGACGCAGGTTTTCGCTACAATACAAACGGCATTACCCTACAACAAACAGTGCCGTGGGTTGAACGCTCGTTTAAATGGGCGGCGCAGGCCAACCCTTCGGGCGATTTTATTTTAAACGAATTTTACGTGCTTGCTAAACCATCCATCAGGCAAAAAATGTACGACCTGGTAAAGGAACTGCAGCAACGCAATACACCCATAACGGGCATCGGCATACAGGGCCATGAACCACGCGAAACGTGGTTTTCGCCCGAAGAAACCATCAAAACTTTTGATAAGTTTAGCGAGCTGGGTTTGCCACTGCACATTACCGAGTTTACCCCGCAATCGTCGGGCAAGGCCATTACCGGTGGCTGGCGCTACGGCCTGTGGACCGAAGCTGCGCAGGCCGAATTTGCAACGCAATTTTACACCCTCGCCTTTAGCTACCCAACCATGAAAAGTATTCATTGGTGGGGCCTGAGCGACCGCTGGATATGGTTAAAAGGCGGCGGTTTATTAAACGGGCAATTTGAACCAAAACCCGTTTATGACCGCCTGATGCAATTGGTAAAAAGGGATTGGATGACCAGGAACTTATCCAACGTTACCGATTCAACAGGGCAACTTTATATAAGAGGCTTTGGCGGCGATTATGACGTAGAGATCACGAATGCCAATGGTCAAACCAAACGTACCCGGCATCATTTATACGAACAGCAGCAAAATGTTTGGAAAGTGTCTTTTTAAATATCAGTTACCCATGTTTATGTTTTAATGGCCCTCTGTAAAACATTCAAAAACCATTTTGGTGCATTGAGGTGGCGTAATGCTGGTAACCATTTTTGCGGTGTGGAACATGGGTATTGTTTGCTTCGCGAAAAAAAGAAGAAGTATTTTTTAATATCTGTACTCCTTCTACCTCTGTAACTTGTTTAAATAACATTGCATAGTTTATGATGACGCATACAAACCGGTTTCAATACCTTTTAACTAAATACCTGGATAAACACCTGAGCCCTGACGAGAGCGGGGAATTTTATGGGTATGTTGCCTCCGGCGATTTTGAAGATGTGCTGGACGACTGTATAGGCAAAGCATTGGCTGAAAAAGGAGCAGAACAATCAAAAAAGCTGTCTGACGAGGCAAGCGACCACATTTTGCAACAGATTATGGGTTCTGAAGAACAGGCATCTGTGGTGCCCATAAAAAAAAGGCGACTGGTTTAGGATGTTTTTTATCGGTTGCTGCTCTAAACGCTTTAGTGCGGCAAGGCCAATCCTACCATTGGTCCGGGTTTTGTAACTGATAGGCTGGTGGTACTAAAACAGGCCGAAGGCATCCCTTTATCGGGAATGTATCAAAATGATTACAAAAGAGACTACCGCAACTTTTTGAACGGATTGGTAAGGCAAAACCAGCACTTGATTTTATTACAAAAGGCTTTGCTATTCACAGTACGGAAGCTTATCAAAATTTCAATAGCCAGTTTCTTGTCAATTCTAAACCAATACAGCAGGGTATACCCGGCAAACTGATCATCTACTTGGCACTACAACTTAACCGACCTTAACACAACGCAAATATCTACGGTGTACGGCAATGTGGGCGCCCTGTTGCAGGGTGTATATACCGATGTGAAGGAGGGATTTACCCCTGTAGACGCTGCAATAATGGCCTCTGATAACCGACGAAGCGATGTGGATGGACGAAACCAGCAACGTATAAAATTTTAATAACGGAAGCTGGAAGGCCATCAGCAATCGCGGCAGTTCATTTATTCTGCTTGTTTTATGGGTATTGTCAAGGCAAACGTTTTCCTATTGTTAACCGATAGTGTTAACCTCCAGCAGTTTCGTTTAGACCCATCTCCTTCAGCCCAACTGGTGTAAAATACGCCATTGGCCGAACTTGCCCGCTTTTAGTATGAGGCCAGGTTTTTACGTGCGTAGTTTTATTTTGAGCTGATAAAAAGATATGGCGGTGTTCCGCTTATGACACAACCTTTAAATGAAAGCGATATTCCCAACAAACAGCGCAGCTGGTTGCAGGATTGTGTAAAGTTTATATAGTATGAATGTGACAGCACTGCCAATTTTTTGCAGTTGAACTATATTGCTACCAACGTAAACAATGGTGGCCGGGCCACCAAAGGTGCAGCGACAGCATAAAAAGCAGGGTTGTTGCTGTATGCCGCGAGCGACCTGTTTAATAACACATTGTGGGCAGGTAATTACGCCAAGGCCAACCTGATATCAATGCCTGCCGGCGATTGAACTGCCCGGTGAAAAGCGGCCGCCGACGTTGCAAAGGTGGTAATAGACCTGCCTGGCTGCGGGTATGCTTTGCACAACAATTACTCCATTTTATGTACAACTTTTAATTTGAATGACATCATATTTACCCGGCGCGGTCCAGCTTATAATATATTTAATGTGACAAACCTTCCCATTTGTTTCAACCGCGGACAAAATGGAAAGGGACCTCCGCAGGACTTTTTAGATGCCTACGAAATAAAGGTGAATGCAACAACTACCGCTAAGTAGGGCTGGGGTAACCCGTCGAATGCAGCCAACGCTTACATCAGTTTGGGTGCAACTTCCCGCAACCCACGGCTGGTCTCTGGCATAGTAGTAAACAACGCTAATTTTTCTTCGGTATCAGGCTTTACCCGGCTGTTGAAAATATTTACCGGTGGCCGCGATGGCTAACCGGTAGCAAATGCCACCAAAACCGGTTACTACCTGGGTATGTATGTAAACGAAACGTTGAACCTGACCAATAACCAAATAGTTGTTTATACCTGGGTCATTTTGAGGCTGGCCGAAATGTACCTTAATTACGCCAGGGCACTAAATGAGGCCAGCCCCGGTAATGGCAGTATAAAGTGTATTACCTCCTGGTGTGCAACCGCCCCGGCGTCTTAATGCCTCGTTTGGCTGCTGGCCTTAGCCAGGCTAAAGTGCGGGAGCGCATAAAAAATGAAAGAAGGGAAGCACTGGCGTTTGAATGTCACCGTGCACGGAATGGACGCCGCTGCCTATTAGCACCGGCAACATTGGGTGCCAACATTAGCGTTATAAATATTATTAAAACAGGTTCAACCCATGCAACATTTACCTAGGAACCTTTTGTTGTTGAAAGCCGGATATTTTAAAATAAAATGTACCTGTACCCAATACCACAAAGCGAGTTGAACATATTGCAAAACGTGCTGCAAAACCCACTTTGGTAATGGGCCAGCCAACATGCAGTTAGTAGTATTGAAAATAAAATAGCAAGCAGTAGTTTACTAAAGACAAACAGGGTGGCAATGTCTATTCCTTACCCTTAAAAAGCATGGCCGTTGGATCGTAAAGAGCACCTTCATTGTGCATAAAATAACCATACTTTGCCTTCAATAACACCGTAGGGGCACGTAGCACGTAAGAAGTTTTTGCAGTTTATTTATCTGAAATACCGAAAGGTAAAATAGGCTATGTTTTAAGCAATATTGTGATGCTGTACCTGTAATAAAAAGGTCATATTTACAAAAAGTTGAAAATTTAGTTAAAAGCTTTTGAGGTAGTATTTAATCAATTTATTTTATTGTGTATAGTATTGGTGAAGATTGTTTAAAAATGGCAAGAAAACACAAACAAGCAAATGACGATTGATTTCTTTTGTTTGCATTGGGGCAGCGAACATTTATCGTTTGCTGCGTTTCTTGAAAAGGTAAAAAATACCGGATACCAGGGGGTGGAAATGATAGTGTCAATAAAAAATGTATTCCGAAACGAAATAATTGGTTTGCTTAATCGATTTGAATGGTTGTTGATAGCCCGGCATTGGGAAACTATTGACGCTGACTTTGAACGGCGTAAAGGAAACTATAAAGCTCGCCTGTTAAACCTGGCCAGGTGTACCGGTTTTTATTAATTCGCAAACGGGCAAAGACTATTACACTAGTTGATCGATATAACCGAAGCGGTAAGTACCTTAGCGGGTGTTGCCATTGTTCATGAAACACATTGCGGCAAATGGAGTTTTGCCATGCATATTACCCGGCATTACTTACAAACTTTTCAACAAATACGGTTGGTGTTCAATATGTTCCATTGGTGCAACCTAGCGCAGACCCATTTACCTGATCAGCGGGAAGCTGTTCAACTTACCATAGAACTTACTTGGCACATACATGCCTGGGTTGGCCATGCCGGGGGCTTACAAGTACCCGACCCGTGTTTGCCCAAATGGAAAGAAGCACTGCACGTTGACCTAAAAAGGTGTGACGTAATTATTGATAAAAGAAAACAGGAAGGGGTAGAATACTTTACTAACACGCCCGAATTTGGAGCCCTACCTTATATTACTGAAATGCCTTTATTAGCAACACATATTTTAAGCCAATGGGATATAAATGCTTTTATGATGCAATTGCTAAGCCGTTGCTATTTAATTGCTATGGTAGCTAAAATCCCAAAAATTGATTTTCAACAGGTTGCATTTTTATAGTAAAAATTATTTTTTAAAAATGGTTTTACATGTGGCGTTGGTTTTAATCTAAACGCTTACATTTGATATTGTAAAATATTTATTCAATATTATGGAATAAACAACGTTTGCTAAATTGCTTGCTTTATGAACTTATTTCAACAAATTACCGCTATCAATCACTCTATGCCAATACATCAGCCACAGGCAGATAATATTGAAGTTCGGTTCACTTCACTTTTTAATACCCATAAACACACCGTTTACCTGGTGGCTTTCCGCTATTTAAAATCGAAGACCGAAGCACAGGAAGTGGTACAAGAGGCATTCTTAAAATTGTGGTCGCAGCGCGACAGCCTTAAAACCGGCACACCTTTAGATGCATGGTTGTACACCGTGGCAAAAAACATGACACTCAATCGATTAAAACGTATTGCAACCGAACAAAAGGCGGCAACTTACTTTAAGAATTTTAGCAACGACACTAATCACAACCCCGTGGCCGATACTTTTCAGAATGCCAGTAATCAGCAAATGTTTACGAGGGCAGTCAATGCCTTGTCAGACCATCAGCGAACGGTGTTTCAATTGGCCAGAGAGGAAAACTTGTCATACTTAGAAATTGCCGACCGGCTAAACATTTCGCCGTTGACAGTTAAGACGCATATGGCCCGGGCATTAAAACAATTAAAG
>JBBRUR010000150.1:0-8460 GCA_038247635.1 Chitinophagales bacterium
GCTTGACATCTAAACCTCTTTCCAAACCCGATCGCATTGATTCCATAAAATAAGTCATCCATAACTACAATATTTAGCATGAAATTACTAAAAAGTGTAGCTAAATCATAATCTTTTCAATGGTATGCGTATAAAATACCTGGTCCTATATTTTTAAACTTACAGTTGTGGAAGTTTATTTCAACAATCCATCTTTTTAATGACCAATTGCTCCGTTAAAACTCCCAAAAAAAAACTATTTTCAAAGTTCATTTTAAAACCTTAGGTCTAAATTTTATGTATGGCCTAAAGGAAAGTTGCGTTTACGTTTTGGTAAACAAATAAGCGTCGGGCGTTATCTTAACAATAGTTATTCTAACGGTTAGCTACAGCAGCATTCATATTTAGTTGTACCGGCGGGTTTATTTTTTATGCTACCCCAATTGCGTATGCTAACATCAGGCCGGGCTGCTATAGCACTTTTTGCCATTATTAAATATTATTTACTCAATCGGTTTTTATTCTTCATGCTTAAAACAACTACCCTCTGGCACGGGTATAATTTGCCGGTTTACCGATAGTTGCCGCCCTTGCTATTGCCATTTGTTCACCAGGTTCATTTTGTGAACATTAATAAAATGTTAACCTGGTACTCCCTAAACCTGGCACTTTTACAACGGTACGTTTATTTAACATTTTGGTAATTCGCCTGTTTTCAGCCATGGCAGATGGTAAATTAATTTTACAAGTAATTGCCTGCCGCCCATTTTTTCTTTTTAAAAAAGTGTGTTAGTTGTATGAATAAGTTTTTGCCAAACAACTTAAAGAATTTACTTCCGGTTACATTGTTAATATGTTTTGTATGTCTGGAAATCATGACTACCGCCAGTGCTCAAACAATTGTTTTGGTGGGTAAAGTTGCAGACAGTACTACGCAGCAACCGCTGGCCTATGCAAGTGTAGAGGTAATAGGTAAAAACGGCCAGGTACTAACGTCGGTGGTGACCGACCGCAGGGGAAATTTTGAATTAGCCACCACCAGTGCCGGTGCTGACACGTTAAGTGTGGCATACGTAGGGTTTAAAACCAAAAAAGTAGGCATCAGTTTTCAGCAACTCATTAACCGCAATACGCTGGGTACCATTTTTTTAAATGCCGGTACCAACGGCCTTGCCACCGTAACGGTTAGTGGTAAACAGCAGGGCCAGTTGTTTAAGTTAGACAGGCAGGTATTTAAGGCCGGGCAATTTGTAAACGCGGCCAACGGTACCGCGGTAGATGTGTTGCGCAACCTGCCATCGGTATCAGTAAACGGGCAGGGCGAAATAAACTTTAGGGGGTCGGGTAGCTTTTTACTGCTGATAAATGGCAGGCCCACACAGGGCGATCCGTCGTTTATACTTAGCCAATTGCCCGCTGCCTCTATCGAAAATATTGAAGTGATTACCAGCCCCTCCGCCGCCTACGACGCCGAGGGCAAAAGCGGTATCATAAATGTTACTACCATAAAAGGAGCGCAGGATGGTTGGGTAGTACAATCCAACATTATGGGGGGCGCACCACCATTAAAACAATACAACAATAGCCGTAACCCTCAACGGCATGGCGCCGATGTATCGGTTGCTTACCGCATCAGCCGTTGGGAGGTAAGCGGCGGACTAAACTACCTGCGCAACGATATTGCGGGCAACCGGGCGGGCGATGTGTTTACCATTATAAACAACGTAAAAACCAGTTTTCCCAGCTTTGGCGAACGAAGCTTTAAACAGTACAATTATGGCGCAAGGCTATCGGCTACCTATCAGCCAAACAAATTAAACAGCTTTAGTACCGGCCTGTATGTAGGTAAACGTTTTAAAAGCCGCCTTGCCGATTTGCTGTATAACAACTCGGCGCAAAACCTGGCCACGGGTGCCACAAGGTTATTCACTTACTTCAACAGCAACGACCAACAAAAGGAAGGTAATTTTACACTGGCCAATCTTGACTATACGCACCTTTTTTTAAACGAGTCGAAGCTTGTATTGTCGGGCTTGTTTGAGCGAGCTGCACTAACGGGTAACATTTTTAATAACAATCTTACCTTTCCCGGCCTTGCCGATACGCTGCAGTACACGGTTAACCCCTCGGCCAACCCGCTAAATGCGTATAGGTTTAAAGCCGATTACACCACCAAACTGGGCAATGTTGCCCTACAAACCGGCTATCAATACAGGTACGATATTCAGCGGGGCAGTTTTTCGTACCTCACCAAAATAAACGGCTCAGAGGTATTTGTGGCCGACCCTCAGTTTACAAGCGACGTTCGCACCATTAATCATATTCATGCAGGGTATGTACAGCTTAATGGTGCTACCAATAAATGGTCGTATGCAACGGGGTTACGGTTGGAGCAAAGCGACCGTACCCTGACCTTATCTAAAAATAACGAAGTAAAAAAGCTGGCGCTCACCAACCTGTTTCCTTCGGTGCAGTTGCGCTACCGGGCCTGGACAAAAGGTACACTAAAGGCTGGGTATAGCCGCCGTATAAAGCGCATCAACAACTTTGAACTAAACCCCATACCCGAACGCGAACACTCCGAAACATTGGAGCAGGGCGACGCCGAACTTTTGCCCGAACTGGTAGGCACTGCCGAAGTTGGCATGGAGCAAACCTTTGCGGGAGGTACCTTTTTTGCATCGTTGTATTACCAACATGTAAAAAACCCCTTACAGCGGGTAAACAGCATTTTTAACGATACCATTTTAAACCGTGTGTATACCAACGCAGGCAGGGCCACCCAAATTGGCCTTGAAACCAATGTGCAGTGGCAGGCTAATAAAATATGGCAGGCCACGCTGGGAGGCAATGTGTACCGGTACAATATTGAGGGTACTATTTTTAACCGGCAAGTGGCTGTTAGCAACAACAGTTGGGTGTATAGCATAAACACCAACCAAACCTTTACGTTGCCTAAAAATTGGTTAATGCAGCTAAGTGTAAATTACCTGTCGCTAAGGGCCACCGCACAGGGCGAGGACAGCCGCTTTTTGACACCTAATTTTACTGTTAAAAAAACCACCAACGACAAACGCTGGGCCTTTCAGTTTCAGTGGTTAAATATTGATGCGGGTATGCGCCAAAGCAACCGCCAGCGTATTACCA
This sequence comes from Chitinophagales bacterium, assembly GCA_038247635.1. GTDB lineage: Bacteria > Bacteroidota > Bacteroidia > Chitinophagales > Chitinophagaceae > Segetibacter. The sequence continues at coordinate 3,127 of JBBRUR010000150.1, forward strand.
CCTTTGGCCCCAACTTTTTTTCAACTACCAACTACATTTACGAAACCGACCAGTTGCAATGTTCTGTATCGTTTAACCTGTTGGGAAAAACACGCAAAATAAACCTGCCGGTAAGCGAAATGGCCGAGAAGGAATTTTAGAAGGTCCGTATAGCTTTCTACCCCATTATTGATCGGTTTTTATACCATCCAACTTACACTACATAGTTGCTTGTTGTTTTTGCATTAGCACATAATAATGGTGTTAAGCCTCGCCAAATAGTGTGCAGTGCGGTAGCTAAGCGTATTGCTTTTTAGCGTACGGTAGTTTTTTTTTGGTAGATTAAAAGAGCTAACCGTGGCATACATACGTACAATCCACCTGTTGTTTTGAGCAATGGCTTCCGGTTCCACCAAAGTTGTTGCAATAACTGGGCGGTATGGAGCATTAAGGCCAACAGCAGGTATCCTTTCGTAGTTTTAACTAAAACGATTGAATATGAGTTGCTCACCTCAATTTTTGTGTTGTCAAAATTTAGTTCGAAGGCCTGCAGCGGGCAAACCATCATTTATAAATAATTTTTGCTTTCATTCTCCTTGATATAAATTATCGCTCTCGAATTATTTTTTCAACTATAAAATATTTGTATAATGACTGTAAATGTGTTTGTCACTTTTTTAAGGTTAATGGGTTGTATGCTTTTTTTGCCTTGCCTGGGTATTGGCCAGTTAGCAAAAACAATGGCTGCAGGCAAACCAAATATCATTTTTATTTACGCTGACGACCTTGGCTATGGCGATATTGGTGCGTATGGTGCCACTGCCATTAAAACACCTAACATGGACCGCCTTGCCAATGGTGGTGTAAAATTTACCAATGGGTATGCTACTTCTTCTACCTGTACGCCCAGCCGTTATGGGTTGCTGACCGGTACCTATCCGTGGCGTAATAAAAATGCAAAAATACTTGCCGGTACGGCGCCATTATTAATAGGCACCAGCCAAATAACTATTGCCGGCATGTTACAAAAAAGCGGTTACCATACAGGTATTGTGGGCAAATGGCATTTGGGCCTTGGTAACGGAGCTGCCGATTGGAATGGCCATATTTCGCCGGGGCCAAACGAGGTGGGATTTGACTACAGCTTTATACTAGCGGCTACCCAGGACAGGGTGCCGACTGTATATATTAAAAATGGCAACGTGGTAGGCCTAAACCCCGCCGACCCCATACAGGTAGACTATCAAAAAAATTTTGAAGGTGAGCCTACGGCTATCGATCATCCTGAACTGTTGAAAATGAAGTGGCACCATGGCCATAACAACAGTATTGTAAACGGCATTTCACGTATAGGCTTTATGAAAGGTGGCAAGGCTGCCCTGTGGGATGATGAAACAATGGCCGATGTTTTTTTGAACGAGGCGCAGCAATATATTCAACACCATAAAAGCAAACCATTTTTTTTGTACTATGCGTTGCAACAGCCGCATGTGCCCCGTACACCCAGCCCAAGGTTTATAGGCGCCACCAATTTGGGGCCTCGGGGCGATGTAATTGCCGAAGCTGACTGGTGCATAGGCGAACTATTGAAAACCCTTGAAAAAGGGGGGTTGATGGAAAATACGCTCATCGTATTATCCAGCGATAATGGCCCTGTGGTTAACGATGGTTATTATGATGATGCTGTAGAAAAATTGGGCAATCACACACCTGGCGGCATATTGCGTGGCGGCAAATACAGCCTTTTTGAGGCCGGCACAAGGGTGCCCTTTATTACCTATTGGAAAGGGCGCATACAACCCGCGGTGTCCAATGCAATGGTGTGCCAGGTAGACCTGCTATCGTCGCTGGCTTTGCTGGTAAAAAGCAATGTAAAAGGCCCCGATAGCCAAAACCTGCTAAATGTTTTTTTAGGCACAAGCAATAAGGGAAGAAAAGAGTTGGTGTTAGAAGCCACATCACGCACTGCTTTTCGCAAAGGCAATTGGGTGCTGATACCGCCATACGCTGGCCCTGCGGTTAACGGGGAGGTGAATATTGAAATGGGCAACAGCAGTACCTGGCAGTTGTACGACCTGGGCACCGATATGCAACAAAAAAATAATCTCGCCAAACCGAGGCCGCAAAAATTAATTGAAATGATTGCAGCTTTTGAAAAAATCAGGGGTAAGAACTATGGCAAAACTACCCGGCTAAAACTTGAATAAAAATGCATGCAGCTCCTAATTCTTTTAAAAAATGTAGCAGGTAGTTGTCTAAAGGCGTATACACCCAGGTACTGGTTGCGACAGGGCTATATTGGTTTAGTTAAGTTTGAAAATCTTTACCCAAATGACTAAAATACCTTTTAACTGGCAGACTGAAAAAGTTGCAAAAAATACTTCAGTATTCCGATGCCTCGGTCCGAGTGTCGTTAGCCCGGCGGGCAACGGTCGTAACAACAAAGTTGCAATGACCGGCCCAAAAAAGATAAATTATATGCACTTTAATGTGCGATAACTAATAAAGGTTAAAATTAATCGTAGTATTTACCTCTTCCAATACCTAACGAAATAGCAAATCGCAAACCTACAGATGAAATATTACCTACATTATTGCTAAATACACGTTCGTATCTCAGTGATAAATCGGCTTTACTGCGATTTTGACCAAACCGGTAGCCCACGTTTAGGGTGCCAAGCGGACCTGTAAAATCACCTGTTTCCTGGTAGTTATAAAACCATGGATCGCTGCCCACAAATACATAGCCCAACTGTGGCTCAACAAACCAGCCATAGCCCTGGCGATTTAAAGTAAAAACATACCCCAGTTTGCCAGCAACATATCCGGCATCTTTTTCATCCCAGGTCAGCAACGATCCCTCTGCCGATATTTCATCGGCCAGGCTAATAGGAAAACTGAGTTTTAAAAAGCCGCCAAAGGCAATGGGTGGTTCAATTGAAGACGCCCTATCTCCAAGTAAAACCGCAACATCTATTTGAGCAAAACTTTTGCTGGCAATACTGGTAAACAAACAAAAAGTAATTAGAGTAATTGTAAGACGCATTTGTACAAAGTTGTTTGTTATTGTAAAATACAAACCTATTAAAAAACTTTTAATTTTCAGAAATACTTATGCGGTAGTTTGAAATGCGTACACACCTCGCGAACTGAAATAGTTGCAAAAAGCACTTCCTTATAGGGGTGCGCCCCTTGGATAAACTGACTGTAAACTGCCCCCGATTAAATCGGGGTCATAAAAATCTGCCTGTGAACCGTTCCGATGCATCGCAAGCAATGGCCGTATCAACAAAGCTACAATGGCCGGCCAAAAAAGTAGTGAATGCATTTTAGTTTGCCATTATGAGGTGGTACGCTGTTTGTTTAATAGCTGGTTGGCTTATACAATTAATGTACTTTTTAATAAGGCGATGTTTAATTCACCTTAGGTTTTACCGGGTAAAATGTTTTAATAAGCGGTAGGATTTTTCCATACTTCCAAAAAACATCTTGATTATCTTACCAGCCTTTATGTAGCCTGCCATGAGTTATACAATTATACGATTGCCACTTGTATTGCTGTTGTGTTTTTTGCTGGGTTTTATACATGCCCAGCCAAAAAAACAAACGGGGCAACAACCTTCCAACATTATTTTTATTTTGGTTGATGATATTGGTTGGGGCAATCTTGGCGTTTTTTGGCCTGTTTGTTTTTTTATTGTCTAATTGGTTTACCCAGTATGGATTTATTTGTATGTTGGTAGAAGGTGGTGGTGGTTCAATGCCTTTCAGCAGTGCGGCATAACCCATTCGGTAACTATCAAAACTTCGGGGAAACCCCGGATAAGCAGATGCTTCATTTTCTCTACGGGCAATGCGTACAAAATTAATACCCCAGGTAGTGCTGTCTGTTTTTTGTTTGGGATAGCGGAGTGTTTTCCATGGAATGGCCATTTCGCAACTCCAGCCACTATCGGTGATATGGCTCCTCGCATTCCATAGTGCATCCCACTCCCTGTCAAAAATATTATCATCGAATACCTGCAAATCTCTCAATGCACCAAATAGATTTGTTTGAAAAGCGGTAGCATTGCGTTTGCCATTGAAGGGATTCAATGCAACGCCAAATAAATCGTTGGAGAAATAATCAAAGTCTCTTCTAAAATCCTGCACCCTCACTCCTTTTTTACCAGCGGTATCTTTACAAAATGCGCCAATGTATAAATTCTTTTTATCGAATAAAATTTTTACAATGGTAGCATAGTCTGATGCTTCTCCCTGGAAAGGTTCTACCTGTTTAAAGTGAGTAACTATGTTTGCTGTTTGCCAACCGGCTTCATTTAACTTTCCATCTAAAACTATATTTGCAGTTGTTTTCTTAGCATAGATAGATTGCTGTATTAGCTGTGGTGGAAATACAGCGGCATCTTGTGCAGATGGGTACAAAAAAGGCAAAGTACATAATAGGAAAAGAAACAATTTTTTCATTCACACCCTAGATTTAAAAATTTTCGTCTACCAATTCTTTGTTGGCCATAGCCCCCGCCACCGTACCCATACCAACTGCATAAGACACAGCCCTCATCATAGTGGTGCAGTCTCCGGCAGCATATACACCTGCAATAGTTGTTTTTTGAAAAGCATCTATCTGTAAAAAGCCTTGTTCAGTTATAGCACAGCCTAAGGTTTCAGCTATCTTACTATGCTGCTCAAAAGCTACCCTGGCAAAAATGGCTTCTATGGTTTGCAATGAATCATCTTTAAATGCAATGTGTTTTACATAACCGTCATCATGCACCAATTGCTCAATTTCATTTTCCACTACGCTAATATTATAAGCTTTTAATTGTTGCTGCTGTTCAACACTCAGTGTAGATTTTCCATTGCAAAAAAGTGTCAGCGTTTTACTCCAATGCTGAATGAGTTTACACATTTCAAAAGCTACATCACCATTGGCAATTATTCCCAGGGGCTTATCTTTTACTTCGTAACCATGGCAGTAGGGACAATGTAAAATGGAGATGCCCCAGCATTCGGCAAAGCCTTTTATATCAGGCATAATGTCTAACACACCGGTAGCAAATATTATTTTCGTTGTATGGTATGCTGTTTCGCTCGCTGCAATTATTTCAAAACCGTTTTCGTTTTTACTTGCGCTAAGTGCGGTATCGTTTACCAGTTGTACTGTGGTGTATTTCAATACTTGCTCTCTCGCTTTTTGTGCAATAGCTGCAAGGGTTTCACCATCGTGTGTTATAAAATTGTGGCTGTAAGGTGTTTGCCTGTTGCAGGGTTTGCCACTGTCAATAATTAATACTTTACGCATGCTGCGACCCAATGTCATTGCTGCGGAAAGGCCGGCATAGCTGCCGCCAA
>JBBRUR010000151.1:0-8266 GCA_038247635.1 Chitinophagales bacterium
AAAGAGAAAATTATTTCTAATATCAAACATACTAGAACCAGTCGGTTTTATTTCCATAATTCTCGAACAAATAACGGCAAAGATTCTTCTTTTCTTTTTTACTATACGAACAAAGAACTGAATGATTATATAAATACACTTGGTGCATTTAACCAAGAGTTGACATCGCTAATGAACGAGGCTGACAATAAGATGAGTGTTTTTAATAGAACCAATTTCTTAAACGCCTATTATAACGTTAGTTTAAGCCGGTCCTTACTATTGGCTGCAATGAATAATTTAGAAAGATATTACCTGCTTGGCAGTTCAACGGATGCAATAATTAGCAGTTCGGGTAAGATGCTGAAAGACCTGACGGAAGTATATGAAAAAGCTACTGATATAGATAGTAACCTGACAATTACAGACTCCGTAGTTAAACATACAGACACCTTACTATCGAATTCTTTTTTACCCTACAAAATGGGACAGAAAAGTATTAATAGATTAAAGACGAAAAGTTCTTCTGATAAAATCAGTATGGCATCTAACGCGGTTTTAATGGATAGCCGCCGAAACTGGTGGTGGAGAACACTGATCGGCGGAATAGTAGGCGGCCTTGTAGCAGGTTTTTTTGTGAAATCACTTAATTGATTGTGTGTGTTTTTATAATTCAATTTAGGAAAAATTAATAAAAGCCCCTTAAAGCCCTACCTTCAAACCGAGTGTATCAACGATGTCGCTTCCTCTTAATAATGCCGCCAATTATGAACCTTAAAGGGTATTTAAAAAAACCCACCAACCCCAAACCCTTTGTCAACCATCATCCGTCAACACCTCACAACCTCCCCAACTTATCCACCATCTCATCAATCGTTATCCCCCCAGCAACAACCCTGGTTTCAAACACCATATAATACCGGTAATCATTTCCGGCTTTTCTGGCCCAGGCTTCGCCGAGGCGTATTTTTGCCTGGCTGGCGCTGCCGTCTAAATGATCGCTTTTGGTTTCTATTAAAACTTTTTTGCCCTATTTTATCAGCACTAAAAAATCAGGATAGTGCTTTATAAAACCATTAATCATAAAGCCTTTGGTTACAAGGTTTTGTGCAAGTATAATACGTTTTCAAAAAAAACTATGAGGTTATCGATACCATCGTTGATTGCCCTACCAGCTAACTAAACCATCTCTAGCCTTGTCTCCCAACAAGCTTTAAATAGTCGCTATTTTTAAAAATGATAAGTCACCCCTAACCCCACGCCCGACATCTTGTTTCTAAAACGATCGTTTTTTTTGCCGCCGGGGGTGGTTTGTATTTTGGTGTTGGTGGTGTATTCGGCAAACAGAAACTGGTAGCCGAGCTTAACACCCAGTTTTTTGCTGATTTTATAGCGTGCAAAAATTTCACTGTTTAGCGAGCCAAGGTCGTTGTCGCTGGTAAGCAATAGGTTAAAGCCTGTTGGCTTGGCAGTTACTGGTCGGCCCTGTGTACCTTCGTTGCTAAAATAGGTGCCATTTTGTTGTTTGCCAAAGCTAAAGCCAACAGCATCTATGGTAAAGCCAGCGTATAACCTGGGGGTTATGTTGTACCCCAGGTTAAGCGTTATATTAAGCATGTTAACCTGCGATTTTGGGAAAAATACCGTATCAATATTAGCTGGTATAGTTTCTGAAAATAGTACGCCCAGGCCCGTTTTACCACTGGTTAGTTTGGCAGGTGCTGTACTATAATTAATGTCGGTGGCAAAGTAGCTGGTAAACTTAGCGCCCAAACCAAGCTCAAATTTTTTACGCTTACCAACCTGCCAGTTGTGTACGTAACCTATGGCACCGGTAGCTTGCGACGATCCAAGACCAAGGGTAAATTCAGTAAACTGGTCAATATTTTTTACTTTTTTTTGCTGGGCATTTGCAATTGAGGAGCATGCAATAATTACCAGCAATGTCATTAAACCATTTTTCATAATAAACTTTTTTTATGGCCACAATAAAATTTTTGTTGATTGGCCCTTTTTTTTAAGATAGTAGCAGAAATTAGAAATAAATTGATTGTTTATAAAGTACGTACGATTGGTTATTGTGTTCCACAGTTGACGATACTTTTAATGTAACCTTACGCTGTTTGTAAGCGTTACGTTGATAAATCCTTTATTAGCGCACTATTTTTTTATTTTATTTAACTAAATGGTCAATTTTTGCAGTAGTTGACATATGCTAGCCAACATGTTGTTTAATAATGGTCGTATTGATTATTTTTGATAGTAAACGGTGGAACGTTTTTGTTGAATAAGCAACCAGCATCATTTTTTTTTACGGGCATCGTAAAATTGGTATTCTATCATGAACACGTTACGTACAGCATGAAGCAGCTTTTTAAGAAACTTTTTTTAGGATTACCAAAAGTGAACGGGCAGCCAACTGCCAGCGCCATACAAAAACGTATTAGGAATATCAGGGCCATCTGGAACAACGAGCAGGACAATGATATAGGTATTGAAAAGCTGTTGAGGCTATTTCTTGCTTTGTCGCAATTTTTGTTTGCAGGTATTTACATCAAGGAATTTTTTGGACGAAAAAACAGTTCCTACCAGGACCTGTCAATGGATTTTTTTGTATTAGTTAAAGTGGTGTTGCCCTTAATTACATTGTATTACCATTGGCAAAACAGCCATTATCTTTTTGCCTTGCTTCTTTGGTTCCTTTTCGAAACGCTTTTATATGTGCCCACCTTAATATTTGCTTCCGATACTTTTTTGAGGCCGCGGTCGTACAGGCGTTCAATGTTGCTGCTGTTTTTAAATTATTCAGAGATTGTTTTGAGCTTTGGAGTTATCTATTCCCGCGGCAATTATTTAAACCAGCCACTTACCCACTGGTATGATCCTATTTATTTTAGCGTGGTCACATTTGCCTCCATAGGGTATGGCGACTATTACCCGGTAACGGCAACGGGCAAGTTTTTGGTGAGCGTACAATCGGCTATCTTTTTAACCTTTATTGTACTGTTTATAAATTTTTTTAGTAATAAGGTTACTAACAAGGGCTATTTTAATCATAAGGAGTAAAGATACGGGGGTTAGCTATTGCCAGTCTACGCCATTATTGGCCGTCGGCTAAGCCATTGTTGGCCGTCGGCTACGCCATTGTTGAACGCCCAACCAACAACAGGCATGATAGTTTGTGGCCTGATTAACAATATTACATAGGTCGCCGCAAAATAGTCGTTCGTCAGGCAATTAATAAAGGCGGAGGTATAGTTGGTCAGGCTGCCAGCAATGGCAAAGAAAGTACTACCCCTATAGGATTGCTATGGTATAATAGGAAGTTTTTACGGATAGTATAAATTACCGTAAGAAGGAGGCGAAAAAATTTTTGCCTATAACATCTTTTTGCTCATCGCTTTTTGCCTAAAATAAACAATCTGTTTACCTTTGGTATTAGCTTATTCTGCAAACAGCGCAAACTGGTTCATTAAACTATGGCCCATTGCAGATAACCGGTACTCAACCCGCGGCGGAACCTCAGCACACACTTTTCGTTTTATCAAACCATCGTCTTCCAAATTACGCAGGGTTACGGTTAGCATGCGTTGCGATATGTCGCCGATTTTGCGTTTTAGTTCATTAAAGCGCAACGTACCATAACCGCCAAGCGCATATATGGCCAGCATACTTTATTTATCACCAACCCTTGCAATGATATCGCGTACCGGGCAAACCTGGTTGCGGGTAGTATTGGGCAGTTCAAAAATTTGTTGAAATTTTTTTTCGTCGCCAAATGCACTAGGGCGCTATTGGTTACATCTGTGTTACTTAGTGTGGTGGCTGTGCCTTTTTGTTTGCCCATTGGTTACTATTTAGCTTTAAGTTATTAAAAGTGACTATTCAATTTAAAAAAGATGAAAATGACAGATAAAATTTTAGTAACAAAGGCCACAGGTACCGTTGGCAAAGCACTGGTAAAAGCTTTGCTTATTCAACACGAACATTTGTTGCGGCAGTACGTAACCCCGAAGCTGCAAGGGAAAAACTTGGTTCAGCCGTTAACATAGTGACTTTTGCTTTTGAAGATGCTACCACCTTTGAGGCGGCAACCAAAAATGTTACTAAAGTATTTTTGCTTGGCCCTCTATTAAATACCAATCTGGAGGCATTATTAACTCCCTTTATCAGCTACTTAAAAAGGTTACCATTAAGCGGGTGGTGTATGTTGGCGCTTTAGGTTTACAGCATGCTAAAGGGGTGCCTTTATACACCAACCTTAGTGCAAAATTAGCGAACGATGGTTTTGACTGTACCATTTTAAAGGCTTCGTTTTTTGCCCAAAATTTTAAGAATTATGAATGGGAAAACATTACACAAAGAGGCGTAACCTATGTTGCAGCCGGCCGCGGTAAAGTGGCTTTTATAGATGTTGAGGACGTTGCCGCAGTTGCCGCCATGGTACTTACGCAAGAGGGTCATAGCAAACAACCGTACCAATTGACCGGCTTAGAAACACTGTACTATTTTGATGCTGCAGAAGCGCTTTCAGAAGTTTTGGGCAAACCCATTGTTTACCCCAACCCATCGCCTGCCGCATATGCAAATACTTTAAAAGCGGCAGGGGCGCCAGATTTTATTGCACCTTACATGATTGGTGTTTACTCGCTTATTGCCAATAATTATGTTGATTATGTAACGCACGATGTGTTGCGTATAACCGGAAAATATCCTACCTCATTAAAGGAGGTTTTGCAGCGGGATTTTGCAGCAGTGTAAGTATTAAGGGTAGAGAAAAGTTAACTTTTAAAATGTAAATAGTGCATGGGTAAAATACTTAGGCACTTTCTTTCTCTTTTAAAAAGATGACTGGTACAATTAATATTTTGTGCCTTCATAAAATTTAAAACCTATTACTTTTTGCATCCTACAGCGCAAAAAACGTAATGTTTTTTGGTCGTCTATTTTTGCGCCACTTTTGGTCGCCGACCAATAATATTCCTATACTGGCCCACAAAACAGTTTTTGATTGGCCCACCAATAAAATCAGGGCAACGATTGTCCCGGATTATTTAAATACAAAGTGAAGTTGTGAATTAAGCGTATTGTTGATTGGCGACTAATAAAGGCAGGAGAGTTGTTGGTAGGCAACCAACAGCGGCAAAACACACCAACAATGGCATAAGAAAACCTACGTGTATAGTGCATTTACTGCTATTGTATGTTTAGATAGAATACTTATACCCTACCCCCCTTACCGAATGAAAGTATTTTGGATTACGGCTATCGGGTTCAAAATACTTGCGGAAGTTGAGGATAAAGTTATCGATGGTTCGGGTGGTTGGATACACGTTGTAGCCCCATACGCTCTGTAAAATTTTTTCGCGGGTAACCACTTCGTTTTTGTTTTCAACCAGTAATTTTAGTAGCATGGCTTCCTTTTTACTAAGTTGTATTACGTCTTTGTTCCAACATATGGCTTCCTGCGCTTTAAAGTCAATTTTGTTATTACCAAACTCGTAGGTGTCGCCAACAGTTTCCTTATCGTGCAGCTTTTTGTTTTTTAAAATCAGTTTGTCAACCCTTAGCAATAACTCCTCCAGGTTAAAGGGTTTGGCCATATAATCGTCTGCCCCTTTTTTAAGCCCCAATATGCGGTCGGCACTGGTGGTTTTGGCGCTAAGCATTAATATGGGTACGTCGTTGTTTTGCAGGCGTACGCTTTCGGTTACCGATATACCATCTACGCCCGGCAGCATTACATCCATTATGATCAGGTCAAAATATTCATCTTTAATGGCTTTTATGGCCTCGGTACCGTCGTATGCGCTGGTAATTTCGTAGCCTTCCAGTTCAAGGTTCAGTTTTAGTGCTTCGTGCAGGTTCTCCTCATCTTCAACCAATAAAATATTTGCCTTACTGTTTTCTTTCAACATGGGTCAGCTTTTTAATTCAACTAAAAATTGAGAACCACCGGGCGGGTTGTCGGTTACTTTAATATAGCCGTTATGGTCGGCGGCAATTTTTTTACAAAGGTATAGGCCAAGCCCGCTACCCTTGGCGGTGCGGGTGGTTTCGTTGCCTATGCGGTAAAACTTTTCAAAAATTCGCTTCTTTTCGCTGTCGGCTATGCCCGGCCCCTCGTCGGTTACCTGTAGCAATACGCCATTACTTTGCTGGGCAAGGTCAATGGAAATGCCTTTGTTTTTCGCGCTGTATTTTAATGCATTGTCAACCAGGTTATTTACCAGCATTTGCAGCAACAGTTCCTCGCCCGGCAGGTGTATGTTGGGTTGTATGTGTTGGTGTATGGGCCGGTTGGGAAACCGCGTTTGAAACGCTTCGGCCGACCGCTCAACCAATTCGCTCAATGCCACTTCGTTTTTATTTACCTTATACCCACCTGCATCTAACTGCGATGCCAGCAATATGTTGTTGCAAAGCGAGTTTAGCCTATCGGCCTCCTGCAGGGTGTTTGAAATAAGTTTTTGTTGCTGCGTTTCTTCCAACCGGCGCTTTTGCAGGGTTTGCAGGTTTAACTGGGCTACCGCAATCGGCGTTTTTAACTCGTGGGTAACGGCCATCATAAAGTTTTGCTGCTGTTGCGATAACCTTATTTGTCGCCGGGTGGCGCGGTAAACAAATACTGCACCTACTAAAATAAGGGCAAGAAAAGTAGCGCCTTCGCCAACGTATTGGGCAGTTTTCCTGTTTCTGGCATTTAATATTCCGGCGGATTGTTTGGCATACGAAGGGTGTTGTATGTTAAGCTCGTTAATGAGCAGCGTGGCCATGCGATCGTTTTGCCGCGTAAGCGCTATAAACCACCATACCAGCGCCGACACTACATATACTAAAAGTACCCAGTATACCAGGGTAATTAATGCCAGCTTACTCGACTGTAACCTTTTCATAACGGTTGTTTAACCTTTTCTACCCGTATGCCTACGTTTAGCACATGCTCCAGCGGGTCCTCACGCATTTTTTGTTGCAGGGTAAAGGTGTAAGTGCCTTTTTTAAGTGGGGCAGGGGTAGTATTAAATGGTATGCGGTGTTCATATATATCGTCCATGCCGCTGCCCAGCCAGCCTTGTGCGTTGTTGGACAAAATAAATTCGCGCCGTACGTTAAAGCTATCTGCAGGTCCATTCATAACTATGTTTACCCACAAATTGTTGTAGCGGTAGGAGTCGTGGTGGCGAAACACCAAAAAAAGATTGTACAGCCCGGCGGTATCGGTTACGTTAAAGTTAAACGATGGTTTTTCAGCCTCCTTCCAGCTATGTGTGGAAAACAGTTTGTTTTTTTCGTATACATCAATGGTGTTGCACGAAACAATGAATAATAAGAGGAGGATGGAGCAATATTTCAAGAGCAGTTTTTTGTAAAGGTAAGGCGGGTGGGAGTTATGAGTTATGAGCCATTATTTTGAATTTCAAATTTTGAATTTTGAATGAGTTGAGTGTTGAGAATTATGAGTTATGAGCTATTATTTTGAATTTCAAATTTTGAATTTTGACTGAGTTGAGTGTTGAGAATTATGAGTTATGAGTTATGAGTTAAAAGTTATGTTCAATTTTGAATTTTGAATGAGAGCTATCATTTTAAATTATGATTTTAAATTTTAAACGAGTTGGGCGTTGAGAAGTATGAGTTGAGAGTTATGTTAAATTTTAAATTTTGAATTTTGAATGAGAGCTATCATTTTAAATTATGATTTTAAGTTTTAAACGAGTTGGGCGTTGAGAAGTATGAGTTGAGAGTTATGTTGAATTTTAAATTTTGTATGAGATAAGAATTATGAGTTGTTATTATAGATGATTTTGTCGTGTATGCCCAGGACAAAAAATGAATTTATAGTGCAGAAAGTGGTTATTTAACCCCGAAGGGGTTGCTCACTATTAAAGCCGGATACACGCTGTAACGTATGGGTCTCGGTTCTTTATCCCTGGAGAAGGTTACCTAACAATAACCACGGGTGCAGCCCGTGGATGACGGACACGCGTGTATCCAACCCCGGACGGGTAACCTAATAATTTATGCGGATATACGTTTTAACGCCATGGTTTTGGCTTTCCAACCCCGAAGGGGTTACCTAACAATAGCCACGGGTGAAACCCGTGGATGACGGACACGCGTGTATCCAACCCCGGACGGGTAACCTAATAATTTCAGAACTCCTGATCCCGCGCAAACAAGAGCTAACCCGTTTTGAAAATAATGATTAAATCTGTTTGTGGATAAATGGTTTTTGTTTCATTCATTTGGCCACATAAACTTTTGAGTATTTCATTCATTTTTGGGG
>JBBRUR010000152.1:0-8154 GCA_038247635.1 Chitinophagales bacterium
CCATTTACTCACAATATTACCTTACCCGCAAACATAGCTACGTGGCGCACCTACGGAGCGCAAAAATTTGCATCGTGTTGTTTTGGCTACCAACGTGTTGGGCCGCTGGCCCAATGTGGCGGGCAATCTACAATTCCCCGCTGAGTATTCACGCTCAACCACTTACTATTGACTATTCACTATTCACCACCGCCTACTCACTATTGACGATTAAGTATTCACCATTCACTATTGACTATTCACTTGTGCCATTCACTACTTAATACTGACAACTCACAGCTCACTACTCACTATTGACAACTTACCATTTACTCACAATATTACCTTACCCGCAAACATAGCTACGTGGCGCACCTACGGAGCGCAAAAATTTGCATCGTGTTGTTTTGGCTACCAACGTGTTGGGCCGCTGGCCCAATGTGGCGGGCAATCCACAATTCCCCGCTAAGTATTCACGTTCTACCACGCGTTATTGATCGTTTACGTTCTACCGCACACTATTGACTTCACCATTCACTATTGACTTCTTCACTCACTTCTCACTATTGACAACAACTCACTACTCACCACTCACTTGTCTACTCACCTCTCACCTCTCACTATGAACGTTTTACGTTTCACGTTCTCACCATTCACAACTCAGAATTCAAAATAAAAAACTCAATACTCAAAATTCTCACACCTCATCATACTCCCCTTGCCACGCGTACTTTCCAAAAATTAGTAAGCCACCTACAATAATGGGGGTCAGTACAAATGCATAAATAATGGCAGGGATAAGGTCTTCGGTTTTACCGGTTTCAAATTTGGGAATGGCCTGGTTAAGGATCAGGTAGTAGCCACCTGCCAAACCCAATAGTATCCATACAATGCCTAAAATACGTTTTACTTGTTTCATTTAATTTTTTTAAGTGTGATCGTCGTAATGGGTGCGGGCTGTATTGTTAATGTATAATACCCCAATTACAAAACATACCCCTCCAATAATAATAGGATACCAAAGCCCTTCCAAAAATGGCTTTTCGTAAGGCTTAGGTAAGCCTGCTTTGGTAGCAGCATCGTTTAATTGCATGGCCCGGGTAGCTAAAAAAGTAGCAATGGCCGGTAGTAGTCCACCAAAAATTCCGTTGCCAATATGATAGGGCAACGACATTGAGGTATAACGGATTTTTACAGGGAACATCTCTACCAAAAACGCAGCTATGGGACCATATACCATGGTTACAAAAATAACCTGGATAAATACGAGCCAAACCAACTTCCAAAACGAACTTCTATCCAGTACCACACTTTTAACGATGGAAGTGACAGGAGGTGTACCATCTGTAATATTGCTAACGGAAATGGTTTCTTTTTTGGTTTCCATGTAAGTGGTTCCATCGGTAAAAGATTTATGAATGATGGAAGTGCGAACACGATCGTCAATATTATTTGCATCGGCCACCATGTAAAATTTAGTGGTACTTTTTTGTGTCTCTTCAATTTTTTTAGTAATACTTCCCGCCTCGTACATAGCTGAATAAATAGGACGATATGATACAATGGCTATTAACATACCTGCCATCATAATCCATTTGCGGCCTATTTTATCGCTTAGCCAACCAAACAATAAAAAGAAAGGAGTACCCATTCCAAGACCGATCATAATTAGTTTACTGGCCTGTGTTATTTCTACATTTAATGTGCTTTGTATAAAACTTAAAGCATAAAACTGCCCCGTATACCAAACCACGCCCTGCCCCATGGTAGCGCCAAATAAGGCCAGTAATACATATTTAAAATTGAGCTTGTTTCCAAAGCTTTCCTTTAATGGATTGGCAGAGGTTTTGCCCAACGCCTTTACTTTTTTAAACAGTGGCGACTCATTCATTCGCATTCTGATAATGACAGAAACACCCACCATTAAAAACGATATCCAAAAAGGAACCCGCCAGCCCCAGTTATTAAAAGCTGCTTCGCTCATGGCTCCTTTAATTACTATAATAACAAAGAGCGATACAAACAAACCCAACGTGGCCGTGGTTTGTATCCACGAGGTCCAGAAACCTCTTTCGTGTACGGGCGAATGCTCGGCCACATAGGTAGCAGCACCGCCATACTCGCCGCCCAATGCCAGGCCCTGTAACAATCTTAATATCAACACCAATATGGGTGCGGCAAATCCAATGGTTTCATAACCGGGTATCACCCCTATTAAAAAGGTGGAGAGCCCCATAATAACAAGGGTTAACAGGAAGGTATATTTACGACCAACAAGGTCGCCCAGCCGGCCGAAAAATAAAGCGCCAAACGGCCGTACCACAAAGCCCGCGGCAAAAGTTGCCAACGTAGAAAGCAAGGCCGCCGTTTGGTTGCCCTGCGGAAAAAATTTGGTGGAGATAATAACGGCAAGACTTCCAAAAATGTAAAAGTCGTACCACTCAATAAGGGTGCCCAGCGACGAAGCAGCAATAACACCGGCAAGGCCCTTTCGGTTAACAGGTTGATCCATATGCAAATAAATAGGTGGTTAAATGTAGGGGAAATAAATAGTAGTGCCAGGTGTACATAATAGTAAGCAGCTTTTATAAATGACATTTCTTTTAATTAAATTGATACAAACCTTTATGACCTACAAAGCAATTGATACTGAGACCAAAAAAGGTAAAAAGTTGGTAAAACTCATTAAACACAATGCCCTTTGCAGCTATCTTATCGGAGCCGGATGCTGTTACAAAAAAAACTATGGCTGATGTAAAAGAGGCTAAAACAAAAAAGCATAAAAGCTCTCAAAAGCTGGTTGGTGATTTAGCATTTTAATAAAACCTCCATTACTTCGGTTTACCAAAATGTACCTTTTGTAAATGGGCGCCAGTCTTATTTTACCAATCCCTTTACCTTTTACCCCTTACCTTCGCCGCATTCATATACGTTCTCTTAGCAGACCTGATAAACTTCCTTCTCCTTAAAAGTTTCATTTGGTCAACCCATTTGACCAGTATATACAATCGGCCTTTACATACTATTTGACCGGCCGTACCATTTTTACTTAAATAATTTTTCAATTGTTATTCGAAAATTTAAATCTCATTGAGCCCATATTAAAGGCGCTCCAGTCAAAAGGATATACTCATCCAACCCCCATTCAGGCCCAATCAATACCCGTAGTTTTAAACAGGCAAGACCTATTGGGATGTGCGCAAACAGGTACGGGTAAAACCGCTGCATTTGCCATACCTATACTACAAATATTGCACGATGAACTAACGGGGCAGCGAGGCCCTCGTGGCATAAAAGCATTGGTATTGACCCCCACACGCGAGCTTGCTATACAAATTGACGAAAGCTTTGCTAACTACGGTAAAAACCTCAACCTCAGCCACCAGGTAATATTTGGTGGCGTATCGCAGGTGCCACAGGTAAACGCCTTGCGCCGCGGTGTAGATATTTTAATTGCAACACCCGGCCGTTTGTTAGACCTGATGGATCAGCGCCACGTAAACCTGTCGCAGGTAAGTTTATTTGTGCTTGATGAAGCTGACCGTATGCTTGATATGGGCTTTATTCACGATGTAAAAAAGGTGATAACCAAACTGCCTGCAAAAAGGCAAACACTGTTTTTTTCGGCTACCATGCCCCCTGAGATAGCCACATTAGCCAACACCATTTTGCACCAGCCGGTAAGGGTTGAGGTTACCCCCGTTTCGTCAACGGTAGAAAAAATAGACCAGGCAGTTTATTTTGTTGACAAAAACGACAAACGTTTGTTGCTGCTGCATATTTTAAAAGACGAAAACATAAAGACAGCATTGGTATTTACCCGCACCAAACATGGTGCTGATAAGGTGGTTAAAGACCTGGCAAAGGCCAATATTGATGCGGCCGCTATTCATGGTAATAAATCGCAAAATGCCCGTCAGCGTGCATTAACCGATTTTAAAACAGGTAACCTGCGTGTATTGGTTGCCACCGATATTGCCGCAAGAGGTATTGATGTTGACTCACTATCACACGTAATTAATTTTGAACTGCCCAACGTACCCGAAACCTATGTGCACCGCATTGGCCGTACCGGTCGTGCAGGCCTAAGCGGTATTGCCCTATCGTTTTGCGACCGCGAAGAACGTCCGTTTTTAAAGGACATTCATAAGTTGATAGCCAAGCCAATACCAGTAATAGAACATCATCCTTTCCATATGCCTACCCGGCCCGAAGAGGTGAACCCACGCCCTATTAATAATTTTGTACCACGTAACAGTAGCAGCAGACCAGCCAACAACAATAATGGCTCAAGAGAACGGTCCTGGAACAGGACGCGTACTTATTAATATTTCTGTTCAATAAAATAACAAACCCTTCCACATTGGAGGGGTTTTTGTTTACATGTATTATGCAGTGGTGTGATGGTAAAAAAAACCTTCTACGCTATATTAATTTTTCAGGTTCATCATTACCCTCCGATAGATTTCTCGCTTCAATATAGATGCGTTTTATTGCCGGAATTTCCTGCCTGATAGTTTTTTCCAGCCTCCGTACTGTTTTGCTCAGTTCCTGCCCATTTATGGATTTCTGAAATTGCACATCAAGCGCAAGTAAAATGTCTTCGGGCCCAAAGTGCATTGTCAATGGCCTCGACAATGAATGAACGTTTTCATCTCCACACACTATTTCATACACATGGTCAAGCAAAGTTTTGTGAGCGCTTTCACCAATTAGCAGGTTACGGCTTTCAACAACCAATACTACCGCTACAAAAGCCAGCAACACGCCTATCAGCACAGAAGCCAACCCATCGGCTATTGGCAGGTTATATTGCTGGCCAATAAAAACGCCTAAAAAGGCTATCAATAATCCTGCAACAGCGGCACTATCCTCGTATATAACTACAAATAAAGTTGGATCCTTACTAACGTGTAGCCTTTTAAAAATGGTTCCTGTTAATTCTTGTTGTTTGTATAAGTTTTTAACCGCAATATATAATGAGGTGCCTTCAAACAAAATGGCACCACCTAATACTGCATAGTTCCATGCAGGCCTGGTAATTTGCTCCGGGCGCTTAATATGCACTATACCTTCATAAATAGACATTCCCCCGCCTAACCCAAAAATGAGAATTGATACAATCAGTGACCAGAAGTAAATTTCTTTTCCATGACCAAACGGATGATTAATATCGGCGGGCCTTTGACTGCGTTTAATTCCAAGCAACAGCAATAATTGGTTCCCAGAATCTACCGTACTATGAATTCCCTCTGAAATCATGGCTGAGCTGCCGGTAAAAAAGGCAGCTATAAATTTCATAATTGCAATGGCCACGTTTGCTATCAGCGCCCCATAGATAGAAACTTTTGAATGAGCCATTTTGTGAATGGTAGTTTAAGTTATGCCCTTAGGAGGGCTTATAGCTTGCTTCACAATTATTACGCCACCCATCGTAAACTCACCCCGTTTTGAATAGCCGTCAGCAGGTCATGAGCATTAAGTCAATTTAAAAAAAATCAATAATTATCCGCTAATTGGTACACTCAATGCTAAATATAAAATCAGGATAAAAAAGGCTCAATAAAATTACCAACAGTTTAACGATGCGACCTGTATGGTTACAGAGGCAGGCTGCAACGACTAATGAAAACTACTATAAAGCCCGGTTGCAAAATATCAGCACCAGATTACGGATGGTCGGTAAAAATCTTTATTTTATTAATATTTCTCCATTGTTCCACTGCTTTGCAATACATATTTACTACTTGCTTATAACTCAAACATAGTTATACAACCACTTCAACCTCAGGCGGTATTAACTTATACACTACCGGCGTTACAATCCGCGATAGCAACGTAGACGAAATTAACCCACCAACCAACACCAACGCCAGCGGCGATATTATCGGGTTGTTGCTAAGCGCTATCGGCAGCAGTCAAAATCAGCAAGGGCCAACAAAAATTTATATTGGTTAATATTTACCTGAAGTTGAGCATTGGTCAACTGGGTGCGGGCATCCAGCAGTTCTATAAGGTTGTTTACGCCTTGTATGTAGCCACGGTCTATTAACTTACAATAGCTACGGGCTGCCTCTTGTTGTTTGGTGGCGGCGGTATAATTGGCAAAGGCAGTAGTGATGTTACTTCGACTGGTAAACGCAGCAAGTTCCAGTTGCTTTTTGGTGTTGTCTTTTGCCAATTCCAGGCTTTTAGCATCCAGGTTTGATTGTTCTATTTTTAAAGGTTTCGCTTGCCTGTATATATGGGTATCTGCAATTGTACCCCACCAAAATAAAAAAACGATTTGCTGTCAACTCTAAAATCTCTTGCCTGCGAGGCAAAGTCGAGAAACGCATTTAACCGTGGAGTGGCAAAGGCCTTATTCATTTTAATAGCCTGCCCGTTGATCTCCCGTGCTATGTTCAATCCCTTCAACTCTTCGCGTTGGGTTACGTCCTGGCTGGCCGGTATTTGCGCCAGCGTTGGTGAAGGTGTTTCCTTGTTGGTTGCTATGCTATTTGTTAGCTCCTTGTTCAATAAAAAATTGAAATAAGCCTGTGCGTTTTTTTGTTGGTTTTGGGCGTCCTGCAATTGGCTTTCTACCGTTTGCACCTCGCTTTGGCTGCGACTTATATAGGCATACAAGCCCTTGCCATTGGCCAGCAGCGATTGGTTGGTGCGCTGGTTTTGATTGACAACCTGTAATGCATTTTGGTAAATAATGATGGCTTTTGTAGCCATAAGATAATTGTAGTAAGCCACCTTTATATGCAATACCAGTTCGCGTTTGTACTGTTCTATTTCGTTTTGCTGCAATTGTGTTTGCTGCTCTTTGATGGTTTGGTTGTATTTAATATCAGTATTTATGATAGGCATGGTGGTTTTAATCCGCACATCATAAAAGTTATCAGGCAATAGTTGCTCGCTGGTATTGCTGATAGATTTAAAGTTGCTGCTACCAGTTAATTAGTTCAGGGTTTGGTACACCGGGTTTACCAACTCCCCCACAGGTATGTCGATTGTGCGACCACCCTTTGCCACGTTGTACGTACCCTCAAACCAGGTGGTTGGCTCAAATAAGCTCCTTGCTTCTCTTAATGCTACCATACTTTTTTGGAGGCTAACTTTTTTGTCTTTTAAAACAACATTATTAGTTAGCCCTTTTTTAATATAGCCAACCAATACCGGCTGGCTTTGTGCAGATGCGGCTATCAAAAAAAGCCCAATAACCACCGCGGTTTCATCATCGATTTCATAAGCGTTACTATTTATAATCATTGTGTTTTTACTGAACACTGTTCACAATCAAGTCAAAAAAAATCAGGATTTCTCCAACATGTTTACAAAATAGGTGTAGGCATTTTCCATTAGCTTTATGATACCTATTTTCGGCGGATAAACCTGGCAGCGATCGCGGCAGTAAAGGGCGGCCATACCATGCACCTGCGCCCAAATCATAAACGACAGGTATTCCACATCCTGATTTTTAAAATGACCCTTGGCCTGGCAGTCTCTGATCACTTGTTTTAAAAAGTCCAGCGCCCTCGAGCCCATGTCCCACTTACTTTCTTCATGATCAACTGCCTCATTCATAATAAACATGAGGTCGTAAAAGTCTTTATTATCGTTGGCAAATTGTAGATAAACCCTACCGAACGCCTTTAGTCGTTCCATTGGGTCAAACACGTGTTGCAGTGTTTCCATTTTTCCAATCATTCTCCTAAAGCCTTCTTCGTGCAACGCATGAAAAATCTCGTCCTTCTCTTTAAAATACAGGTAAATGGTTCCGGGGCTGTACTCAATTTTTTCTGCAATATTTCGTATGCTCGTTTGGTCGTACCCCTTTTCTAAAAAGATTGACCGGGCAGCATCCAATATCAATTCCCGCATATCCTCCCGATGTCTCTGTTTACGCTGTGCTATCGACATCTCTTTTTACTTAACGGTGTAAAACTAATGAACGATGTTCATTATGAAAATTATTTTACAAATTTTTTTTAAAATATTTTGGCTCATGGCGTCATGCATTATTTATTTCGGTATACCCTGGTGATTGCGTTGACAGTTTCCAAGGGATCCTGAAACGGGTTCAGGATGACGTTTACTGTTGCCGTTATGCATTATTTATTTCGGTATACCCTGGTGATGGCCCTGACAGTTTCCATGGGATCCTGAAACGGGTTCAGGATGACG
>JBBRUR010000153.1:0-8095 GCA_038247635.1 Chitinophagales bacterium
GCTTTCGCAACGCGATAAGATCAATGCCAAACTGCAACAAATTATTGACTCGCAAACGGAGCCATGGGGAGTAAAGGTTAGTAATGTTGAAGTAAAACAGATTGACCTGCCACAGGAAATGCAACGGGCAATGGCCAAGCAGGCAGAGGCCGAAAGGGAAAGAAGAAGTAAGGTTATTTCCGCAGAGGGTGAGTTCCAGGCTTCGCAGCGGTTAAGTGATGCTGCCAAGATATTAAGCGAACAACCCAGTGCGTTAACCCTGCGTTACCTGCAGACGTTGCGCGAAATAGCTACGGAGAAAAATTCGACTACCATCTTTCCGGTGCCGATTGATTTACTTAGACCATTTCTTCAAAAAAATGCAGATATAATGCCTCGTGTTGAAATTGAAAAGGATAAACCTGCGGCAGAATAACTAAGACATATATAACCTGGAGTAGAGTTGCTCGTGCTGCATACAGCGTATTTCAAAGGCAGGGCAGCAGTAACCGATCATTTGTTTATTAGGAAACAAGGAGCTTTGAGCTAATTGTTGAATAATTGGGAATAGTGATACAAGCAGCTCCTGACCGTGTAACTGCCCCAGCGGAATAAGTTTTACACAGTTGGTTACAAAACTTACAGCAGCATTGTAATAAAAGCCGGTGAGCGTTTCGTGTTTAGGAATAGTTAGCTCGTTAGCTAGTATGCCAAAGGCTATGCTGAAATGCCCTGCAGCGTTTGCCTGTTGTATGGCCTGTAAGTATAGGTTGGTGTGTATAAGCTGGGTTTGTGTAGCAAAAATTTTCAACAGGCGTAAGCCCAGTTTATTACTTGCCAGCCGGGTTTCTTTGGCTGTTTTTAGTGCGGAGCACTCACTGTCTAATTGTAGTAAACTATTGTCATCACTTTTATCTGCTGCATCGTATGCCAGCGATGCAAAGGCTGCATCGGTGTGTTGTATGTTGTACAATAGCTGCTGAATTATAAACTCCAGCGCGGTTTCTTTATTGATTACTACACCTGCCTGTACATAGCTTTCCAACCCAGCCGAGTGCGAAAAGCTACCGATGGGTAAAGCAGGATCGCACAGGTGTAAAAGATGAAGTAAGGGAGTGTTAGTAGTCATTGCCCGGTTTGCTTTTCAAGTAATTTAGATAATAGGCCACTGCCGCCGCCATACATATGCGCCAGTACCGAAGTTTTAATGGAATGATTGAGCTTTCTGCTGTCAATTTGAACTATGTAGCCCATGCTTTCCAGGCTGCGCAATAGCGGTACATCGTACGGTATCAATAGCTCATTACCTTCATAGTATAATGGCAGGTGGCGGTTACCGGTTTCATAACTTATACCCGCAGCTTCTATAATATTTTTTGGCTGTAATGCAAGTACTTCGCAGGGTATTATGTTTACTGCAATAATGGCCTCATCGTTGGCCCACAGTATATCTCCTTCTTTTAAATCGGGGTTAGAATTTAAAAACTGAAGAGTTAGGGGTTTGCCGTTACTGGTTTGTTTGTGCAGGATGCGTTTATTGGTCTCGAACCATTCTACCGGCAGCCAATCGAGGGTTTGATTGTTGGTTTTGAAAGAGGAAAGGTTGCCTGCTTTTTGGGAAATGATCATATTGTTGGTTGTTACCATTGCTAATGGTAATGATTGGGCGATGAGGTAATGACAATGTACTTGTAAACAAAAATATCCGTTAGTAAAAGTTTAATCACTGCGTTGCCCTTTACTTGTGCGACGCAACAATGCCTCCATAATGTTATACTGCCGGAGCCCAAAAAAACTAAAATAAAAAATAACGCTGTGCCAACGGCACAACTGATACGGGTTCGCAGGTAATGTGCACGCCATTAACCGTTACCTTGTAATTTTCGGGGTCTACTTCTATGTCGGGCGTTTGATCGTTGTGAATAAGGTCTTTTTTGCCAATGTTACGGCAGTTTTTTACCGGTAATATTGCTTTTTGCAACTGGTACGAATGTATGGCTCCATTATGTATCGAGGCCTGGCTTACAAAGGTGAAACAGGTTTTGTGCACGGCCTTGCCATAGGCCCCAAACATGTGCCGGTACAACACGGGTTGCGGCGTGGGAATGGAGGCATTGGGATCGCCCATTCGGCTGGCTATGATCATGCCGCCCTTAATAATCATTTCGGGCTTGGCGCCAAACATGGCCGGTTTCCATAATACTATATCGGCATATTTACCGGGCTCTATTGAGCCGGTGTACTCCGCAATACCATGTGTAATAGCCGGGTTAATGGTGTACTTAGCCACGTATCGTTTTACCCTGAAATTATCGTTTTGGTTGGCCTCGTCCTGCGGTAAAAAGCCGCGCTGCTTTTTCATTTTATCGGCGGTTTGCCAGGTGCGGGTTATAACTTCGGCCACGCGGCCCATGGCCTGGCTGTCGCTGCTCATCATGCTAAACACGCCCATATCGTGCAATATGTCTTCGGCTGCAATCGTTTCGGGGCGGATGCGGCTGTCGGCAAAGGCCACGTCTTCGGGCACCGACGGATCAAGGTGGTGACAGACCATCAGCATGTCCAAATGTTCGGCAATGGTATTGACGGTAAATGGCCGCGTTGGGTTGGTACTGGAAGGTAAAATGTTGGGATACATGGACGCTTTAATAATATCGGGCGCATGCCCACCACCGGCACCTTCGGTATGGTAGGTATGTATTACGCGACCGTTAATGGCATTCAAGGTGTCTTCTAAAAAGCCGGCTTCGTTAAGCGTGTCGGTATGTATGGCTACCTGCACATCGTACTCGTCGGCCACGGTTAGCGAAGCATTAATTACGGCAGGTGTGGCACCCCAGTCTTCATGTATTTTTAAACCAATGGCGCCGGCTTCAATTTGTTCAATTAATGGCGCGGTGGTGGCGCAATTGCCTTTACCTAAAAAGCCAAGGTTCATGGGGAAGTTATCGGCAGCTTCCAGCATTTTTTGAATGTTCCATGCGCCGGGGGTTACGGTGGTGGCACTGGTGCCATCGGCCGGTCCGGTACCGCCGCCTAACATGGTGGTTATGCCGCTAAACAAAGCATGGTCTATTTGTTGAGGGCAAATAAAATGGATATGTGTATCAATGCCGCCGGCCGTAGCGATCAGCCCTGCGCCACCATGCACTTCGGTACTTGCACCAATAATCATGTTGGGGTCCACGCCATCCATAATGTCGGTGTTGCCTGCTTTGCCAATGCCCACAATCTTACCGTTTTTTATGCCAATATCAGCTTTTACAATGCCCCAATGGTCAACTATCAGGGCCCCGGTAATCACAAAGTCCAACACCCCATCTTTACGCAGGGCTGTGGCTGATTGTGCCATTCCATCGCGAATGGTTTTACCGCCGCCAAATTTGTTTTCCTCCCCGTAAATGGTATAGTCTTTTTCCACTTCAATAATCAGGTCGGTATCGCCCAGCCGCACCTTGTCGCCCACGGTAGGGCCAAACATATTGGCGTATTTAATGCGGTTGATGTGGAGGCTCATTGGGCTTTATTTTTGAAGTTGAGCGATTGAACTTTTTCCATGGCCTTATCTCTATCGGCGGTTTCTGCGGTAGGGCCGTTTACAAGGTTATTAAGTCCAAAGGCAATACGGTTGCCGCCAAAAGCTACCAGCTCCACTTCTTTTTCCTCGCCGGGTTCAAAGCGTACTGCGGTGCCGGCGGCAATGTTCAGGCGCATGCCAAATGCCAGTTGCCGGTCAAATTCCATTTGCCGGTTTACTTCAAAAAAATGAAAATGCGAGCCTACCTGTATTGGGCGGTCGCCGGTGTTGGTTACGCCAACCATTTGGGTTTTTCGGCCCACGTTGCATTCAATATCGCCTTTGGCAAGGATGTATTGTCCGGGTATCATTTTTGATAATTTTTGTGCACTTGGTCAAATGTCCTGGTGTTCAGGAATTTCTTAAAATTCTAAAGAAAAGATTTCCTTGAGATCAAGTGTTAGTGAGGAAAATAAGCTGGACTTGAATTCACCCTCCAACAAAGTGGAAGCATTGTATAACTCAACCTTGTTATCATCAAGCGTATATACTTCGATGGTGGAATATTTTGGATCGACCAGCCAGTACTCAGGCACCATGCAGCGTTCGTAAATATTTTTCTTTTCTATCCTGTCCCTTAACATCGATGATGGTGAGATGATTTCAATGATAAGGTCTGGAATGCCGTTGATTCCATCATCAGTAATAATTTGTTTATTTTTTTCGAGGATAAATAGTAAGTCTGGTTGCGGCTTATTGTATTCATCCATATAAACATCAACTGGTGCGCAAAATAACTTCCCCAACTGGTTCTGACGGTTAAAGGTTTCGATTGCAAATAATAGATTTTTCAAAATGGCCTGGTGAAATGGAGCAGGAGCCGACTTTCGTATCATTTGTCCGTCAATTATTTCGTAATAAAATGGATCATTTTCTTCGAAAGGAATGCCTCTAAATTCACTCACACTTATCTTTTTGTTGGAAATGACTGTCTCCATAATTCAGGCTTTGTTTCAAATTTACTTAAAAGGGCAGAATTTATTGTGCTTTGGTTCTTACTCCTGTGTATGTGCTCAAATAATCATCCACTGGCATTTTTTCAACAGGTAAAGGTTATGATCGGTCATTTTATTTCACCTTATCGGGTCATGCACCGTAACCAGCTTTGTTCCATCAGGAAAGGTGGCCTCAATCTGTATTTCGTGTATCATTTCGGGTATTCCCTCCATTACGTCGTTTCGTGTTAATATGGTTGCGCCAAACTGCATTAGTTCAGCTACCGTACGGCCATCACGGGCCGCTTCCTGCAGTTCGCTGCTAATAAGGGCTATGGCTTCGGGGTAATTAAGTTTCAGGCCACGTGCCCTACGTTTGGCGGCCAGTTCGCCTGCCAGAAACAACAATAGCTTTTCGCTTTCGCGAGGGGTAAGGTGCATTCGTAAACAAAATTTTAGGTCACGATACTCGCAAACTTTAGTTGTAAGCGAAGTGGGTGGGTAATTAAAAATGACGGGCAAAAGTTAATAACGAACTACAAGTTAATCGGAAAAGAAAAACGAAACAAAAAGCTCACTATTTTTGCCCATAAAATAAACTCTGTATGAAAAAGCATTTCCTTTTTGCCGTAGCCATCTTATTTACAATGGGTGCTATTGCCCAGCCACCCAAAGGGCCTGCAACCGCCGGCATGACCTTTGGCGAAAAAACCACGGCAAAAAATGCGGTGGACATCAATGATATCGAGAAAAAAGTTACCACTGAGGCGCCAACAACAATTAAAATAAAAGGCAAAGTGACCGATGTGTGCACCATGGAAGGTTGCTGGTTAAAGATGGAGACCGCTAATGGTAAAATGATGATAAAAATGAAAGACCATGCTTTTTTAGTGCCGGTAGATATTAACGGTAAGGAGATAGTAGTAGATGGCGTTGCCTCAATAAAATTGACCTCGGTAAAGGAATTGCAACACTATGCTGAAGATGCCGGAAAAAGCAAAGAAGAGATAGCTGCCATTACCGAACCCAAAAAGGAAATTGTGGTAAATGCCAGGGGCATTTTGGTACTGTAAATCAATGGAAACAAAATATTTCTAAAAGCCCTTTTCTTAGGAAGGGCTTTTGTTTTGGATATGTGATGCTATAAAACAGTTGCATGCTGATACTCCTTTACCAATGGCCCAGGTAAAGAAATACTACTTATTAATTTTTTGAAACAATGCAGCGATTAATTATATTAAAAGGTCAAAACAAAAAACTATCATGAAAAATTGTTGCCTGTTGTTGCTTGTGTGTATTGGTTTTACCGGCTGCACGCCCGATAGTACATTTGAAACGCAACCAATGGACGCTTTTGTGCCGGTTTACATGAGTACACAAAATTCAGGTGCCATAAAAAAAGAAGCTGCCCGGCCTACCCGCAATGCAGGAAAAATATACGTTTTAGGTAACTGGTTGTTTCAAAACGATGTAAATGAGGGTATTCATATCATTGATATTAGCAATAAGTCCCAGCCCCGAAAAATATCTTTTATCTCCATTCCACTTAGCACCGAAGTGGCGGTAAAAGGCAATTTTTTGTACACAAATAATGTGTCCGATTTACTTACCTTCAACATTTCCGACCCATTAAACCCTATGCTTGTAAAGCGGATCCCAAATGTATTTACGCTGGTAAACCAAAACTATCCACCGTTTAATAATGTGTCCTTCCAATGTGCCGATCCATCAAAAGGCATCGTAATAAATTGGGAAAGGAAACAAGTTGCTTCACCAAAATGTCGCAGGTAAAATCTAAAATCATGAAAAATTTAATCGTAATGTTACTTGCCTGCATTGTTTGTTTTGTGCAATGCACTAAAGAAGGTGCTGCTGACAGCAAGTCGTTTGCCAGCACCGGTGCCGGTGGTTCACTGGCCCGTTTTGCCATCGTAGGTAATTATATGTACACTGTAGATGAACAACAATTAGTAGTGTACGACCTGTCAAATCCCGCCGATCCGCAATTAAAAAATACCGTTAACATAGGCCTCGAAATAGAAACCATATTTCCGTTTAAAGACAAGTTGTTCATCGGCTCCACCAGTGCAGTGCATATTGTTGATATTTCTAATCCCATTCAGCCCAAAAAGCTTAGTACTGCTATTTCGCCTGAGGTGTTGCGGCGCTGCGATCCTGTAGTAGCAAGGGATAGTGTAGCCTACGCCACCTTGCGCACCAATGGTTTTTGCGGCGGCTTTCAAAGCATACTGGCAGTGTATAATATAAAAGATGTGTTAAAGCCGGTACAGGTAACCAGTTTGCCAGTTACAGAGCCTTATGGCCTGGGTTATGCCGATAGTGTGTTATATGTGTGCGATCGTATGCAGGGCTTAGAACTGTTTAATATTTCCAAACCCTTTCAACCTACATTTATTAAAGCTATACGCGATGGAGTGTATACCGATGTAATTGTTTACCAAAACACACTGATTTGCTGGGTGGCCGACGGAGTAATATTATACGACATTACCAATAACGATAAACCTATTTTCCTTTCCAAAATATCCTGATGAAGCTATCCTTAGCGGGGTTCTTAGTTTTTGCCCTGTTGGCAGTTAAAGTTAATGCCCAATCAAACGATACTGGTAAATTGGTTATTCGATTTAGCCCTTTTGGGACAATTGATTTTTTAGATAATAATTTTACCCCCGGGGCTGAGTACAAGCTAAACAAACGATGGTCGGTTGGTTTAGATGCCGGGTACATTTTCGCCTCCAATTATATTCCCGAAAGTAAACGTGCCGCCGGTGTGTTATTACGGCCTTTTGTTCGGGTATACCCCAATAGTAGCCTGGGGTTGTTTTTACAGGGCGAGCTACACTACAAGCGGGTGCGCTACTCAATAGAAGACTGGGTGGGCAGAGCACCGGTAAATGGCATTCCATCCTACGAAGAGTTTACCAGGTTTGGATATATAAAAAGGGTGCTCGGTGCTCAGGTAAGGGTGGGCAGGCAGTTTTATATATCGGCTGACGAACGGCTGCGGACAGAATTTTCCATCGGGCTGGGCGTACGGTTTAAAAAGAGCTATGTAAAAGATGGCGTTTACGCTATCAACGACTTTTTTGGCATTAGAAATGTTGATGCCAACCAGGGTCTGCCAGCCGTGCCAATGGCGTTTCACTTAACTTACCAGTTGAAATAAATGAAGAAATTTATTTTGAATTTTAAAGGCTAAATTTTGAATTGGAGGGGAAGTTTATGCTGAATTTTAAATTATAGATTTTTTAAATTGGAGGGAAAGATTATGTTGAATTTTAAACTATAAATTTTGAATTTGAGGGAAGTATTGTGCATTGTGAGTGATGCGTAATCAGTGTAGGAACTACAACATTTCAGTTTTTACGTTTCACGATTGACGTTTCACGATTGACATTTCATAGTGGACGATTCACGTTTTAAGATTGACATTTCACGATTGACATTTCACGATTTATTCGCCATTCACTACTCACAACTGACTACTCACAACTGACTACTCACAACTGACTACTCACAACTGACTACTCACAACTGACTACTCACAACTGACTACTCACAACTGACTACTCACAACTGACTA
>JBBRUR010000154.1:0-7969 GCA_038247635.1 Chitinophagales bacterium
GGACGGAGATTGCCATTGCGTTGAAAAAAAAGAAAACCATTGTACCCGTATTGGTTCAGGGCGCAAGTATGCCGCCAGCTTTACAATTGCCCAAAGACCTTAAAGGATTAGATAAATATAACGCAGCAGAATTATCGCATACGCGCTGGCAATACGATGTGGAGCGGCTTGCCAATACCTTATATAAAAAAGGAATACCCCTGACCAAAGAGGAAAAGCGTAGCGAGCGAAAAATAGTAGCAAGTATTGTAGCAGTAATAGTAGTAGTGTTAACTTCTTTTATATTGGTAAAAGAAGTTTTATTTAAAGAGCCTGAAAAACAGGCAATGCTAACGCCATTAATCAGGAAGGCACCTTTGGTTGAGGGAAAATGGATCGTGATAGACCGCCCTAATAGTTTGTTGCAGTACCAGATATAGCAAAACAATTACCAGGTAGTGGTTGAACAATATGATGATACCACCAGGACCTCGGTTGGCAATGGTTTCATTAACGATGAGGGAGAAATAACTGTGAACATGTTGTTAGTTAACCAAACAAAAACAGACTATCGTTTTAAATTATCGGCCGATAAAAACAGGTTGGTAGGCCGAAGATCTATAGGTACTATGAAAGGGTCGGATCAAATGTTGTATACCCCCATTTCGCTCCAAAAAATAAAATAGCGCATTAATCCTTGGGGCATGGTTGTTTACAGATACATTACATTTACGGGCTCCAATGGATTAATAAACTGGAAATAAAAAATATGATCACAAAAATAGAAGGCCTGCCCGGTAATGTTATTGGTTTTGAAGCTGTTGGTTCGGTTAACAAACATGATTATGTAGAAGTAGTTTTTCCTGCAATGAAGGCTTTTGTGGAAAAGAACAATAAACTGCGCTTTTTATACGTGGTAACTACCGGCCTTGACCACTATACCGTTGGTGCCATGTGGGACGATATAAAACTTGGTTTTCAACATTTTAACCAGTGGTACAAAATTGCCATTGTAACCGATAAAAAGCTGATTGAAACCATGACCAGATTTTTTAGCTTTGCTGTGCCTGCGCATGTAAAGGTTTTTCATAGCGACCAATTGGCTGCCGCCACCCATTGGGTAAGCGAACAGGAGGCCGAACCTACATAATAAGCACTTATCAGGGTTGGTATTTGGGCAAATGACAGAAAGCTTAAATCATTATCTGCCAAATATTTTTCTGGCCATATTTGCCCCAATCTTTCATAACTTCTTTTAGTTGGGTACGAAGGTTGCTTGTATTGGTTTTTTTGCCTTTTTTAGGAGGCACCAGTTCGGTGGCATTTACAGGCACCAACTCCAGCTTAGTTGCAAACCACGTTATGTTCATTCGGGGTATGGCCAGGCCAAGTATCATACCGGGGAGGCCGTTAAACGATTCGGGGCCGCCACTTGCCATAATTTGATCGGTATAAAAAGCCACCACAAATATACTGTCCATGATTATTGCCGTTGCCTTTCGGCATTCAAAATTGGCTATCGTACGGGTATCGGGCCATATTTTCCACTCAATATTATGCAGGCTGTCGGTAATGTTAAATACGGACTCAAACACATATTTTTGGCTGGTAAACGTTTGGTTTTTCAGGTCGGAGTACACTATATTTTCGTTGGCGGGTCCCTCAAACCATTCGGGAACCTTTTGTGCGGTAGCTACCTCTTTGCCGGGCCTGTACAAGGTTTTACCATTGTCAAACAAAAGGTCAAAATAAGAAATCTTTACCGCAGGTACTGTTTTCTTAATCATGTCTTTCCATGTATTGTCTTCATCGGTATCCAGTTGTTTATGAATGTTTACCCTTTTTTCAAACTCAATTTTACCACTGCTAACAAAGGTTTGTTGGGCATTGCTGACCATAAAGGCAGCCAGTAATATTGGTAGAAGGAATATTTTTTTCATGTTTCTTTAGATTAATATTTAAGGATTGTATGCTGTTTATTTACCAGCATTACCTCCTGGTGCTTTGGAAAAATTATATACAAACGTTAACAAAAAAAACCTGCGTAGTTGCTGAAAAGTTTCTTCCCTTACTACCGACGATGTTACAAAACGGTCGTACCCTTTGTTTTGGTTCAAAATATCGTTGGCCTGCAGGCGTACCATGCCTTTGTCGTTTTTGCCAACTTTGCGCCCAATATAACCGTTCCATAAAACCACGTTATTATTTTGGTCAAAGGCATTTACCTTTTGCCTGAACTCGCCGGTTACATCGGAGTTTAACTCAAACTTGTACGGTAGCGTAAGGTTTGCGTACAAACTGTGGCGTTGGGTAAAAAAATTGGTTGTGTTTGCCTTATTAATTGTTGATAC
Organism: Chitinophagales bacterium; assembly: GCA_038247635.1. Taxonomy (GTDB): domain Bacteria; phylum Bacteroidota; class Bacteroidia; order Chitinophagales; family Chitinophagaceae; genus Segetibacter. The sequence continues at coordinate 2,331 of JBBRUR010000154.1, forward strand.
CGACCGGTTGTAGGTTACACTGGAGCTAAAGTTAAAATCGAATTTATTTTCTTTCGATTTATTGATACCAACATCCAAACCATAACTATTATTATCGGTGCGGTTTTTTTGGTTGTTTACGATGCTGTTGTATCTCGATACATTTACATTAAAGCCAAAGCTTATATCTAAATCCAGCTTTGATAAATTCATATTATAAGTTCCGCCTGAATAGCCATTGTAGTTGCCATTAAGGTTAATATACTGAAAGGTGCGCTTACCTATGGTGTCGCCGGTGGTAGCTGTGGTTTCGTTGGTTGAAATAGCATTTGAGACTGTGGTGAAGCTGGCATAGGTATATATACCACGCTTTTGCAATACTTTATACGAGTTAAAATTAAAATCGAACGAATGCCTGAATTGCTGCGTAAGATCGGGGTTTCCTACGGCGATATTTAACGGATTTGAATTGTCGCGAATGGGTTGTAATTGCTCAATGGTTGGCTGCTGGGTTACACCTTTGTAGTTGAGCGATAAACGGCTATTGCTATTGAATTTATATTGAAATAAACCCCGTGGAAAAAAGTTGGTAAAACGGTACCTTAACGCTGTGTCGGCTATCACATCGCGTTGCCTGAAGTTGGCAAAAGCTACATCGCCACCGCCTGACAAGGTAACTTTTTTATAATTATAGCGCCAGGTCATACCGGTGCTGTTGGTGACCACTTTAAAATTAAAATGGTTGCTGAAAAGCGGGTTGAGCGTTTCATATTTGCCATCTGTATTCCGGTCGAACGACAGGCGTTTTGCCTCGCTGTTGCTAACCCTTATGCCATAGCTTAGTTCAACAAAAACATTTTTGACCACAGGCTCGGTAAATGCCAACTTTGAATAGTAGCCGCTATTAATAATGTCGTTAATCTTTTGCTGATCAACCGTATCGACATTAATGGTTTGCCCTGTTTTACCCAAAAAGACGTTGTTGGTATTAAGAAATCCATCAGCTTTGTTGGCCATACTTTGCTGATCTAAGCTGAGTGAAAAAGTTCGGCCAATTTTTCTAAAACGGCGACGTAGCAACAGGTTGTTTTTTAGGCTATTGTTAGTACCGTTGCTGGTTAGGTTTCTGCTGCTGGTATTAATTGCGTTGCCGGCACTGTCAACCGATGAACTGGTAGCGGTAGATAGGCTCGATTGATTGCCAACAAAACCGCTGGATGTCAATTTTATGCTGGTAAAACTATCTAACTGGTACTCGTAAGTGGCGTTGAGCGAGTGTCGTTGTTTGCTGCTTAAAAAGTCGTTTGCCTCGCGGTTGGTAAAAACATTGTCAGGTAAAATAGATTGGGAAATGGTATTGCCTCCACCCGCTGTTTTTATTTTGCCGTACCGGTAGCTGCCATTTATATTTTGTTTGTCGGCATCAAACTTTTTAGAATATTGAACCCCTCCGTTCCATGCGGTGGGAATGCCTTGTCCATAAAAACGGCTGTTGTCAAACTCATCATTACCTCCGTACGATACAAAATAGCCACCATCTTCGTCATACTCCATATTATCGCCGCCGCCACCATATTTACCCTTTTCCTGCCAATTAAGGCCGGTTTTGCCAGTGCTGCTCATTATACCATACACCGATAATTTTCTTTTTGCTTTAAAAGAATTAAACATTAAACTATTGTTCCAGCGATTTGCCAGCCCGCCGCCTAGTTCTATTTTACCAAAATATCCTTTTTTAGCGCCCTCTTTTAAGGTAAGGTTGATGGTTTTTGTTTTGCTGCCGTCGTCTATACCGGTAAAAACTGCCTGGTCACTTTTTTTATCAAAAACCTGCACCTTATCAATATCTTTTGCCTGCAGGTTTTTGGTGGCCATGGTAGGGTCGTCGCCAAAAAATTCTTCCCCATCAACCAATACTTTTTCTACGCGTGTGCCTTGCGCAGTTACGTTGCCATCTTTATCCACCTGCAGGCCCGGCATTTTTCTCAGCATTTCTTCTACAGATGCGCCTTCCCGAACCTGAAAGCTGTCAGCATTAAACTCAATAGTATCTCCCCGTAGCCTTACTGCAGCAATGCGTTGTTTTACAAAAACTTCTTCCAACAGCCGCGCCTTTAGGGTAAGTTTTACCAGTCCCAGGTCCCGGGCTTCGCTGTCGTTAATAGTTATATCATCAACATAATCGGCATAACCGGGATAGGTAATCATCAACAAAAATTTACCTGCCGGAATATTTGTAAGCGTAAATTTTCCCTTTAAATCACTCCTGGTAAAAGATACCAAAACTGAATCCCGGCTGCGCAATAAAGCAATGGTGGTATTTGCCAGGTTTTGTTGGTTAATGGTGTCGGTAATTACGCCAGTAACCGAACGGGTTTGCGCATTTGCCCATGAAAAGCTCAATAAACATAATGTGCCCAAAATAAAAAGTTGCCTCATAGATAGTTAGGTTGCCAGGTTTTTATAAAGCGATATTAAGTCTTTAAAAAACAGCAGGTTGATTATTTTATGTGAATGGCAAATAACCTTGATAAGCGTTTTTTGTAAATGGAAGCGTGAAACCTTTAGCATTTGACGTTGAGAGTATAATGTTACAGCATAATTTTAGTAGATGAGACAGGAGGTTGTTTCAAATTTACAAAAAAACGTTAAGGATTTGGTGGGTTTTATTTTACGGATAAAAGTGTATGGGCTTTGTTGTTATGGCACCAATGTCTAACGTAAATAGTAATAATTTAATAATGGTTGTCGGCTGCCTTTGCCGCTGTTTTTGTTGCTGCCAAAAAACGGTTTGCGGTAGATGTTTTGTGTCCGAGTGGGATTTACAAAGCTAAGCCTACGTGTTGGCATGGACCCCGCTTTAAAGAGCGCTGCAAGCGCTACGTTCTATGCCGTGGTTCCTTTACAAACGCACATGGACTTTAAAGATAACCCGTCAGCACGAAGGATACACCACTATAGCCAATTAGAGTTAAGTGCCTTTCGGAACCCTTCAACCAGCGGGTGAAAGTTGAAAGGTGCACAACAAGGGGCAGACGTTGGACACCTGCACGGGGCAGTATAAGGCTACTGTAATTGAATTATGTAATTTAACTTCGTAAAAAATATTATATGCAACTCATAATAGATTTTGATACTATTACAGATGTATCTAAAAAAGAATGGCTAATCAGCACATTGAAATTAATGAATATAGGTTTCAATACAACAGAGAAAAGACAAACCGCACAGGAGTATAATCTGGAAATTGAAGAAGCAGAAAAAGAAATAGAAAGAGGCGAATACACCACAGCAGCAGATTTAAAAAAGGAAGCTCGCTTATGGTAACCATCTGGAGTAAGTCAGCAAAAAAACATATTCAAGCCGCCTTTGATTTTATAAAGCACGATTCACTTCAAAATGCTGAGAAGGTCAGAGATGAGATTATTGATGCTTCGATAGAACTTGTTTTAAATGCTGAAATACATTCTCTTGACAAATACAAGCTTAATAATGATGGAACATACTGGGCTTTTGAACTTCATCGTTATAGAGTTTCGTACCGGGTTTTAAAAAATGAAATCAGGATAGTTCGTTTGAGACATACAAGCAGGTCTCCTTTAAATTATTGATTCCATTGGCCGCAAGGGCGTTTGCCGTATTGTGTTTTCCCGCATACGGCTCAATTTATAAACCACAACATAAACGGGGATGGGCGTCTGCAATGCTACTATCACTCTCATAATCTGCCGCGCTACAAAAGAAATACCCCTGGCAGCTTTGTCAATTTCCAGAACAGTATAAATATTCTTCTGCTTCTTTTTATGAAAATAGAAAGGATGATTATAAGTTTCTAACTCATTACTTAGGCTAAAAGCACCCACGCAAGTTGCAGGCGATAGCATCTGCAAAAACATTCACACATTAGAACACTTGCAAAGGAAAAATAAAACAAAGCCAGGCCCCGCACAGAACAGTACAGTTGAAGGTGACAAAATCATTCAACGACGCGGGTGCGGGAACAGGACGGGGTGTTGCCTGGAGACACGCACCACGGCAGCAGATGATAACACTATTTAATGGCGCGGGTGCAAGGAATAGCATAAATGTTGCGTGGAGACACGCACCACGGCAACAGAATTAAATGCCCTTTGGAACACTTAAACCGGTAAGAACCCGACAGGAAGAAAATCTAACATGGATTATTTCAAACTCATTTTCTTAGGATTTTTAGAAGTATTCCAAAACACCATTAATTCAATTTCATTCGTTTCTGGTTTGTATTTGTAAATGAGTGCTACTCTTTTATGAATGAGTGTAAATCGAATGTTCTGTTTGCTTATGTTTCGTGCACTGCCAATATTGGGATGGTGAGAAATATTTTCGATTTTACTTTCAACTAGCATTTTAAAATGTTCTATTTCCTTTTCTGTCCAGTTAAGTTGCAGGTATTGAATATTTGAGATGTAGGTTTGTAAAGCCCGGGGTAACCAGATTATTTTGCAAACCATTGGCTATATGTTTTCTTTACTTCTTCGTGACTCAAGCCTTCACCTCTATCCGATTCCAACATAGCAGCTTCAACATCTGCTTTTACTGTATCAGGCATTTCATCCCACCAATTTTCTTTGGCATCAACTTCAAGCATGGCATGAATCATTTTGATGGTTTTTTCATCCGCAGTTTCTATATATTTCACAACCTCATTGCGTAAGTCTTTTAGCTGTTGCATGAATTTCGATTTGTAAATGAAGTTAAGAAATAGTTCTATTCTCAAAATAATGATCATCTATGTTAGCAGGTGAAGAACACCCTGCAAAGGCGAAAAACAGCCGAACAACTCCACCGCTTTATAACAGGAGAACATCTCGGCAGAACAAGCAGGGGAAATGGAGCTCTTACGCTACCTCCAAAGCTTTCACTTCCAGTTTATAGCCGAGATTTTCCATAATGCGTTCACAATCTCTCCATTCAAGCCCAAAGGCTTTTACATCAGCCGTTCCTAGTTGAGCAAGAATATTTCTGATGGTGTGAGAAGAATCATCTTTATAATCTGCCTCTAAAAGGGCTTGTTCTGCCCAGGCTACTATTTCTGTCAGCGATATTACATGCTGTAGATATGCAAGCAGTTTTTCGGCTATTATTTTTTTAGTTATCATTTTCTATTTTTTTATGCCCTTTGTCAATAGGGTACTTTTCATGAATTTCTTTAAGCTTATTCGCTTCATCATAAATCTCTTGCCAAAATCCTATGGTTATTTCATCTTTATCACACACTTTTAAATATTTTGCTTTCCAGCCAAATTTACCATTTATTTCAAAACAGTAAATTCTGCCTCCGTTATCATCGAATGACCATCAATCAAATTCGGTTTCGTTGGCTTTCCTTTTTTTCGCATCCATAATTTATAAGTTTCTAACAGGATGCTCCTATGGAGCTAAACACTTTTTACTTTTTTACTTTTTACTTTTGAATTCCCTCCACAAACATCCCACCCACATACTTATCATACAACTCAAACAAATACTTTATCCGCTTCGTTTCGTTTATGAAGGGTTGAGGGCGGTAGCAGAGATCAACGGCTTTGTCTAATGTATAGTTCAGCTATGCCGGGGTCTCTTGGCAAAACGTGGCCTTTGAGGAGACACCAGCAGAACAGAATGTATAGTTTTCTTTTGTA
>JBBRUR010000155.1:0-7919 GCA_038247635.1 Chitinophagales bacterium
AAGCCTTGCATTAGTAACTGAATACCGCCCAGTAGTTGGTTCCCAGGCTAACGAGCTTACAAATGCATTTTTATCTGGCAAATTGGTTTGGATAAGCCGCCCAAAGCCATCATAAGTATATGTGGAAGTAAGCCCATCGCTCCTTCTGGCACCAGATAACTCGTCGTTAAGTGAGTTATAGGTAAATGTTTCCGTTTTAGTAATGCCACTGCCGGCAGCAACTTTTGATAAAAGATACCTCCCTTTACTGTCGTATGTGTTGGTAACAGTAGGCGTAAGTGTGCCTGGTGCACTCGTTGAAGCGCTTAATGGGTTTCCGAAGTTATCGTAACTGGTTGTAAATGTTGTTGCAAGGGTTGTACCAGCAAAATCGGTGGCTGAAGACAGTAAACCAATTGCATTGTAATTATAGTTATTGGTTTTGCCTACAACTGGTTTACCCGCCCTCGTTTTTGTAACTGTAGTAGTTGATGGCAATGCGGCAACCGGGGTATTGGCGATAACGTAGCTGGTAAGGGTATTTGCCGTTTCTATCGGTGTTATTGTTGTACCTGAAAACGACCCTACAGATGACGTCGTGTTAGTAATATTTCCAAAATTGTCGTAAGTATTTGTTGTTTCAGTACTTGAACCGTTTACGTAATTAAAACTTTTAGCCGCTTTAAATTTGGTTACATATCTTTTATCGGAGGCACTTCCAGGGTTTACCCTAACAAGGTTAAACGTGTTGTACGTTTCCGAAAGTACAGTGCCGTAATAGTCGGTAGTTGATTTGTAAGGCAGGGGAACAAAAAAATCAGCGCTCATTTCTGAATATGAAATAGAGGCGATACCTGTGGAGTTATTCAAAGAAGATACCTTTTTAAACCCCAGAAACCCCCTTAATGGATGGAGCATAGCGTCTTCATACTGCAGAGAGGTAGAATTGAACCCCCCTAACCCATTTGGCTCCTGTAAGGTGTTAACCAAATACATAGGCGCTTTTATAACCGTGTACGGATTTCCATTTGCGCCCTGCCCTACTGGCAAAGAGGAATTGTCGTGCTGGTATAAAAAAGAACGGTCGGTGCCCTTTGTGTAAAAAAACCTGGTCTGTGCACCCACCCCATTTGTGGCATTTACCATCAGGTTTTCTTCCTTGTCTGGCCTTGTGTACACAATTTTAGCTGAGGTACCGTTGATACTAAGTATATCGGGCTTACCATCAAAATTAAAATCGCCCATTACCTGTTGAACGGACTGGTTGCGGTTAATGGTGGTATTGGCGTAGTAGTTATAGTAAGCGAAAGCAGATGCTGAATTATTATTGTCGAGGGGGACCCCATTACTGATAAAAAGCGTGTGTTTTGAACTACTTGCACTTTCGTCTAATGCATGCCAAATATCTGTTTTGCCGTCGCCGTTAAAATCGGCCACAACGACGTGATGTGCACTGCCTCCATTATCCCCATCAAGGTAAGGACGGTTCTGAAAAATAAATGGATAGGACTTGTAAATCGTTCCGGTACTATAGAGAATATTCCATGCACCGTATGAACTGTTAGCAGATGACCTAACCAACAAATCGGTTTTTCCATCTGCATTAAAATCCCCGGGAAACACCCGGTATCCACTCAATACATTTGTAAAGGTATACTTGACAGACGCTGCATAGCTGTACCCTGTCGATGGTGCTACTGGAAAAACAGATAAGACATAACTATTTCCTGGTTTTTGAACCAAAATTTCCAACTTTCCATCTCCATCAAAATCAATAGGTATTACATCAGCCGTACTTGCCACAGTTGTAGCATAAAACGGATCGTTAGTGTTTCCTCCAACTCCAAAACTTATTATTTCCTGATTAAAGATATTTTTTGCCGGGGAAGAAAAAAATGCTTTAAATGAATTGGTGCTTGAAAGTCCTAAGATCAAAATATAGTCCTGCGACCCATCACCGTCAAAATCACCGGGGATATAATAGGATCCCTGATTATACAGATAAGTGAATTGTCCATAAGATGTACTATATGGTACCTGTGGATAATCTACAGGTTGATAAGTAGATGAATAAATATTGTAATTTTTGGAGTAGTTAATTTTAATTCCATTAAACTGTTGTGAACTTCCAGAAGTAATAGTGGACACCATCATCACATCTTGTTTACTATCATTATCATAATCAGATGTTAAGAAATTTTTATCTCCTCTATTGTTCGACAAAATAATATTAGCACTGGCTTTAGTTACAAGTTGAAATTGCTGCACCTGAATTGCAGTTGAGGAATTATTTGTTATGGGGCATGTGTATGCGAACGAAATAGCTGCCTGCCCGCCATAAGTACTTAAATTATCAATCACCTTGTAATAATCGTAGTGCTTAAACCCATTATTGTCAATATAATAATGTGCAGTAATAACATCCTGTTTGCCATCTCCGGTAACTTCTCCGGTATAAGTGTTATTGCCTTGAAAGTTAGAATAAGAAGGCGAGATGCTTACATCCTGAGCGGTTGTATTTGAACCATATTGAAACACAAGCGGATTCAGCGTATTTCCATCTGAACCGGTTTCAGTAAATGATGAGAGGAACGACTGGTTATTTACTGTTGTATAGCTACATTGGTAGGATTTTACGATAACCGCATCACTATTTCTAATTTGAATCCGCTCTAACAAAAACGGCGAAACTAAAGAAGCACCCCCCTCAAAAATTTTTCTGTTTTGCCAGTTAGGAAGAACTGTATAAGCAAACTCTAGTTTATTATACGGTGCTAAACCGGCGTTAGTATTTCCGGTATAAGCAATTTCAGTCAAAGCAAAATTGCGGTCGGTTTGATTAATGCTGTAAGTATATTCCTGGTAATTACCGCTTTTATCTGTAACTTTTTTTACCAGTCAAAACATTGTGATCTGCGAACCATCAGTAAAAAGCTTAGAGCCTGACCCCGAACCGTATTCTAAAATAGTCCCATCTTTGGAGGTCACTTTAAACCAGTCAGGACCATTAATGGTGCTGCCTCCAAACGACCCGATCTTAGAAAAACTTTCGTTCTCTGTGCCATACACTGTTCCATTGGCCCCATTTAGCCCTGTAACCGAAAAAAGATGCTGCCCATCTAAAACAAAAGCATCGTTTTCACTGGAATACATTACCGGAGTATTCGTTCCGTCATAGTATTGTCGTTTGCCTTGCCTGCCTATGGCCGAATAGGCTGATAAACTCCATCCAAAGCCTGCGATACCTTCACCTCCCTGTGAGTTGTAATTCAAACTTATTGTAGGTTCCATACCATTAGTTCCCTTCAACACATCAATAGGTATGATATAAGACACCCCTCCCGTAGCTGAAACAGCAGCCGATCCATCTGTTGATCCAACGGGCTTGCTTAAATCAATTGTTTGCGCAAAAAGAGTGACACAATTGAATAATACTTGAAAGACTATAAACAAATAAAAAAGAATTATACGCATACACTTTGTTTAAAAGTTAACGATAATCACCGATTTTGTAATAACAGCATCACTAAACGAAATAATAAAAGCAGGGTGTTGACGTAATTATTTAATGACAACTTTGCCATAATCTACGCAGCGTTTGTAGCAAGTTCTGCAAAAACACTCATTTAGCATAGTAACTAAACTTACAATTACTTCAGTAAAAGAAAAGTATCATTTGGGTTGAAGTATAAATTAATATATTCTTCTAATCTGGCAAAAATATTTCCATATTAAATTTTTAAGAACCCGAAAAAAAAGTCGTTCCCAATTTCCAATTATGGTATTTAGCTACCGACATATCTATCGTTATCCGGATAACAAATTTTTCGCTCAAAGGCGCAAAGGGTTATACTTTCTTCTTTATTATAGAAACACAAAAGCCATCTTGATAAAAAGTTTCAAATTTATTTCTATATGTAAACCCCGCTAATATTCAATCAATTAATAATAAGCAGAGAAACCATTTTTAATGGACTTCTGTAACTATCACAGCCACTTCGGCATTACACCTTTTCAAAAATAATTATGAGAGAGCAATCAGTTTGTAGATCAATGTAAACCCGCGCCCATTTTTTAGTGGGGTTAAATCATTGGTAAATGAAAGTATTCTATTGGCATAAAGAGTCACGACCGCCGCCAGCCCCACTCATCAACCTCCAAAAAGCCTTCTACAAAAAAAAGACCACCCAATAAAAGGCAGTCTTTTCTATTTTGTCGGGAGAACCTGCGACCCTGGTTGCGTGGCTGTGATTGAACCATGTATTGAAGTGGCTGACTTATGAAAGGCCATATAATTTCAAAATCGCTTGTGTATTTGTTCTGCTACACACCTTGCGAAAATTAATTATTGTAGGGTGCTTTTTAGTTATTGCTACCCTTAATAGGCTTTAAATAACAGTTTTACTGTATTCTTTACAGCAAATACTTTTTTTACACTATTAACTAATAGTTTTACTGCAAATTAACTACTATGGCTACAAAGCCGGCAGGAAGCCTTTGGCTTAAAGAATAATATTATTTAGACTATTATTCGTTTTGGTACATCAGTAATATTTTTTAAATAATAAAACCCGCTTTGACAGCGGGCTTTATTATTTAGTCGGGATGACAGGATTCGAACCTGCGACCTCTCGCCCCCCAGACGAACGCGCTACCGGGCTGCGCTACATCCCGTACTCCCATTGTAAACCGGGTGTTTTAATGGGACGGCAAATGTAAAGGCTTTTTATAAAAAACCGGGTATATTGCACCAAATTTATTGCCCACGCATGAAGCTTTTACTAAAGCAGGTAATCATTTCAGACCAACACTCTACGCACAACGGGCAATTAAAAGATATTTATATAGAAAATGGCGTCATTCAATCTATTAGCGATGACCTTACTGTTACCGACGATGTCACGGTGGTTCAGCAGGCAGGCCTACACGCTTCGCCGGGTTGGGTAGATACTTTCAGCCATTTTTGCGACCCCGGCCACGAGTACAAAGAAACCATTGAAACCGGCGCCGCAGCTGCAGCCGCCGGAGGTTTTACCCACGCCTTTACCCTACCAAACACACAGCCTGCATTAAGCACCAAATCAATGATTGAGTACGTAGTGCAACGGTCTAAACCATTGCCTGTTACAGTGCTGCCACTAGGTGCCATTACTAAAAATGCCGAAGGCCACGAACTGGCCGAAATGTACGACATGCGCAACAGCGGCGCAGTTGCTTTTACCGATGGGCTTTACCCCGTGCAAACAGCCGGCCTGTTGCTTAAAACACTGCAATATGTAAAGGCCTTTAATGGTGTGGTGGTGCAACAACCCATAGACCAAAGTATGGCAAGGCTGGGGCTAATGAGCGAGGGCATCATATCTACCCAAATGGGGCTACCCGGCATACCACAGGTGGCCGAAGAAATAATGGTGGCCCGCGATATTGAATTGGCCGCCTACACCAACAGCCGGTTGCACCTAACGGGGGTGACAACCGCCAACGCAATAAACCTTATTAAACAGGCCCGCAACAAAGGCGTGGCGGTAACCTGTAGTGTAACGCCCTACCACCTCTTTTTTTGCGACGAAGACCTTGCCGGTTACGACACCAACCTTAAAGTGGATCCGCCATTACGCAACAGGCAAAACATGATGGCACTAAGGCAGGCCGTGGCCAACGGGCATATTGACTGTATTGCCAGCCACCACATGCCCCACGATTGGGACAACAAAGTGTGCGAATTTGAATATGCAAAACCGGGCATGGAAGGGTTGGAAAGTTGTTTTATGGCCGTCAATACTTTGTTTCCCGATTTACCAATTAGCCGTTTGCTTCAATTGTTTACCGCCAATGCACGGCAAATATTTAACCTTGCACCTGCCACCATTGCCGAAAGCCAAATAGCAGACATCACCCTGTTTTCGCAAAGCACAGAAAACATTTTTAACCTGCACAATATAAAAAGCAAATGCACCAACAATGCCTTTGTGGGCCAATTGCTAAAAGGCCAGGTAATTGGAATTATTAATAAAGACCAATTATATTTGAACCAACTAAACAAAACCTTATGGAAACAAAAGTGAGCACCCCAATAGTTAAAGGTGTTATAATCAGTCTTGTATTGGTAGTATTAAGCGTAGCAAGCCAGTTGCTTCAGTTTGACACACAAAGCTGGTTCCGCTGGTTATCGTCGCTATTACTGGTTGGGGCAATTATAGGTTCGTGCATTGTGTATAGTAACCAAAAAAATAACTTCGTAACCTTTGGCAATGTGTTTGCCGATGGGTTTAAAACAACCGCCGTAATTACCTGCCTTACCATTTTGTTTACGGTGCTTATGTTTTTAGTATTGCCCGAGTTAAAACAACGTGTATTTGATGTGGCAGTAAAGGAATCAGAAAAACAAGGCCTGTCGGACGATATGATAGAAAAGCAAATGGGATTTTTAAAAAATATGTTTTGGGTATTTATTGTAGGTGGCGTAATGTTCACCTACCTGCTCATAGGGGTTATCTCATCGCTTATTGGTGCAGCAGTAGCCAAAAAAAACCCGGTCGATCCGTTTCAACAACCAGCCCAACAATAGTTAATGGATGTTTCAATAGTTGTTCCTTTATATAATGAAGAAGAGTCGTTGCCCGAGTTGTGCGCATGGATTAATCGTGTGTGCGTGGCCGACACACTCAGCTACGAAGTAATATTAATTGACGATGGCAGCACCGACGATAGCTGGAAAGTAGTGGAACAATTAAGCGCAGCCAACCGGCATTTAAAAGGTATTCGTTTCAGGCGCAATTATGGTAAGTCGGCCGCCCTTAACGAAGGTTTTAAAGCAGCCAGCGGCGATGTGGTTATTACCATGGATGCCGACATGCAGGACAGTCCTGACGAGATACCCGGCCTTTGCAACATGATTGTTACCGATGGCTTTGACATTGTTAGCGGCTGGAAAAAAAAGCGCTACGACCCGATCACCAAAACCATCCCTACTAAGTTTTTTAACAGTGTTACCAGCCGCGCCAGCGGCATAAAACTGCACGACTTTAACTGTGGCCTCAAGGCCTACAAAAACAAGGTGGTCAAGAGCATAGAAGTGTACGGCGAAATGCACCGTTACATACCCGTAATTGCCAAATGGGCCGGCTTTAAAAAAATTGGCGAAAAAGTAGTAGAGCATCGTGCCCGCAAATATGGCACCACCAAGTTTGGCTGGGAGCGGTTCATCAACGGCTTTCTCGACCTTACCACCATAACCTTTGTAAGCAAATTTGGCAAACGCCCCATGCACTTTTTTGGGTTGTATGGCACCCTTTGTTTTATGATTGGTTTGGGCACCAGCGTGTACCTAATCATTTCCAAACTGGTAAGCACCAAGTTTGGCCTTACCAACAAACCCGGCTTTTTTATAGCCCTCACCGCCATGATCCTTGGTCTACAACTGTTCCTCGCCGGTTTTATTGCCGAGCTGGTCAGCCGCAACTCCAGCGAACGCAACAGCTACCTCATACAAGAAAAAATAGGCCTATAGTTTTTAGGGGCAGTCAGCTTATGGTTCGTTGTTTGGCGGTGGTTCCGGCTATGCGTTGCAAATCCGCCACAAAAGCCCCCGCACAAGGCTTCAGCGTGTTTTCCACTTCTATCCGGCAGCCATTGGGCGGTATAACTTTCATAAGCATTTGTCTGTTTTCCCAGGTTCAAAAACGTGCTGTGAAACCCTTCATTTTACTGTTTTGAATTTTACCATTGAGTGTTTTAAAGCAACAAACAATGATCTCGCCCTTCCAGGGCTTATAAAATAACTTCCATACATTGTCCGTGGGCTGCACCCACGGCAAAGGTATTACGGCCCTTCAGGCCTGACTGGCCGATAGTCTTCCATATTGTTTCATAACCAAAAACCAACGCTCCCCCACACAAGCCTTCTGCGTGTTTTCCACTTCTATCCGGCAGAAATTGGG
>JBBRUR010000156.1:0-7783 GCA_038247635.1 Chitinophagales bacterium
ATAATTATTGAAGCACAAACATATGCTGTAGCAAGGAAAGCCGCGTTTTGGACAGTAGCATAAGCGAAAACATATTTTGTTATTGGCATTACAGCGGCCTGGTTTTCAATAGGAACCGGGTTAGTAAATAAAAAAAATTGAACGACAAACCTTCTGGAAGCGGAAGTTTCACAGTTCTATTAAAATTTACTGAAGAGGATTTTGGTATAGTGGATGCATCTTTCTTTGAACGTACTATTTTAAACTGACATAATACTAAAAAAATATAAATAAAAATAATTATTTTTTAAAATTTTTTAAATCGTTGGTGCTCTGTTTTTTTAATGTGATTATCATAAAACAAACTTTACAGTCTAAAGATGTCATTGTACCAAGTCTAAATCCAGATGATTTATGAGGTCGCTATAATATAGGAGTTGAATATTTTATCCCCACAACAAAATCAATAGAAAATAATCTGTTTTGATTTGACTTTAATTGTAGTAGGATCGAAAAAATTATCTGTACCCAACAATTTGGAGGTTTAATATTATAGCAGATGTAAACTTATATGGCGAAGTTTTAATGGCAAAAAAACAGATTGACTATGGCGGAATTAAATTTTTATATGGCAACCTCAAAATAAAACTATATATAATAGTAAACGATTTACTTCATAAGCATTGGAACCGGTATTTAACCAGTTGTGGCTAAAGTGATTGCGACAAAAATAAGCACCGGTCTGGGCAATATGAGCAATAGCTTAACAACTACTTTATCTTATAATAATCGTTCTGTTTCGTTTCGCACTGGTTTTGCAATAATATTTAATATTGGAATTGGCGCTAGGTTATAAATAAAAATAAATTCAAAATCAAAGGCCGGGTCGTTTTGAAACAGCGTTTGATTTTAAAAAAGAATAAGAGGTCAACACAACTTATGTCAATAATAGGTTTATTCAAGGGGGGCTTAAAGTTGTACTCTTCATCTTCAGCAACATATCAGCATTTGTATGGGCAAGACAAACATTGCTAACATTAGTTCCTACAATTTAGCATATTAAAAGCCAGTCATCTGTTGCTGGCGAACAGAAATTAAGAAAAGACTACTCTGAAAATAGAAGATGATTTTTGCGATATAAAACAAAAGTACTTTTGATTTACAGATTTTTCTGGCTACACCTCTAACATGTAATACAGGCAGGTTAGTACGCCAAACCTGGTGTATGGGTGTACCTACCACGGCGGTATATGGCTTGCAACCTTTTTCAAAATAGTGCGTATTTATATATTGTTCTATGCAGGGAGTCTAATTTTTTTACTTCTGCATTTTATTTACAAACAAAAAAGGATTTTTTTATTCACTATTAAATTAAAAAAAAAATGAACACAGTAATCAAAACAGGACTGGCAGCATGTATGCTTGTAGCAATTTCTTGTAAAAAAGAAACATTGCCTAACCCACCGGAGGCAAGTGCTAAAACGGAAAATAATACCGCAGCAAGAACCACTGCACATTTTATTGGCAAACGTTTTGGCGGGGGCATTATATTTTGGCTAAATACGACCAAAGACCGTGGCTTAATAGCCGATACTGCTGATTTAAGACCGGCACAATGGTACAATGGAACAATAGCCTTTTTAGCAGGTACAACAGAATCTGGGAAATTAAACACCCAAAAAATTGTAACAGCGCAGGGCACCTCAAGAAATTACGCCGCACTAGAATGCGCAAATTCAAATAGAGGTGGATTTACAGACTGGTTTTTGCCATCAAAAGAAGAATTGAACAGCCTGTTCCTACAAAAAAAATTAGTTGGTGGCTTTGCCAGCAACGACTATTGGAGTTCCAGCTTGTTTCTTGACGGCTACCCATTTGGTCAGCACTTCGGCACGGGCCACCGGAACTACAATATTGAGAACTACTTTTATTTTGTGCGTGCTATTCGGAGTTTTTAAATTTTTTTAAAAGAAATTGATCGAGGTTAGCACAACTATGCTATATTAATAAACCTTCTTACGGCGGGCAATGTCATTACGTTAAGAAAAAGCAATACTAAATATTGACCAGGGAACAAGGAATAATGCAGTGATTACAATATCTCTACTTTTATTATTCCTTGTTCAATATTCGATAGTTTAATAATTGGCCTTAACATAATTACATTGCCCGATGTGAGTACTTCCAACGTATGGCTACTACCTTATGAGAAGCATTGAAAAAGATTACGTCTACGGCGTTAGTTAGATAAAATTAATTAATATTTTTAGGCATGAGTGGTCAAGAAAAAGAATAGATAATAAATGTTATTAAACTAAAAATTCAGATGGAATTAGACGCCTTAACCTTTATTGGGGAAATAACGAAAGGTGACATAAAGAACTAGGTATTGATATTTAAAAGAATTCCCGGTTCTTTTTTATGCATTATTCGTTTCAAAGGTTTAATCGCCAAAACAATAAAGTAATAATAGGGTCTATAGAAAATCAATTTTTGAAATTGACCTTGTTAATAAAAAGGTAACAATTATCAGTATAGTATATAAGGCTATCAAAATGTTTTAATAGGGACCTAACACTAATATCTTAAGCAATGTTCATCTACCTGAATTTATTGAAGATGAAGAAAAAATGGCAGCATCCATGAAAAAGAAAAACCGATAACATGCCCTTTTGACATTATTGCGGTAAAATATTCGCCGTGGTGTAATAGCAGCAGTTAATGTAACTATACTAATAGGTTTGACACTCTTTTTAGTTTAGGATATAAAATTTACACACACGAAATTTGGGGAGTGAGCAATATGAACATAAATGACTTTAGATTTATTGAGGTCGCCCGTTATACAAAATACTATAGTTAAAATAACCAAAGGTCACCTAAAGAAAAAATTTTATGATATTGATTTAGTAGTTACCGACTTTCAAATAAAATGTATTAACGAATAGGAAATATTGAACCAAAAAAACACTTTTGCTAAATAACCTTTTTGTACAACAAAAGAGGCTTTTACCAAAAAGTGCCTATATTACCCTACGGTTGAATTATATTGAGCAACTCCAAATAATGAAAGCGGCTGGCAATGTGTCTATAAAATTTTAGTTAATTGGTAAAAATTCAACTATCATACATCTTCTCTATTTTCAACTCCACCTTATCGCTATGCTTTTTATCTTATAGAGCAAATATTTTTTTACAAAGTTATTTGCTAAAAAAGTTGCGACGTTGCCTGATACTCTTCCCTATTAAGTTGGTCTTTGGCACTATCATGGGATACTTTATATGTTTTTAAACATATTTTGAAAACAATCAAAAATCTACTACGTGGGGCTAAAATGCAGAAAAAAAAGTAAGGATCACATTACTGTAATCCTTACCTCCGAGGTCCCGAGCGGATTCGAACCGCTGTAGAAGCTTTTGCAGAGCTTTGCCTAGCCACTCGGCCACAGGACCATCTAATTTTTAAGACCGCGAAAATAGTGCAAAACCATTAAATCAAAAATTTCAATATTGAAGTTTAGCCATTCTTCTACCCTAATTTTGTTGAAATACTTTTACACATGCACCGTATTGCGGAAAGCGAATTGATCATTAACAACCGCGGGGCCATTTACCATTTGGATTTGCGGCCCAATGAGTTAGGCCAAACAATTGTAACCGTGGGTGACCCCGGTCGGGTAGCCGAAGTTAGCAAACACTTTGATAAACTTGAGTTTACCACTACCCATCGCGAGTTTGTAACTCATACCGGGTGGCTGGGTAAAAAACGTATTTCGGTAGTATCTACCGGTATTGGTCCCGACAATATTGACATCGTATTAAACGAGCTGGATGCACTGGTAAATATTGATTTTGACAGCAGGGAAATAAAACCGTCATTAACATCGCTGCGCATTATCCGGCTAGGCACTTCGGGATCGTTACAGGGCAATATTGAGGTAGATAGTATGGTTGCCTCTACCCATGGGCTTGGTATTGATAACCTGCTGAACTTTTACCGCCACGAAAACAACGACGAAGAAAAACAAATACTGCAACAGTTTATCGCGCACACACAATTGGGCGGCAATATTTCGGCACCTTATCTTACTTCGGCAGCCCCCTCGCTGCTAAAACATTTTGTACAGGGTTACCACCATGGTATAACTGTTACCTGTCCGGGGTTTTATGGCCCGCAGGGCCGGGTGTTACGCCTGGGATTAAACAACCCCGACCTTATTGACTTGTTAACACAGTTTAGTTTTGGTAACCACAGCATAAACAATTTTGAAATGGAAACCAGCGCTATTTATGGTTTAGGAAAATTGTTGGGCCACCAATGCCTTAGCATTAGTGCAATCGTAGCCAACCGCGTTAGTAAAAAATTTAGCGCAGATGGCGCCCTGGCCGTACAACGAATGATAACCAAAAGTTTGGAAATAATAGAAGGTATGTAATTACAACCGCATCAACTTGTTGACCATTGATAAAACTGTATACCCTGTTCGACTTTTGTTAAACTTGCTCCATTAGAACAACTTTTTGGGCAGGCACCGGCAAACGTCAGCCCGAGGGGTCATAATGTTGACGCAAGGCCCGGCCAGCGCCGGTTAGACGGGCATCCGGGCCCCAATAAACCACCCAATACTGGCTTAACATAAAATATTTAATAAATGAAACTTGAGTTTTTTAAATACCAGGGAGCCGGCAACGATTTTATATTGCTGGATAACCGAAACGAACAATACAACGGCCTTACAGGCGGGCAGGTAAACGCCTTATGCAACCGCCACTTTGGTATAGGCGCCGACGGACTTATGTTGCTAAATAAAAAGGATGGCTACGATTTTGAGATGGTCTATTTTAACTCCGACGGCAACCAAAGTACCATGTGTGGCAACGGTGGCCGGTGCATTGTTAAGTTTGCCTACCACCGCGGCATTGTGCTTACTGAATATAACTTTTGGGCAATAGACGGGCCGCACCTGGCAAGTTTTGACGAGCGCAATTGGGTGAGGCTAAAAATGAAGGATGTTAACGAAATAAAAAAAGTACGCAGCGACGTGGTGATAGATACAGGATCGCCACACTATGTAAAAATTGTAAGCGATGTAACCGCACGAAACGTGATGGAAGAAGGTAAAAAAATCAGGAACAGCGACGAATTTTTGGCCGAAGGCATTAACGTTAATTTTGTTGAGCAGAACGGCGATTGGATTACAGTACGCACTTACGAGCGGGGCGTAGAAAACGAAACGCTAAGTTGTGGCACTGGTATTACTGCCGCGGCATTGGTTAGCAGCCATAACCTATTGGGTTTTAACCGAATTGAAGTAAATACCAAAGGGGGCCATTTGGCAGTTGAATACGATAAAACGGGAGAAGAAAGCTTTGAAAACATTTACCTGTGTGGCCCTGCCACTTATGTTTTTAAAGGCGAAATTGAAGTAAAGTAACCGCAGGCCCTTTTGGCAACCTTATTATAACAATGTAGCCCATGGTTAACCAATACCTTTGAGGCATTTTATAACTTTGCCGCGCAACTTTTACCAATGATACAATACTTCAAAAATATTAATAGCCAAACGGTAGAAATTGATAAACCCGAAAATGGTATTTGGGTAAACCTGGTACCCCCGTTTAAAGAAGAAGAGTTTTTAGAGCTATCGGATGAGTTGGACATACCCATTGAATTTTTACGCGACTCCCTTGACATTGATGAGCGGCCCCGTTTTGAAATGGAGGATAATGTAAAGTTTGTGGTAATAAAAACACCGGCCGAAAACAACTCCTTTAACGATAGCGATGCGCTATACATTACCATACCCATTTGCATTATTTTAACCCATAACCACATTGTTACAGTAAACTCTTTTGACAACGGGGCCATAAAAAAATTTTTAAGCTCGTTTCAAAAAAGGCACCCCGA
Source organism: Chitinophagales bacterium (assembly GCA_038247635.1). GTDB lineage: Bacteria > Bacteroidota > Bacteroidia > Chitinophagales > Chitinophagaceae > Segetibacter. The sequence continues at coordinate 5,888 of JBBRUR010000156.1, forward strand.
TAAAAAGAATGCGATGGTGTTAAAAGTGTTTGAAAAAATTGTTCAAAATTTTTTAGAGTTTTTAAAAGAGATCAACCACCAGCGCAACCTGTTTGAGCAAAAACTGTACGATAGTGCCCGTAACGAAGAGCTGCTAAACCTGATGAGGATACAAAAAAGCCTGGTATACTTTGTAACTGCTTTGCGAAGTAACGAGTTGTTGATGATCAAACTTCAGCGAACCAATTTTTTAAGCCTTAACGAAGACGAAAAAGAAGTATTGGCCGACCTGATTGTTGATACCAGCCAGGCACTTGAAATGGCCAACATTTACACCAACATACTAAGCAGCACCATGGATGCCTTTGCCAGTATTATCAGTAATAACCTGAACAATGTAATGAAGCGGTTAACTTCTATTACCATTATACTTTCGCTGCCTATTTTGGTAACAGGTATTTATGGAATGAACGTGGCAATCCCCTACCAAAACTCGCCACATGCATTTTATATCCCGGTCATTTTGTCCGTTACCATTTCGCTGTTAATAGGCTGGTTTTTTTTAAAAAAGAAACTATTTTAACGGGTAGCCGTTACTTGTAACCAAATGCTTTTACATGCCAGCACCTACCAGCACTAAAATTACCCGGCTAACTGTACGGGTATACGGAATACTAATTGACAAAAAACGCGGAATATTAGTAGCCGACGAATTTATTAGAGGTAATTATTTTACCAAGTTTCCGGGTGGCGGCCTTGAACTGGGCGAGGGCACAAGGGACTGTTTGATAAGGGAATTTATGGAAGAAACCAACCTGGAAGTAACCATTGGCGAGCATTTGTACACCACCGATTATTTCCAGGTATCGGGGTTTAATTTTACTGATCAGATATTGAGTATTTATTACGCTGTACACTGCCCAACTGTAAATCAATTGCACACCAAAACAACTGTTTTTGACTTTGAGCCCAGCCAGGTGGCCGACCCAAACGGATGCAGCGAAGTTTTTAGGTGGATAGCCGCCAGCGACTTTTCGGCTGAGCGTGTTTCGTTGCCCATTGATAAAAAAGTAGCGCAGATAATTATGGAAAAGTTTACCTCGTAAAAATCCACAAACGTATTACATTAAAATGCAGCGTAGTGGACATGGTAAAAATTTTTTAAGATAAAAGTTACAAAACAATCTCCCAACTTAATTTTATAAATAGCTATTTCAATTATGTTTTTCTATCGTACCATTTCTGTATAAAATATTAGTACTGCACTTACTTAGCCTTTTTAGAAAAATATTGAAATATTTACCCAATATTGCCCCAGGAATAAGCGTGGTAATTTGTTGCTACAACAGTGCCATAAGAATAGAGCCAACATTGAAACACCTAATTAATCAAAAAGGCCTTTTGGTTTAAGCTTGGGAAGTAATTGTTGTAGACAATAAGTCAACAGATAATACCGCGGAAGTTGCTTTAGCTTTTTGGAAGGAGTTTAATGAAAGTAAACCTTTCTTTAAAGTAGTTTTTGAGCCTACACCCGGCTTATCTCATGCCCGCAAAAAAGGCATTGAGTCTTCAGGTTTTGACTACGTTTTATTTTGTGATGATGACAACTGGCTTAATGCGGACCTACCATCACTATACCACTTTCAGAATACAATCAATTAAAGACACAGGTTGCTGAGCTTATTAGAACTGTAGAAGTTTTGCAGGACCAAATAGGCCTATTGCGTAATGGCAAAAACAGTGGAACCAGTCATACGCCTCCTTCCCATCAGATTAGTCGGCCTAATGCAAAAAGCCTTCGTATAAAAACAGACCGTAAGAAGGGTGGGCAACCAGGCCATGAAGGAACAACACTACAGATAAAAGGTGTATCCGATGAAAGAGTTGATTACATTCCTGACTATTGCAATGGCTGTG
>JBBRUR010000157.1:0-7672 GCA_038247635.1 Chitinophagales bacterium
AACCTTTATAGGCTGTCCCGCACCAAGCCCAACAGAAATATCAGCACTTGAATTATTGATTACGGTAAGGTCGCCTGATATTTGATCAGCTCCCGGCGATGCATTGCTTAAATAGTTATTTCCAAAGTCACTGTTATTGATCAAAGTAAGGTTCCCATTAAAATTATTCAGGAAGGTGCTTGAACTTGCCTCACGTAAAGCGCTATCGCTTAAAATAGTATTTCCAAATACGCTGTTAAACCAAAATTCGCTGCTACCGGTATAGCCTAAAAGCGAAAAATTTCCTTCAATATAATTGCTGCGTACATAAGGGTCAATAATACGATTTGCAATTATGTTATTGGCAGTAAAAATAGTTGCGCCATCCAGGTGCAAAGTGTCCTTAATGGTTAAATTAAAGCCGCCCATATCAATTACAGCACCACTTTCCATTATCAATCCGCCAATGGAAATGTCATTTATTACCACCGCGTAATTGACTAATGGTTGAAGTATGGTCACACGGGTACATGTTCCCGGTATGCCTCCTGGTGTCCAGTTAAGGGTATCGTTCCAGTCTGTACTCACACTTCCGTTCCAGGTTAGGGCAGGCGGGCCGGTGCAGGTACTATTGCAGAAGGCTACTATTTCAGCAATATCGCTACAGCCTGTGGCATTATTATAAATATCGGCACGCCCGCCACTGGTTGCGCCGAGATAGTTACAAATGGGCGCAAAAGAACAAAGCGCAAGTTGTGGGTTATTATTTATCTGTAACGAATCGTCACCGATTGGATTAATTATTAGTGTGCTGTTTAAATCGCTTAGGTTAGTTAGAACCTCGTTGTTGGTAATCTTTAATCCACCACCTATGTAGTTAATATTGCCCAGGCCCGTAAGGTTAGGCAACAGCGGGCAGTTGTTTACCTCTAATCTTCCCGCGGGCATTTCCGTAATGGCATTTAACGCCGAAATATCTGTTAACTCAGCACAATCATGAATAGACAAACCATAATAAATATCCCCTCTCAGTTGTTCAATACCGTGTAATGAGGTCATTTGTTTGTTGCTCCATAAGTAGATGGATACTACATTATGAATACTATCTAATCCGCTTAAATCGGTAAGGCCATTCATTTCTATCATCCAAAATTGGCTGATGTTTTTATTAATTAGGTTATGACTAATATCTTCAAGGCTGGTTAAATTAGGCATGCCCCAAAATAAAAAAGCATTACAAGCGGTCAGGTTGTGCAGGCCCAGGGAGGTCATGCCTGAATCTTTAAAAACGTTTAGGCCACCTTGTATGGTGTTTAAATTAGTTAAGCCGCTAAAACTTGTCAGGCGGCCATAGTTTATACTTAAATCGCCTAAAATAGTGCGTATGTTACCCAGCCCCGCTAAACTGGTTAACCCTGTTGAGTCCATACGTACCACTCCTCTGATCGTATCGGTTTGGTTGCTAAGCCCTACAATACTTTGCAGCACCGGCAGGTCAATAAAAATCAGGGCTCCCAAATGCGTTATGTTAGTAAGGCCTGTACTAGTAAGTAAGGCGTTATGATCCAACTGCAGGGTATCGCCTATATAAGTGAGGTTGTTTAAGGCCGATAGTGTGGTAACAGAGGTTTTACTTATTTGAAGTTTATTGGTTACCTGAGTTACACCAGAAAGGCCCGTTAGGTTGGTAATAGCCGGGCTTGCCCCTGCACCATTAATAATTAAATACCTGGGTGTGGTGCATGCGGGATAATTAGTGGAAAAATTATCAATCTGCGCCTGTGTGGTTAAATTGATGGTGTCTATGCTGCAGGCCGTTTGCCTTTTGGGGGTACTACGTTTTGTGTTGTAGGTTGGGGTAGGCAAATAGGAAAATAATTTACGGTTTCGATCTGCTGGCCGTTGCAGGTATGTAACTTCATTTTTTATGAAATTCTGCCTTGGTGTAGCTGCCCGCCGATTATTGCTGGTTTTGGCAACAGTAATTTTATTTTGAGGTAAAGGCTTTAGGGCTTTTTTTGGAACTGGCTTTTCCTTTGGCGCTTGCACAGTCACAATCTTATTTTTATAAACAACTTTTATATCTTGAGCAACTATGGCCTGGCCTATTAAAAGTGCGGTTACAAGGCAATAAAATAATTTACACATCACTTGTGTTGGTTTATTTTTTTTCAAATGAACTTCCACTAAAACAAGGTTTTAAAAACAATAGTGGATTACAAAACGAACAAAACAAATACAATTAAAGTAAATGGTAAGAGTATTAGGGCAAATATGGGCAGATAAAAGGCCTGGCTTTTATTACTGCCCCCAATTAACATCGGTGTTATTTATAAAAATTACAGCATTGTAAAGTAAGCAATATTGTTTGTAATTATAATATATAATAAAACAGCTGATCTTTAAAATTACTTAATGCATAGCCGCCATGAAGGCTTAAAACTGTTGAAACTCCCTCCGTAACAGTATCGATTTTAACGACGAACGGGCAAAAAAGGAGGTAAATCTGTTTCATTGATTTTTTCAAATCAGTCTATATCTATCATCAAATTCAATTTTAACGCTCTTAAAACTATAGCATAAATCCAGGTGCAGCATTTTAATATCACATAAAAATGGGTAAATTATTAATAGAAAACAATGGTACATATATATTTTCGGCAACAGCCACGCCGGCGTTAACACCGGTCAAATTTCAAACATCCTTTTGTCTTCCCTTAAGTAATACACTTATTTGGAGCAAGACAATCATTCTCCCAATTTCCAATTTTTCGCACTCTTTTTCAATCGGTGGTTTTTTGAAGCAATAAAAGTTTAGAGGCATTTGGGATTACAACGGGGTTATTGCCAGGTAAAAAAGGAGGATAGTAAATTAAATTTCGAACCGGGTAAAGGAAGTAAACAATGCAATAATATTTAAATTGGTTGGGGTATAAAAAGTATGGTGGCTAAGTCGTGTTGCCGCATGGCCGGCCTGGTGACTACTTGTTGCCAGGTAAACCATAAAGTGGGAAAGTTGCAATAAATAAATAATGATGACACCAATTTGTGTTCAAAAATAAAAAAATGACACAATTTGGTGTCAATATTATTTAAGTATAAAAATGATGACACAAATTTGTGTTCAAAAAATAAAAAGTTGACGCAATTTTGTTTCTTTTGAATCTGTCTAAATTTTTAACTCGTGTATATCAGCAGGTTGATGTGGGCTTTAGGGGGCTGACTAAATACCTGGAGACTTTGGCAACGGAGTAAAATAGTACTGTGGCACCCATACTTTTTTGGCCGTTTTTTTTATAATAACTAAAAACCACTTTGTTGCCCAACCTGCTATTAAAAGCTTAACTTAATACAAAGCAATTGTATTGCGGTGGTTGCCCATTTTATAAAAAATACATTTTTACAGTGGGTAAGAATTGTAATGTTGTAGTATGAAAAATTCGATTGCTATTTGGTACAAAACCCGTGCGGTTGCTGTTAGCTTACTTTCAATAATTGCTTTTTGTGGGTTTGCACAAACCGTAATTACATTGCCCTCCTGGGGGTTTGGGCCGTTTATCAGGCCTGCTGGCGTAAACCCGGTTATCGCACCCCTGCCTGCCAGTATGTTTAAAGACCCCATGACCAGTAAAAAAGTAGCGTGGGAAGCAAGCGATGTATTTAACCCGGCCGCTGCAGTAAGGGGAAACAAAATTCATGTATTGTATCGGGCCGAAGATCACTCGGGCAAGGGAATAGGCATGCGTACCAGTAGGCTGGGGTTGGCTACCAGTACCGATGGCATTACTATGAAGCGACGTTCCAAACCGGTTATGTACCCTGCCAACGACAGTCAAAAAGAGTACGAATGGCCCGGCGGTTGCGAAGACCCAAGGATTGCAGTAACTGAAGACGGCACCTATGTAATGATGTACACCCAGTGGAACAAAAAAGTACCACGATTGGCCGTAGCCACCAGTAAAGACCTGAAAAACTGGACCAAACATGGCCCCGCTTTTTACCAGGCATACAATGGAAAGTATAGGGATATGGCCAGTAAGTCGGCAGCTATAATTACAAAGTTGGTAAATGACAAACAGGTAATTGCAAAAATTAACGGCAAATATTGGATGTACTGGGGCGAACGGTTTGTAAATACTGCCACCAGCAGCGATCTAAAAAACTGGGAGCCCATGCAAACCAGCGATGGCGAATTGCTACAGGTAATGAAAACCCGCGATAACTATTTTGACAGCGACCTTACAGAGTGCGGCCCGCCGGCCGTGATGACCGACAATGGAATACTGTTGTTGTACAATGGCAAAAACAAACCCGCCGAAGGAAGGGATGTAAATTATACCGCCAATACTTATTCGGGTGGGCAGGCTTTGTTTGATACAAATGATCCCACCAAACTCATAAACCGGATGGAGAAACCCTTTTTTGTTCCGACAGAGCCCTTTGAAAAAAGCGGCCAATACCCGGCAGGTACCGTGTTTATGGAAGGGCTGGTGTTTTTTAAAAGCAAGTGGTTTTTATATTACGGTTGTGCCGATAGCCGGGTGGCGGTAGCTGTGTGGGAACCGGTTGGCAAATAAAAATATGCCCGTAGCCGGGAATGTTGGTAATTACTGGGTTAGTATCATACAACGCCAATATTATTTTAATTCCATTATTTACTTGTTGTTTTTTTTTGGCTTTGATTAAAAAGTATCATTTTAATATCAGCGCTGTTGTAATGTTTTTATCTTTTGACCGTATTTAGAAATATTATTTTCCTGTTTCATTCTCTTAAAAATAAAAAATTATGAAAATTGTACGTTTTTCTGCCATGTTTATGCTGTTGATTTTAAGTGTTCAATCAATATCTGCACAGTCGTTTGCTGCAACATCTTTGGCTGCTGGCGCCATTAAAGCCGATGATGCCCCGGCCAAAGCCGAAGATGTTAGCCCGCTTTTAATTGGCGAAAATATACCCACGCTTACCCTACAGACTGACGATGGAACTTCTTTTGACCTAAATAAGGCTGTGGCAGCAAAACCCACTGTACTGGTTTTTTACCGTGGCGGCTGGTGCCCTTATTGCTCCCTGCAACTTCAGGGTTTAATGAAGGTTGAGGAAGACCTGCTTGCTATGGGCTACCAGGTGCTGGCAGTTAGTACCGACAGCCCCGAAAATCTTGCCAAGACCAAAACAAAAGAAAAATTGAATTATACCTTGTTATCCGACGCAGATCTTACTGCCGCAAAGCAGTTTGGTATTGCCTTTCAGGCGCCAAAAAACTATCAATCGTTTTTGCCAAAATCTTCGGGAGGTAAAAATGTCAATTCTTTATTGCCCGTGCCTGCCGTGTTTCTTATTGACCAAAAAGGCATCATCAGGTTTGAATACATTAACCCCAATTTTAAAGAACGTATGAGCGGCGAAATGCTTAAGGTAGTAGCCGCTGAATTAAGTAAGGAAATGAAGGGATAACGATCCCGGTTAACGGTAAGCTTATTAAAAACGACGTGTAAAAAGGCTATCTCAAAATTAACGAGGTAGCTTTTTTTATTGGGTTGTTTCTGTTTACTAAGCTTTGTTTTGGGAAGTTTTAAAGGAATTTTAGGGTTAATGCTACCCATTTTTTTATTGTGGTCATGTTACCTGTAATTGTAATCAGCAACACCGCTAAAAATTTGCACCCTCAACCCCAATTAGTTTTTTTCTTACCTGCTCAATATCTTCGCCGCCATTATGAGTGTAGGAAAAAAAATTGTAATGAGCGGCATCAGGCCTACGGGTTTTTTGCACCTCGGCAACTATTTTGGTGCCATTCGCAATTACGTGCGGATGCAAAATGAGTATGAATGTTTTTTTATGGTGGCCGATCTTCATTCGCTCACCACACATCCTGATACAAAGGAGTTAAAAGCCAACGTACACCGCGTATTGGCCGAAAATATTGCCTGCGGCCTCGATCCTGAAAAGGCAGCCCTTTACTGCCAAAGCCATGTGCGCGAAATTAGTGAGCTGTATTTATACCTGAATATGATGGCTTACACAGGCGAGCTTGAAAAGACTGTAACCTTTAAAGAAAAAGTAAGGCTTCAGCCACAAAACGTAAATGCGGGATTGCTGACTTACCCCGTATTACAGGCAGCCGATATATTGGTGCATCGCGCAAGCCTGGTGCCCGTGGGTAAAGACCAGGAACAGCACCTTGAAATGGCCCGCAACTTTGCCAAACGTTTTAACCATCGCTATGGCCAAATATTGCCCGAACCCATTGCCTTTAACGATAACAACGACCTGGTAAAAGTGCCCAGCCTTGATGGTTTAGGTAAAATGAGTAAGAGTGAAAATCAATTAGCCACCTTATACCTGGCCGATAGCAATGAACTGATTCGCAAAAAAGTAATGAAGGCAAAAACAGACGGTGGCCCAACGGCTTCAAACACCCCAAAGCCCGATTATATTGAGAACATTTTTTTATTAATGAAACTGGTGAGCAGCCAACAGGTGATAGAACAGTTTGAAGCGGATTACAACGCCTGCACCATTCGGTATGGCGATATGAAAAAGCAACTGGCCGAAGATATGGTGACTTTTATAACACCAATCCGCAAAAAGGCTGACCACATTTTGTACGACGAAAAATACCTGAAACGGGTAATGGAAAGTGGCGAAGCAAAGGCAAGGGAAAGCGCAGGCAAAACGCTGGCGCTGGTACGCGAAGCTATTGGGTTGAAATATTATTGATTGCGGGGGTGCTTGCCAATAGATAAATTCCCTGCGGGTCATAATTTTAAACGTGTCATTATAGGCCACCAAACTTCTCTCTTCTTTAAATCATTATCACCCATTATTATAAATCGGGTATACTCATTCTTTCAATAGCGTTGAAGCACAACCTTACACATCTCCTTTAACACAATTATACTTTTACCTTTCAATGGCCGCCTAAAAGCATTCAATTACTGCACTTTCACGAGCTAGTAAAGGGGGGATGATTGACAACAGAAGAGTTTGTGCTTACATTAGGCCAAACATTACGAGAGCGGATAGACCGGTTCACCCAAAAAGGAAATGTACAGCAATGGAGTTCCAAATTAAGTGAGGGCTGGATGTGGGCCAAAGCCGGGGTTGAAGGCGTGCTGTACATAGATGGTCACGTAAATATATACTATGGCCACGGCACCCATATGCCGTTACGTTTTGTAAGCCGCCTACGCTTATGTATGAGCGGCAGTACCGACTATTGCCTGCCCGACTACTTCATTCAGGCGGGGGTAAATGATAAAACCGGCCAGCCATTTTTTGTGCTAAATGAAGCCATAAACAGCGGCATGATAGCACAGGTAAAAACATCCATCTTACCCCGCCTGGAAAAAGAAGTACCTAATCAACCCAGTGCAGAAGCATTGCAGCAAAACCCCCAATTACACCGATTCATGATCGTATGCGACAGAGAAAGCTACAGTGTTGATTTTTTTCATTACTTATGGCAAAAGCGGGTGTCCATTTGCACCTATAACAAAAATGTAAAAGATAAATGGCCGCAGGAAGATTTTATAGAATACGAAATGGTGGACCAGCAGGATGGCACCATGGAAAAAATTAAACTGGCCGAAAAAAAGATTACCCTAACCAACAACGACAAAGAAAATCCCAAAGAAATTACCTGCCGGGAAATAAGAAAGCTGTCAAAATCAGGTCATCAAACCTCCATTA
>JBBRUR010000158.1:0-7606 GCA_038247635.1 Chitinophagales bacterium
CTGCGAAGTTGCCATCAGAAAATTCTCTACTTCAATAATGGCTTTATCGGGATGCATCACCCTAAAATATACCACGGCGTTTACTTTTACCGATACGTTGTCACGGGTAATTACATCCTGCGGCGGCACATCTAACACCACGGTACGCAAACTAACGGTTACCATTTTATCAATAAAAGGTACCAACAAAATAAGGCCCGGTCCGCTGGCTCCACCGCCTACTAACCGGCCAAGCCTAAACACCACTCCTCTTTCATACTCCCTTAAAATGCGTATTGAATATGCGAGTATGGTAAGTACAATAAAAATGAGAAACAACAATGTAAAAGGAATTTGAGGCATAGCTTTTAGTTTAAACAGGTGGATAAAATGGTGAACTTATTTTTCTAATCATATAATTTCTACAAACAATGTCAAATTTTCGATACGCACTATTTTTACTTTTTGTGCGTCGGCAATATGGGGCGATGTCCCGATTGCATTCCACTCCTCGCCATGTACACGTACCCGGCCTTTGGGGTCTAATACGCCCAGGGTTTCGCCGGTTTTACCAATCATACCCTCAACACCCGATACAGGTGTTGACTTTTGTACACGGGTGGCCATACCTATCACAATAAAAAATAATAGTGCGGTAATAAGCGCAATGGCTATAATTAAACCGCGCGATATTTGAAAAAATATGGTCAGGGGGTTTAACGGAATTAATATCATTGAACCAATTACCAGGCTTACTACCCCGCCAATACCTAGTATGCCGTAACTGGTTACTTTTATTTCAAGTATAAATAAGATGATCGCAAAAACTATTAAGGCTAACCCTGTGTAGTTAAGCGGCAACGTGTTTAGCGAGTACAAGGCCAGTATTAAGCTTATGCCCCCAATAACACCCGGTAAAATAGCACCCGGACTATACAATTCAAACAATAAACCATAAAAACCCAACATTAATAAAATATAGGCCACGTTAGGGTCACTTATAATGTTGAGCAGTTTAGTAATCAAACTCATTTCCACCATGGTTACCGCCGGGTTTGCGGTGTTTAATATGCTGGTACCATTGCCTGCTACCATTACGCTGCCGTTTAATTTTTTTAACAACTGTATGTCCGACGCAGCTATTATGTCAATCACGTTGCTGTCCAATGCTTCTTTTTCTGTTATCGAAACACTATTGCGCACCGCGTCTTCGGCCCAGCGGGCATTCTTATTTCTTTTAAGGGCTATCGTTCTTATAAATGCTGCTGCATCGTTGGTAACCTTTCCATTCATAATTGAATCCATTTGGCCTTGCCCGCTTACGGGATGTGCAGCGCCGATATTAGTACCTGGTGCCATGGCCGAAATATGGGCAGCCATGGTAATAAACACTCCCGCCGAACCAGCCTGTGCACCGCCCGGCGCAACATACACAATAACCGGAACACCCGCTTCCATTATGGCACCTACAATTTCTCTTGTGGACCGCAGCAGTCCTCCCGGTGTATTTAATTCAATTAATAAGCATTCCGCACCATCCTTTTCAGCTCGCTCAATGCCCGATTTTATATATGCTGCACTTGCAGGGTTAATGGTTCCATCAACCTTAATAGCAATTACTTTTTGCGCCGATATAAAAACGGGTAAAAAAAATAATACTAAAATAATACTGACAAATTTTTTCATTCAACTACTTAATCGGTGGTTAACATAAATAATACCGCTGTTAGTAATATACACAATCATTCATAAATAGTTGTCCATCCGCGCTACGCAAATAAAGTTGACCCTGTAAAAAAGGTTGATGGTGATGTTGCAGTTACTATCAGGCAGAATAACGGGACCCTGCCTTTAAAATACGTACACACTTTTGTATGTAACTTCATACTTCTGTCGTATTGTATTTATTTACCTTTTTCAGGTAGCTGAAAAAAACGTTTTAAGAATTAAACAAAACAACCATGACAGCAGAACACCAGCGGCTTGAAGCCAATGCTCAAAAAGATGTACCACTGGCTAAATGGGGGCCCTACCTAAGTGAAAGGCAATGGGGCACTGTTAGAGAAGATTATAGCGAAGATGGCAACGCTTGGAATTATTTTCCCTTTGACCATGCACACTTCAGGGCCTATAAATGGGGCGAAGATGGCATTGCCGGCATATCGGATATTTTTCAAAATTTATGTTTTGCAGTAGCCCTTTGGAACGGCAAAGACCCCATATTAAAAGAACGACTATTTGGTTTGAGCAATGGCCAGGGCAACCATGGTGAAGATGTGAAGGAACTATACTATTACCTTGATAATTTGCCTACGCACTACTACATGGAGTACCTGTATAAGTATCCGCAGGCGGAGTTTCCCTACGAAAAATTAAAAGTTGAAAATGCCAAATTAGGCCGTGCCGAACCCGAGTACGAAATATTAGACACAGGCATATTTGACAACAACGAATATTTTGATGTATTGGTTACGTATGCCAAAAAATCATCTACCGATATTTTTATAAAAATTGAAGTGACAAACCGGGCCACCCATAACGCAGCGTTAACCGTTTTACCAACGCTTTGGTTTTACAATCGCAGCTCTAACCAGCGCATGGAAAACAGCCCACAGGTATCGTTTAAAAGCAATACATGTGTTACCGCCAACCATCAGCGAATGGGGGATTATTACTTCTATTTTGAACCGGCCGACGACTTGTTGTTTACCAATAACGAAACCAATACTTTTAAAATAGATGGCAAACCTAATAAGAGCATTTTTGTAAAAGATGCATTTCATGATGCGGTTGTGCAGGGCAAAAACCTGCCAGCATTACGGCTGAAAAAGAAAGGCACTAAATGCTCCCCGGTATATAAAGTAATGCTGAATGCAGGCGAAACAAAAACCATTTACTGCAGGCTAAGCAACGAAGCCACCGACAATAGTTTTGCACCTGGGTTTGAACAAATATTTACTACAAGAAAACAGGAAGCCAACGAATTTTATGCTGCTATTTTACCCAGCGGTATGAATAGCGATATGGCACAAATACAGCGGCAGGCGCTTGCCGGCATGTTGTGGAGCAAGCAATTTTATCATTTTGATGTAGAGCGATGGATTACAGGCAGCGATGGACTTGCGCCTGTACACGCAGTGCGTAAATATGGCCGTAACCACGATTGGCTACATCTTAAAAACCAGGATATTATTTGTATGCCCGATAAGTGGGAATACCCATGGTATGCCGCCTGGGACCTTGCTTTTCAATGCATATCGATGGCCGTGGCCGACCCCACCTTTGCCAAGCACCAAATGCTGTTGCTAATGCGGGAGTGGTACATGAAACCCGATGGACAATTACCCGCCTACGAGTGGAATTTTGGCGATGTAAACCCGCCTGTACATGCGTGGGCATCCATGCAGATTTATGCGATTGAGAAAAAGCAAAAGGGTAGCGGCGATATCGTTTTTCTAAAAAAAATATTTCAAAAACTGCTTATCAATTTTACCTGGTGGATAAACCGAAAGGACCGTAATGGCAACAATATTTTTGAAGGTGGGTTTTTAGGGCTGGATAATATTGGGGTATTTAACCGCAGTCATCATTTTACCGAGGGTACGCAACTGGAGCAGGCCGATGGCACCAGTTGGATGGGAACCTATGCATTGGACATGATGGACATTGCCCTTGAAATTGCAATACACGATGAGTCGTTTGAAGATACCGCCACCAAGTTTTTTGAACATTTTATTCTAATTGCCGAATCACTAAACGAGCATCACCTTTGGAACGAAGAAGACAAGTTTTTTTACGATGTGCTTTGCGTGCAGGGTACGGCACCTAAGCAATTGCGTATAAAATCAATTGTAGGTCTTACCTCGTTATTTGCCATATCGAATATTAATTTTAAAGAACTTGAAAAATTAAAAGACTTTAAAAAGCGTCTTAGCTGGTTTGAAAACTATCGCAAACGAAACAATAAGTTTTGGCCCAACGAGGAACATCACAGTGGCGAGGGCATGTTGATTTCGTTGGTAAAACAAGACCGGCTAATTCATTTACTGGACAGGTTGCTGGATGAAGATGAATTTCTTTCGGAAGGTGGCATAAGGGCGCTGTCAAAATACCACGAAAAAAATCCCTATTCCGTTTGGGTAAACGGGCAGCAACATTCCATTGCATACGATCCCGGCGATAGCACGTCGGACATGTTTGGTGGAAATAGCAACTGGCGCGGGCCTGTTTGGATGCCTGTTAATTTTCTTATCATACAATCCATTAGGCGTTATGGCGAATTTTATGGCGATCGCCTAAAAGTGGAGTGCCCTAAACGTTCGGGCAATTTAATGAACCTTTGCCAGGTGGCCAATGAACTTACCCGAAGGGTAATTAGTCTTTTTGAAAAAAATGCGGAAGGTAAGCGAAGGCTGAACGGCAAATACAATTGGTTTTACCAGCTGCCGGGAAACGAACATCTTGTGCTTTTTTACGAATATTTTCACGGCGATACAGGTATGGGCCTCGGGGCAAGCCACCAAACAGGGTGGACCGCTCTTGTTGCCGAACTTATAAGTGAATATGGTAATAAAATTCCGTTGACTGATAAATTTGATCCGGTACCTATTTTTTTTGAGACGGAAGTTGCAGCAATAGAGCCTGGTAGCTGACTGTAGGCAGGTGCGTCGGTTCAATTTATAAAATCAAGCTCATAACCAATACCTTATCCTGCTATCTTTAAGTAACTTCAACCAATGGCCCTAAGACATTATGTAAAAATTGGCGTTGCCGGGCCGGTAGGTTCGGGTAAAACTGCTTTAATTGAGCGGTTGTGCCGCCAAATGTATCATCAATACAGCCTTGCAGTTATTACCAACGACATTTATACTAAGGAAGACGCTGAATTTCTTACCAAAAACAGCCTTTTACCTGCAGAGCGAATTATTGGGGTTGAAACCGGTGGGTGTCCACATACCGCCATACGCGAAGACGCTAGTATGAACCTGGAAGCAGTAGACGAAATGGCCGCCCGTTTTGCCGACCTGCAAATATTGTTTATTGAAAGCGGTGGAGACAACCTGTCGGCCACCTTTAGCCCCGACCTGGCCGATGTGACCATTTTTGTAATTGACGTAGCCGAAGGCGATAAAATACCCCGCAAAGGTGGGCCAGGCATTACCCGGAGCGATTTGTTGGTGATTAACAAAATTGACCTGGCGCCTTATGTAAATGCAAGCCTCGAAGTTATGGAAACAGATGCCCGAAGAATGCGTAAAGGCCAGCCTTTTGTATTTACCAACCTAATGAGTTTACAGGGACTTGATACAGTAATTGGCTGGATAAAAAAGTATGTACTACTGGAGGCAGTTGACGAACCAACCCTTGTACGATGACCACGCGCCTGCAGTTTGAAACCGAATGGAGGGATGGAAAAACAATCCTCGCTAATTGCTTTGTAACTCCCCCGTTAAAACTGGCTAATATAACCGAAGACAAACAAGCCGGCCATCTTGAATTGATGATGATGAGTTCCTCCCCCGGCATACTCGATGGAGATGACCAAGGCATTAGTGTAAAAATTGGTGACAATTGTACAGTACGTACCTCTACCCAATCTTTTCAGCGATTGTTTACCATGCAAAAATCTGCCACACAAACTATTAATATTGAAGTTGGCAACCATGCCACACTTACCTGGTGCCCACACCCGGTAGTACCACATGTTGGCACCAGTTTTACCGGCGTCAACCATTTATACCTCACCAACACCAGCAAATTAATTTGGAGCGAAATAATTACCTGTGGCAGGAAGCAGAATGGTGAGCTATTTCAATTTAATAAGCTACACCTATCTACCAAAATATTTCAGGAAGGCAACCTGGTATTATTCGAAAATATGTTTGTTGTACCAGCAACTACCCATTTATTATTATTTGGATTGTGGGAAGGCTTTACGCACCAGGCCACTTTTATAGTTGTTGCCCGTACTATTTCACCAGGTAAAATTCAACAAATACTTCAATCGATATTAACTATTCAACAAGACATTATGTTTGGAATTTCGACCACACAAAGCGGCGCCGTTTTGGTTCGAATATTAGGTAATAAGGCCGAACAGCTTTTTAGTATTGCCCAACAAATGGCTGCTGAAACGCGACCAATACTTGCAGGGGATGTAATAAAGTAATAAATACTACAATGCCGCGGGTTACATAAGCTTTTCTACTTACATCATATCAGGCATGCCATTGCAGAACTACCAAATTGTTTTTGGTTGGTCTCCAATCTTTTACCAAACCTCGTTTCGCCTCGTTGCTATCTGACCAAAATAGGGCAGCAAAAAAAATACAAATCCTGGTAAAATTACCGGCAAATATGCGAACGAATTATTTACCTTATTTTTATAACCATCTAATGTTGTAAATCGCCAATCAGTTTAAATTAGCCTAAAGATGCAGCAAAATAAAGTACTATTGATTTTATGTACCTGAACATAACAACGTTTTTTCAACTACCCCATAAATGCAAAAACCACCCATTATGGGTGGTTTTAATATGCAATTAAAATTCAGTCAAATATTTAATTTAGTTTTTCTACCTGAAAATAATTCAACTCAACCGGGGTTGAACGTCCAAATATTTTTACAGTAACCTTCAGCTTCTTTTTCTCGTCGTTCACTTCCTCAATGGTACCGTTAAAGTCGTTAAAAGGACCTTCAATAATTTTAATGGTTTCGCCAATTATAAACGGCTCATTCATAACCATGCCCTGGTCATTCATTTCATCAACCTTACCCAGCATCTTATTTACTTCTGCCTTACGTAGCGATATAATATTGCCTTTAGAACCTTTACCGTCAGTTAAAAAGTGCATTACGTTAGTTACACTGCTAATATGTTGTACCATATCATCGTTCAGTTTACCGTCGCTTACCTCTATCATTACGTATCCCGGAAAGTAGTTCTTTTCCCGCATTACTTTTTTACCATTTTGTACCTTATACACCTTTTCCATAGGTAAAAAAACCTGCTTAATTGTCTCGCTCCATCCACTACGGTTTACCTCTTTATCAAGGTATTCTTTAATCTTCCTTTCCTTGCCACTCACCACGCGCAACACATACCATTTAGTATCAGGAACAATTTCCTGTTCTTGCTTTTCTTTTTGAGCAACTTCCTCCTGCGATGTACTTGTAGTTTCTTCCATTACTTAAACAACGAATAAATTGCCTTTAATAAAGATTGTGACGCGAAATCCATTAACCATACCATAGCAGTTATAATTATGGTTGCTATCAATACAATTACTGTTGACTGCTGTAACTGCAACCAACTTGGCCAGGTCACTTTTTCAGTTAGCTCGTAGTAACTTTCGCGGAAATACGTTGTAATTTTATTCATTTTATCTAATTATTATGTAATGCGGAAACGTTGAAGTTAAAAAAACTTATACCAACTAGTTGTGGTAATAAAAATTTAACCAATAACAATCCACATAGCAATTGCACGGGCACTAGGATTCGAACCCAGATCAAAGGTTTTGGAGACCTCTATTCTACCATTGAACTATGCCCGTATTATAAGAACTATTTTTTTAAAGCCCGGATCAAAGGCTTTGTTCCGATAACCATCGGAATATTCTACC
>JBBRUR010000159.1:0-7494 GCA_038247635.1 Chitinophagales bacterium
CCCCGTTCATAAAAATAGTCTTCCTTTAACATATTCTCTTAAGCTTAGTAATAATGCAGTTGGAACTCCCGATGGAAATGGCAAATTCTCAAACCTAAGCAATGCGACTGGATATATTATTATAGCATCAGATGATAATAAATGTAGTAATTCGATATCATTTGATTTAGCCACCAAAAACTACCGTCCAACCATCACCCGAACGAATATTGAGTTATTAGCCTGCTCCACAGCCAGCAATAGTAGTATTGAGTTTACGGCAGCAAACATGGCCAGTACAGGTAATGAATATAACCCAACTGCTTATACTTTTAACTATACTGGTTTTGCCGAATCAATTGGAGTTAATAAAATGACTTACAGTGGATTGAATTCGACTGGTCGTACCCTCACCATCACCGATGATACCTACCATTGTAGTAACACTTTGGCGGTAACGCCTAACGTAATGGCCATTTCAGTGTCGTTGTCACCACCAAATATCACTAATTCGAGTTGCAGTACTGGTACTAATGGTAAAGTAGAAGTTACTGCAAGTGGTGGCAAACCAAATAATGGAAACTATACATTTAATTTTGACACTACAACTTATATAGGTACAACAGCAAGTTTTGGTGGATACGTGCCTAACAATTATGGAATAATTACGGTGACTGACGCTGCTGGTTGTACTGCTTCATCAGCAGGTATAACAATTTTAAACTCAGGAAATGGCGTATCAATAAAAAAAATAACTCCAACCAATCCGGCTTGTGCAAATGCTGCAACAGGTAAAATAGGTATTTCATTAATTAACAAGAATGTTTCACCATCGTTTACCTATTCTTTTAATGGTGGTGCGACCTCCTTTCCCATACCAAGTGATAGTATTATTAGTGACTTAAACTTTGGTAATTACAATTTAACAATTACCGATGCTTTTAATTGTAGTGCAACCTATTCTGGCATAACCTTAGAAAATGCCACATCCATTACCCTTTCTGATAGCATCTACAACTACATACATGAAAAAGGAGCTAATACTGGAAATTACAATATTGATGTGTCTAATGGTTCCAACAACTACAATTACAAACTGACTAATCTATCTAACAATACTGTATTTCAGCCCACTACAACCAGTAATACCACAGCTTTAAGCATTAATAATTTTCCTGCTTCAACTTATCGTTTCGAATTGTGGGATGAGGCTAATTGCCCCTATTTCGATGGTAAAACGGTATTTACGCACGATTTTGTGATGCGAGAACCGGAGAAGGCGTTGGTGATTTCAACCTCAAGCACCAATCCTTTGTGTAACCTGTCGGCAGATGGCCAAATTACAATTGCTACCGATGGTGGTTGGGGTAATGCTTATGAGTATTCGTTAAATAACACCGATTGGGTTTCAACCAATATTTTTGGTGAATTAAAAGATGGCATTTATTCGGCATATGTTCGAGACACTTCGAAATGGTTTGTGACTAGCTCGCTCATCACCTTAACCCAACCCCCTGTATTTTCGCTTACCAATTTAACAACTAAAAATGCCACTTGTCCGGTTTATAGCAACGGATTGTTAAATGTAACAGCAATCAATGGTATTTACAGTCCAACAGGGTTTAAATACTCGGTAACACCTGTTAATCCTGCCGGAGCTGTTTTTGAGCAGTCGATTTTAAGTAGTGATTTTGCCTACAACCATTTGGCAGCCGGCAGCTACAGCTTAAAAGCCACCGACGACCATGCTTGCGTTACCAACACGCTAACGTTTACCATTGGCGAACCACAAAAGGCTGAGCTTGCTTATACCAATAATTTAATTCGCAAAAAAGGCGATGCAACGGGTTATATTAATGTAACTATGAGTGGTGGTAATGGCATTTTCGACTACCGATTAACGCCTTCGAAAACCGCTGTGCCGTCATTAACTGAAACCCATGGCACAACGCTTAACTACACTAGTTTAGTGGCCGATAGCTATTTATTAGAAGTGCAAGACACAGCGCATTGTATTTACGAGGGCACATCGCCATGGATAACTCGTACCATTGCAATTGAAGAACCTGAATTTCCCCTATCGCTAGAAATTACTACGAAAGATGTATCATGTAATGGATTTGGTGATGGCAAAATTAGTTTTGCTGCCGAAGGCGGATGGGGCAACTATTCATATAAATTTAACACAGCAAGTGTAACCAATACCGAAAGAACTGGCTTGTCGGCGAACATTTATACTATATCGGTAACTGATAATGAGGGAGTAACTGCCGATAGCACAAAAATAATTATTCAACCCGAAACGTTAGTTGCTACCTTAAATCATCTTAAACATTTAAATTGTTACAATGAGCCAATTGGTGAGATTCATTTGGATGTAACGGGTGGAACATTGCCTTACACCATTAATAGCAATAAAACAGAACCTACAGAAGGCGTTGCACTAACGGGTCTTTTGGCTGATACTTATACCACTAGCATTTTAGATGCTCACAATTGCGCCACACTACCAGTTAATTACACCCTTACTCAACCATCGAAAATTTCATTAAACAGTTATACTCAGGTTAAACCGGGTTGCTCATCAACAGATGGTGAGCTTCATCCAATTGTGAGCGGAGGAACTGGTGCTTATCAATATCAATGGAATCATTACAATACTTTACTGAAAATTTATCAGCCATTAGCCAATTATAATTCGCTGGATGCGTTGGGGTTGATGGGAGGTAATTATAGGTTAGATGTAACCGACGCTAACAGTTGCGTAGTTCCTTTAGTGTTGGGATTGGATAACATTACCGATTTAACCATTGCGAGTATCACCACCACGCCAGTAAGCTGCTTTGGCTACGCCGATGGATCAGCCACTGCATTGGTTCAAAAGGGTAATCCGCCTTACAGTTACAATTGGACGCTTAAAGAAGGTGGCCAAAGCCTAAACGAAACCGCAAATTTGCTTCTGGCAGGCGGGTCCGATGAGTATTCGTTAGGTGTTAGTGATAGTAAAGGATGTTTTACGAGTCTTGGTTTTACGATCAACACCCCTGCACAATTGGGTTATACCACCAATTCGCTTATTCAGCCGCTTTGCTTGGGTGGCTTGGGTGGAACTATTGACGTGTTGGCAACTGGTGGTACTGCTGGCTATAACTACCTGTGGAGCAATACTAAAACAACATCGGCCATAGCTAATTTAGTGCCGGGCGATTATAGCTTACAAGTAACCGACAACCATGCGTGCATGGCCAATTTCCCTTTCAAACTGGCTTATCAACGACAAGTTAAACCCGTTTTGGGCATTGATACGCTTATTTGTAACTACAACACCTTACCAATAAACGGTGGCAACTACGCATCATTCAATTGGAGTTCGACCAATGGGTTTACCTCCGCAGTGCGAAATGTATCGCTTAAAGATCCGGGAACTTATTATTTGCAAGTCCGCGATGCCGATAATTGTTGGGGATATGATACCATGAAGCTAGATGTGAGTTACTTAAAAATTACTTCGTTGGTGTTGAACGATGTGACTTGTAACAGCTTTGCCAATGGATCGGCTGCAATTACGGTTGAACCTGCTGCATGGCAACACTCAATTGCATGGAGCGATAAATCGAATAAAGCAAGTCTGAACAACTTATCGGGAGGGACCTACTCGGTAACGGTGAAAGATCCTTATCAGTGTTTCGATATGCGTAGCTTTGCGATTTTCGAACCTACTGCGCTAAGTATTACCAGTATATCTAAAGATCCGTTGTGTGCAGGCATTCCCGATGGGGAGATTGAGATAACGCCGTTGGGTGGAGTTGGTAATTACACAAACTCATGGAATACTGGGGGTGCATCAACCAAACTAACTAAACTAACTGCTGGCACTTACAACTTATCGCTAAAAGATAAAAACAATTGCGAGCTGCTACGATCGTTCGATTTAACCAATGTGCGAACATTACAACCTCAACTGGGCGCTGATGCTACACTTTGTAGTGGCAATAGTTTATTGCTGTATCCAGGAGCTTTTAATAAATACAAATGGTGGCAAAACACGACTCAGGTTGGAACCGATTCGGCTTATGTGGCCGCTGATGCAGGGTTAGTTAAAGTTCAGGTGAACGATGCCTCTAATTGTGTGGCATCCGACTCGGTGACTATTGCCATGCGTACCAATAGTTTTACCCCAGAGTTTTTAATGGCTGGTAGCGTGGCTGCTGGCGATACACTACTTTTAGTTGAGGTGTCGCAACCCAAACCCACTAACCTCGATTGGCAGTTTACTGGCAATCCGCGCGTGGTTGAGCAAGGCGCTTACTATTGCTTGGTGATTTTCGATGAACCTACCATGGCGCAAGTTACCCTCTCGGCCTATAACAATGGCTGTATGGGTCAGGTTTGGAAAAACGTATTGGTAACCGAACATGTTGAAGAGGGTGCAAAACCACAAGGGAACACTGGCACATTAAGTCAAATTGTGAGTTTAATGGTTAGTCCAAACCCAACAACAGGCTTTTTTACCGCTGATGTTAAACTAAACGAAATTGCACCAACAACATTGTACTTGGTTAACATTGCTTCGGGACAAATGATTGAGCAGAAGCGTTTCACGGGAGTTAATGTTATAAGTCAGAATTTCACTTTATCTAATTCGGGTCCTTATGCACTGTTTGTTGAGAGCAAGGGCGAGCGTGCCGTGGTTAAAATTATAGTGAAGTAATGAAAAACCAGAGCTGCCACGAATACACGAATAAAAATTAAAGATGATCGAAATAATTTATAAAGATGAAAGCTACCGAATAATTGGATTGTGTATGGAAGTGTACAATACACTTGGCGCGGGTTTTCTTGAGATAGTATATAAAGATGCTTTGGAATATGAGTTTTGCAAAGCAGCAATACCATATGAAAGAGAAAAAGAATACATAGTAAATTACAAAGGGGTGGTTCTACCGCATAAATTCTATGCCGATTTTGTTATTGATGATAAAATTATTCTCGAAGTAAAAGGAGTTACTGCAATACGAGAAGAATTTGTGGCTCAGGCAATAAACTATTTAAGTGTATCGCAAAACAGACTGGCGCTTATTGTCAATTTTGGAGAATCTAATCTTAATTGTAAACGGATAGTTAAATAAGAAAAGCTGCGGATGTAAAGTAAAAAAATATGCCACGAATACACGAATATGAAAACGATGGAGGTTTGGTAATAACTACTAATGCTGGCTGTAGGCAGTCGGTCGCGAATAATTTTATTCGTGCATTCGTGGCAATTCTTAGATCTTTATAATAAAATTTAAAGTAAAAAAATATGCCACGAATACACGAATATAAAAACAGATGGAGGTTTGGTATTAACTACTAATGCTGACTGCAAGCAGTCAGTTGCGAATAATTTTATTCGTGCATTAGTGGCAATTCTTAGATCTTTATAAAAGTGTCTCATTACAATTAAAAATATAAAATCAACAACCCCTTGAACCCAATAAAACTAACCATCATACTTTTATTTTGCTTAAATGCTTTAACCGCAATGCCGCAACAGCTCGATAAAATAGGGAAAGATAAAAACCCCGTTACCATCACAGGCGGCATCAGTGCCAGTCAGTTGTATCGTTATACCAATCAAGGAGAGAACGCCGATCCGTATTCGATGGTGATTAATGGGAATATAACCACAACATTGTATGGCTTTTCGGTGCCATTAACTTTTACTTGGAGTAACTATAAATGGACTTACACTCAACCCTTTAATCAGTTTTCGTTAAGTCCGAGTTACAAATGGGTGACGCTGCATTTGGGTTACAGCAGCATGAGCTTTTCACCTTATAGCTTATCGGGACATACCTTTGCAGGTGTTGGTGTCGACTTAGCTCCGGGCGATAAATTTAAGTTTAGTGCTATGGCTGGACAATTGCAAAAAGCTACTCCCGGCGATTCGGCTATGGGGTTCGATCCTACCTACAGTCGATTTGGATCGGGCTTTAAAGCCGAGTATCTATTCGAGAAGGCTGAGGTGGGCATCAACTTTTTTTATGCCTCCGATAATGCCGATGTGCCTTATTCGGGTTTAGACTCGCTAGGCATTACGCCCATGGATAACTTGGTGTTGGGATGTCATTTTATGGTTCGTCCGTTTCAATCGCTCACTGTGCGTGCCGACTGGGCTACATCATTCTTTAGTACCGATAAGCGTTTGAGTCGTGCCACCGATACCAAAGGCGTGGCTTCGAATATTTATCATGCCATGAAAACCGACGTGAGCTACTCTCATCGCATTGGGTCGTTGGGTGTGGGTGTGGAGTATGTACAACCTGGTTATCAAACCTTAGGCTCGTATTACAGTGTTAACGACTTTATTAACTACACCGTTAATGCCGCCACCTCCGTTGCTAACGGCAAAGTAACCATAGCCGCTTCAACCGGTATCCGCGAAAATAATTTGAGTGAGAAATCCGATACCAAACAAAAAGATTTCATCAACAACATAGCCATTGGGTTTAATCCAACCGATAAACTCAATTTTAACATTAACTACTCTAACTTTTTAAATTACACTTACATACGTACCGTTTTTGATGAAATAAATGCTCAAACACAATACGATCTTCTCGACACATTAAACTTTACGCAAATAAGCGAAAACATTAACCTTTCGGCGGCTTGGCAGTTTAAAGAGACCGAAAAAGCCAAACACACCCTTAACAGTTCGTTGGGGTTTCAGAAAGCCACACAAACGCAAAGCGATGTACAGGGCAATGCCGGATCGGTGTTTACCAATGCCACAGGTGGTTATCAGTTAACGTTGCTAAAAGCAGGTTTCTCGGCCGGGTTAAATGCCAATTACTCGCAAAACAAGTCCGACTCAACCATTAACCGCACCATTGGGCCGCTGCTTTTTGTGCGAAAACAAATGTTCGACAAAAAACTAACCAACAGCTTAACCCTTAGTTGGAACGGCAACTACAACAACGGCGAAAAAACTGGAGATATGGCCATGATTCGGCTCTCATCGGGATATACACTAAAAAAAGTACATCTGTTTAATTTAAGTTTATCTAACAGCATTAGCAAACGCACCAATAATACATCGCGCTCATTTACAGCCTCACTCACTTATAGTTATCAGTTTGGATGGCCAAAAAGTAAAGAGAACGAACCAAAACCAAACAACCCATAAGCACAACTAGTATGAATTACGCCATAATGCGCATAACAATGAAGATAATTAACACCTTAAAATCACAAATTAGTAGCATTGTACTCACCTTACTTCTGGGGGCAAGTACGCTGCTAGTGCCAACCTTAACCAAGGCGCAAACCGTTTACCCCATTCGATGTAATACGGTACTCACAGGTGTATCGCCCTACGCGCTCAGTGGCTTTGTGAGTCAGCCCGGCAAGCTAACTGTTAATATTTTTGTTGATGATGTGGCAATAGATAATTATGCCGTAAAACTATCGTTAACCATACAAGGACAAGGCATTAAGGTATTTACAACCGAAATCTACCGTCCGCTACCA
>JBBRUR010000160.1:0-7442 GCA_038247635.1 Chitinophagales bacterium
GGTGTACAGGGCGATGTTACCTGCACGGGTACTCATGGAGGTACCAGTACCAATACGATCAGGGTTGAATTTGTTGGCAACAGTACCATTGCAGTTTCCACTAGTCTTAACAATCTTGAATTAAGGACTTCAATTTTTAGCACAATGAGTGGCGACCTAACTATTAACGGTCAATTGACGATGATAAACAGGGATTTGGTAATAGGTAGCAATACCCTTACTCTAAATGGTACATTTGCTTCTTCTGCTATTGGTAGCACATGGGGTTATTTACGAGGGTCTTCCACTTCTAATATCATTGTTGGTGGTACTGGTACTTTAGGTGCTTTGAAGTTTAGCCCAACTGTTGCAACTGGTGCCATGTTAAGAAATTTAACAGTCAATAAAAATGCCTCATTAGATTCTGCACTTGCTATCACAGCAGGTACCACACCTGGTGCTATTACTGTTGGCACCGGAGCAACTTTTACCACCGGAGGTTTCCTTACGTTAAGGTCCGATGCTAATGGCACCGCAAGGGTTGCAAATTCTGCTGGTACCATCAGTGGAGATGTAACTGTAGAACGCTTTATTCCTGGTACTATTGGTTCAAGGGCATGGCGTTTACTCTCCGTACCTACTACTTCTGGTACAGAAACCATCAGGTCTTCATGGATGAACGGTCAAACTCCTGGTATCGCAGGTCCTGCCAATCAGGGTACCTGGATTACCAGCAATTTAACAACCGCTTTGGCCAATGGCTATGATGCTAGATCTATGGCTAATAGTACCATTCGTACTTATAACAATGCGCTTAATACCTGGCCTGGCGTAACAACCCCCACTGCATCAACAAATATTGGCACTGATAAAGGATATTTGGTTTTTATAAGGGGTGACCGGACCATACAAACTTTGACAACTACTTTTACAACGACCACACTTAAAACAAGAGGCGCTTTAAAACAAGGTACGTATCCTGCAGTTCCAATTCCTGTAAATGCAAACAGCTATGAAGCCATCGGTAACCCTTATGCTTCCAGTATTGATTTAAGAAATGTAACAAGAACGGGTGGAACAGATGCTGTATTTTATGTTTGGGATCCTAAAATAGCGCCGTTAGGTGCATTTCAAACATTGACGCTTACATCCGGAAATTTTTTAATAACCCCTGGCGGTGGCAGCTATGGTGTTAGTGGCTCCATTATGGATTCAGTTCAATCGGGTCAGGCATTTATGGCATATGCTACCGGAACTGCAGGGGGTGTTCAATTTACAGAGAATTGTAAAGGGGCAGGTAGCAGAACAACAGGATTTCGTCCTGTTGCAGTAGGTGAAAGGTTTATTACTAATTTGTATGCCATCAACGATACCACAATAGATCTTGCAGATGGTACAATGAATTTGTATGACGACAATTATAACAATTTGGTTGATGGCGATGATGCACAAAAACTGCCAAACTTTAATGAAAGCCTGGGAATGGTTAGAAATGGTGTAACACTGGCTGTAGAGAAAAAGACACTGATTGGTGTTACAGACACTATTTATTTTGAATTAAGAAAACCCAAAATCCGGTTGTATAAATTTGAATTCACAGCAAGTAATCTTAATCATCCAAACCTTTTGGGCAAATTGGAAGATGCTTACCTCGGTAAAACCACCGCTGTAAATTTAAACGGTATTACTCCTTACAATTTTTCTATAACAGCAGACTCAGGATCTTATATTGCCAATCGTTTTAGGTTGATATTTTATCAATCTGACTCAGTTCCGGTAAACCAGCTTAGGATTGAGGCACATCGCCGGGGAAATAATATTGATCTGGAATGGAAAGTAAATAATCAGATTAAAGTAGAACGATATGAAATTGAAAAATCAACCGACAGTATTTTCTTTAAAAAGGTATTTACACAAGTGGCAACAGGCAGCAACGGAGCAAGTATTGTTTATAACTGGTTGGATGAAAATGCAGCACCGGGCAATAATTACTATCGTATAAAAAGCATCAACAGAACTGGTCAAAGTAACTTAAGTAAAGTGGTAAACATTGCATTGATAAATGCAAACAGGGATATTACCGTTTATCCTTCTGTTATTACAGGTAATACCATCAATATGCATTGGAAAGAGCAGCCAAAAGGAGTATATGGCATTTTGCTTTTAAATGATGCAGGGCAGGTGGTGCTTAAAACTCAATTGTTACATAATGGTGGCAGCAGCTTTCAAACAGTAAAGATAGATAAGCAGCTAAATGCAGGCAGATATACTATTGTGTTGATTAAACCTGATAAAAGCAAAACAACCAATGCTATATTAATTGGAGCTAAATAGGTTTATTTAATGGCTTTAGAAGCCGGTAAATAACTGCTACAAAGTGCATTTAAAAGAAAAAGTAATAGCAGGTAAACCTATACAATGTTTTGGTCAACAAGAAGAATTAACTGCCTACTTAGTTTATTTACCAAGTGATGATTCATCGTTCGTATTGGGTTGTGCTTGAAGTTGATGGTGGCTATACAAATTTTAGTAGTGTTTAAAAAATAAAAATATTAATTATTACAGTCTGTTTTTTATTGATTTGCAATCATACAGTTTTCGCCCAGCCCGTTTTAATATCCAATATACCAAACAGAACCTTCATCAGCTTAAATGGCTGATGGCAGTACATTATCGCCCCCCTACGAAACTGATTGTAAGTTTACCGCTACCAGTAAAGCAATGCAAAAAATAAAGATGCATACTGGAATTAGGGAATTCCATGCGGTAAACTGTACAGCGTTATACCGGTTTGTATGCTTTAAACGAAAAAACGATCCAGTGATTGATTCGGCTAAACAGCACTGTACATGAAAACACCCGTGTTGAAATCCCTTGATAAGAAATTAACACCAGTTTGTTTAATCTGTTGACAGTATGCCATTCAGCATTGCTGTAAAAACTTAGCGATATTATTAGATAAAAATACAGAAATCAACAAAAAAATTAACCACCTAAAAAAAAACAATGGCAAAGCTTAAAAAGAAAATCTCAAAGGTTTTATCCTGGCTTTTAACGGCATAGTCAACCTGCTTTTAATCATCACCAGGGTATAATTGTGAAAAATGCATACCAGGTTATGAATTAAATGGCAGCCTGCACAAAAGAATGGCATTTAATTAGTTTTTTTAGGCAGAGACTATTGCAATGTAAAAAGTTTATGTATTGATTAGATAAAGTGCGCTGCACTAAACGGGTGCAGGCACTTTTTAAAAGAAACTTACTTTATTTAACAAAAGACTGCCATGGCAATGCTTTTTGGATTGTTATAAAGTAATCGCTGAATACCAGAGGATGCAACAGATGAACCTCTTTAAAACAGTGCAATAATTATGGAACGCAGGTTGGTGTCTTACTAACCCGGATCAGAAGCGACAATTAGAAAAGTACCCGATACTAAAAAGGTATTTTTTATTTAAAATTTTTTGTAAACAAGTACCCGGTAAGGTATCAAACATAGAAAATTCATCAATGCAAAAAGTCATAGTTATATTGCTTTTACTGTTTAATTTAACGGCTACGCATGTACTGGCTACAAACTATTATGTATCGGCATTAATTGGTAACAATTCGTTTATCGGTACATCTCCATTAGCACCTTTTGCAACACTTCCCAGAGCACACAGTTTTACCAATCCCGGCGATACAGTTTTTGCAATGAATGGAACCTATAGCTCAAGTCCGGACGGCGTGGTAATTGTAAGAATCACCCGATCGGGTACTGCTGCACAACCCATTGTTTATAAAAACTTTTCAGGCCATACGCCTTTTATTGATTTTAATGTTTGGACAGCTATTAAAGTAACTGGCGGGGCAAGCTATATTGTAATTGACGGCTTTAAAATACGGGGCAATAATCGAAACATTGTATTAAGCGATGCACTTAACCAGCCCGGCAGTTGTGCCAATACAACCGGGTCGCCCAACCCTATATTTAATGGCAGTGGTATCGATGTATCTGGTAACACCCACCACGTTGTTGTAAGAAATTGCGAAGTATATGAATGTGGCGGCACCGGAATAGGAACCGGCTTTGCCGATTACGTAACCATAGAAAACAACCTGGTGTACAACAACTGCTGGTACAGCAAATATGGCAATAGCGGCATATCTATGAATGAAAGCTGGGACTACGACAACAATACCACCAACTTTAAAATGATCATCCGCAACAATATAGTGTATGGCAACCGGCTTTATGTGCCCTGGAGAAGCGGCACTATATGCCAGGGTATAACTGACGGCAACGGAATTATTTTAGACCTCAATCAAAACACTGGTTACCTCGGCAAATTTTTAGTGGAGAATAATGTGGTGTACCGCAATGGTGGCCGGGGTATTCATGTATATAAAAGCGACAATGCCACGGTAAGAAATAACAGCACGTTTAAAAACTGTGCAAGCCCTGAACTATCCGAAGGTGAGATAACGGTTATCACTGCTTCTAACGTAGAAGTGTATAACAATATTATGTATGCAAGAGATGGAGAACGGGTGAACACTTTATCAGGATTTACAAATTTTAGCGACGATAATAATATCCTTTTTAACAGTAACCTGCGTGGCTATTATAGTACCAACGATATGATAACAGACCCGCTGTATACAGATACACTTAATAATAATTTTACGTTGGTTGCCTCAAGTCCCGCCATCAATGCAGGAAGCAATCTTTCCGGTACATTTAGTGCAACTGATATTGTAGGAGTAGCAAGGCCCATGGGTACCTTGCCGGATTTGGGTGCGTATGAATTTACAGGTACGCCATCCACTACCGGCAATTTTACCATCAATAATCTGGCTGTGGTAAGGGTAGGTAATGGCTCAAGTGTGCTAAATACAAATGGGGCTGCAGTAAATGTGATAGAATATACCACAGCAGGGGTGCCAACGGGTGTTAATGTTGTTTTAAGCGATGGTACTTCTACCCCACCCCACCGGATGATTTTAAGTGGTGATAATACAAGCGGTGAAGGCCAGTTAAGCCTCTCATCTGATGGAAGGTATTTAACGCTTACTGGCTATGAAGGCGCAATCGGCTCTACAGCGGCTACCTACCAGGCCAATGATAAAATAGTAACAAGAATTGCCAATAATGCTGTTGCGGATTTTTCTACCAGGATATCAGTTGTAACATTCAATCAAACTATAAGAAGTACCCTAACAGAAAATAGTAGCCTCTTTTATATTGCTGGTTCTTCTGTGTCGCCTGCTTCGGCTAACAGCACAAGGTTTCTTTCTTACGGCGCACCGGTAACTACCACTGCTACCACTGCTTTTATAACCGATATGCGGTCTTTAAAAATATTTAAAGATCAGGTGTATTGTGCCAGAGGAAATACCGTTGCTACTTTAACACCCAATCCTGCAAGTGGCAACTATGCCACTAAAACTGATTTACCAGGGGTAAGCATGGCAGGGCATAATTTTCAGTCATTTGCTTTTTTAGATATTGATGCTACGTTCAGTTATCTCAATACAGGGTATGATGTATTGTATTGTGCAGACCAAACCCTTGGATTGCTTAAATTTTTTTGGAATGGCACCAGTTGGTTATATGCAGGTGCTTTTAATCCAACTTCTGCAACAGGCGTTACCGGGGGCTTGCAGGATATTACGGCAAGGGTAAACAGCGCCGGCAATCCTGAATTGTATGTGGTAAAAGGTGCAGCATCCAACAACAATATTATTGCTATAACCGATGGCAGTGGCAGAACGGGTAATATAGCAATAACACTTCCTTCAGCAGTAAATGTTGTTGCTGCAGGCACCAATTATATGTTCAGGGGGCTTGCATTTACACCGTCCCGTTTTACCCGAACTTTTACCTGGACAGGTGCTGTGAATACCGATTGGAACAATGCTCAAAACTGGGTAGGTAATACCAGGCCAGGTGTTTCACCAACAGAAATAAATATTACTATACCAACAGGATTAACCAATTACCCGGTAATACCCGTGGGTACAAGCGTTGCTTTGCTTGGAGGCACTGTAGCAATAAATGCAAATATGATTGTAAATGGCGGCATTACTATTTTAAGTGGCGCTAATGTAAATATAAATGGCAGCCTCACGGTAGGCAGTAGTGGTAATATAATTGTAAATGGGAGTCTTAATAATAATGGCTCACTTACCTTAAAATCAAGTGCAACAGGTACTGCAAGTATTGGCCAATCTGCCGGGTTTATTAATGGCAATGCAGTTACCGTGGAGCGTTTTTTACCCATGTTAACAGCTTCATCAAGCCGCCGGTGGCGCTTATTGGGGGTGCCCATCAGCGCTAACAATGCTCCGAGTATCAATGCGGCCTGGCAGGAAGGTCAAACGAGTGCAAACAGGCTGAGTCCGGTTGATAATTTTAATCCATTTGGTACAGCGATCACCAATGGAACGGTTTCGCAAAATGGGTTCGACCAGGGCACTACCTCAAGTTCATCCATTTACAAAATGGAACCTGGCTCCGGCGCATGGTCTGTACCTGCTTCAACTACCGGCGTGCCTGTTACTAACTTTAATGGATACATGCTTTTTGTTCGTGGCAACCGGAGTATTGTTGTAAG
Organism: Chitinophagales bacterium; assembly: GCA_038247635.1. Taxonomy (GTDB): domain Bacteria; phylum Bacteroidota; class Bacteroidia; order Chitinophagales; family Chitinophagaceae; genus Segetibacter. Next base: position 6,579 of record JBBRUR010000160.1, read on the forward strand.
CAATCAATTTGTTACTACCAGCGGTGCCGCTAATTTGAGAATAAAAGGAAAAATTAATATTGGTAACGTATCAGTGCCTGTTGTTACCGGCAGGCAAATTGTTTGCAACCCTTACCCCTCCGCAATTAGTATGAACAATGTAACTTACCGGGGCGCTTTATTCAATTCGGTTGCCACCAATACTTATTATTTATGGGATCCCCTATTGTTTGGCAGTAAGGGTGCAGGGGCCTGGGTTACCTTTCAAAGCAAAGGCGATAATGCCACTTACACCATTGTACCCAACCCCGTTGATTCAGGGTATATGAGCCAATATACCAATGGAGGTGTACTTGAATCTGGTGTTGCATTTATGTTGGATGCTCCTTCCGCTTCAACAATGGCTTTTACAGAGGGTGCAAAAGTTACCGGAAGCAGTAGTATTGGCTTTGCCAGCAGACCAATGGGTGCTGTTGCTGAACTTTATATTAACCTGGCCTGTAGGGATACTTCAGGCAGGGCGATTTTATCTGACGGAGTTGCCATGATGCATAATAGTGATTTTAATAACGAAGTTGATGCCCAGGATGCTGTTAAGCTGCTAACATTTCAAACAAGAGAAAAAATAGGGCTTTTAAAAAATGGTAATTTATTATCAATAGAAAGAAGACAAAATATAGCTGCAGGCGATACAGTTTTTCTGCAATTATTAAAATTAGATTTTAAAGCTACTTACCAATTACAATTTAAAGGCAATCGTTTTGCCCCATCATTATCCACTTATTTGGTGGATAGATATTTGGATTCAACTTACCAGGTTGCAGGTGATGGAATTACAAGACACAATTTTACAACAAATGGAAATGCAGCCAGTTTTGATGTAAA
>JBBRUR010000161.1:0-7412 GCA_038247635.1 Chitinophagales bacterium
GCCACCTTCTGTGCCGCAAGCCCTGCCACCAATGCAAGGTCTGTCTCCATTAGTACCGGCACTATTTATACTGCCGGCACTCCAGCCATTGCCTCGTATAATACTACCGGCTTCGCCGCCACTTCCATTTTGGCCGGCACTTCCCGGATGGGTACCTACGGCATTTAAGCCATTTTCGGATAGGTTTGCATCTAACGCATGAGCACCGGTACAATTGTTGGTTATAAATGCGTCGTATTTGGCAAAAGCTCCCCCGCCTCCCCCTGCTGCCAGTAAAGTTTGCCATTGGTCGCTGCCCGGTGCTTTGTACAATACGGCGGTACCTCCACCTCCGTCGCCTGTAACAATACCGTAAAGATTATCGCTTCCCACACCATTTCTTCCATTTTTTCCATATATAAATCGTAAAGTTCCACCGGGTGTCAGGTAAAAAGTATGGGGATTTGGCTTGCCACAGATAAAACGACCGATTAAAATTCTGGTAGAATTAAGGGCGCCCCTGCCTTGGACATAGTTGCAAATGCCATTACAAGCACTACCGCCTCTTGCTCCCCGGGCTTTATAATAAATACTTGAAAAATTAGAAGGCATCAGGTAGTCCGCAAAAGTAGTAGCCGTTACATGTAGTGTGGTATTGGGAAGACTTGGCATGGTTTGGTCAAAAATTGGTAAATGTATGGAAAGCAGCACATTAACAAAAAAAACGTTTTTTAGGGAAAGCAAAAAATAATGATGACTATTCATAATTTCTTTGTTGTAATATTCATAGAAAGCGATGATAATTCTGTAAATCATTTCATTTATTAGTAAATAAAAAAAATAGTAATAAAGGCTGGTTGACAGGTTAACAAATTCAAAAAATCCCGTCATTGCAAAATAGCGCGATTTTTTTAGAAATTATCTTTGCTTATTTAAGGACTTATAACCCTTACCCCATCAATTAATGCATCTTTAATAACCTGAAAATTACCTCTTATAATGACCTGATTGTTCGTTGCATCACGATCGCCTCCCCCTGCTGGGTAGCCACCCAAAATTTGACCATTAAAGTTATCTACTACGGCTTGTACCCCAGCCGGAAACGGATAGGTACCTGCTGCAATATGTATGGTATGAGATACATTGTTGGTACATAAATTCATATGATTTAGTGCACTTTGAAGGCTTATAAAAGCATTTGCCCATTCGGTTCCGTTGTTTGCACCCTCAGCAGATGAATCTACATAAATATTTAGAAATGCATTTTGCGCCACCCGTTCAAATGCACCACGATCAATAACACCTACCACTCTTGGTAAACCATCCAAATCGGTAGAAAGGTCGGCAGGAAAGGCGGCATTTCTACCTGAATTTCTTGCCGGTGAGCAAAACAGCAGCCTGAAGTCGCCCAACTGCCCAAGCCCGATGGGTACCTGTGCATTGAATCTTGGGTCAGTCAACAAATTAGCTGTGCCAGTGTACCCACCTTGCACCGTAGAATGGGTCACATCTATTGGGGTACTATTATCAATAGCAGCCGTAAATACCCCGTTTATGGCATTACCCCAAAAAATACTGTTTCTAACGACTACTCTTGGAGTGCCATAACTGTAAATGCCTCCACCGTTGCCGGTAATCTGGTTGGCGCTAAAAGTGCAATTGATAACCTGTGTTTGTGCGCTTTCGTTAAAGATGCCACCCCCAAACTCTGCCTGATTTCCGCTAAAAACACAGTTAACAAAGGTAGGTGTGGCAGAAGCTCCCTGATTAAATACCGCCCCACCGTACAAATTGGAAAAATTGCCGGTAAAAATACAGTTGCGTACCAGAGGTGATGCATTTAAATTATACATACCTCCACCCCTGCGCCGGGCTGTTTCATTTTTGTTGGCTTGCCCATCTCGAACAATAAATCCATCCAAAATGGATGTGGCATTCAATCCATTATTGTTGTTCGAAATCACATTATGCGAATTATCGCTGCGATTGCCTGCTACTCCAATATCGCCACTCAAAATGGTAGGGTTCATGCGCCAGTTGCGTTGAGTCAATTGGATCTCATTGCCCGTAAATCCTCCAAATATGCCCTGATTGTTCCGCATTACAAATGCCGAATCGCGGTTGGTACCTTCAGCAGGGCGATAAGTGCCGCGGGTTACCCATATCTGACTATTGCCCAAGCAGTTGAGTGCCAGCGCACCCTGCAGGGTTGTCATGGCATTTTCCCAGCTTAGTCCGGTTCTGCTTCCTGTGGCATTAGTATTCACAAAAATTATTTGGGGTGGCATATTTGTTTGCAGTTCGTAGGCACCCATATCTACGGTGGTCAAGCCAATTCTGGGTAAGCCCGCAAGGTCGGTAGTAGTACCATTTGGCAAAGCACTGTTGTTGCCAACATTAATGGCGGGTGAGCAGGGCAGCAGCCTCAGATCGCCAAGTTGCTCAAGCCCTGCAACCGCCGGTGCTACAAACAACGGATTTTGGCTACTATTACCAGTTCCACTGTAGCCACCTTGCACTATAGAGTTGGTAACTTCAACAGGGGTGCTGTTATCAATAGCAGCCGTAAATACCCCGTTTATGGCATTACCCCAAAAAATACTATTTCTAACGACTACTTTTGGAATGCCATAACTGTAAATGCCTCCACCGTTGCCGGTAATCTGGTTGGTGCTAAAAGTGCAATTGATAACCTGTGTTTGTGCCCTTTCGTTAAAGATGCCACCCCCGAACAATGCCTGATTTCCGCTAAAAACACAGTTAACAAAGGTGGGTGTCGCAGAAGCCCCCTGGTTAAATACCGCCCCGCCGTTGGTAGAAGCCATATTGCCGGTAAATATGCAATTGCGCACCAATGGTGATGCATTGAAGTTGAACATTCCTGCGCCACGCTGACGGCCATATTCATTTTTGTTGGCTTGCCCGTTTAGGATGATAAATCCGTCAAGGATGGCAGATGCATTTACGTTGTTATTTGATATTATATTATGCGAATTATCGCTGCGGTTACCTGCTACACCAATATCGCCGCTCAATATGGTTGGATTAAGCTGCCAGTTTCGCTGATTAAGGGCAGTTTCGGTACCTGCAAAGCCGCCATAAATGCCCACGATATTTTTCATGGTAAAAGCTATATCCCGGTTAGTAGTGGCCGTAGGGGTATAGGTACCGCGGGCCACCCAAATGTCAATGGGGCAGTTGCCGGCAAATGCCAGTGCATCTTGCAGGCTTCGGAAAGCATTGGCCCAATTGATACCGTTGTTGCCACCGGTAGCACCTGCGTTTACAAACACCAGGCCCGCTTCGTAAGCACCCAAATCCACTGTGGTATTGATGAACCTGGGATTGCCTGCAATATCAGTGGGGTTAGCCAAAAAACCATTGTTGCCTCGGTCTATTGCCGGTGAACAAGCACGCAAGGCTAATACCCCAATAGAAGCAGGTGCCAGGTTAGGATCATCGTTTGTAATGAAAACTGCTGCATTTTGATTGGTGCCGTCTAAGTTTCCATTAGCCCCGGCAAGGTTTACCCCTTGTACCAGGCAGTTTCGATATTGCACTTCAGAAGTGACATCAGAAGATATCCTGAGTGCTTCGGAAACCGATTTGTTTTGCCAGATAATAGAGTTGTAAAAAATAGGCCTGGCATTATTAAGATTGTACACCGCCCCTCCGGTATTGGCAAAATTGCCGCTCACTGTACAATTGATAAACTCTGGGGCTGAATTTTGAAAATTTAGAATAGCACCACCGCCGCCACCATCGGGCGAACTGGTAGCCACATAGTTGCCTTGAAAAACACAATTGTAAAAAAATGGATTGGAATTGGTTAGGATATAAGCACCTGCAGCACCTAAGGTTACATTATTGCTAAGGAAAAAGCAATTCTGAATAAAAGGCGAGCTTTGCGCATTGTATAAGCCGCCGCCCTGCACAGCCTGATTGAAACGAACGGTGCAATTTTGAATTTGAGTGCCTGATGATACGCTATAAATACCACCACCGGAATTGTCGGGGAAGCTACCATTGGCGTTGCCCGATTCTACAAAAAACCCATCGAGAATGGCGGTTGAACTTGTATTTTCACTTCTTACTACATGCAAAGAATTATCTCCGAAATTCGAAAACTGCGCGCTGCTATAGGAGAAATTAAAGTTGTTTTCGGCCAAATCGCCGCTAAGGAAGGTTTTGTTTACTTCATGATTGCGTTGATTTAGTGCAGTTTCGGTACCATTAAAACCACCATAAATGGCAACGCCTGACCGCATTACAAAAGAATGATTGCGATTGTTTCTGGTATATCCAATTCCTCTATCTGGTTGATATGTACCGCGTGCCACCCAAATTTCTGCCTGGCAGGTATTAGCGGCTGCAGTGAAGGCATCCTGTAGCTCGGTAAATGCATTGGCCCACGAAGTACCGTTTTTTTGGCTGTTGCCAGGCGCTTCTTCATTTACAAAAATTCTTCTCACTTCCAATGCAGGGCTTCCGCTTAGAAAGCTTGCCTTGGCAACAGCATTCCAGACCACTGATATTTCACCCGGTGTACCATAATGCGTGCGGGATACATCTGCAGCACCTTGAATTATAAAGCTTCCACCACCGCCACCACCACCCGGGTTTCTAAAGGCAACTCCTCCTCCGCCGCCGCCGGAATAGCCACCACCACCGCCACCCGCCGAGGCAGATGCACCGCCACCTCCAAAACCAAAGCCACCAAACGAAATTTTTTGCGATTCACTAAACTCCCCACCCGCGCCGCCTGTGGTACTTCCCGATCTACCACCAATTCCCGGCCTCGTTCCATTAGCTCCGTTTGAAAATGCTCCTCCTCCCCCACCGGCATCACCGGCAATAAGGCCACCCGCAGCTCCACCATTTCCATTTGTGCCACCGGCACCTGCATTTAGCCCTGCGCCAATACTTCCATTGGGGCCAAGTTCAGCATCTTTCCCATTGTTACCGCCACACCCATTATTATGAAATCCGCCAGCTCCCCCGCCGCCTCCAGCCACCATTAAAATCACCCAGTTAGATGTGCCAGGCGCCTTATATAACACTGCAGAGCCACCGCCACCTGCACCTTGAATATTTGTAATTACCGCAACTAAATTTTTATCCCCTCTGACGCCAACTATAAACCGCAAAGTACCACCCGGTTTTAGAACAAAATTATTTGTTGGGCAAGTATAATCACTCACGTAAAAATCAGCAGAAATTAAGGCGCCTCTTCCCCCAAAATATCGATAACAAGTGAGACTTAAAAACACCTCAGATTCGCCTCTGCCTCCTGCAATCTCCAGTTTTAATTGTTTTATATTTCCGGGTATAATGTAATCGCGAATAGAAGTTGAAGGTCCTAAATTCAAATTGCCGGGAAGATTAACTTGTGCTAATCCGTTATTGGCTATTGCCAACAATAGCAACATAACGAATGCGCGGATTATGTTTGTATGGCAAAGTCTGCAGTAGGTTTTAATGCCTGGAAAAAAATTAGACTTGCCTACAAAGCTGACTTTTAAATCTGGTTGGTTCATTTTTAATGCTTGCTTAATGAAATGGAAATGAATATTAAAGAATGTTGGTAGGTAAGAGGGAAATAAAAAAATTTAAGCATGGTTTAGTCCTTCTAAGCGCCGCGAATAGAACAACAAGACGAGTAAAATGGCCAAGGCGGCAAAAAATAAAATAATAAGGGTAAACTTTAACGCACGCTTACTCATAGCATTAAAAATAACTCTTTGTCGCGGTTCTTTACCCTAAGAATTGCGACAAAAGCAGGACAAGACCGGGACAAAACCGTGACATACCGATTTTTGTTTAGGCAGAGTATTTTTTTATAGGATTTTGGATAAACAATTTTATCATCGCATGTAGTGATGCTGCGATAACCAATAAAACAAAATGCGACTTCGCCAGATTGATGATGCAGGTAAGACATGATGTTTAAGCAAAAAAACGACACCTTTCTCGCACCAAACCCGGCTTGCATACCCTATTTTTGCTATCTACATGATGGTTGGAAAAGGAAAATGCAGCCTGCTTCTGCTGCTGAGTTTTTTATGGTTGTACCCTGATGGGCTTGCTCAAAAATTGGGGTTAGAACCCTTTAAATGGGCAACGGAACTTGCTAAGGCTGAACTTACCGAAGAAAACAGTATGGGTAGTTTGCACACACAACTATTGCAAGCCGACAGTAGTATTGCTCTGAAGTTTTTAGATACACTTGAGCGCACAGGACAGGATAAAGGCTATTTTTTTCGTACACACTTTTCTATGGTAAAAGCAAAGTATCTGTTTGAGCAATTTGCAGGATACGATCGGTTCAAAGACTACTGTTCTAACACATCACCATCTTTGAAGGCTCAAATAATGCTGTTGCATACCGATGCCATTGAAGCCGCTTACCATACTGAAGATCAGCTAACTATTGGTTGGGCTACTTTTTATTCTGCAAAGCTGATGCGGCATTTAGGCGAAACAGGCCGGGCGGTCATGTATTCAAAAAACGGGGTAGATCTTTTCGAAAAGGTAGGTTACAGCGTAGAGCCAACAGTATATGCGAGCCTATCGGAGCTACTCTATGAAGTAAGAGAATACGAAGAGAGTTTCGCCAATGCTAAAAAAGCCATGAAAGCCTGGGAAACGGCATCCGATAGCGGGTACAACACAGTATGGGGCGAGCAGTATAGAATAAGAACTTTGAACATCCTGGCACTAAATTATTTTGTAAAAAAGCATTACGACTCTTCCTTGGCCAATTTACAACTTGCTCTCAAAAAGGCTGAAATTATAAACGATACCCTTTGGACGGGTAAAGTAGGGGGTAATATGGGAAAGGTACTATTGAAAAGCGGTGCAACTGATTCAGCGTATAACCTGTTTAAAACAGAATACTCCAACTGCATGGCTGCGGGGGTGTACCATCAGGCGGCTGATGCAATATCGTGGGCTGCCAAGGCTAACCTTGCACGGGGAAATGCTTCTGCCGCTCTATTGGAAGCAAAAAGTGCCCTGGAGCTTTTAGCGCTTTCGCCGAACCGTACTTTTTTGAGCGGCGTATATTTAAATCTATCTAAAATTTTTAGGGCCGTAAACAACTACGATAGTGCCTTTTACTACAACGACAGGTACATGGCACTTCAAGACTCGCTTGAAAAAGAAATAGCTACGAGCAGCATAGCTATTTCGAAAGCAAAACTGAATGACGAGGTCAGTCACTTCAACATTCAGAAGAACCATAGGGACCGGGAGGCAGCATTACTTTGGCGGAACGTAATTATTGGTTTTATAATAGCGTTTGCCATTTTTGCATTGGTTGTATTAAACAGGCAATTGCTTGCAGAAAAATTAAGAATAAAACAGATTGAAAAAGATAAGCTGATATTGGAGCAGGAAATGCTTGCAGCCAGTGCACAACTCAACATGTTTAC
>JBBRUR010000162.1:0-7305 GCA_038247635.1 Chitinophagales bacterium
AACACTTAAAATTCAAAATAACCTCCTACTCTCAATTCAAAATTTAAAACTTAAAATTCAAAATAACCCTCTCCTCACAATTCAAAATTTAAAACTTAAAACTTAAAATAAAAAAAATGAACATCTTCGTCATCAACTCCGGTAGCAGCAGCATCAAATACCAGTTATCTAATATGCCTGGGCAAACGCCGGTTTGTAGCGGATTGGTTGAACGTATTGGTTTAGAAGACTCGGTGATAACCCATAAAGTGTTAATTGACCAGCAAAAAAAAGAGGTGGTTGAACACCTTTCGCTGGCCGATCATGCAGCAGGATTAAAAGAAGTAGCCCGCCTGCTTACTCAAGGAAAATCCGCGGTTATTAAAGATCCGGCAGAGATACAGGTAGTTGGTCACCGGGTAGTACATGGAGGCAAAGCGTTTGCTAACACTACCATTATAGACGATGCCGTTAAGGCAAAAATCAAAAGCCTGTTTCAACTGGCACCGCTGCATAACCCAGCCAACTACCAGGGTATAGAAGTAGCCGAAAAAATTTTTACAAAAGCTACACAAGTGGCAGTGTTCGATACGGCTTTTCACCAAACCATGCCACCAAAGGCGTACCTCTACGCAATACCTCCATCGTACTACAACGACCATAACATACGTGCCTACGGTTTTCATGGCACCAGCCACAAGTACGTAAGCGAACAAGCGGCGGAATACTTAAAAAACCCTTCGGCCAAACTGATTACCATACACCTTGGCAACGGCTGTAGTATGGCCGCCATTAATGCAGGTAAATGCATTGACACCAGCATGGGCTTTGGTCCGCTTAACGGGCTGGTAATGGGTACCCGCTCCGGCGATATTGACCCGTCGGTTATCTTTTACCTCATTAACCAACTAGGCTATGAACCCGGCCAGGTCAGCAACCTGCTTAACAATCGCAGTGGCCTATTGGGCCTTACCGGCTTTAGCGATATGAGAGACATTGCCAAAGCCAATAACGAGGGCAATGAAGATGCCGCCCTGGCATTAGACCTGTATGCTTACCGGGTTAAAAAATACATTGGTGCGTTTGCAGCAGCCTTAAATGGGCTGGACGCTATTATTTTCACCGCAGGTGTTGGTGAAAATGATGCTGCTACCCGCCATCGAATTTGCCAGCAAATGGAATTCTTAGGTATTGAACTGGATGAAGCAAAAAACGCAGCGAGAGGAGCAGGCATCAGGGTTATAAGTACAGCAAACGCCCGGGTTAAAGTACTCATCATTGCCACTAACGAAGAGTTGGAAATTGCCTTGCAGTGTTACCAGTTGTTGAAAAGCTGATGAAACGAGCGGGGATAATGCTACAATTATTGTTATCGCAACACCACTACTAACCCACTCTTCACTTGCTCCTGATTGTTATTGGCGGGCAAAAAATTAAGTACATAATAATAAGTACCAACTGTAACGGGTTGCCCTTTAAACGTTCCATTCCACGAAACAGCTTTATTAGCAGTCGTAAAAATCAACTGTCCATACCTGTTGAAAATGGAGAGTTGAAACTTCTTAAGATTATCGCCGCCTTTAATTACAAATTGGTCATTAATACCATCGCCATTGGGCGAGAAGGCATTGGGCACCAATAAGTCGCAGGTACCTTTGGCAATTATAATGGTATCGGCTGCGGCGCCGCAGTAATTGCTGGCTCTAAGCCAATATTGACCGGCACTTTGTACTATTAATGTATTGGCCGATGTGCCGTTGTTCCACAATAATACCGCATCGTTTGTATTAATAGCGGCGGCTAAACTTACTTTCTCTCCTTCACAAATAAATTTATCGAGGCCTAAAGAAACACTTGGTTGCTTAGTGAAAACAACTTTAACTGTATCGGCAGCGGTGCAACCATTATTTGTTACTTTAAGCCGGTAATTGCCCGAAGCAGAAATGTTAATCACTTTTGCAATGGCACCTGTGCTCCATTCAAAAATTCCCGGTATGTTGGGGCCATTGATGCTATATGAGGTTGTATTACAAAGCGTAGTGTCACGACCAATATTAACAACGTGTAATGGTTGGATACTTAGCCTAATACTATCGCGGTAAGTACATCCGTTTTTCAATACATCGCACCAATACAAACCACTATTTGAAAGTTCAACTGAGGCCGTGGTGGCACCGGTATTCCACCGATAAATATCTGCCGCAATTTTTGCATCTATTTTTAGCGATGTTCCTTCACAAATCGTTGTATCATTTCCCAAAGTAAACGCTGGCAATTGTTTAGCTGTAATATTTATGGTATCGCTGTACTGGCAACCCTCACTGTTTGTAATAGTTAATGAAAATTTACCAGGATAATCAATCTGCTGGCTTTCTGCCGTAACTCCATTATTCCATAAGTGAACACTGCCGGGATAAGCGGGTACTGCAGCAAGTTTGATACTTGTGTTCAGACAGATTGCCGTATCGCGGCCCAGACTGAAGATTGGGCGGTTTTTAACCGTTACCTGCACGGTATCTGCAAGGGTACAGTTACCTAATGTTAAGCTAACCGAATACTGCCCGGAATTTTTAACAACAATTGATCCCGTATTAGCGCTGGTATTCCAAAGGTAAGTTTCTGCCACCTGAGACGATTGTAAAAAGGTGCTATCGCCGCTGCATAATATTTTATCACTTCCTAAAAAACCTGCTGCCTTACCTACCCAAATGGTTTTATTTATAGTGTCGGAAAAGTTACAGGGATTGGTTTTAAAAATAATAAGTTGCACCCTGTAATAACCTGCCTTAGCATACACGTGACTTGCTATGGCACTTTTTGAAGTATTGGCAGTACCAGACACCGGCTCGCCAAAGTTCCATTGTACCGAATCGAACCGGTTGGGGTTGGCGGCTTCAAATTGTACTGTATTACCGAGGCAGTTTTCGGTAAATTTAAAATCGGCCCTCACATAGGCAGGATTAAAATAACCCTGGTTAAAGTTTGGAAGCCCCGGCACAGCAGTGCCTTTCTTTAGTTGTACTGCGTTGTATTGCAACCCACAATCCTTGCCTTTAAGATCGGGATTGTTAAAACACATAAATAATGGTAAAAATTGTGTGGCCCGTAAATTTTGCCATCAATACCTAACTGAAGTGATCCATCTGGAAAGCCGAAGAACCGAAATTCATCGCGGCCACTGGAATCGATAGTAACCCGGCTATTTTGAATGGTGGCCGAATCATGGATAGAAATATCATATTGAAAGAAAAAATCCTGGCGATTACTTTGATTGTCCGAGATTTTTGAAGTGGTATAAAGAAACCTGCTAAACGGGGAAAACTCAACACCGTAAGGAGTGGTTAAAAACGTATTAGTCCGACCTTTTTGGGAAGGGTCTATTCTAAATAGCTGACTCACCTTACCTGTTGTATTGCTGAATAAGCCTATTTCTATATCGCCATAACCATTGGCGTTTACTATTTTTTTGCCATCCGGCGATGCTTTTAAATAACCAAGCCCTTCGGCACCCTTTAAATAGAAATTTGTTGTCTGCTGCGTGTATAAAGGCATTTGAACCCCTGTGGACGATATCACTGGTACACCCGACAAGCCTCCGGAGGTTATGAGCCAGCTATAATACCTGTCAGAATAATTTTCCCTGGTAATCACCCATACATCGCGCTGATTGCAATGAAATACTGCCGTTAGCTTTTCAGAAAAGTTTTTTAACAGCGGTATATTTTTTTGCACCACAGCACCCAGGCCATTAGCCTTTTGGATATTGACCAATGAGTAACACAATCCCCTGGTGCCATTATATTCATCGGTGGTAAACACATAGAACAACGAATCATTACCGGGATGAGGAATAATTAAAGCAGACTGCGTACTTGAGGGGTGGCCAAACAAACTGTCGCCGTTTTGCATTATAATATGCCGCCGATTATATAGGGTAACGCCATCGGTGTACATCAAAAGGTTGCCATTCCGGTCGCTAATACTACAGGTGCCTTCTACGGTATATACATTGCTGGTATCAACCGATACAGGCGTGCCGGAGGTAAAACTAACATTAGCATTAAAACCAAAGTACCAGTTACTGGCCTCCTTTTGAGCGTTTAAAACTGTACAAAAGCACAGCAGGAAAATGCTGGAGAGTGTGGTAAAGAAAATATGCCTATTCATACTACAGCAAGCTACTGTTTGAAATTGTATTCATAGGTTTTAAGCACATTTTTTTCTTCATCGCGTATAAGTTTCAACCTGCCTAAACCGTCATACTCCATGTATTGTATTTTGTTATTGGCATCTACCATGGTTGTTTTCAGGCCTTGAATGTTGTAGGTGGCCGAAGTCATTAAAGAACCTTCGGGATACAAACGAATTTCATCAATTGAAATGGCAACGCCATTATTGCCTGAGGTGTTTCGATTGTGTATATAAACACTATTTGCCCCCGTAATAATGCATTCGTATAAACACCAGCCTGTAACCTCCTTTGTATATATTTTTGTTGGAATTATATTATTAATAAGATTACCAGAAGCGTCTTTCTGATTGTTGATGTTCACTAACGGAATATACTGCTGCTGCACACCACCTATTAAAAACAAGGTGTTTGGTGCCCAAAACGTTATTTTATATTTAACACCTGCGTTTAAACCGCTTTTTGAAATTGACCTTACCACATTATCAAATTGAAAGCATTTATCGCCGGTTACACTATTGCCATACTTTACCAAACTTTCAGTGTAGCTCCACACCCTTTTATCATAAGCAGTTTCAAACGAAGTATAAGCTATATCTGTGGCATTGCAGTTAGTAGCAGTGGCTAAAACCTGTTCGGGGTTAGCTTTATCAACAATCAGAGCGGTTTTATTGGTAATATTTACCACACTATTAAGCTCTAATAATTTATTGGTTTGTACCAATACGCCATCAGCATTATACACAAATTCGCTGGTGGGTTTGTAATAAGCAGCATCCCTAATTAATTGTGATGGTGAAAAGGCGGCCATGGAATTATCGTTAATGGGCCTGTCGGTGCGGGTATTGTATGTTTTTACAGGCTGGATATTGCCGTTGGCAAGCGTACCATATTCAATTATAGAACCGGTAAGCAGTTTTTTAACACCTGCCTTTGTTATGTAGGTTTCGGTTAAAACGGGGGCCGAAATATTATTGTTGGTTTTTAACGTAGCCAAGGAGCCGCCAACCGTATAGTCATTAACGTACTTAAATATTGTTTCTACCTTTTCGCCTTTTGAGTTATAGGTTGTGGTGAGCTTTGGTAGGTAATAGTCGTTGTATTCGAACGTTTTGTTGGTGGTAGTAAATATAGAAGGAGTTTTGTATAGTGTTTCCTTAGTTTCTATAAGATCAATCTTACCCACTAACGGATAATAGAAGTCCGCAGTAATACGCTCACTGGTATTTGCATCGTTGTAAAGCGGGTTGCAACCTATAACCATACTATTTGCTTTCCATTTCTGTGATACATACGAGAGCCCGGTTATAAATTGTTGCATAGGTTGGGCATAGATGTTTTCTAATACCCTGACAGGATTTCCACCCGCATCTTTACTAATTGTCTTTTTTGGCAAACCGTATTTCCAACTGGCAAATCGCTGTTTGTTGGAGTAAGGGAACTGATTGGCTGTTATTTCGGCTGGATAATCAGTAAATGTGGTAAACTCCGAGACTTCGCTACTTCTTAATACGCCCCCTGTGGAATTAGTTACTTCAACTCTTGAATATTGCAATGGCAATGAATTAGCCATATTGATAGGATTGTTCGAAATACTGGTAATCATAAAATCTTGATAATTAGCAGAAAATATATCTGTTAAAATCGGCACTAGAATTTGGATAACCATTGAAATGGCAAAAGTGGATACATCAAAATCAAAAGCAATGCTTGAATTTCCAATATCTGACTTAAAATGAGTAATCTTAAAAGACGAAAGCGCGGTTTCAACCCCTCGTACCGGAGTAAATCTTTGGTCGTTATTTGAACATCGATAAATGCGGTTATTAATTGTCTCGGTGTAAACAGGTGCTTCATAACCGACACCGGAAGTTGTTATGCCGTTTTCTAACAGATATTTATATTCAATTTCAGATACATTGCTTGATGAACTTCCGTCCTTTATTGTTGTTTTTTTAACTCTAACTCCCCCCATGGCGACCTCCCCACTGTTAAAAACACTTTTATTCTGCTCATAATCAAACTGCAAATTGCCTCCTAATGGATAGGTGACTGATTGAAGCATGCCATGCGAAGCATCGAGGCTACCATTTCCATTATTGATTTCGTGAAAACTTGGATTCAAAGCCTCAAAATAAAGTGACCTGCTATAGGGCTTTCCCAAATCCGGTATAAACGAAGGTGTAAGGCCCCCATTAGCATAACCCCAATGGTCTCTAAACAAACTAAAGCGCGGTGGAACCAAATGATTTTCATCAACTATATAATCAAACCTATAAGGTGGTTCTTTTTCGTCGAAAATGCCTACTTTCTGTATTTGTTTAAGGGATAATCTCAGAAAGGCAGTTTCATTAGGCGTAAAATTATCTGTCAGCTCCCTTATGCTCCATTTGCACAGATACCCATATTGAAAAATTTGTTTGGATACCATTGCAGAATTACTCAACAATGAAATACTGGCTAACACCTTATCCCCGGGCAAATCTTTTCTGTCGGACCCGTAGGTAAACAGAATATTATCACCAAATTGATTTGTAATGGAGGTAACTCGTTGCAATATTTCTTTATTTAGGCCAATGGTAATACCAAATGAACAGCTACTTGATTGGGTTGATTTTACCACAGTGTGGTCACCATCTACGGTAACAGGCACGCTTTCATAATTAAAATTGATTGTTTTTCCAGTAAGTGTATTGACAATTTTAGTCAACATCCATCTGCTACGTACATATTGCCCGGTACTAATCCCCCGCATCACCGGTATTGCTGAGTTTGTGCAATTACCGGCAAGATTGGAAGACGAACCACCCTGAACCGTAAAACAACTTGAAGAAAGGTTTCCAGCTCCCACAGTTAAAACAAGGTTAGCATCGTACACCTCCTTTCTAATATATTTTATTACTTCGGTTAATTCAACATTTTCGTATACATACAACACACCCGTTTCGTCGGTAATAGTAAATTTTTTTATGGTGGTGCGAATATTGGCTGGGCGGATTGCATCGTCTTCATGTTCAACCACAATTTTCAATTTCGAGTCTTTTTGATTATAAAAAAACACATCGGTTTTAGAGGCGGTTTTGGCTATACTGAAGGTGCCTGATCTGCCATTTATATTAAAAGCAAAAACATCCATT
>JBBRUR010000163.1:0-7289 GCA_038247635.1 Chitinophagales bacterium
AAAAGCCTGCGGCCACAATAGCCACCTTCATTGCCTGCTCCTGGAACAATGGAACGCCCAGCGTTCTGCTTAAAATAGCCTCCAGGTCTTTGGATGGATAGTTCACCTTTTCTTCCCCGTTTCGCCGCCGCAAATATGGGTGTACCATATCGCCTTGTATGGGTCCGGGGCGTACAATGGCTACCTCTATTACCAGGTCATAAAAGCAGCGTGGCTTTAACCTGGGCAACATGCTTTGCTGTGCCCGGCTTTCTATCTGAAACACCCCAATGGTATCGGCCTCGCAAATCATGTCGTACACTTTGGGGTCGTCCTGCGGAATATTGGCCAGCGTAAGGTGGAGCTCATACACCTGTTTTGCCAGGTCGAACGCCTTGCGTATGCAGGTAAGCATACCCAGCGCCAGCACATCTATTTTTAAAAACCCAAGGGCTTCAATATCATCCTTATTCCACTCAAGACAGGTACGGTTTTCCATGCGGGCATTTAGCACCGGGCATAAATTAGAAAGCGGGTTTCGGCTAATAACAAACCCGCCGGTATGTTGCCCTAACTGGCGCGGAAAACCAATGTATTGATTGGTAAGGCTCACGATTTTTTGAAAATGCGGGTCGTTAATATTGATGCCCAGTAAAGCCAGTTTCTCCAGGTCGAACAGGTGCTGGCTGCTGCGTAAAATGGATTTGGAAATTTTGTCGATCATATCAACCGACAAGCCCATTGCCCTGGCCACATCGCGTATGGCGCCCTTTTCGTGTTGCTGCGTAACTGTGGCTACAATGGCGGCGCGGTGACGGCCATATTTTTGGTAGATGTATTGAATCACCTCTTCGCGGCGCTCGTGCTCAAAGTCCACATCAATATCGGGTGGCTCGTTGCGGGCGGCCGATAAAAACCGCTCAAACAACAGGTCGAACTTAGCCGGGTTTACCGAGGTAATACCCAGGCAAAAACATACCGCCGAATTGGCCGCCGAACCCCTGCCCTGGCACAAAATACCTTTGCTGCGTGCATAGCGTACAATGTCGTATACAGTAAGAAAATAAGGAGCATATTTCATCTCTTCAATAAAACCCAGCTCATGGTGTATAGTGGCAACGATTTTTTCAGGAATGTTGTTTTCGTAAAATTCATTTGCCCCAAGCCAGGTAAGCTTTTCAAGTTCTTCCTGCGGCGGCGTACCATCGGTGGTAATCTCTTCGGGGTACTCATATTTCAATTCATCCAAACTAAAAGGGCAGGCATTCACAATATCCTGTGTATGCAAAATAGCTTCGGGATAATGCGCAAAAAGGCGCTGCATTTCCTCAGCGGGTTTCAAAAATCGTTCGGCATTACTGTGCAATAACAAACCCGCGGTTTGGATGGTACATTTTTGGCGAATGCACGTCAACACATCCTGCAATTGCCGCCTTTCGTGCGAGTGGTAAAACACATTGTTAACAGCTACTAATGGTATTTGATGTTGGTTTGATAACTGTGCCAGCCGCGCCAGGTATTTACCATCGTTACCCAAATACCGCCGATGGGCAGCTATGTAAAGGTTGTTGCCAAAGTGTTGCTTATACTCCTTTATATCAGCAGCAAAGGCTCGGTCCAAATCAAAATTTTCATCAAGCTGCTGTGGAGGTAGGGCAATGATTTTTGCATTGGTCAATCCCTTAAAAACATCTTGCTTGTACAAATGGCATTGACCCTTTTCGGTTCTACGGTTGCCAATGGTTAGCAATTCGCACACATTGGCATAGCCCAAAATGTTTTCAGGATACACCAATACCGGGCAGCCATCCAACAGCTCAAAGTGAACGCCTACTACTATACGTAGGCCGTGCTTTTTGGCTGCTACATGCGCCCTAACAATACCTGCCATTGTGTTGGTATCGGTTATACCTATTTGCTTGTAGCCTAAAATGGCCGCCTGTTCAACCAGCTCTTCGGGGTGCGAGGCGCCTTGCAAAAAGCTGAAATTGGTGGTTACCTGTAGTTCGGTGTAGCTCATACTGCTCGTTTTCTTTATGCACAATACCCGTGTAAAAACCACTCTACCGGCTGCTCGTTATAGTAATGGCCCGATCGGTATATCCAGTACCGGCTGCCCTCTTCGTCTTCTACATAAAAATAATCGCGGTGCAGGCCTTCCTGTAGCCACCACTCAGGTTCTATACGTTCGGGGCCATCGGCCTTCATTATTTTATGCACTTTTCCCTGGTGCCTAAACAAAATAGGCGGATAGTCGGGCACGGGTGCAGCCACGGTAATCGGTTCGGGTTTTCGTAAAATTTTTACCGGTCTTGTTTTTTGGGTATCCCAGTCAATGGTTGGTTGTTGGCTTAACGAGGTAGCCTTTTTTACCGAACGCTCCGGCCAATAATGCGCATCGGGCAGGTAGCGGCGTATGGTATCTTCCCCAATTTTGTTGGCCACCCTATCAAGCAATAACGATACAGCGGGGGTATCAAGACTACCTTCCACACTCCACATATTTTCCTGTGTGGCGATGTGCTCATCAAACCGGGGCACTTCCAGCACAAATAATTCAATGCCCGGTCCGGGCGCTATGGTTTCAAATTTTAATTCAAATAGTTTAAAGATGTGTACTGCATCGCTGGTGGCGCGGTTGGTGCCTATCTCCAGCTGTTGGGCATTTCCTTCAATACCAAAAATTTTTAGCACTGCCGTGCGAATGCCTTTCTGTTCCTTTTTCAATCGTTCGCAAAGGGTGTCCAATACTTTTTTTACTGCTATTTCTATCCCCGGCCGGGTAACGATTGGGTCAAAACAGTACAACCGCTCCGTAAAAGTGCTGGTAATTACTACCGGCGTAATAGCTTCGTTTTGATAGCCCATAGCCTGTTGCAACCGCAGTATAAAATGGTCGCCAAACCTGCGGCGCAACACCTTGGCCGGCATTTGTAAAAACAACCTGGTTTCGTATAAACCCAGCTTGTGTAATTTATCGCACACCAACGCATCTATACGAAGTGCCACCGGGGGCAGCGGGCTTAAGGCAGTTACCTCGTGGCCGCCCGGTATAATTTGTTGCGTGCCATAACGACTAATGGCCCACGCCGCTCCAATGGTGCCCGCCATACAGGCTTTAGCAGTATAACCCAATGCTTTAAGGCGGGTAGTAATATCATCCAGGTATTCCTGCTCGCCACCCCACAAATGTGCGCACCCGGTTGCGTCTATCATTACACCATCGGGCGCATCGGCGGCCACTAAAGGCGAATAACGAATAAACCATTCAGCAAATTTTTTCAATAAAGAATCAAAAAAATCAGGCTGGTCGCCTTCTACATGAATATTGGGAACAATGGCTTTTGCATCGGCCAATACCTGCCCAACCGCAATGCCTTTTTGCGCAGCAATATTATTGACGGCGGTAATAACCATACGCCCACGACTAACCGAAAAAACCACCACGGGCTTATACAGCAAAGCAGTATTGCGTTTGGTAAACCAATCGGTTTTTAAATACGGAAACCATATACCCAGGTATCGCTTGTTCATGTTACACTGCTTGTTTAATCAAATCAAATTGATGGTGCACCATGGTTTCATTTACCTGCTGCAGGTTGCTGCCGTTCCACTCAACCATCCACTCGCCTTTTTTACCACTACGCATTTTTTGCAGTTCCACCTTCCACGTGGGGAAGCCGATACCGGGCAACCCATCAATTTTTTGGCTGGGGGCGGTAGTAACCTGCCAGCGGCTTACGCAGGCATTGGTAGCAGGGTTTCCTTTTTGATAATTCAATAAAAAACCTGTCACGTTGCTATTTTCCACCGCCAGTTGTAACCTGCGCGAATGGGTAAAGCTTACGCCATTCACTTCGGCCACCACCGCCTTTAGTCCGTGGCATTTCAAGGCTTCTTCCACCACCCAAAGGGTTTGAGTGGTAGTTTTTGGGTGTATAAAAATAACCTGCTCAGGGTTGATATTAAACCGCTTTAACGCTGGCGGAAAAACGTTGGCCACCGGCGAAATCCAAATTATAGCACCCTGTGTTTTAAATAAGGTAGCTAACAGTGCCGATACAAATCCGCCAGTGGCGGCCATATGTTCGGGTTGATGGCACAGCAACTCGTGCATGGCGCCTTTGGGAAACACCCGCCCGGGAAAATGCGCCTGCATAAACGATAAGCCATGGGCAAAAGAGGCTTCAATCGCTGGGGTTTTTATACCCCCCATCGAAAGAATTTCCTTTTTAAGGCTGGCAATGATATGTGTTTGCTCGGGCGACATTTGGACTGCAAAACTAAATAATTTAGTAAATAAAGCTAAAATAAATAGTTAATAGTTTTGAAAAACTTTCTGTTGGCTATCAAAAATAATATTGCAGCATAAAACTTTGCGTACACATTGGTAGCTGCCGTTTTTTATTTATAATACTGCGTTGTTATTAGGATTATTAACGGGTTGCCAGTAATCATGTAATCGTTTTTTTAGTTGCTTTTGCTTTTGGTGATAGGTATCAGTTTATCAAACAGGCAGTTACACCCCAATCTATAGGTAGCTTATAAAGGTTAGCATTCTAATAACATCTGTTAATAATAAATATCCGTTTATACACATTGTTAGTGTTTATGTGGCCCGACACAAGTGGAACAAATCGCCTGAACGATAGCACAAACGCCGGTTGATCTACAAAAAAACATGGCTTGCTCTTTTTAAGAATGTAAACCCGTGAATGTTAAAACAAGATGCCCGGCTGCAAAACACATTGCTTAACAATGTAGATATTACTTCAAGATCCATTTAAAATTTTGAAAAATGAAAAAGATTACAATGTATTTAAGTGTCCTGCTGTTAATGGGCACAATAGCTAATGCGGTTCCAAAAGATGAAGCTTCGCAACCACCCAATAACGATAGCTATACGGCTATCCTTAAAAAACACGTAAACAGCAGTGGCTGGGTAAATTATAAAGCGTTAAAAGCCGACAGGGCTCCGTTAGACAACTATTTAAAGTTGCTAAGCGCCAGTTCCCCTGCTGCAAACTGGAGTGTTAACCAGAAAAAAGCATATTGGATAAATGTGTACAATGCTTTTACCTTAAAACTTATTATTGATAACTACCCGGTAAAGAGTATTAAGGATATAGGACCTGCCATTCAAATACCTTTTGTAAATACACCGTGGCAGAAAAATTTTTTTAAAATTGGTGGTAAAACAATGAACCTTGACGATGTAGAACACAACATACTTCGGAAAGACTTTAATGATCCACGTATTCACTTTTCGCTGGTCTGTGCTTCGAGGTCGTGCCCAAAGTTGCGTAATGAAGCGTACGAAAGCGATAAGATTGAAGCACAGCTAGATGACCAGGGTCGTGATTTTTTGAGCGATAAATCGAAAAATAAAATAACGGCCAGCAACCCAGAAGTATCTAAAATATTTAGCTGGTTTAAAGGCGATTTTACAAAGAAAAGTAGCCTCGTAGATTTTATAAACAGGTTTGCCCCGGTAAAAATTAACAAGAACGCCGATATAAATTACATGGATTATAGCTGGAAGTTGAACGAACAGTAGCTTGCTTTAATCAGTTACTAAAAAAAATCCCCAGGCAGCATGGCTTCCGGGGGATTTTTTTTAAGATATTAATCATTTTATCCACCATTATAACTCCACAGCGTGGCTTTTGCCCTGGAAAATGAGTCGGTATTGTGGTTTATTTTTATACCTGAATGTAGTTGCTGCTTATTAGAAGGTACAAAACAGTTTAATAACCAGGCGGCCAAACTGCTTACGGCCACAATTGCTGCGGATGTTATTAATTTCTTTTTCATGTTAAATGTTTGATGACTATCCGTAATTTGGTTTTGACATTTTGGAACCGAACTTTAAAGCTCTTTTCATTAGTAGTTGCCTGCCCGGCAAATGCCCCGCCAAAATGATTTCGGCGGGCTGGCAGTCGTATAGACGCTCTCTTTGTACCGTTGGTAATTTTTCTCCCCCTTTTATATTATGATTTCATATTCAGCATTGATTGTACCAAATAGCGGATAATCATAAAATGTTTTCACAGCGCAGAAAATTTCGTGCCTGCAATGCCTCGATTATATGCATAGCATGTAGGTGTTTAGTTTATTTGCTTAGGTACATAACATATTTTTTCCGTTCACATTATGCCGTTTCCATTGGTACCAATTTGACAATGCCACAAAAAAAGGCCATTAGTTTTATGCCAGAATATATTGTTAGAGGTATTGAAAGATTGAGTTTATGCAAAAGATATTGGAAAAAAAACGGATCAGTATACCAGCAGCACAAGCCTGGGAATTATTGAGCGATCTATCGGGGCCGGAAAGATATTTGCCGGGAATAAGCCATAGCCGGGTTTATATTAAAAACGATACTTTGGTAAGACAAATGTTGCTAATGGATGGACATCAATACGAGGAACAGTTTGATAAAATTGATGAAGTACAAATGTGCATTTCGTACCACATGGCACAGCCATCGCCCTTTATTTACAACCAATTAAAAGGCACCATTACCATAACACCGGTTAACAACAAAACCTGCGAAATTAGCTGGGCCTGCTCCTATAAAGTACCTGCCGAACATGCTAAAGAAACGGATGCCCTGTTATCGTTTATAATAACCTGTGGCATTAACGGTGTTGAAAGAGCCTGCCGAAAAACCAAGGCCAATCAGCAAAACGAACCTACCAGGGTTAAAGGGGCTAAACTAATTACGTTGGCAATCTAACTAGGTATTTGATTGTTTCTTCAAAGCCAGGTCTGAAGGGCCGAAACACTGCAACCCCAGTTAGAGCGAAGGGCTTGATTACCATACGGGATCACCAAGCTATGAAAGGACGAGACACCATAGCACAAGGGTACTTTGAACTATATGACTTAAAATAACTCACCAATGTAAGAGGCGAAATCCTATAGCACAGAGTGAACCCGGTGACCTACGAACCGGTATAAACCATGGACCTGTATGGGCGAAATCTCTCAGCACAGAGTGAAGCCCTGTGACCCACGAACCGGTATAAACCATAGCCCGTCAAGGGGCGAAAACTCTCAGCACAGGGTGAAGCCCTGTGACCTACCAACCGGCATAAAACATAGCCCTGTAGGGGAGATATCTCTCAACACAGGGTGAAGCCCTGTGACTTACGAACCGGCATAAAACATAGCCCTGCAAGGGCGAAATCTCTCAACACAGGGTGAAGCCCTGTGAACTGCGGACTAATATAAACCATAGCCCTGTATGGGCGAAATCTCTCAGCACAGGGTGAAGCCCTGTGACCCACGAACCGGTATAAACCATA
>JBBRUR010000164.1:0-7222 GCA_038247635.1 Chitinophagales bacterium
AGGTGGATTGGGTTCTACCTTGTCCAGTCTCCTCTGGATGGTTTTTGAAGAACAACCATACCTGGCGGCCAATTGTTTGTAGGTCTGCTTCCCTTCAACATATTGTTGCCAAAGCACAGCATTGTCCAACCTATTGCCGCCACTAAATTGCCTGCAGCACGCAGCACATTTATACTGTTGCACTCCCTTGAAAAAGCCGTTTTTTTTGGTTATTGAGCTATTGCAGTAAAAGCAATTTTTTTAGCCATCGTCATAATTTGCTTCAAAGCTAGTTCCAGAAAGACTTTCAAGCGATTTCAGCCTGATTTATGTCCATTAGGCCTTAAAACATGAAAAATCACCTTTATTGCCACAGCTAAAATTGTTGGTGGGGAGGTTGTGTAAAATCCCGCAATTTTTAATCATTGAAAAATGCAACCCGGATTTTTTTAAATTATACCACATTACACATCATTAAATCATCAAAAATGAAAACATGCATTTCCGCCCTAATCCTGACAATCGTCCTATTGACACATTTTTTGGAAGCAAAAAGCCAGACCAATCCCAACGCTAATCCGCCAGGATGGGTTGGTGTGTCTATTGGCTCTACAATAAATGGAATATCAAAAGAACTAATGTCGGAATATTCAGTTATTGTTTCAAATTATGGAACAACAGACAAAGAATGGTGGATAAATTTTGAGAAAAACATTTCGCAGGGAGACTGGAACCGTCTCGAGCAAATATTTAAGCAAATGAGCCCTGTTCAACAAACTATACAAAAGGTTGCTTTTATTAAAAATCCGGCACCTTTAAAAAAGGTGGTACCATCAGCCAAAGAAATTAATACATGGAAAAATGCCAATGTTTACGGAGTATGGATAAATGAGAAAAAAGTGAATAATGCAATTTTAAATAATTATAAAAGCAAAGATTTTGAACAGGTATTCATAAGCAAATTATATGGAGCCGCAAAAAAGAATAGAAAATATTTTTATCAGGTGGATTTAATGACAAAAGATTATTACCGTAAATATTATCAGCAATCAATAGAAGCAGGTGGAAACCGATTGGTTTTTAGGTATTAAAAATGCATTAGGACTGCAAGCTTTGGTTTTGCAAACAGGCAGGCAAAATGAAAAGCCATCGGCCTATCGCATTTCATCATTAGTTTAGTTACAATGCTCACTATTTGTTTTTAGCAATTACCTTCAACAATAATAAATCATTTGGTCCTGCTTAAGGCTAGCTGAATAGGGAAACTCCGCATATCATAAAGCCGTAGTAATAAAGCCTACTCTATATGCCAATTAACAAACATGCGAAAAATACTCAATTGGTTGGGGCGAATAGTACTGTTGCTACTGCTTGTAGCAATGTTTTGGTACGTGTATAATGCAGTACCCATTATTACAGGCTACAGTGCCAAAGTGGCCTGCAGTTGCCTGTTTATTAGCGGCCGAACGCTTGCTGATGTTAAAAACACCGAATTGAACGGATTGCCTTTTTCACTGGCCAATGTTACCATAAATGCCCGCGACAGTTCAATAACAGCCAATGTATGGGGCATGGCATCCACTACGGCTGTTTATAGAAGCGGGCTTGGGTGTACGCTTACGCACTATACCAAAAAGCCCCGATTGGAGGCCCAACAAATTGCGCTGGCTACCCCGCTTCAAATAGATCAGGATACCATTGAGTGGCCCATGGGCAATCGCCACCCGATTGACACTTTAAATGCCAATGCTAATTCAAAAATGCAACAGGCAGTATCCTATGCTTTTCAAAAAAATAAACACGAATATACATTTGGTACCAGGGCGTTGCTGGTGGTAAAAGCCGGTAAGATTGTGTGGGAGCAATATGCCGCAGGTTTTTCAGCACGTACCCCAATGGCCGGCTGGAGCATGACCAAAAGCATAACCAACGCAATGGTAGGTATATTGGTTAAACAGGGCAAACTTTCAATTAGCCAAGCCAATTTGTTTGCCGGGTGGAAAAACGATAGCCGCGCCGGCATAACCCTTAATAACCTGTTGAACGCCACCAGCGGCCTGGCGTGGCAGGAGGTATATGCAGGCCCCACTACCGCCACCAATATGTTGTTTAACAGCGACAATGCAGCCGGGTTGGCACTTTTGCAGCCAGCCGAATACAAGCCCGGTACACATTTTAAATATTCAAGCGGTACAACCAATTTGCTGCAATTGTTAATACGAAAAAAAACCGCCAGCGAGTATTATCGCTTGCCATATCAACAGCTATTTTATAAAACCGGAATGCTTTCCGCAGTTATGGAGCCCGATGCCAGCGGTACTTTTGTAGGCTCGTCGTTTTGTTTTGCCACCGCCCGCGACTGGGCCCGGTTTGGCTTGCTGTACCTACACGATGGCGTGGTAAACGGCCAACGAATTTTACCCGAAGGATGGGTAAAGTACTCCGCCACACCATCTGCAGCTGCCAAAAAGGGGCAATACGGTGCACAGTTTTGGACCAATGCCGGGGAGCCGGGTAATCCATCTAACCGTACCTATCCATCGGTGCCAACTGATTGTTTTTATGCCGAAGGGTACGAGGGTCAACAGGTTTGGATCATTCCATCAAAAAAATTAGTGGTAGCAAGGTTAAGCCTGCAACGCGGAACCAGCTTTAACGAAAACAGGTTTTTAAAAGAAGTAATTGATGCCCTGCCAGCCGACTAAAAAAACGCTTTGTTGCGTATGGCGGCAAGTGTTTTGTATTTGCGATAGACTAAAGTTCACCTACAAAACTTCTATACCATGAACACCGCTAAATCAAAAAACAGATTGGCTTTTGCCCGTACCTATGGCAAGATTTCAAATAAAATAACCCGCGCAACCGGCACACCGGCTGCGCTGTTTATTGCCTTTTCCATCATTCTTGTTTGGGGAGTAACCGGCCCCTTGTTTGCATTTTCGGATACCTGGCAACTGGCCATAAATACCAGTACCACCATCATTACTTTTTTAATGGTGTTTATTATTCAGCAATCGCAAAATAAGGACACCATTGCTATTCAATTAAAGCTAAACGAGCTGATTGCCTCCAACGATAAATCCAGTAATCGCCTTATTGATATTGAAGACCTTACAGACCAAGAGTTAACCGCTATTAAAAAATTTTATGTAAAACTTTCCAAACTAGCCGAAAAGGACTCAGATATCAGCGCTTATCACTCGCTAAGCGAGGCTGATGACTGGCACCAGCGGAAAATAAAAAAGCGGAAGGCTTCCACCGCAGTATTAAATACTGACGGAACCAGGCAAGCGAAAGTTTAGCTATTTGCCGGAAGTTAAAACTGGTGGAACGACCTGGAAACAAATTGCAACACATCGGCCAATGCCGTGCGCCAGTATACCCAGCTATGGCCTCCATCCCTCACACGGTATTCGTGAGGAATATCTTTTTTGCGCATAGCAATATGCACAAGGCTGTTGCCCTCGTATAAAAAATCATCGTCGCCACAGTCAATATACCAACGCACCGATTTTTTTAAACTATCGGGCATATTATTTACCAGTGGCAAAGCACTATGCTTGTTGTAATAGGCCAAAATAGTTTCGTCTGATAGGCTGGCATTGTCCTTTCTCATTACAGTTTTGGCATCGTTTAAAGTAATCGGTCCTATGTAAGCGCTTAGTGGGCAGGCCGACGAAAATAGTTCGGGGTGGTGCATGGCATACATAAACGATCCGCCGCCCCCCATTGAAAGGCCGCCAACTGCCCGGTATCTTTTTTCGTTTTTTACACGGTAAGTTTTTTATATATATGGCATCAATTCTTCAAAAAAGAAATCTTCGTAGCGCCACTGGCCATTTACATCGTTAAAATAGCCGCGTTTGCCGGTGTTGGCGTCGGGCATAACAATAATCATGGGGGTGGCAGTTCCTTCGGTAATGGCTTTGTCGGTAATATGCAACACTTCGCCAAATTGTACCCAACCGGTTTGGTCGTCGCCGGCACCATGCAACAAATACAATACAGGATAACTTCTTTGCGAAGCATCATAGTCGGGAGGAAGGTAAATGGCAAATTTCCGATCCATATTCAGGATCGTACTTTTCATAGATACATTGTCCAGTACACGGCCATGCTGGGCCGCTGCAGGGTAAATTACCATTAATACTAACAAAAAAATAAAAAGCTTTTTCATGGGCATTCGTGAGGGTTAAATTACGATTGCCCATAAAGCTAAGGTGTTATAGGGAAATAAATTTTATCGTCAATAACCACAGTGGAGAAAATAAACATCTGTCAAAAAAATTACATCGTTATGGAAACGGTAAGCCTTATAAGTAAAGCCATAACAAACATTTGCAGCAGGCAAGTACTTAAAATGTTCTGCAATTTTTTAGCCTTGGCGCAGGTAACTGTTCTGCTTAATTGTATTTGCTGCGTAGGAAAATAAATCATGTGGTATGCTTTCCAGTCGCTGCCGCGATGTTTTACAAAAAAGAAATATTTTAGCAACAGCGCTACCTTCATTAATATAAATAGCAAGCTTTGTATTTTAAATAAAACAAGGTAGGTACTCATAGAATTGGATTTTTATTAAGATTATTAAACGACCTGCTATAAAAAGCTATTTTGTAAATCAATCTTTAGTCTGCCCGTATAAGACATTCTTTTTTACCAAAATGACCTAAACTATTATGGAAGCAATAATAATTACCGGTAAAGGCGGTCCCAAAGTATTGCAGTTACAACAACGGCCGGTACCTGTACCACAAGCCAACGAAGTATTAGTTAAGGTGGTAGCTGCCGGCGTTAACCGGCCCGATGTTGCGCAGCGTAAAGGCGGCTATCCCCCGCCGGCAAACGCACCACAGGATATACCGGGGCTGGAAGTGGCAGGTTATATTGACACTGTAGGAAATAATGTGACACGTTGGCAGGTTGGCGATGCAGTTTGTGCACTATTACCCGGCGGCGGCTATGCAGCCTATGCTATTGCACACGAAACGCATTGCCTTCCTGTTCCTGAAAATATCTCATTAATAGATGCCGCAGGGCTACCTGAAACCACGTTTACCGTTTGGCATAATGTGTTTCAGCGCGGCGCCCTACAGCCAGGCGAGCATTTTTTAGTACATGGCGGTACCAGCGGCATAGGCATTACCGCCATACAGGTGGCCAAGGCGCTTGGGGCAACGGTTTTTACCACGGCAGGCAGCCTTGCCAAGTGCCAGGCGTGTTTACAATTGGGGGCCGACATAGCCATAAACTATAAAACCCACAATTTTGAAGAAGTATTAAAATTGAAGGGTGTGGATGTGGTATTGGATATGATAGGCGGCGATTATATAGCTAAAAATACCCGTTTGCTTCGCGATGATGGCAGAATGGTTTTCATTAACGCTATGAAAGGTGGTGAGGCAGCTTTTAATGCTATCGATATTATGCGGCGAAGGCTTACGATTACCAGAAGCACATTGCGTAACCGTTCTCTTAAATTTAAAGCGGGGGTAGCCAAAGCGGTGGAAGAAAATATTTGGCCTCTTTTTCAAAAGCAATTAATTAAAACGGTCACCTGCAAAACTTTCCCTTTAGCGGATGCTGCCCTGGCGCACCAGTTAATGGAAAGCAGTGAACATATTGGAAAAATAATACTGACCACCGAAAATTAACCGGCTTTAAAATAATTGAGTATGTATACAATATTTTTTGCCGCTGGCTATTTTGATGAAAATATTCCACAATTATTTCCTCATTTATATTTTTATGTCAGGTTATGCCAGTAAAGCTGGTTTTATTTAGAAGGAAAACGTTTTGAAAAGATGTAGCGGATTTACTAAAACCGGTATTAAATTGGG
Source organism: Chitinophagales bacterium (assembly GCA_038247635.1). GTDB lineage: Bacteria > Bacteroidota > Bacteroidia > Chitinophagales > Chitinophagaceae > Segetibacter. The sequence continues at coordinate 5,817 of JBBRUR010000164.1, forward strand.
CTTATGACGGTAAAGCATCAAAGGCTTTATGGCGGGTTACACAAAAAAAATGAGGCTCAAAGAATTGAGCCTCCTTTTCAACCCTAAACCCTTAAAAAACATTAAATAAGAATACAGAATCATGCCAGTTTTTTTTTGTGAACGTTTTGTTAGCTTGCCCATTTCTATGGCCACATCTTTCATGTGTAAAGCAGGCCAACTATAGCCCAACTTTTTAGTGCACCGTATGCGAATATCTCCCGTTCAAAAAATTGCTTTAGCCAGTGCGGTCATATATACTTTGTATAGGTTGTTTAAGCCGGGCCTTGCGGTGGCAAAAACAAACCACAGCCTATTGTGGCAAATAAACAAAACAGGTGTTGGCCGCCCATCGTATTTATTTGGCACTATGCACCTAATGTGTGCCCAGGATGCTGTACTTAGCAGGGGCGTACTGGCGGTGCTAAAAAAGGTAAAGGAGGTGTATGTTGAAGTTGCGATGGACGAACATGGCAGCCTGTCGCCGGAAGCGTTGCCTTTATTTATGAAAGATGATAAAACCCTTGCCGACCTTATTGAGCCGGAAGCATACAACATGGTGAGGGCTTTTTTTAGTGAGGGGAGGTCGCCATTTTTGTTTGAAATAATGGAGCGACAATTTCCTATGTTGTTGACCAGTAGCCTGTACGAACTTTTTTTGACCTGCGACCAAAAAAATGGTATGGATATAAGGCTGGTGGAAGAAGCCCATAGGCTTTGCAAAAAAGTAAATGGCCTTGAAACACTGGATTTTCAACTGGCTATTTTTAGTATGATCCCCTACACCGAACAGGCAGCCGACCTTGTGCGCACCATTGAACACATCGATCAGTTTAAGCAATCTATAAACGAAATGACCTCGGTTTACCGCAAGCAAAATATACAAAAACTGGAAATACTAACGCGGCAGGAGGAAAGCGGTATGAGCAGCCACCTAAATATTTTGCTACACGACCGCAACCTTACATGGGTAGAAACTATTGAGCAGGTAGCCAAAGGTCAGTCAACCTTATTTGCATTTGGCGCAGGGCATTTGGGTGGACCGAAGGGTGTGCTGGCCTTATTGCAACAAAAAGGTTTTAGGGTAACGCCGCTGGTCAATTAGGCACTAGTCAAATTTGATTTGTGAGCTGTGAAATTATTTTAAATTTTAGATGCTAAATTTTGAATGGAGGGATGTGAGCTGCGAGGGGTGAAATTATTTTGAATTTTAGAGGCTAAATTTTGAATTGAGGGATGTGAGCTGTGAAATTATTTTGAATTTTAGATGCTAAATTTTGAATGGAGGGATGTGAGCTGTGAAATTATTTTAAATTTTAAATGGTAAATTTTGAATGGAGGGATGTGGGTTGAGATTTATGAGTGGCGAAATTATTTTGAATTTTAGA
>JBBRUR010000165.1:0-7147 GCA_038247635.1 Chitinophagales bacterium
ACGGGCAAATGATTTTTTCAAACGTCCATTGCATGTAATGCTCGATACCGAAATAATGGAAGCATGGGCCGGGTTACCCGACGCCAAAGACCTGCCGGGCAAAATGGAAGTGGATTATGTGAGGGTATGGCAATTACCGGGGATGCAATAGAATAGAATATACAATACTGATGGATTCGACAAAAAAGAGCTTGCTATATAAAACTTACAGGCTCATGCTTCTATAGGTTGGCAACTCCCTTAGATTTAACTTTTGGTATTTTTTTTCCATTATAACGCATTACCCACAAATGGATATAATATTGTATTTTTTTTGCACTTTTATATGTGTAAACTTATTTTAGCATGAGAAAAAATACTTTATAAAATTTAGTTTATTTGGTTTTATGCTATTTCACGATGTTAGATGTATATTTTTTTAATCCAATTAATTATTTAACAAGTTAAAGGCTTAAGTAATTCTTTAATCTCCGATATTTAATTCTCAATTCCTATTTTTAAATGCTAAAATCAGTAATTGCTCAACCCTCACTTTACATATCACCCCAATCTTAAAAAGTACGCATTCTGTTCCTGCCAAACCGGCGGTGCAGAAATCACCATACCTAAAAACGGGTATTTATTTGTATTTGTAAGTAATGAAATCGTAAGATTCGCCCATGCCACGCAGAGCAATAAACTGGCAAATGGGCAAAGCCAGGGGAGTGTTTACTTCGACGACCTTACCATACAACATACCCCAGGCCTGTTGCTGGAAGAACACCACTATCACACCAATGGCCTCGAAATGTTTGCCCTGAGCAGCAGTGCGAGCAATGGACATGTAAGAAATAGGTATTGCTATCAGGGGCAGGAGTTGGAAAGCAATTTTGCTTTAAACCTGAATGAGTTTGAAGCAAGGCATTATGACCCTCAAACCGCCCGATGGATGGTGCTTGATCCGGCACTTCAGTTTCCTTCTCCGTACGTTGGTATGGGTAATCAGTGGGTGAGTGGGGTGGATCCTGATGGGAGGTTTGCTTTTGCCAGGCAGAAACCGGCCAGTAGCGGTCAGGATTATTAAACTTTCTTGAATAATAATAGAAGTCGGCAGCAACTCCGAGCTTTCTGCTAAGGGATAATTGAGCGCCTACCCCCGGCTGTAGACCAGCGAGCGAAACCTCAGCATCAGGTGCCGATTTGCATGTGGCAGCGTATACCCCACCACTGTTTGGCTGTACACCAAGGTCCGGTAATCAAAAGGACAAATAGGCATAAGGTAGATTTCATGTGTGTATTTTTTTAGTGCGACTCTACGTTGTAGAGCCTGTTTTTATTTGCCATACCTGTCCCGTTTTTTCAGGATGGCTCCGAACGATCGGAGCCTAATTCTCAACCTTATTGTGGGTGCTGCGGCTCATGGGCATTTCATATAAGGCTGTGTTTATTTTAGATATAACTATAACTTACAAGGGAATACAGCAAATAATAGCCAGTTATTGTTAAACAAACCCTCACAAATCAAAAAATGGCTTTATTTTGCCACTTTAAAGGCTAGTGTTGCAATGTTAAGGCGACATCAATGGTGAATGGGATTTATTCCATTGCCAGAGCCACTTACTTTTTACCTTAACTAAAAATCACTGAATTTAAACATTTTCTGGTGCAACCGAACCTATCAAAACTTAATACCTGCCCGAATGCCATAACTCGAACGGTTGTGCTTGTATTAATAGCAATGCTACTAAGCAATACCCTGCTCGCCCAGCTTACCGCATCGTTTACCGTAAATAAAGAAAGTGGTTGCAAGCCTCTAACGGCACAATTTTCCAATACTACTACCGGTGCGGGAGCCAATGTGGTATATAGCTGGAATTTTGGCAACGGCAATACCTCTGCTCTCGCCAACCCGGGTGCTACTTTTATTGAAGAAAAAACCTATACAGTAACCCTTACCGCTACATCGGGTGGTACAAGCAGCACTGCCACGAGGCAAATAACGGTTTACAAAACACCAACGTTAGATTTTGCAGCCACCCCCACCAAGGGCTGCATGCCGCTTGAGGTAGGTTTTACAGCCAATGCCACACCGGGCGATGGCACCATTTCGAAATATGCATGGGACTTTGGGGATGGCCAAACGGCTGAAGGCACTAACCTTATTGCCCCTAAGCACACCTACACTTTTGCACAGCTTGCACCGGTAAGTCTAACGGTGACTAATAGTTTTGGATGTTTTAATTCACGAAACTATGGTGGAATGATAAATGTATTCCAAAGCATAAAAGCAGATTTTACTTTTAATCCGGTTCGCACCTGTACACCTGCTGATGTTGTTAAATTTCAGAATAATAGTACGGTTACTCCAGGTACTACTTGGCTTTGGGAATTTGGAGATGGAAAAACAAACAGCGAAAAATCACCTGATCATGTATATAATAAAGAAGGTAACTACCTGGTAAAATTAACTGCCACATCACCGGATGGATGCACCAGCGTAAAAGTGAGTGATACACTTAGGGTTGGAAATATTCAACTTGATTTTAATTTACCCGAATCCATTTGCCAAAACGAAAGGATTGCATTGAACCATGGTATCAGTCCTCCATATACTGCCATAAGATGGAATGCAAATACGGGCTATATGAATCAGGATATTTATTCCAGCAACAGTAATTACACAGCTTACGATTTTGGAAAAGTAGATATAACTCTTGAGGTTGATTTTGGAAATTGTAAGGTGAATCGAACAAAGGAGTTAACGGTCAACCCCAAAATAGGCGAAAAAAGCTTTGCTAAGAAAAAACTAAATACCTGCATTATTCCCGCTGCTTATGAATTTGCCGATACTACCCAAATTGGGGCAAAATGGTCATGGACGATTTCGCCGTTAAATCAAGTACTTGGAACAGATAAATCATTCCGGTATGAATTTAAGGACTCTGGTGGATATGCCCAGATTAAGCTGGAAGTGACTACTGATAAAGGATGCACCAGTACCGTACAGGATACAGTAATTTACGGGTTTGACGAATTTAAAATCGTGTCCAATATTTCTCCAATTTTTGACGCAGGAACTACCTGCACTGGCGTAAGTCATAGTTTCAGTCTTTTTAGCCCATTTGATGGTGATAGAAGGGTGGTCTCCTGCATATGGGATTTTGGAGACGGCGTTACTTCTACCATTATATCTCCCGATCATACCTTTACAGAAGCAGGAGAATATCAGGTTAAGGCAACTTTTACCACAGAAGACGGATGTAGTAGAACTGTATATTTTCCTATAAAAATTACTGTAAATAACCGGCCAAAAGTGTGGATTGAAGTAGAAGGCGGCAATACTATTTGTGGTAATACCCCAACCAAAATATATATCAAAAGCGATCCGGGTTTTAGTTTTGTAAAAACTGAATTTGATAAAGATGGCAGATCTTTAGATCTTTACCCTGCCGGAGGATTTGTGTATCAGTTTTTTGAACCAGGAGATTACAACGCCACAGTATATGCCTTTTGGGGGCAGCATTGCAAGGATACCATAAGTTTTGATAAAGTAGTAAAAGTATTGCCACCTATTAACTATCCTATGGCTCCAATTAACACCTGCGATGGCGACCGGTTGACTGTGGAATTTAAAGACTCTTCGAAACAGGCCGAGAAATGGAAATGGGATTTTGGTGATGGAACTTCTCAAGAATTTGCGGGCATACCAGGCAAACTATTGCACCATTATGAAAAAACAGGGAAATATTTAGCAAAACTAACAACCACTACGGGTAATTGCTCAGTAACAGACTCAGTAAAAGTATATGTGTGGAAAAAGCAATATCCAGTGCTTTCCTTTAACAGTGAAAAGGTATGCGCCAACGCTTTTACTCCATATATTTTAAATGGTTACGAAAGTAGTCCCGCACCTTATCCTTATACAGTAAACAGTGATTATAGTAATATAAGTGGACAATATACTGACACCTCCTTTCCATTAGTCGAAGACCCAATTATAACTTTAGACTTTATAAGAGCACTGGAACCTGGAAAAACTGGTTTTAGGTTTTTACTTACTACCTCTTATTTCGATTGTGAGGATACCACAAATTTTGCCAAAATTGAATTCAGGGGCCCTGTAGCTAATTTTGAAACACCCCGGGAAAACGGGTATTGTCTTTCAGATCGAGTGATTCTTGCTGATAGTTCAAAAGCCTTTCCAGGCGTACCCATTTCCAGATGGGAATGGCGAACCTCAGAGGGAAATTTTTCGTTTTCAAATGGGTTTAGCTATTTATATAATAATCCCAGCCCTTATGGAATTGGCCTTGAGATTGAGGATGCCGAAGGATGTACCAGTTTTAAAGGCCAGGATTTTAGGGTTTACGGGCCGAAAAGCACTTTTACCGCATCATCTCAAAATGTAGCATTAGGAACAACAGTTCAGTTTACAAATACTACTTCCTATTATCCTGATTATACCAATCCAAACTGGATTTTACCTAATGGAAATGCTTCCAGTAATTATAATGAGTCTTTTACCTTTAATGAGGAAGGGGAGTATTATGTAAAACTTTTTCATGAGCTGGCTGAAAGGGGTTGTAAGGATACGGCGATACGAAAAATTATAGTTCGAAAGGTTAACGCCAAATTTACCCATTCCATCAGCTATGTAAACAACAATGGCTGCCCGCCGGCTATTGTACGATTTACTTCTACGGCCACTAATGCGGTACGGTATGGCTGGAACTTTGGCAACGGTGCCATCGGCGGCAATTCAACCACCGTTACCCATACTTATACCCAACCCGGTTTGTATCAGGTCTGGCATTACAGCTACGATGAAAATAACAATGTGGACAGTAGCTTTGACTTCATCGAAATAAAAGGCCCTTATGCATTGATTGCTGCCAACAGACTTTCAGCTTGCAACAACTTAGAAGTAACACTTTCGGCAGAGGTAAAAAATGCAAACGGGTTTGTTTGGGATTTGGGAGATGGCACCATCAGTTCGAACCCACAAACCCAAATTACGCACCAATACCTTACTGCTGGTATTTATTCGCCATCCCTTATACTGGAAGATGCAGCAGGCTGTAAGGCCACGTCCATTTTGCCCGAAAAAATAATTGTAGACAGCCTGAATGGCAACTTTATTTTTAGTCCCACAAAAATATGTGCGGGTAGCAATGTGCTTTTTACGGGAGCACCTCAAAGCTTTAGTGCGACACAGTTAGGCAGTACCCTTGCTTACAACTGGCAGGTAGCAGGTAGTAATAATGTAGGACAAGTAAACACATACAATCACACATTTTCAAATCAGGGAAACTATGCAGTAACGCTTACCCTTGCAAGCGAATATGGCTGCACCAAAATAATTAGTAAAACGGTAACTATTGAACCAGCACTGAATGCGGCTATTAGTGCAGCGACCCAAATCTGTGTTGGTGATACTACCTCTTTCAGGGCATCAGCTACAGGTATCGGGGTGCAATTTCGCTGGTATATTCCAGGGCAGCCATTAATAACTTCTGCCAATACTAATACCATACCATGGAATACAGCAGGCACTTACAATATTAGTCTTGCCGCAGATAATGGCGCCTGTATTGATTCTGTGGTGCATGTACTCACTGTCAACGCTTTGCCAGTTATTGTTTTTAATCCCACCAATCCCCGTATTTGCCTGGGAGATTCTACCATACTTACCGTGCAGGGCACCGATACATACACATGGCAGCCACAATCTTCCTTGCAAGCAATAGCCAATGGTAGTACAAGGGTTTGGCCCGCTTCCGACACATGGTACCATATAAAAGCCTTGTCGGCAGCAGGTTGCAGCTCAAGTGACTCGATTGGTGTAACTGTGGTGCAACCATTTAACCTTGTAACAAAATCTAGTTTTGATGCCTGCCTTGGACAAACAGTGAACCTTACTGCCACTGGTGCCAACCGCTACCAATGGATACCGGCCACGGGTTTAACAAATGCTGCAATAGCGGATCCTGTAGCAAATATTACGGCAAGCAGGACATATAGCCTGATTGGTTTTGATGCCTTTGGTTGCTTTACCGATACTGCAATGGTGCAAATAAATATACACCCGCAACCGCTGGTAAATGCCGGGCTCGACACTGCCGTACTTAGCGGTAATGCTGTACAGCTCAATGCATTATCAAGCCTGCCCAATGTAATCTGGAAATGGGAGCCTGCTACTTACCTGAGTTGTACCAATTGTGCCAACCCGATGAGCCGTCCACTTAGCAATATGGTGTATACCGCCACAGCAACTACCAACATGGGGTGCAGTGCCACAGACACCATACAGGTGAAAGTGCTTTGTGCTGCCGATCGGCTTTTTATCCCTAGCGGTTTTACACCGAATGGCGATGGATTGAATGACCGCTTTGGCATATTAGGAGGAGGCTTCTCGAAGATCAAACACTTCCGCATTACCAACCGCTGGGGCAATACCTTATTTGAGCGAATCAATGTATTACCCACGGACCCTTCGGCCACCTGGAATGGCAATTATGCAGATGGCAAAGCTGCTACTCTTGGTACCTATATTTATGCCATTGAAGTGGAATGTGTAACGGGTGAAACCTTTAGTTATAAGGGCATTATTACGCTAATAAGGTAACTCAAGTTTCGTTGCAGATTATGGTTTTTTTTTCTGATGCTGGTTCTATCATTTGAAAGTAAAATACATTATTAAAATTTCTCATAAAAGAATTACTATCATACTTTTTGGCTTGTTTTTTATAATGGCAAACCCAAAAGCATTGCAAGCTCAAACCCCGGTATGCCCCTTGGGAACAGAGTGGAAATTGGTGCAAAAGTTTAGCGATGAATTTAATGGTAAGAAATTAGATACGGCCAAGTTTTGGGATTTCAACCCTACTTTTCATGGTCGCAAACCTGCTTATTTCGACAGAAAAAATATAAAAGTGCGCAAAGGTATTTTGGAGTTGTGGGCAAGGGTGCAAAAGCCTAATAAAGTGACGGTTGAAAATAGAGTTCGGGGGTATGACAAGTTTACTACCTCTATCGTTAAAAGCAAGCAGCGAATCCGGTACGGTTATTTCGAAACCCGCGCCAAAGCCATGAAAGCAAGTGTATCCGCTGCATTTTGGCTTTACGATCCTTTGGATGGTCCCAAAAAATATACAGCAGGTGATTTTTC
>JBBRUR010000166.1:0-7134 GCA_038247635.1 Chitinophagales bacterium
CTTACACAGCAGGCCATTGCAAAGAAAATTGGTATTTCTGTTACGGCTTTCGGTGATATTGAAAGAGGCAAGACAACAGACCTTACTGTAACAAGGTTATCGCAAATAGCTTTTGCGCTGGATGTTTCTGCCAAAGAACTTGTCGATGACAGAAATAGTGCCCACTCTTCATCAGACACTGATCTTATTAGGCTACAGGGCCAAATAATAGAAAATTATAAAATGGCCCTGGTACAAAAAGTTAAAGAAGCAGAATATTATCAAAAGTTATTCAACAAGGCCAATAGAGAATTGAAGAAGCAAAAAAACAAGCTATCCTAAACTTACTTTACCTCCGCTGTTATATGTTCTTCACCAAAACCTTCCAGTTCATCTATGTTTGCAGGTTAAGAACACCTGCAAAGGCAAAATACTGTTTAATTTAATTTGAGACTTTGTTTGTGAAACTGCCGATGCCATTGGCACAACCGGTAAACGGATTGCGACGCAACAATGATCCTATGAAAAACTGGTGCCGGTATCCTAAACCACCATTTAAAAAAAATTACTAACAACGGTTACTTTGCCTTTACCCTCCCCGGATTTTTACTTATAAACTCACCCCAACCCTTTAACCCTTTGGTGGCTTTGCCTACAACCGAGCTCGACTGGTAATGATGGCACAATGCTACGGCCAGTGCATCGGTGGCATCGTAATACGCAGGCTTCTCTTCTATCTGTAAAATGCGCTGTAGCATTTTCCAAACCTGGTCTTTATCGGCATTGCCATTACCGGTAATGGATTGCTTTACTTTTTTGGGCGAGTACTCCGTTACCGGCAAACCTGCCTGCATTGCCGCAGCAATGGCCACGCCCTGTGCCCGGCCCAACTTCAACATGCTTTGTACATTCTTGCCAAAAAAAGGCGCCTCAATTGCAAAGGTGGTAGGCCGGTAAGTAGCTATCAGGCTACAAACGGTACTGTGTATGGTTTCCAGCCGGTCGTAGGCATCTTTTTTACTTGCCAACTTTAATACATTCATTTCAATTAACCGGGGTTCGCCGGGGGTGGCGTCCATAATGGCATAGCCCATAACAATGGTGCCGGGGTCAATACCTAATATAATGTTGCTGGGTTTGCGCATTGCTGCGCTAAAATAACCTAAGTAGGCAAGCCGTTCATAAAAAAACCGCAATAGGGGGTATTAATTTTTAAGTAGGTTTGATTAAATTTTAAAACCTGGGCAGAAAGCTTAAAATATTTCTAAACTACTTTTTAGGTCCTGTGCTTTTTGTGTGGTTGTCCTTTTCCATCTACAATCATATTATTAACCAGCCAAACTGGCAAACATCGTGGCAACAAATAAAAGCATCGCTTACAGGGCCTCAATCGTTTAAGCTGGTATTTGTTGTGGGGCTTATGGTGGTAAACTGGACCCTTGAGGCCGGTAAGTGGAAAATTTTGGTAAGGCACATTGAGCACATATCACTCTTCACCTCTTTTAAAGGCATATTGGCAGGTGTATCGTTTGCCATTAACACCCCCAACAGGGTGGGCGAATATTTTGGCCGCATCATCTATTTAAAAGAAGGCAACAGGCTAAGGGCAATTTCGCTTACAGTGGTCGGCAGCATTAGCCAGTTAATTATAACGGTGGTGTTTGGCATTGTCGGTTTATTTTTTCTGCGTCAACTTTTTACCTCCGGCACTGTAACTACCATGCCGGCACTATCGCTGTTATGGATAGATATTATTTTGTATGGTGCCAGCGGCGTGGCAGTGGCCCTTTTACTTGTGTATTTCAGGTTAAGCTTTTTAATTAAGATTATTGAAAAAATACCCTTTGTAACACGGTTCGTTTATTTTATTCAAAAGCTGGAAGATTTTAAATGGAAGGAATTACTGACCATTTTACTTTTATCGCTGGCAAGGTACACGGTGTTTATTGTGCAATACGTACTGCTGCTGCAGGTTTTTGAAGTAAACATATCGCTGTGGCAATCGTGTTGGTTAACCTTTGTTATGTTTTTAGTAATGGCAGTAATACCCACCATTGCCCTTGCCGAGTTAGGTTTACGCGGGCAGGTAAGTTTGTTATTGTTTGGGCTGATAAGTAAAAACGCGTTGGGTATTGTTATAATGGCTTCGTCTATTTGGCTTATTAACTTAGTGATACCGGCTTTGGCAGGAAGTTTGTTTATTTTAGGTACAAAATTTTTTAGGAGTAAATAATGTTTAAAAAAGGAATTGTTGTTATCATCTGCTCCGTTATTGCATCGGGCCTATCGGTAGGCCAGGGCTTTTGTGGGTTACGTAATTATGCTTTTGAGCAGGGCGAAAATTTACAGATGGTGGTGTATTATTCGGTAGCGGGTATTTACGTAAATGCGGGCACTGCATCGTTTGTTACATCGCTTGAGCGTATGGGCAATAAACCCGTGTACCATGTTGAAGCAACCGGCACTACCAACAGCCGATACGATTGGATATTTAAGGTTCGCGACCGCTACGAAACCTATATTGATACCGCAACCCTGCAACCCCTAAAATTTATTAAAAATATTCACGAGGGCGGGTATGCCAAATACGAGAATATCACTTTTAATCAATCTGCCAACCTTGCCGTTACCGGCAACGGCGTATTTAAAGTACCGGGCTGTGTGCAGGATGTGATAAGCTCCGTTTACTACGCCCGCAATATTGACTTTAACAGGTATAAAGAAGGTGAAAAAATACCCTTCGACCTGTTTATGGATAACGAGGTGTTCCACATGTATATACGCTACATGGGTAAGGAAACCATTAAAACCCGCTACGGAAAATTCAGGACTATTAAGTTTAAACCCCTGTTGGTAAAAGGCACCTTGTTTGAAGGTGGCGAAAAAATGACGGTATGGGTAAGCGACGATGCAAACAAAGTACCCGTACGCCTCGAAAGCCCTATTTTAGTTGGTTCCGTAAAAGTTGATATGATGGGCTACCGTAACCTGCGCTATCCATTAACCTCGCTGGTTAACCTACGGTAAACCCTCAGTGGCTACAGAGGAAAAAACTTTAAAGCTCCTTACTTTTGTCAAATTGATATGAAGCTGTAACTTTTTTTGCCACGTTGTAAACCAAGGTCGGGTGGTGCCTGTAGCCATAGGGATTATTGCGCCGCCAATCGCTATGGGATTAGCGTTAATTTTTGGTTTTTTTTTGAGCCAATCAGTTTGCTACTATTTGGCTTTTGTTGCGTCGCACTCTTGTACTGTTTGTTCTTTATGCGGCTTCCACACCTTACCCTCATTCGCTCTTAAAAGGCGCAGAAGGTCAGCCTTTCGCACTCCCGTTCAACTAGCATCAGCCTGCCGGGTTTGTACCATTGTTCTTAATGCGTATTGCACATCTCACCCTCAATTCCTAATCACAGACTATGGGAGGCCTGCCTTGTACTTTCTGTTATTTATCGGTCTTCCACACCTCACCCTCATTCGGGTACTTTCTGTTCTATGCGTCTTCCACCCCCTTACCTTCAATCTCTCCCCAAGGCTATGGGAGGCCTGCCTTGTACTTTCTGTTATTTATCGGTCTTCCACACCTCACCCTCATTCGGGTACTTTCTGTTCTTTACGCGTCTTCCAAACCTTACCCTCATTCGCTTTCAAAAGGCGCAGAAGGTCAGCCTTTCGCACGCCCGTTCAACTAGCATCAGCCTGCCGGGCTTGTACTCCTTGTTCTTCATGAGTGTTCCTTACCTTAACCTCATTCCCTTTCAAGAGGCTATGGGAGACCAGCCTTTTCTTTTAATACGAAGCTTTTGCAATAACATTCAACGTTCACTATTCAAAAACCAAATCGCCTCAAAGTGTTGCCACTTAATAATTGTCGCAATTTTGCACTCCCGTCCAACTAGCATCAGCCGGGCCGGCCTGTACTCCTCGTACTTCATGCGTCTTTCACACCTCACCCTCACTGCCTCTCCATAGGTTGCGCAATTTCGTCAGCACATTTTAAATCTCTGGTGGTGCTTCATTCGGATACCAATACGCTGGTTTTGGTTCCTACTTTCGGAACCCTTCGGCATGCACCTTATTAACCGATGTCCGTCTGCAATAACGGGTTTCTAATGCAACAAAAAATTAAGAAGTTTTAAATTGTAAATAAGTGTAAGCACACCATGCATTACGTACCTGCTTTCTTGCACCTGTTTCATGTTGCAAAGTCTTAACGTATTTCAGTGTGTGGTAAAGGGTTTCCTGCACCTATAAAATGTCGGCCAACGCAAAGGTGTCTTTTAAACGGCCGCCTTTTTCTGTTTGTTGTAAAGTGCAACATTCATAAAATGGGTCGTGCTCTAAAAACAAAATGAAGTCCTTTTCAATCGCCTCCTGTAAAAAATGCTTTTTTTCTTTTAATGTTTGAAGCGGCAACATATCGTACGCCATAACATAGGGCATCGGTATATGGGCTACCGACGGCAGCAGGTCGGCCATAAAAACAATTGTTTTTCCGTTGTAGTTTATCACCGGCAACATCATACCATCCGTATGCCCAAAAAAAAATTTGAAGTGGATGTTATCCGTCAATTTAGCGCCGTCTTCCGCATGTATATATTGTAGTTGACCGCTTTCTTTTATGGGTAAAATATTCTCTCTTAAAAACGATGCTTTTTCGCGGGCATTGGGGTTAATGGCCCATTGCCAGTGCCGTTCACTGCTCCAGTAAGTGGCGTTTTTAAAGGCTGGTACCAGTTGGCCGTTTTCGCTAACAATGGCACCGCCGCAATGGTCAAAATGCAGGTGCGTTAATACTACATCGGTAACATCGGGTGGCGTAAAGCCATGGGCTGCCAGCGCGGTTTGCAGGCTAACCGTATTGTGCAGGTAGTAATGTCCAAAAAACTTATCATCCTGTTTATTGCCCATGCCGGTGTCAATCAAAATTAGCCGGTCGCCATCGTGCACCAGCAGGCAGCGCATGGCCCAGGTGCACATATTGTTTTCGTCGGCCGGGTGTAGCTTATTCCACATGCTTTTAGGTACAACGCCAAACATAGCGCCGCCATCTAACTTAAAATTGCCGGTATTTATGGTAAATAATTTCATGTTACGCAATTGAAAGGTTGGCCATTTTGGTTTTTTGCAACGTGGCAATTAAACCGGCAAGCCCTATTACAAAAAAAACGATCAGCGCCAGTACGCTATATTTCATACCAATCCATTCGTCAATATATCCAAAGCTGAACAAGCCAATTACTATAGCAATTTTTTCGGTCACATCGTAAAAACTAAAAAACGAGGCGTTGTCGTTGGTGGCGGGCATCAGTTTGCTGTAGGTAGACCTGCTAAGCGATTGTATACCGCCCATTACCAGCCCAACGCCGGCAGCAAGGCAGTAGAAAGCTACCTCAGCATTATTGCCTGCCTCAGCCTGGTTAGCCACAAAATAAGCCAACAGGCAAATGCCTATCCAAAACAATACTACCATTATCAAAATCTTTATGTTGCCATACTTTTCTGATAGCTTAGCCATAAGGTAGGCGCCGGCAATTGCTACCAATTGCACCACCACCAGTGTCAATATAAGCTTGGTATCGTCAAGGTTTAGCAACTGTTTGCCAAATACACTTGCTGCCAGCATAACTGTTTGTACACCCATGCTGTAAAAGAAAAAGGAAAATAAAAATCTTTTTAAAACGGGCATACTGTTTACCTGCTTCCAAACCTTTTTTAGTTCTCTAAAGCCTTCGGTAAACATGCCGCTGGTATGTTCCTTTACGGCAGCCACGTTTTTAGGCAGCCGCGCAAATGTTATTTGAGCAAAGCCTGCCCACCACAAACCCACCAGTAAAAAAGTAAGCCGTGGCCCGGTGGTATCATCGCCTTTTGAACCAAAGTATAATACCAATGCAAAGCCAAGCAATTGTAATATTACGCTGCCAACATAACCCAGGGCAAAACCTTTGGCCGATACCCGGTCCCTATCCTGCGGGGCAGCAATTTCGGGCAGGTAACTGTTGTAAAATACCAGGCTGCCTACATACCCAATGGCGGCTGTGGCAAACAAGCCTACTGCCAGGCCTACACTTGGCTGGCTGCCTCCAAAAAAGTACAATCCTACACAAGCCAACGAACCCATGTAACAAAAAAACTGCATAAAGCGTTTTTTGTTTCCGCGGCTGTCGGCTACCGACGATAATATGGGTAACAGTATAGCAATAGACAGGTAGGCGATGGCCAGTGTATAATCGTATAAAGCGGAATTTTTAAATAATCGGCCAAAAAGCGGTACACTGTTTTCGCCGTAGGCAGCTTTGGTAACGCCTAAAAAGTAAATAGGAAAAAACGTGGTGGTAATTACCAGGTTGTAAACGCTATTGGCCCAATCGTACATGGCCCACCCGTTAATCACTTTTTTGCTGGCAGTTTGCATTCATTTTTTTTAGGATTTAAAGATAGGGTAATGCATACTTTAAAACAGCCAATACGGTTTTTAGCGGTCGTGTAAAATAGTAGGTGTTGTAGTATGGCACGGTGGGCGGTGTCATCGGCAACGATAAAAGATTAATGCTTAATAATTGTTTTTATTCAATTGCTCCGGTTATCTGCACTTTTTAAAAACCTGCGTCGAAACCTGTCATCTCACCGCTTTTAATTTTATAATTGGGTGAGGCAAAGCAACCAATAGCCTTATTTTTTAACTGTAAGGGTCGCTAAAACGTAAGGCCTGAAGGGCCTAAATAACTCAGCCCGGAATCAAGCCCCGGTACAAAAATGCAGCCCGGGATTTAAAGCCTTGCAAGGGCGGGATAACATCGTGGAAACTCTTTTACAAATCAATCCATTTCGTAATCAAACTAATAATTCTCTATGAGGGTATTTTATATAGTCGTGTATCTTTTAAGGACGTTTGTGCCCTAAAGCATTATTGCACACTTTCAGGGCTTGTAAAATAAATGCTAACCGTATCCGCGGGCTTCACCCGCGGCTGATAGATTTCGCCTTTACAGGACTTGTAAAATAAATGCTATTCGTATCGGCGATTTCATCCGCGGCTGATAGATTTCGCCCTGTCAGGGCTTGTAAAATAAATGCTAACCGTATCCGCGGGCTTCACCCGCGGCTGATAGATTTCGCCCTGTCAGGGCTTGTAAAATAAATGCTAACCGTATC
>JBBRUR010000167.1:0-6935 GCA_038247635.1 Chitinophagales bacterium
AATGCCTTGTCAGACCATCAGCGAACGGTGTTTCAATTGGCCAGAGAGGAAAACTTGTCATACTTAGAAATTGCCGACCGGCTAAACATTTCGCCGTTGACAGTTAAGACGCATATGGCCCGGGCATTAAAACAATTAAAGACAGTGCTTGCTCCGGGATTGGAAAATTGAGTGGATACTTCACGATCCGAATCGTTTTTAAACAACATAATTATGAGCGGATTACCAAGAACAACAGTAAGCTATGCCAGGTTTTACACAACATTAAGGCAATATTCTATTGCTTTTTTTCTGTTATGTATTGCTGGTAATGCGTATGCACAACCATTTGCCACCTGGAACAAAAGTCAACTGACGTTGAATAATGGGCAGGTGGAAAGGGTCATTGAACTCCCCGGCGATTCCGCCCATTTTGTAACCACTTTATACAAACCCGTAACAGGCAACTACCGCTATCTTAAACCGGTCAATACCGATTTTAGATTTACTATTAATGGAAGGGAATACAGTGGCCTTGCTCATTGGAAGCTAACGAACATAACCCGGATCACCGACAAGTACCAGGGCGATGGCTCCTTGGTTACATTGCAGAGTGACGACGGTTCTTTCGAGGTGAGTATTCAATTTCTACTGTACCCCAACCTGCCCGTTGTTCGAAAAAAGCTTGTGTTTAAAAACCTCGGTGCGCAAACTTTACACCTGCAGTCGGTTGATGTTGAACTATTAACCGTAACCGATTATTGGGCCACCACTTTTAGCTGGGTGTGTGCCGATTATGGCAGGCGGCGGTTGCTGCCGCCTTATAAAGGTAACATGCAGGATGCACTGTTAATCGTACACAATGCCGACTGGAAAGAAGGTATGGTGATAGGCAACGAAGCTCCCGGAGTACTAAAACATACCAGTGTGTTTTGGCAGGAGCCTACACTGGTTAGCGGCCTTACGCATAGCAATGACCGTTTTCCTTTTGCTAAATTCATTGCGCCCGGCGAAACCTTTGCTACCCCGCAGGTTTTTACCATGGTGTACAACAATCACAAAGATCCCGATGAAATATTAAATACCGCCGTGCCCGACTTTGTGCGCCGGCATATGGGAACCCGCTTATCCGAACTACAACAGAAGCCCACTTTTGTGTACAATACGTGGGAACCATTTAAAACCAACCTTAACGAACAATTGATAAGAGAACTTGCCAAAAGCGCCGCTGCCGCAGGTATGAAGGAGTTTGTAATAGATGATGGATGGGAAGATAACCTCGGCGATTGGGGCATTGATAAAAGTAAATTTCCAAACGGTTTGAAACCCGTATTCGACTATATAAAATCGTTGGGTATGAAGCCGGGGTTGTGGGTAAGTGTAGGTAGTGCTTCGCCACAAAGTAAGGTGTACCAACAGCACCCGGAGTGGTTTGTAAAAGACATGAATCAACAATTTGCCAACCTGCATATAACGGAAGGTACGCAGCAAATCAGGTCGGCATGTTTTAGTACCGGCTGGAAGGATTACATAAAAGGCGTCCTAAATAAATTGTCGCTTGAATATGGGCTGGAGTACCTGAAGCTTGATTTCGCGGTAGTCACCAGCCCATACCAGTTTCACAATATTGTATCCGGTTGTTATGCCACCGACCACCCGGCGCATAAAGACCATGATGAGTCGATGTATGTAAATTATGAAAGTGTATGGCAATTGTTTGATGAATTGCACGCAGCCAAACCCAACCTGTTTATAGACTGCACCTTTGAAACGATGGGCGGCCTGCAGCTAATAGACTATGCCATGCTGCAACATGCCGAGGGCAATTGGTTGAGTAATTTTAATGGTCCGGGCGAAAAAATTGACCTGCGTATTCGCAACATGGCGTGGTGGCGGTCACCGGCCATGCCCGCAACCGCATTGGTAATAGGCAATCCGCAAATGCAGGATACCGGCTGGCAACTGCACCTGAAATCTGTTGCCGGTGCGCTGCCCATTATGTTGGGCGACCCCCGCAAATTATCGGCTACTGATATAAAGTTATACCGGGGCTACGCCGATTGGCTGCAACTCATGGAAAACCGCTACGGCATCATGAGCTATCGGCAAGACCTGTCCGGTTACGACGAACCCAAAGAGGGCAATTGGGATGGATTTCAGCGCATAAATACCGATACCAAAACCGGTGGTATTATTGGCGTATTCAGGCATGGCTCAGTAGAAGAAAAACGACGGGTAACCATCTACGGTCTGGCATCCAAAATGGTGTACCGTGTTATAAAGATGGATGGAATTGTTGTGACTACACAAACCGGCGCTATGTTGCAAGCAAAGGGGTTTGAAGTGGGGTTTCAGAAATTGTATGATGGGGTGTTGTTTGAGGTTAAAGGATTGTAAATAAAAGCGATTTCGTTTTATATTTACGATATCCTAAAACCAACGCAGTTTGCAGCCCGATTATGTCAGATAAATACAACGATAAATATCGAATTCCTTCTGCACGTTTACAATATTGGAATTATGGTTGGAATGCCTCCTATTTTATTACCATTTGTACAAAAGACCGGGAGCATTTTTTTGGCGAAATCATTGACGGAAAAATGAATTTGTCCAGCGTTGGTGTAATAGCAGACATATTATGGTACGAAATAAAAAACCACGCAAAAAATGTTGAATTGGGCGAATTTGTTGTAATGCCAAATCATGTGCATGGTGTCATTATATTGAATGGTAACGAAACAGGTGGTGGAAATAGAAATGGCGGCCACGGTGAAATAGATGGCGATGGTGGCAAAAACGTGGACGACGTTGTAAATATTGTAAATGTTGTAAATATTGTAGAGACAAGGCATGCCTTGTCTCTACAATATTTAACGGATCCACGCGATCCAACCCAACCAAATCCACGCGATCCAACCCAACCAAATCCACGCGATCCAACCCAACCAAATCCACACGATCCAACCCAACCAAATCCACGTGATCCAACCCAACCAAATCCACACGATCCGAACCGACCGGATCCCCAACCGCCCACGCCCGGCCAACAACGTTTTCAAAACCAGGGAAAAAATACGGTGTCATCGATTATAGGCGCCTATAAATCGGCCGTATCCAAACACGCCCATCGATTGCATTTTAATTTTGCCTGGCAACCCAGGTTTTACGACCATATTATTCGCGACGAGGAATCATTTATGCGCATATCAACCTATATCGTCAATAATCCATTGAAATGGAAGGACGACAAATTTTTCAAAAAATAATTATTGATAATTGTTGCAACCAAAATTGTACGGTATTGGATTGTACGGTAACGGATTGTATTGGATTGTACGGTAACGGATTGTATTGGATTGTACGGTAACGGGTTGTACGGTATTGGATTGTACGGTAACGGATTGTATTGGATTGTACGGTAACGGATTGTACGGTATTGGATTGTTAATTATTGTAGAGACAAGGCATGCCTTGTCTCTACAATATAATACATTCCGGGCGCCACGTAATCCTATCACCATTTCCCATTCTACAGGACCCACAAAAAAACATCCGCCCTAATAAATATTGGGCGGATGTTTTATATGATTTACCAATGGTAATTATTTTACAAATACCGTCGAATTTCTGTCCTTTCCATTGTTGAACACTACCACGTATTTGCCTGTGGGCAACGCTGATACGTCAACTGTTTGTTGTGTTGATCCTATTGCTACTAAATAGCTGGCAGCGTGGCGGCCATCGGTGGTGTAAATGTTAATAATTGATTTGCTGGCCGCGGTAGTGTAGGCAAGTGTAAAGGCATTTATTACAGGGTTAGGATAGAGCAATAGTTTGGTTACCACTTTATTGTTTTTTTAAAACGCAACTATCTTGCTGTATTTAAACGATCCGTCTTTGTCAATTGCTTTTAACCGGTAACAGTTAGTGCCTTTTTTAAGGTCCTTGTCAATAAATATATAGCTGCTGCCATTTGAACGGTTGGTGGCCGCTACCTGCCCAATCGGTTTAAAATTAGTGTCGTCGGTGCTACGCTCAACTTCAAATGCTTTAGCATTTAATTCGGCGGCGGTGGTCCATGCCAGGTGGGCATTGTTAGTAACCAAAGCGGCATTAAAGGTGGTTATAGTAAGTGGTAGCACAGGCAATTGACCCGGAGTAAAGGCTATGCCCCTAAACATAAAATTGGCACCGGCAGTGGTAACCACGGTTGCCGTTGGTGGCGTGGTTAAAATGCTGCCGGTAAAGCCGGATACATCCGTTAGCATCATTATTTCATTGTTGGCCGTTGCGCCTTTTATTGCATAGATCTGTGGGTTGCCAGCATCATTTTGCCAGGCTGTTAACGCATACATGCCACCGCTGGCAATTGTGGCCGGGTTAAAGTTTCCCGCAAATATCCAGGTGGTACCGTTAAAATAAAACTTCACCAGCCCAAGGTTGGCATCGGCGCAATACAGCTCATCGTAACCGGTGCCGGCATAGCTGGCAGTGGGGTCTATAATCAACAACACTAACGCCTAATAACTATAGCCGCTTATTGATACTCCGGGAAAAGTAACACTGGTACCGTAATTGCCAGCCGACGGGTTGGGGGTAAGTGATCCTACCGTATTGTTATTTACATAATAAATTTGATTGCTGAACATAGCCAGCGACCTAACGCTACCAAAAAATGCCTTAGAATAGGAAGTAATAGGCGTTCCAAAATTTAAAAAGCGGGTTGAGTTGCCAGAAGCAGGGGAGGTACTGCTGCCGGTAATAAACATGCGGTTGGTGTTGTTTACCACTGTGCTTCTAACCGTGCCATTCATGGTGGCCGGCGCAATGCGGGTGGTGTATTCGGCAGAGCCATCAAATGTAATGCGGGCCAGTACTTTTTCGTTAGCTCTATAGGTAGCCGCCGTTGCGCCAATGGCTGCTTCGTAACCAGCTACGGTCAGGTATTTGCCATTAGGCGAAAGGTTTAACTGGCCTTCGGCAGTGGCGCCATCTCCTGTTAACAAAAGGCGGTTTGGCGCGGCAGAAGCAGTATTGCTCAGCACTACCGTCATAGGGCCCTAGGTTCCGTTGGGCAAATATTCTAATATGGTGGCAGGTGCTGCGTTGCTGCCTACTGTGGTGGAACCATCTCCCACCCTTAGCACTGCAATATTGCCTTGCGAAAAACTGGGCAGGGTGCCCACGGTACCTGTAAATTCGTAGGCGCCTCGGTCGGGTTTGGCTCCCACCTGGCGGGCAACACCCAAAATATCGGTAAGGCTGTATTGCCCTGTTGTATTGCTTCCCAAATTAATGGCCGGGCTAACGTTGCTTAGGCTCAGGTCGGCTGTAGCGTCATGGGCCAGGTTTACCAATCGCGGGTTAACGCCCACCAGGTCGTTGGCACCAGTGCGGAAGCTGGGGCCGTTAAAATACACGTTATAATCGTAGGTAGCCGAGTTCGTCATTCAGGTTACAGGCGCCTCCCGTGCGGGCATACATAATGTTGTTATATATCTTAACATGCAAGCAGTTCTGTCCATCTATTTCGGGATAACCCACTACGGTGCCATTATTGTAAGTGGTATTATTAATAAAGTCAACCCCGTTGGCGCTGTATGCATGAATGCCGCCGCCGCCATTATTGTAGCTAATATTATTCTCTACCAGGTAGCGGCCTACATACGGAAATGTAGTAGTGCCATTGCCAACGTTCACATCCAGTATAATGCCATTGCCATCGCTAAGCGCACTAATTCGCTCCCATGGTTTAAGGGTTTTGTTGTTGTGCACCACATTATTACGCACAAACATTTTGTAGGTAGTTGCTGCATTAATGCTGGTGGGGGCAAGTATGCTAATGCCGCTACCTGCATACATCGAATACCAGCAGGTATTGTAAACAAGGTTGTTTTCAATAGTAATGTAGTCGCAATTAAATGCACCAATTCCACCACCGGTGTCATATATTTTACAATTACTTACAATTACATGGTGGGCAGCAGCGCCACCACCAATTGAAATGGAAGCGCAGTTATACATGGAGATTTTATTCTATTCCCTAATGTTGTTTTTAAAATCAGTATAAGTTTGAAAAGCAGCGGCATAATCAAGTTGCTGGTTGGTACCTTCTATTTCAATTCCTGAAATAACAATGTACGAGGCATCTATAGCTATAGCACGCCATATTTAAAAGTTCAACCCTGTTTGCAATTGCAGCTTAGGTGTATGGCCGGGGTAGGCCTTATAAGTTATGAAAGCACCTGGCGTACCCGAACGTGTAATGGTAAAGATGCTTTGCTGAAAGTTGGCGATAGGGTTGTAAGTGCCGTTCATGATAAATACGGTATCGCCCGGATTGGTTAGGTCGGCCGCTTTTTTAATGGTGACAAAAGCCTGGCCCGTAGAGGTTCGTGAAAAAGAATTACTGCCGGTAAGGGCAGAAACGTAATAGTCGGTTGCAAAAATTTTTGTTGTCAACAAAATAAAAATTAATAACAATCCATTAGTAGCAATTTTTTTTCATAAGAATCATTTAACCGGTTTTGTATTTATTTCTTCTAAACATTTAAAGCAGTTCTAAGGAGTGCAGCAACGAGTGATAATTAATGTCGGAATAAATTTTTCAATTGTTTTAGCATGGCCGGGGTGGTTGTAAAAATGACCCATCAATAGCCATTATTAATTGGAGTTATTCTTCTACCTAATAAAAAAAGTAGAA
Organism: Chitinophagales bacterium; assembly: GCA_038247635.1. Taxonomy (GTDB): domain Bacteria; phylum Bacteroidota; class Bacteroidia; order Chitinophagales; family Chitinophagaceae; genus Segetibacter. The sequence goes on from JBBRUR010000167.1 coordinate 6,683, forward strand.
GCTGGTGTAGTCTTACATAGGTGGTAGGTTGTCTTACTTGTTTTTAGAGGATCAACGCACAACTATTTTATTACCACTAAAGTTTTACAAACACATCACGGAAATTTATTGAATGAAAAAAATCTTTACAATCTCAATGCTCGGCCTTGCGTCGTTGGTGCAGGCCCAGTCGTTTACCACCGGCAACGTGGTGGTGAGCCGCGTGGGCAATGGTACTACGGCACTTTCGGCCAATACCGCACCTGTTACGCTG
>JBBRUR010000168.1:0-6930 GCA_038247635.1 Chitinophagales bacterium
ACCCCTGCATGAAACACGTAAACACCAAACAGTAATGAAAATTTTTTTCGTCCTGCTATATTCTCCTTCTTAGCTTTTGCCAGCCAGGGGACCCCTGCATGAAACACGTAAACACCAAACAGTAATGAAAATTTTTTTCGTCCTGCTATATTCTCCTTCTTAGCTTTTGCCAGCCAGGGGACCCCTGCATGAAACACGTAAGCACCAAACAGTAATGAAAATTTTTTTTCGTCCTGCCGGGGTCTCTTTCATAGCTATAGCGCAACAGGCAGAGGAACCCTGCATGTTACAAGAAAACACCAAACAATAATCAAAATATTTTATGTTGGTGAAAACAGCCGGCGTCACTTATAGAAGGTAATTTGCCCCCGCTGGTTTAAGTGTTCCGCAGTACGCTTAAATCCGTTTTTGTGGCAGGATTGTGTCTGTTAAAGTAAGCGTTGTGTAATAAAGTATTGTGCTTGCCCCTGTAATAAAAAAACGTTGGCAACTACTTATTAGTGTAGAAATTGATGGTAAAAAACACCACAGCAAAAAAGGGACTTACCAATTATAAACAAACTTTCAAGATGGAATACAATCCTTCAGATGAGACACTGGACCCGGCCAATTGGGCCGAAAGGAGGACCCGGGGCCACCAGATGGTTGATGATATGATGGATTACCTTTAGCATATTGGTAACGAACCGGTGTGGAGACCAATACCAATACCTGCTGAAATAAAGGGCACGTTTAATACATCCATACCCATGCAACCAACGCCTGTGCATGAAGTGTATGACGCTTTTAAAACTTCTATTTTACCCTACAATAAAGGCAATATACACCCCCGCTTTTTTGCCTGGGTGCAGGGTACCGGCACGCCCATGGGTGTACTGGCCGAAATGCTGGCGGCAGCCATGAAACCTAATGCCACCATTGGCGAACACGCTGCCATGTATGTAGATAAGCAGGTAATTAACTGGTGTAAACAGATGATGAACTTTCCGGATTCGGGTACTGGCATTTTGTTGAGCGGTGCATCTATGGCCAACATTACCGCCCTTAATGTGGCACGCAACAGCCAGTTAAAAAAAAATGTTCGCAAACAAGGCATACATGCCGTTGACGGGCAAATGACCATGTATTGCTCCACCGAAACCCATAGCTGCCCGCAGAAAGCAGCCGAGGTGTTAGGCTTAGGTACCGACTCAATTAAAAAGATACCCGTAAACGAGGCTTACCAAATAGACATTGAAAAATTAGTGGCAACCATACAAGCAGATAAAGCCAACGGCCTGGTTCCATTTTGTATAATTGGCAATGCCGGTACGGTTAATACCGGCGCCATTGACCCGCTGGATGAATTGTTGGCCGTTTGCAAAAAATACGACTGCTGGTTTTACATAGATGGGGCTTTTGGTGCACTGGCTAAATTGGTACCAGCGTACAGGCAGCCATTGCAGGCTATAGAATAAGCCGACAGTGTGGCTTTTGACCTGCACAAATGGATGTATATGCCCTACGAAATAGCCTGTGTGTTATTAAAAGACGGGCAGGCGCATCGCGACTCATTTTTGGTAACACCCAGTTACCTGCTGCCGCAAAAAAGAGGCCTGGCCGGTGGCCCCGACCCGGTTAGTAATTTTGGTATGGAACTGTCAAGGGGGTTTAAGGCACTAAAAGTTTGGATGTCGATAAAAGAACATGGCATGGCAAAATATGCAGCCATGATAGAAAAGAATATTGAACAATCTTTATATTTGACAAGGCTTGTGGAAAAAGCAGCCGACCTTGAATTGCTGGCGCCCGTTACCATGAACATTGTTTGCTACCGGTACAGCATACCCACATTATCGAATATTGATTTGAACGCGGTTAATACTGAGCTGCTTATCCAATTAAAGGAGCAAGGGATCGCCTCACCATCAGCTACTTTGTTACAGTGCCGGTTTGCCATAAGGGTGTGCAATGTAAACAAGCGAACCAAACACGCCGACCTGGATCTGTTGGCGAAAGAGAGTATTAGAATTGGCAGAAGCCTTAAAACAGAAAAAATATTGACCAGTAAAGTTGTTGTATAGAAAAGTTTGCTTCTCAAATTTTTTCTGAACGAACACGTTAAAGAACCTGATATAATTAGAACGTAAATTTTAAATAGATAATATTATCCAATGATAATAAAACTTGCTTTCATTTTATTTATGCTGCCCTGCTTTTTACCCGCTCAAAATTTGACAGGTAAATGGACGGGTACAGCCAATTTTGGCGCAGAGTATGTTGAGCTGGTAATTGTACGTGATGGAGACAGATATATAGGCTATACCTACGATACAGGTGGGGGAGGATATTGTAAAGTAAATTTCGAAGGTAAATTCGACTCTTTAAAACAAAAGCTAAGGGGAAAAGGAATGGGGTTTATTGAAAAAACGTTTGGTCATAGTCAGTGCGTTTTTAACCTGGATTATTTCGAGCGTAATGAAACAGCTTTGCTAAAAGGAAGCGTTTTACCCAAATCATTAGCAATGAATATTATGGCTTTGGGTATAACAGCTTTTACAAGGGTAACCCTTACGCGTAAAAGCTTGTTAGCCGATACCACTGCTTTTATGAGCCAGGCTCTGCGTAAATCAAACAAAAATGTTGGTAGCAATAAAATTACCAATACTTAAATTGATACCCTTAGTATTAGCGCAGTTGGTGATGAAATACTAAAAATTACAAGAAGCAGAATAACTGATACCGTGCAAACGATCACCACTTCTGAAAAAGAAATTACTATACAACTAATTGATAATGGAATTGAAGATGGTGACAGCATCAGTGTTTTGCTTAATAACAACATCATTGCCAGTCGGCAACGGTTATCTCACAAGCCTATTATATTTAAAATACCTTTAAATTCAACTAATGCTACTTATGAGGTTACTATCGTTGCGCACAACCTTGGTTCAATTCCTCCAAATACCGCTATGGTGCTAATTGACGCAGGCAGCAATAAATACACACTTTACGCTTCATCAAATTTAGAAAAAAATGCTATGATTAAGATAAAGTACATATTACCAACTGACCATTAGAGTTGTGATATTTTATTTCTGCCATGTTTGTTTTTAAGCTATCAATTTTCGCCCTTTTTTACTCTTTTTTTGCCCATAGCAGTTATGAAGGTGCTCTTTTGCCGGTCATAGCGTTTGTGCCCGGCCGGGGAATCCCAGCCTTTAATCGTAAACACCAGCCTGCTACCCAACGGGTTATTAGTAATAAATAAAAAGGCTGGTTTTATACTGACCAGTATTACGCGCTAAGCTATTAAAACCTAACCAGGGTTTAGCGGGGCCTTGCTACCAGGCAAGCCTGAAGTAGGAGACTGCACCAGACAGAATAAAACGAGTTAAAACGCGTGGTCAGTGGTTACGCCCATGGCCTTCAATTTTCTATTGCAAAGAGGTTAAAAGTAATCAATAACAAACAAGTAATCTGTGGTGTAAATCGCTGCCCTTGTTACTGTAGCCCCTTAGTGGTTTAATTTGAAAAACCCCGGCGCGCCGGGGTAAAACCCGTGACATCAACACAGAAATAAATCTTTAACCACGGAGTGATTGAATAACAAGTCCCCAGGTAAAATCACCGGAAACAATCTTCTGATAAAACAATCTTTAAGTTAAAATAAGGCAATAAGCTAGTATTGAAAAAGATAACAATTACCTCAACGGCGTCAACACTACCCTGGCAAACTCCACTTCCGATCCTTCGGCTTGCAGTGCTATCTGCCCATGGTCGGTAGTGCAATTATAGCCCTGGTTCATTAGTTGGCCGTTTACCCAAACTGATACCGTATTGCCGAGGCATTCTATCATCATGGTATTCCATACGCCAATGGGGTTTTCGGCACCATCGGCCAGGTGTTTAATGCGGCGTTGCTTATTGCCATTAATACCCCAATTTTCTTTTGGTCCGCGACGCTTTTCCATTTCGGGCACGGTAATGTCTTCGTTTATACACCAAAAATCGGCTGCATTTTGGTACTCAATCTGCACCTCAACACTTTGCGGAAACATGCTATACAATGATCGTGAAGTGCTGGCATGTACCAATAATCCGCAATTGCCGGGCTTGCCGGCAAAGCGATATTGTACCTCTAAGCGGTAATTTCTAAAAACCGAATCGGTTATCAAATGCCCGCCTGGAGTGCCGAGGCTTACCAGCAAACCATTACGCACTATAAAAGGCATAATGGCCTTGCTATCCGTGTCCATAGCGGGCACATCGGCATGCCAGCCTTTCAAATCGCGGCCGTTAAAAAGGTTTCTTGATTGTGCTTTAATGCAAAGCGATTCAAATAAGGCAAATGCTAACAGCATTGCAGACGATACAATTTTCATGTGGCTTTTTTAAAAGTAAAGAGGATGTCTAAAATACATTAATTGGTAATGCTCCACCAATTTTTGTGTCAAGGGTTATTTTGGATAGATAATAAAGTGATCATATATTTCCTTCTTCGGTGTATCGCCCAAAAACTTTAAAGCGGTATTTAGTTTATTAAGGTCGGTCACCTTTAATGGTAGTACATGTTCCTTTGGTTGAAAGGTGGTGCCGGTTGGGTAGGCAACTCCTGCGTATCGGTCATCTCAATATGGTTGCCTACTATGGCTGAAACTGGGTGCGTAGCAGCAAAAGTTGTGAGCCTTTGGGTGCTGGCTACAAACGCGTTGTAGTCCTGCACATATAAACGGCCGGGATAAAAACTATCGCCGGTTAGCAACAGGCGGGTGCTACGGTCATAAACGGCTATACTGGTTTTATGATGGCCGGGTATAGGTATTATGTCAATAAGCCAATGACCCAAATTAAAAGTTGCCATTTGTGTTGGCCATTCACTGATGTTAAAAAATGATTGCACATCTTCTACATTTTTTTCAACAACCGTTACAAAAGGTTTATCCTTAAATTAATTATCGCCGCCAACATGATCGCTATGCGCATGGGTATGCGCAACAATCAATTCAATAGGCCCACTGCTGGCTTTACAATGTTGCAGCAAGCTATCCACAGTAGTAAACAGTGAAAAAGTTTGCTCATCTTCCGTAGCGCCGGTGTCCATTAGTATTGCTTTCTTATTTCCTGTCAACAAAAACATAAAAGGCGCTTCGTAATTAATACACTTGTTTTGGCGAAGTATAAAAGTGCTTTTGTTTATCTTAATTACCTGTATTGCACAGTCAGTACTGGTAGCACAACCGGCAGAACCATAAATCCATCTTGTTTTTACTAAAATGCGTTTGGGGCACCTTGCGCCACAACAACTTAAAAAGCCTGCTATTACTAAAGTGCCTGCAAGCCATAAAATCATTTTCATGGGCGAACGATAGCTACCAAAGCCTTGTTCTAAATAGGTAGTTACCTGGGGCTATCAGGTTATTTCACCCGTACATACTTTTCAATATTAATTCGGTCAATATTTGCCGCCGCTATTTTCTCCACGCCACTTTGTACCAACGTATCGTTTTGTATGCGAACGGTTAAGGAAAAGTCGTGGCCTTCCCACGCACGGTCGGTAAAGTATTTAAGGTGCTCGGTGTAGGTACTGTCTTTTAAGGTGTAAGTGCCGCCACCAGCCGTAAAGCTTTTGGTTGAATCCTTACCTCCGTTTACATCGTGGCTTAAAAAGGCAAAGTGGGTATCGTTAATGATTTTAATAAACGAAACGTTTTTGGTATAGTCCGTAACCGTGGTATCGCCGCCTTCAATAACAGTGGCTTGTAATAAATGCTAGGTGCCCTGCAATGGTAACGCCGACTGTATAGTTTTGGAAATAGATGGTTGGCAGGCACACAAAGTAATCATCGCCGCCAGGCCAATAATCATTGCTTTCATAAGGTAAGATGGTTAGAAATTGGTTTAAAAATGGGTGTAATAGACATAAATCAGGCTGTTTTATAGACCTTACTCTCTAATAGACATTTATCAGGCTGTTTTTATTTTAAGTTTTCCTCACCTTTCAGTTGGTTTCATGACCTTTGTTTTATCAAGCAAAACGGAAGCGGGCTCTGCTGGAGAGCAACCTGCCAGGGATAGCTTGATATCGTCGAAATAAAGTACGATAACCGTTGTGTAACCCATAACGGTTATTTTATTTTGATGATCTCATGCCTTCAAAAACTCATCTATGAACTTCTTTTTTCTTTGTATCGACAACCCGTTATGATTGCGTAGTTTGTTTTTCAGGTCGGCAAAATGACCATCGATTGCATTGGTGGTGTTCGGTATTCCAAGCTCCATTTTATCGTACCAGGTAAACAGCCATGGCAGGTTCGTTTTCAGACTCCGGTAGGCACTCCTAAGCCTTTTGTGGACATACCTCTTCTTGCCTTTTTCATCCGTCTTCCGTTCGTCCAGAAAATCTTTCCAAACAGAATACCACCCGCTCAACCCTCCTTCGAAACTTTCTTTATCTGTCATCTTTAAGTGCAATACATGTTCCCATAACTCTTTGCTGGCCTGCATTTTGGGCTTTTTAGTGAGGTATCGCCTGATGATGGCCACTTGGTGGAACTGGCACATCTGTATAGGAATGGATGGGAAGAGTTGTAGTAATCCCCGGCGCCCATCGCACACGATCGCCTTTATGATGAACCCTTGGTTCAACAGGTGCCTGATGCCCTCCGCATACTTCAGGTTGGTCTCTGTTTTCACGTACTCTTTGTATAAGTTCCTACCACTGTAGGCGTCTTTGAAAAGCATGACACCAAAGCCCCGGCCAAAGTAGGTGGTATCCATTAGTACGGCTATGTCTCTTACATCTTGGGCAGGTGGATTGGGTTCTACCTTGTCCAGTCTCCTCTGGATGGTTTTTGAAGAACAACCATACCTGGCGGCCAATTGTTTGTAGGTCTGCTTCCCTTCAACATATTGTTGCCAAAGCACAGCATTGTCCAACCTATTGCCGCC
>JBBRUR010000169.1:0-6837 GCA_038247635.1 Chitinophagales bacterium
CCAGATACTGGAAGCTGACTTCCCGGTGTTTTACAAATACCGCATCTCCAACAGAAGCCTGGGCAGATGCCTGATTACACATTACCAAACCGTGTTGCAAATAGATGACGTTACCATTAAACCCGGCGACGTGGTATTGGGCGATATTGATGGCGTCCTGGTTGTGCCCCGTGATGTTGCTTATGCTGTGTTAATTTGTGCAGAGAAAATCAAGGAGAATGAAAAGAAAATTTTTGGCTGGGTAAAGGCTGGTGACAGCGTACAGGAGATTACGGAAAAGGGCGGGTATTTCTAAGATTAAAACTGAATAAGAAGGAGGCATACCGTTTTTGTATCGCACCGCGAATTTGCCGGCTTCTAATGCTTAAATACCCCATTCTATAAATCTTCAAATACCAAACAATGGACAAAAGAGTAGTCAAGCTGATCGGCCTGGCGATGATGTCATTGATAACCATCATCAGCCAGGCACAACCCTTTGCTTACTACTTAACTAAAAGTGGCGATAAACTGTACGATGGACAAAAGGTATTTCGTTTTATTGGTGTAAATGCCCCAAGCATCAATGGTCAATATGATGGATACAAATACACCAATCCGGAAAGTGGCTATGCGTATGATCCAACTGAATTAAGTTATGAAATGGAAAGTTATTTTAAAGACATGTCGCAAATGGGTGTTACCGTATTTCGTACCTGGGGTATTACCGTTGCCAATGGTTCCAATGAATATGAAGCGCTGGTAACTGGCGCAAACACTTACAACGAAGTTGCCTTGCGGCATATTGATAAAATGCTCCGGCTTTGCAACCGGTACGGCATGCGGACCATTCTTTGTTTGGTAAAGGAGCACGGTTATTGGGGCGGCTCTGCTGCCTTCAGCGCTTTATATGGAGGTGGAAATTATTACACGGCTCCGGCTGTAAAGGAAGGGTTTAAGCATTTATTGAACACCATTGCGAATCGTAAAAATTTTTATACCGGCGTTTCTTATAAAAACGATAAGGCCATACTGGCCTGGGAATTTGGAAACAAAGTGCCCAACAACCAGGTAACGTGGATTGATGAAATGGCAACCTATTTAAATGGTATAGATCCGCATCATTTAATCGCTGATCCGCGAAGAGCAAATGGCGTAGAGCAAATGGCAACACTTGCTAATGATGTTTTGCACCGCTGTAAGAAAATTGATTTTGTAAAAACCCGCCAATATCCAAATTATAGCGGAACTGTTGATGAATTGTGGGCCGTTTGTAAGGGCAAGATACCTATGATCATTGATGAATTTCAACGAATAGATGGCTTTGAAGAAACCCTGCAGCGTGTAGAACTGACAGGTACCGACGGGGCCTTATTATGGAGCTTAATGAAATATCAATATAAGGGTGGAATTGGGGGACATGCGCTTTTCCACGCGTACAGTTGGGGCGGAAGCCGCTGGCCGGGTTTTAACAGTGGTGCCTACTTTAACGAAGAAAAAAACCTCAGGGCCATAAGAAACTATTCCTATAAAATCAGGGGCGCAACTACTCCACCCTTACCTGCACCTTACGGCAAGCCCTTTTTATATAGAAGTGGCGGGCAAAATGCAGCGGCTTTAAAGTGGAGATGCACCCCTGGTGCCCGGTTTTACGTTGTTGAACGGGCAAGGTCTAAAACAGGGCCCTGGACGAATGTGAGTGGTGATATTGATATTAGTTTCAATTTATATTATTACCCGATGTTCACTGATTCTAGTGCAACAATCGGCGCTGCCTGGTACTATCGGGTAAAAGGGAAAAACACTTCCGGTATTACCGTCCCATCCAATATAGTAGGACCAGTTACCGTAAAACAACGTGTTGTAATGGGTAATTTATTTGATTTCTCAAAGGTTTGTTCGCGAAGTTCAAATATGGTCATTAATTCCGAAACATGGCCCAGGTTACGACAAACAGAAGAAGATTTTTCCCAGGTAGTAAGAACTTCGGGATCGGGATCGGGAGAGATTATTTACAAAGCAAATCAGGTAAAATCTATAAAGGTTTTTGTATTTAATAATAAGCAGGATTCTTTATTGATCGAATATTCCCGCGACGGGCCGTCCTGGAGTAATCCTTCCAAACCAATTATACCAACGGTGCGAAAAAGGGTATACCAGTGCCTACTCAGGACAAAAAGATAATCCGGTAGATAAATATATTTATGAAGTGCCGTCCTTTTCGCCCGGAACATTGTATGTAAAAATAACAACAGGAAACGGTGGCGCACCGGATACTTACCCCTGGATCGGCAGGGTTCACCTGGGCTTTTCCGGCGCTGTTTTTTCTACAAATCAGTAGTGTAAATACGAGGTATGTAATATTGGTAATATAAAAATGAGGTCCATTTAAAAAGAAGTCATCAGGTCCTTTCAGAAAAAAAGTAAGGTCTTTAAATACGAAACAATATGATTAAAATCTCTATGCTAAAAAATATAACGGGTTTATTTTTCCTTTTCAGCTTTTCTGTTTATTTAATGGGCTGCAAGCCTAACAAAAAAAATCCCGAAGACTTAGTCTTAGAGGCTATGTCAAGAAATTCACCATCAACCAATTGGTCTGAATATAATGGTGATGGCGCACGAAGTCACTATACAAAACTCGGTCAGATAACTAAAGCTAATATAAGTAAACTCAAAGTGGCATGGACCTACTCATCGGTTGGTGAAGATTCAGTGTTGCAAGGCACGCAAATGCAAAGTAACCCCATCATCATTGATGGCATACTGTACGGTGTTTCCGCTAAAACCCAGGTGTTTGCACTGGACGCCGCTACCGGAAAAGAGCTTTGGAAAACAGCTATCAACGATGTGGATGGAACTACCAGCAGGGGCGTTACTTACTTTACTAATGGTACCATCAGGCGAATATTTTTTGGTGCCGGTAAATGGCTTTATGCAATTGATGCCCTAACGGGAAAATTAGTACCACAATTTGCAAACAATGGTAAAATTGATTTAAAGGAAGGAATTTCGCGGCCAAATGCAGACAATTATGTAACGGCAAATACACCCAATACAATTTATAAAGACATAATTATTGTTGGCGCAAGGGTTGCGGAAGGGGAAACAGCGCTTTTGGGAGATATCCGGGCTTTCAACGTTTATACGGGCAAACTGGTATGGACGTTTAAAACAATCCCTGAACCTGGGCAACCGGGCTATGATACCTGGTTTCCGGCAAAACCAAGGGAACGTATTGGCGGCGCCAACTGCTGGGCAGGTATGGCCATAGACAGGGAGCGCGGGATAGTGTATGCACCCACCGGTTCTGCGGCTTACGACTTTTTTGGCGGCAACCGAAGGGGCAACAACCTGTATGCCAATTGCCTGCTGGCATTGGAGGCTGCTACCGGCAAACTGTTGTGGCATTTTCAGTTTGTGCATCACGATATTTGGGATAGGGATCCACCCGCCCCACCAAATCTGGTAACGGTAATTCAAAAGGGTGTTAAAACCGATGCCGTAGCGCAATTGACAAAGCAGGGGTATGTATTTGTTTTTGACCGCGTATCGGGCAAGCCACTGTTTGAGATTGTTGAAAAAAACACCCGCACCGACGCTGTAAAAGGAGAGTATCCAAGTCCTACACAGCCATTTCCGGTAAAGCCGCAGCCATTTACCCGGCAGGTTTTTAACGAGGAAGATTTCAACTCATTTGTTGCCGACAAAGATAGCCTGGTAAAAATGCTTCGGGCATCGCGCCACGGAAGCGCTTACATACCGGTTGGCCGCGAAATGACCTTGTTTTTTCCCGGCACTGATGGCGGGCCGCAGTGGGGTGGCGCGGCCACCGACCCAAACGGCATTTTGTACGTACCGGCTAAACAGTTGCCGGTTTATACCTCACTTGTTGATGCACAGCAAGATGCCAATGGCGCATCAGTCACGGGCAAAGCCTTGTACATCAACCGCTGTGCGGCCTGTCACGGCGATGACCTCAAAGGCAATCACGACGGTTCGTATCCTTCGCTGGCAAACGTTGAAAAAAAATACAGCGACAACGAATTGCTGCAACTGTTAGAAAAGGGAAGGGGAATGATGCCTTCCTTCTCGCATATTTCCAAGGCGGAAAGAAAGGTGATTGTCGCTTTTGTAACAAACAAAAAAGAGGGCAGCATTCAGGTAAAGGGAGCCGAAGGCACCGGTTATAAATCGCCTTACCAGCATACCGGGTATAACCGTTGGTACGACCGCAACGGCTACCCGGTAAGCACTCCACCCTGGGGTACGCTTACAGCCATTGACCTAAACACTGGTGACCAGAAATGGCAGGTGCCGTTGGGCGAGTACGAAGAGCTGACAAAAAAAGGCATTCCGCCAACAGGCACTGATAATTACGGGGGTCCGGTGGTAACTGCAAGCGGACTTATTTTTATTGCAGCCAGCCTCGATAAAAAGCTCCGGGCTTTTGATAAAACCGATGGCAAAACTTTGTGGCAGGCAGGCTTGCCGGCTGCAGGGTATGCCTCACCAGGTTCATATTCAATCAAGGGCAAACAGTACATAGTAATTGCTTGCGGTGGAGGAAAATTAAAATCAAAATCGGGAGACAAATATGTAACCTTTGCAATTAACGATTAATATAATTAGGGTAACATAAAAAGGTAGTTACGCAAATTAGCTTTAGAGCATTTTTAAAAATGGCCCAATACAGTAAACCTATCAGTGGTTTGGTTAGTGCTTATTTTAAGTGTCGACTGGCTTGTGAGTTACGCGGGCCCTGTACCAACAAACCTTACACAGTTACCGGTAAAATATCCTCCTTAATCCCTGTAAAAAAAAATCAGGCAATGGAGGTAGCAACCCTGTTGTTGCAATTGATATTATGATGCTTATTAATACTAAAAAGTTGATATTATGAAAAGTAAATATTACAAAATTTGGAGTATTACTATCCTGGTATTTTTTTATTTCGGCAGTTATGGACAGATGAATGAACCGGCCGTTAAAATGGCACTTCCTGATCCGTTAGTCAGTAATTCCGGAAAAAAAATAAGTGATCGTAATAGCTGGTTGAAGAGCAGACGGGGAGAAATTCTTACTTTATTTGAAGATAACCTTCATGGACAGGTTCCAAAAGATTTTGATAGTGTTCGTTTTAAACTTAAATCGGAAGATAAAATGGCGATGAACGGAGAAGCTACTTTAAAGGAGATAGCTATTAATGTTTATCGAAACAACCAGTTAGTTACCATTAACCTGCTGCTTTTCATCCCTTCAAAAATAAAAAAGCCCTGTCCGGTTTTTTTGCTGATTAACCACCGCCCAAAAGGCAATACGGATGTAACCCGCAGTATTAAAAGCGAATTTTGGCCTGCCGAAGAAGTTATAAAACGGGGTTATGCTATAGCCGCATTTAATGTAAGCGATGTGGCTGCTGATAATAAGCAAACGTACGACCAGGAAGTTTTACGCCTTTATCCTGAACAACTAAAAATACCTAACGGCATGAAAGCCATTGGTGCCTGGGCATGGGGCGCTATGCGGGTAATGGATTATTTTGAAAAAGATAAAAGTATTGATAATTCAAAAGTGGCGGTTATAGGCCATTCGCGGGGTGGCAAAGCCGCCTTGTGGGCAGGTGCACAGGACAAACGTTTTGCACTTACTATATCCAGTTGCTCTGGCGAAGGAGGAGCCGCACTGTCACGACATTTGGTTGGTGAAACGATACAAGATTTAAATACAAACTTTCCGCATTGGTTTTGCGATAATTACAAAAATTACAATACAAACGTAAATGCATTACCAATGGATCAACATGAGCTGATTGCATTAATTGCACCCCGCGCTGTATATGTTGCAAGTGCATCTGAAGACAACTGGGCCGACCCCGTAGGTGAATTTTTGTCATTGAAATATGCTGAACCCGTATACAAACTCTTTGGACTAAAACCACTTCCGGTTAATGAACAACCGGCGAAAAACACACCCGTGAAAAGTTCAAATATGGGCTATCACATGCGTGAAGGCGTTCATAACCTAACGTTGTACGATTGGGAGAAATACATGGACTTTGCGGCGGACACGGGATTTTAAGTACAAACTATTTTTGAGTTACCCGATTTTATTGCTTTTACTTATGACGGCACTTTTATACGATCCTTTTTAAACGGAGCGTTTATGGCCGGGGAACCCGAACTAATAAAAAATACCAAAGGTTTTCGCGGCTATGATGATGGTGCGTTTCATAGTAAAGACCTTTACCGGTTTATGAAGGGGTTAGGTAACAACGGTTCAGATTTTACAGTTGGGGCCGTAGAACTAAAAAAAGGGATGGGCAATTTTTTTATAGGGGAAATTGGAGAAGGCGGTTTTTTCACGGACATTAACGCCTGATGAAATTAAAAAGCTGAGCTTGCTGGCATAAAGTAGTTGGCGTAGGTGGAGTGCCCATAGTGTTAAATGCTGCGTGCTATGTACTCCTTTAGTGTTTAATAAGTGTATATATCAACATCACTTAAACACTAGCTATCCGTAGCTAATAAACAAACGAAAAGTCCTTTTTATGTTTCACCCAATGTACAGAAGGGGGTAAAAAAATTATTTTATAAAAAATAGAAAAAGACCAAATGAGTGCTGGTGTATACTTCAGGCAATTAACATTAAAGCATTGTTGGCAAAAAAACAAAAACAGCTATGAAACATCAATTAAAAACCTTTATGGGGGTGTGCTGATACTTGCTTTTTACAAACATGACTATTGCACAAGTCAATGCTACGGCTGATAAATCTTTAAAAGATTTGTATGGCGATATAACGCCAGGTACATCGGTTTCCTTAAATACCCTTTCAAATACTGCTTTAATATTGCCC
>JBBRUR010000170.1:0-6667 GCA_038247635.1 Chitinophagales bacterium
CCCGTGGACAACCATCCGCCAATACATTCTAACCCCGGAGGGGTTGCCCAACAATAGCCGCGGATGTAACCGGTGGACACCCAACCGTCATGACAATTCAACCCCGGAGGGGTTGAATTTGAATAGTCCCGGCGCGCAGCCTTTGTACCTCCAAACATCAATTTGATCCAACCCCAGATGGGTTAAACTTAAACAGCCCTGGCGCGCCGGGGTGCAACCCGTAGACCACCTCCTGTCTATATTTCCACCCCCGAAGGGATTGCCAGATTGCTGATCCGCTAAACGACGGTGTAAGCGGCAACCGTTCTATTCCCAACGATTCGTATGTAATTTTAACAGCTAAATAAAAAATTTCCGGCATAGGCAACGCAACATTAAAGGGCCGGGCTAACCTCTACAAAATCTGAACCATTTGCACACATATAACATTGTACGCTGCCTTACGGCTCTACTACTTCCATCACCACTCTAAATCCAATTTCGGGTCAGGCATATTCATATTTTTTTTCGTTCTCAATTCTTATATCAAAACCAGGATCATTATAACTGCCGCCCTTTGCAATTCCTCTTTCCGCCACCATTTCTGCTGCATTCCCAATAATATTATATATGCCAAATTCATTTGGATAAAAAGCGTGCCTTTCAGTTAAAATCACAGTTCTTTCTTCCCTTGCTCCATCTAACATTTTATATGTTTTTGAAACAATATCAAAAGTTAAGTTTGCTTCATTAATTCTTTTAAAGTTTGCTAAATACACTCCTTTTTTATTCCGCAAATAAATACCATCCCACTAAAAAATTCGATTTTCCTTTCCTGCACTTGCAGCAAGTGTCCATTCCTTTTCTGTCGGTAATCTAGACATAACCTTCTTAAATTTTCGCGACTGGTCCCGGTTATATTGTTGTGTCATCCAATTACAAAAATTTATTGCATTATCATAGCTTATTGTTACAACAGGGTAATTATTGTAAGATTTGCTGAAATGATAATAAACTACAAAAGGCTTATTAATTTTTTTATCTCCTGACCATTTCGAAGTATCTAATTGATTTGCATTAAACAAATCAATTTGGTTGGTTTCTTTCAAATACAATTTATACGATCTATATTCCTGGTTTGAAGTTTCGTATATAGAAATAAAGGTTGTCTGTCACCTTTACAAAATTCTCCTTTATCTCATTAAAAAAACACCTGCATAAGGCTTGTTAAAACCACTTACGCACAGCATTGTGGCACAACAAAGAATTAAATAATAATTTTTCATTTCAACTATTCTTTTAAATCATAAAAGTGTTTTTAAAAGTAACATACAAAGTATGTTTTTGCAAAAATCCAATACCCCCTTTCGGGGCTTAATAAATCTATTTTTCGCTATCCCGTTGTTCCACTCCGGTGCGCCGGGGTATTGTTATTAAAGCCCTCCGGGCTTCTTTATTTGTTTCCGCGGTAAGGCCTTGTCATTTAATGCAGGCTTTTGTGGAAACCAGCTTTTGAATATCTATTTAACATCGTTGTGTCACTCCCTTTTACAGAAACAAAACAATTCGGCCATTATTTGCCAGCGCTTACCTTAAATACATTGCGCGGAGGGCTTCATTTACAGCTGTAAGAATATCGGTGCAACCCGTTAACACCAACAGCCTGTGTACCACAGCCCCCACAGGGGGTAACCCAATAATAGCCACCGCGCAACAGGGCGTAACCCATGGCTAGCCAACTATCAATGTAATAGTAAGCCCCCAACAGGGGTTGCCTAACAGTAGTCACGGCGCGCCGGGGCAAAACCCAAAGATCGCTAACCGCCATTGTTTTCCCAAACCCAACTGGGTTGCCTAAACTCTGGCTTGCAGGGGCGCAATTTGTAGATAGCCACCGCCAATATTTTCCAACCCCACAGGGTTATTTACTAGTAGCCATGGCGCGCCGGGGGCGCAACCTGTGAACAAATAAACGCCTTTGTATTTAAACCCCTGAGGGTAAATAATAACCAACAATTCAATGATGGTTCATTTGTATTGTTAACTATTGATCCATTCGTTACTTGCTGTAACCCCGCCTAATTTCTAAACGCCTGCGTAACCATTAACCCATGCACGCCGCCATCTACAATACCAATGCCTACACGGCCATATGCCTTGCTTAAAATATTGGCTTTATGCCCGGGGGAGTTCATGAGGCCGCGGTGGCAAATACTTAATGTAGGACCAAGGGCAAGGTTTTCGCCTAATACCAGGTAGCGCACTTTGTACTTTTTTACCCTGTCGGCAGGGCTGAGGCCTTCGGGGGTTTGGTGGCTAAAATACCCGCGGGCAAACATATCGGCCGAGTGTGCACGGGCGGCAGGCACCAGCGATGGATCGGCTACCAGGGCCCTTAGCTTCCGTTCTATCCGCTCGGCGTTTATTAGTGTAAGCATTTGCAACTCAAGGTCGGGCCGCGGTTTGGTATTCTCTACAGTAAATTGCAGGTCAATGCTTTTTGGCGAGCCGGGCTCCACGGTGGTGTTGTTAATTGAGCGTTTTACCGGGCCATTAAAAACTGGTGAAATTTTATCTTCCAACCACTCTGCCTGTAGTGCTAGTTTGGGTGCAAAACGGCTGTTCCGGGTATTTTCGGTTAGTTGTTCATTTAAAGGAACCGCTAGTAGCAGCACCGAAAAAATAGCGCCGTACAATAATCCATTTATAAATCCGGGAAGGGTGCCTAGCAACCGGTTTTGCGGGTGCCGGTGTACCGATGGTGACATATAATTAAGTCCTAAATTGGTCAACGCCGACAATAATAACCTGGCAAGTGCAAAAACTGCTAAAAAAGCCAGCGGTCGGCTCCATGCCGCCACCTGCGGAAACCAACGCAACAAAATAACTTCGGCGCGGGGATACCAATAAATGGCCGATGCTATACTACCGGCCAACAATAGTAAATCGGTCAGGCCAAGTATAAAGCCTTTTTGCCAGCCCCCCCACATTGCCAGCAATAGCACCAGTGCCAAAAAAACATCTACATAATTCATAATTAATCTGTTTTAATAATAACTCATTTCTGGTTATTTATAAGTGTCTGGTTATTTATAAATGTCTTAGCTATATTGAGTAGTAAATTGTCAGTTGTGAGTGCATGGCCTGCTTTTACAATAATTACTTATTATTCACTACTCATAATTCACCCTTTTTTTAACCCTAAGTATATTTTTAAATATCATTAGGCGTTTACTATTAAAGCCTTGTAATATTACTTTTAAGGCTCAGTCCGCACGGTTTCGTTTTTGCAATCTCTGCATCAGTAAACGCTTGTTTCAAAAACTCTTTCCATGTTTTCATTCCTACTTTTAAAACCACTTTGCCTGGCTTCCATTACCTGCCGAAACGTTTTATCCAATAACTATTGTTGGGTTAAAAAATCTTACCAACACTAATTTTTGCAAAAGATGTACCCGTTCGTATTTTATACAATCTGCCGTTTAATAGAAATAATAGTGCCGAAATTATAGCCCTGATTGAAGCGGTAGCTCCCTTGCTGCGCCGGTTGTTTTGCGCAGCAAGGGACTACAAGCGAAAAGCAGGACCACCGATGCTTATGGTTACAATGCCCGGCTTTGCACAAAAAATTAAAGATTATGTTATTATTCGCCTATACATTTGCCATGCAATTGGTTCCTTTTTTTGCTGTTGCAAATAAGGGATTAAAAGGGAAGCCGGTGTAATTCCGGCGCTATCCCCGTAGCTGTAAGTTATAGTGTATTGTTATTGGTTAGTTGTAAGTTTTCTTCACAACCTGCTATTAATAATTCACACTGTTGAAAAAAATACCACTGTCCGCCCTGGCGGATGGGAAGGATTTCATCAGAAAACGAGCCAGAAGACCTGCCAGTATGCATATTTAATCATCGGGCTTTCGGGCGAAAAGCAGGAGATGTAAGAGCTTTTCTGCAGAAAGCAATTTCATTTCGTACGTTCTACTCTGAAGGTTCATAGCCAAAAATGTAACGGACTATGACCACAAAAATTTTAATTGCAGCAGCTAACCTGCTGCTGGTGTTTGGCGCTTATGCGCAAACCGACACCATTACGGGTACCGCTGGGGACCCATTGGTAATTACCGCCAATAAGTATGCACAAAAACAAAGCACTACCGGCAAAGTAATTACTGTAATTACAAGGGAACAACTAAACAAGGCCGGTGGCAAAACGGTGGCCCAGGTGCTGAACGAGCAGGCGGGCCTTACCATTAACGGCGCCCTTAACAACACGGGCAGCGTACAAACGGTTTATATGCGCGGTGCCGGTAGCGGGCGTACCCTTATTTTGTTAGATGGCATACCGGTAAACGACCCCAGCACCATTAACAACGAGTTTGATCTAAACCTTTTTTCCATTGACAACATTGACCGCATTGAGGTTTGCAAAGGGGCCCAAAGCACGTTGTATGGCAGCGATGCGGTGGCGGGTGTAATTAATATTATAACGGTTGATAATAACGCCAACAAACCTTTCAATATAAAGGGATCGCTGGTGGGTGGCAGTTATGGCACGCTTAAAGGCAGTGCACAGGTATATGGCAAAACAGGTAAGTTTTCGTACTCGGCCAGGTATGGTAGCCTGCGTACCGATGGGTTTTCGGCAGCCTACGACAGCACGGGCAGCATGGGTTTTGATAATGACGGCTATAACGGAAACGTAGTAAACGCGCAGGTAAACTACCAGGCAGCGCAATACCTGCTGTTAAAATCGTTTATGATGTACAGCGGCTATAAGGCCGATATTGACGCCGGCGTGTTTGTTGACGAAAAGGACTATACAATAAATAACGACAACGTAAATACCGGTGCAGGTTTTATATTTAAAAAAGACTTTGTAACCCTAACCGGCAATTACCAATACAGCCAGCTAAACCGCCGTTATGCCAACGACAGCGGGTTTAAAACCAGTACCATTTTTGAACGCAACAACTATTTTGCAAAAACCCAGTTTGCCGAGTTGTATGCTGCCATAAACCTTGGCAGCGGTTTTACTTTGCTGCAAGGGGCCGACTTTCGCTATTCGTCGTATAACCAGCAATATAGCTCTGTAAGCAGTTTTGGACCCTACGACGATAGTTTTAACGACACATCGCTTAGCCAAAGTGGGTTGTATGCATCGTTAAATTATGTAAGCAAAAACCAACAGTTCGCTTTTGAAATAGGCGGCAGGCTAAACACACATAGCCGTTATGGCAACAACAGCACGTATACCTTTAATCCATCGTATGCAGTTACCAAAAAGCTGCGGTTGTTTGGTAGTGCTTCCTCGGGCTTTAAAGCGCCAACTTTGTACCAGCTAAGCCTTAACAGGCAGCTTACGCCCGAAAAATCGGTAAACTACGAAGGTGGCGTTCAATTGAATTGTAATACGCTTAGCACCAGGCTGGTTTATTTTAATCGCAACATTAATAACGGTATTGACTATAACTATATCACCTTCAACTATTTTAACTACATAAAGCAAAGGGTGCAGGGGCTTGAGTACGAGGCAACCTACACCCCGGTTAAAAAATTGACCATAACTGCCAACTACACCCTACTGATACCAAAAGAAACCACCCAAAACAGGACCACTAACCAAGATACTGTTACATATAATTACCTGTTGCGGCGACCAAAAAACAGCGCAAACCTAATTATTGACCTCCAGGTTACTCCAAAATGGAACGTGTCGGTCAACGGCCGGTATGTTGACGGCCGCCTTGATGTTGGTGGCTATGCCCGTAAAGATGTACAACTGGAAAGCTATTTTATTGTAGGCATGTACACCGGGTACAGATTAAATAATCATCTGTCGTTTTTTGCCGATGGCCAAAACCTGGGTAACAAACAATTTTTTGACGTACGTGGGTATAATTCCATCCCCGCCATTTTAAATGCCGGCGTAAGGGCCAACTGGTAAAACAAGCATGAAGAAAAAAGCATTTTTTAGCTGGAGCGGTGGTAAGGACAGTGCCCTGGCATTGTACTATGCCCTGCAAAACAGTGAATACCATGTAGCAAAACTGGTTACCAACGTAACCGCCGGTCAGCGCAAAATTGCCGTGCACGGTGTTCGTGAAACAATGTTGCAGGCGCAGGCGTTGCAAACGGGTTTGCCGTTGCAACAAATGGTAATGCCCAGCAACCCTACCATGCCCGTGTACGATGTTGCTATGACCCAAACGTTGGCAGGCCTGCGGGCCGAAGGGTTTGCCACGGGCATTTATGGAGATTTATTTTTACAGGACCTGCGCAACTTTCGACAGCAGGCACTTGCCAAAGAAGGACTGACTGCAGCCTTTCCACTTTGGCAAAAAGAACCACTTTTATTGATGGAGCAATTTATAATCCTTGGTTTTAAGGCCATTGTAGTTTGTGTTAACGGAAGCATGTTACCCCAAAATTTTTTAGGGCGAATTATTGACCAACAATTTTTAGACGATCTGCCGCAAGGGGTGGATGTTTGCGGCGAAAATGGCGAGTATCACAGCTATGTTTTTGATGGGCCTTTGTTTATAAAACCGATTGCCTTTACATTGGGCAACATTACCTGCAGGTGGCTAACGGCGCCATTACCACCCCAACAACCCATTGGTAGTAACGAAACAGTAGCTGCAGCCAAAATACCCTTTTGGTACCAGGACATTTTGCCGGCATAAAACAAC
>JBBRUR010000171.1:0-6665 GCA_038247635.1 Chitinophagales bacterium
GGAATAATACGGCACACGACTACGGGGTAAATTTTGCAGAAGAAACCATCTTACTTTTACCCCGGTTTATAGAAGACGCTTCGGCATTGGTTGAAGTATTACAGCAACAAAAAGAAGATAAATAAATGTTTTTACGCGAAAAGTATAAGGATAACTTAGTCCGGATTTTCAGTTCAATTGATCTTCCGATTGAAGTATGGGCCTATGGCAGCCGCGTAAATGGAAAGGCGCACGAAGGCAGTGACCTTGACCTCGTAATCCGCACCAGTGACCTCAGCCCAATGCCTCTTGTTATTTTCAATGATCTCTACTACAAAATAAAAAACAGCAATATCCCTATCCTCGTTGACTTATTTGACTGGACACGATTACCGGCATCCTTTCATCGCAATATTGAAAAAGAATATGAGGTGCTGTATAGTACCTTGGCTGAAAAAGATACCCATACTACAATGTAAAAAAGTCAGACAGTGGTTTGTACAATTTTAATTCCGGGAAACAATACACTTTCAGTAGTCTTGGGAAAAGGGATAAACCCCCAATACTAAACTATACGCGGCCCTTTGTTTTCGGACGACAGGCTCTGCTTTTTTAGCCGCATTACTTGTGCCCTGGCTTGCTCCACAAATATCGGCGGCATATTTTGTTGTTGGATCAAGGTATGCATCGCTCCCGTCTCGTTCTTTACCCGGGTATTGCTTAAGTATTTGCGGGTAATGCGCTTCTATTTTACTAAACCCCTTCACCACCCCTTCCCGTTTCAATATCAGGTTTCCAAGCCGGTCGTTGCTGATACTATTTATTAAGTGGTAGCTAAATTCCAGCTAATTGTTGTTGGTGTGGGTTTTAAATTAGGAGAAATAAATATTTAGCAATCACTGGTATTCATTCAAAATTCAAAGGCAAACTAAGTTTCAAATGCTATCATTCATTTTTGTAGAAGCGTTGTCTTACATTATTCTGGACTACGACAGTAAACGAATTGGAAAAAGAAATTTTATCTCCCATTAATAGTGACAATAATGCCAATTCGGCCGACTCAGGAATTCCCCCTTTCTCTCTAAAAAAAATAACTGAAGGTGGTTTATGCTGGCCATATTTTAAAAATAAGCTCCCCGTACTCTTTATCAAAAGTTAATACGATAAAACTTAATTCTGTTGCTATTTTTTTTACCTCCTCGTCCTAAATACCCGGGCTATTTTCCTGAATACTTTTTACCATAAAACCATTATCCCGTAAAAGCTGTGTACTTGGCCGGGGGAAATTTTCGTTTGCTAAAACATTTTTATGCTGAAATAGGAAAGTAAAGTTTGTGCTGAATACAGGCCTTAAGATAGGCAAATACGGCCCTTAAAGCCTGTGTTGAAATTGAAGGATAGGAGTCCAATACCTGTTTTTCGGTCCACCCATTCGAAAACAATTCCAATAAAAGTTCTATTGAAATCCGGGTTCCTTTAACCGTAGGCTTTCCCAAAAGGACTTATTTATCCGAAACAATATAATCTTGCCATTGCATATTGCAATGTACAGTTTTTTAGAATGTATATTTTTAACAGGCATTATCTATAAACCTCCAAATTTCACAACCCCTCCAACATCTCCACCACTCCTTCACGTTTCAATATCAGGTACCCCAGCCGGTCGTTGCTTATGCCGTCTTTTAACTGAAAGCTGAACACCAGTTGCCCATCATCGGTATGGGTTTCAAAGAAGGAGAATTTGATGTTGGGGTATTGCTTCAGCCCATCGCCTATTTCGTATAAATGGGTTGACAAAATGAATAAAGCATTTTTAAGTTTGCGAAGGCCCTCTATTACAATTGTGCTGCACTTCATGGCATCCTGCACGTTAGTGCCTTTAAACAATTCGTCAATTAATATCAGCCAGTTACGGCCGTCATTTATTTTTTCAATGGTCTTTTTTACCCGCTTTACTTCGTTAAAAAAATAGCTCTCGCCTTTTACCAGGTTGTCTTCTACCTGTATGTTGCTTAGTATACCATCAAACAGGCAACTGTCAAAACGTTTGGCGGGCACGCCCATACCCACATGCGCAAGGTACACGGCTACGCCAACCGCCTTTATAAACGTGCTTTTGCCAGCCATGTTAGCACCGGTTAAAAACATAAAGTTCCGGCTTACATCCAGGCCAACATTGTACGTAACCGGCGTGGGCAATAACAGGTGGTACAAACCTTCGGCCTCTAAAAACGGGGATGGCTGTTTGGTTAAGGTGGGAAAGGTAAACGATCTGTTTTTGCAACAGGTAGCCATGCCATACCAGGCATCCATCCGGCTAAAAATGCCTACCAATTCAAGTATTTCGGGTTTATAATGCTGCCGTAAAAAATAAGCCCACCGTAACACCTCGCCTTTTAAAAATTGGGTTTTGGGGTCGTGCACTATTAAATGCTGCATAACTGGTTTGGTAAGCAGCATTTTTATACGCTCTAAAACAGTAGCCAGCATTGTAGGTACTGCGCCGTTGTTAAACATGTGTACTATGCTATTACACCCTTTGGCAAAATCGGCAAAATGCTTTAACGAGTAGCGGGTAAGCGAGTAATCGGCCGAACTGAGCAAGCTATAGGTAAAAGCTGAAATTGGGTTGGGATCCCGGGGCAGGTCATCTACTGGCGTATCAAAATATTTTTCAATAACCATAATGGTGCCATTGGTTATTATAGCGGGCCATTGTGTGTGGTACTTAATCATCAGTTTAAGTATCTGCTGTGTCTCCTGTATTTTACCCAACTCATTAAAAGGGCTGGCCAGCATGTGCCTAAAGTACTCCCTGCCGCCGCTGGTAGTGGTAAAATTTAAATGATGAAATACCGACTGTTCTTCTATGTGGTCAAAAATGGAGAGGTCGTTTAACGTCGTTTTGTCTGACTGCATTAGGCTTCTATACTTTAATCCAGGTGATAACTATTTTGCTAAATGTAAGGTTTGTAATTGTTTTTGGGCCAGGCTGCATATTTAACTAATAGTAAAAGTGTGCGACGCAAGCAAAGCTTAATAGAAAAAAAATGCCGGGCTCATAATAAGTATAAATAAATGGTAAATTTCTACTTCTAATTTAAAACCTTATCCTCTATCAAACTTTAGTCGCATGCCTTTCTCATTTTCGTTAAACACCCCGTTATCGTATGCAAGGTGGCCGCTCACAAATGTATGGGTAATGCTTGCGCCAAAGGTCGTTCCCTCAAAGGGGCTCCATCCACATTTACATAAAATATTGTCTTTCAATACTGTTTGTGGTGCATCCAGGTTAACCAATACCAGGTCGGCATAATACCCCTCGCGTATGTACCCACGATCAACTATCTGGAAACAATCGGCTACCGCATGGCTCATTTTTTCCACCACTTTTTCTATGGTCAGTTTCCCATCTTTTACATAATGCAACATTAATTGCAGCCCGTGCTGTACCAAAGGCAAGCCGGCATGCGCTTTTTCATAAGGCTCACTTTTTTCGGCCCAGGTATGGGGGGCATGGTCGGTGGCTATTATATCAAGCCTGTCATCTAACAATGCCTGCCATAGTGCCTCGCGGTTGTGGGGGGCTTTAATGGCGGGGTTGCATTTTATTTGGTTGCCCAACCTGGCATAATCATTACTTGTAAAGTGTAGGTGATGCACACATACCTCGGCGGTAATACGTTTTTCCTTTAACGGCATCATGTTACTAAACAACTGTAGTTCCTTTGCCGTGGTTTGGTGTAAAATATGAAGGCGGCTGTTGTACTTTTTGGCCAGTTGTATTGCCCTGAAACTCGACTCAAAACAAACTTCATCGTTGCGGATAATGGGGTGGTCTGCTATTTCCAATACCTCCTTTTCCAACTTCATTTTAGCAAGGTTAGCCTTTATCAAAGCCTCATCTTCGCAGTGGGTGGCAATCAATACTTCTACCCCTTTAAATACTTTTTCAAGGGTCAGCGGGTTATCAACCAACAGGTTGCCGGTGCTGCTGCCCATAAATATTTTAATACCGCAAATGTCGTTTTTATGGTCGTTGGTGCGTAGTAACTCCTGTAGGTTGTCGTTGCTGGTACCCATAAAAAACGAGTAATTGGCCAACGATGTTTGCGCTCCAATATCGTATTTGTTTTGAAGTAACTGCTGGGTAAGCGCCGCCGGTATGGTGTTAGGCATTTCCATAAAACTGGTAACACCACCGGCCACCGCCGCCTTAGCCTCGCTATAAATGGTACCCTTGTGTGTAAGGCCGGGTTCACGAAAATGTACCTGGTCGTCAATTACACCGGGCAATAAAAGCCGCCCATTGGCGTCAATCTCCCTTACATTGTGCAAAGCGGTTATCGATGGCCGCACTTTTTCTATACGTCCATTTTTAATCAATACATCACCGTATATTGATTTATTTTCGTTTACAATCTGGGCATTCTTAATAATATAATCAGTCATAATCCAAATTTTACGATAACTGTAATCTATGCAAATTATAAAATCCGTACGCACCCTTGTCCTTTTTTTACTACCGGTGTATGGCATGTCCCAAAGCTCGTACCTGCCGCTGGGTAGTAAAGACTATCTTTTTTTAGACCGGCTCGAAATTAAGGCCGCCACCGACCCCAACCTTAACTTTAGCTCGGTGCGCCCTTTTAACCGCCGCCTTACCACCATGGCGGTCGAAGAAATGGACAGCCTCATAAGGGCCAACAGTCCCGATGCTCCTACACTTAGCAGCATTGATCAATATAATATGGAGCGCTATTTATTGGCCAATAGCGAGTGGGCAAAACCCCGTCCATACTTTAGCAGCAAAAAACCACTGGGTGCGTTTTATACCAACCCGGCCAACTTTTACGAGGTAAATACTAAAGACTTTTTTCTGGCCATTAACCCAATGATTCAATACCAATATTCAAAAGAAAAAAACAATTCTCAAAGCCTTTTTTATAATAGCCGCGGCGTTAGCCTACGCGGCATGATAGGCCGTAAAGTTGGTTTCGATATTTACATAACCGACAACCAGGAGCGTGACCCGCTGTATGTACAGCAGTTCATCGACAGTCGCAAAGCGGTACCCGGCGCCCGGTTCTACAAAAACTTTAAAGCGGCGGGAGGTGTTGACTATTTTGACAACCGCGGCTCCATAAGCATTAACGCTACCAAATACATTGATATACAATTTGGGTACGATAAAAACTTTATTGGCAATGGCGCCCGCAGCCTGCTCCTGAGCGATTTTTCGGGTAATGCACTTTTTCTAAAACTTAACACCCGCATCTGGAAGTTTAACTACGAAAACCTGTTTATGGAGTTGATACCCGATGCTTTGCGTGCCGGTGGAAACTCGCTGTTGTCCCGCAAATATTTTCGTATGAACTACCTGACCTTAAACGCTACCAAATGGTTAAATGTGGGCGTGTTTGATGCGGTAATGTTTGGCCGTAAAGACCGGTTCGACTTTCAATACATGATACCGGTACTGTTTCTTCGCCCGGCCGAAAGCGATATTGGAAGTAAAGACAACGCCATGGTAGGCCTGACCGTAAAAGCAAATGTAAAAAAGACAGTGCAGCTTTACGGGCAGTTAATGCTTGACGAGTTTAAACTGAGTGAACTAAAAAGCAACCGAGGATGGTGGGGCAATAAGTACGGCTACCAATTAGGCGTAAAATATGTAGATGCATTTGGCATTAAAAACCTGGACGTTCAGTTAGAAGATAATCGTATACGCCCCTTTACCTTTAGCCATTTTGATAGTGTGGGCAGTTATACCCACTACAACCAACCGCTGGCCCACCCTCTGGGCGCCGGTTTTCAGGAGTATATTGGTATTGTGCGCTACCAGCCTATCAAAAAGCTGTACATAGAAGCCAAACTTATCAGGTTCAAACAGGGGTTAGATACCTCGGCAGCCAGCCTTGGCAGCAACCCGTCAAGGCCATATACACAGCGCCCCGTAAACCCTGTTACCAACCGCCCGGTGGAGTATGGGTACAGTGTAGGCAATGGTAACCAGGCAACGGTAAACAATGCCAACCTGCTGGTATCGTACGAGGTAAAGGAAAACATGTTTGTAGATGTCAATCTGCAAAACCGAACCTTTACCCCAACAAAAGGAACCAAAACCACCACCACGGTTATGTCGCTTGGCTTTAGGTGGAACATGGCCCGCCGAAACTTCGATTTTTAAAACCAACGAACTAAGACTACAAGGGCTACAGCGTTGCTGTGGCCTTTTTTTTACTTTTTTTTGTGTTACCAGCCACAACGCCCTGGTTGAACAGTAGTGGCGACGCTCCGTTCAACTCCCAAACAAAACCGTTGCTTTTTCCTTTTTATCCCGCAAGCCTGTAAGGGCCAAAATACACCAGCCGGGGGTGCAGCCCCCCGGACCATGTTAGCATTCGTTGTAAAGCCCTGACAGGGCGAAATATTACTATTGGTGACATTCATATACAACTCCAAAAAAACCATAGCTTTTTTCTTATTATTATACAGGCCTGAAGGGCCGAAATACACCAACCGGGGGTGCAGCCCCCGGACCACGTTAGCATTCGTTGTAAAGCCCTGACAGGGCGAAATATTACTATTGGTCACATTCATATTCAACTCCAAAAAAAACCATTGCTTTTTTCTTATTATCCCCGCAGGCCTGTAAGGCCAAAATACACCAACCGGGGGTGCAC
>JBBRUR010000172.1:0-6638 GCA_038247635.1 Chitinophagales bacterium
CCCACTTTTGGTTGCAGTGCCTCCGGGTGTGGTAACGCTTACATTACCCGATGCTCCGGAACCTACTACTGCGGTGATGGTGGTATTGTTTACAGCAGAAAATGAAGTGGCAGCCATGCCGCCAAAACTTACTGCGGTTGCCCCCGTAAATTGTGTCCCTGTAATGGTAACGGTATTTCCTGAAGTGGCACCTGAAGGCGTAAAACTCGAAATGGTCGGCTTGGAAATATAAACAAATCCTGATATAGATACATTCCCAAGTGGCGTATTGACCACTATATTGCCACTGCCGCCGTTACCAACCACTGCCGTAATAGAGGATGGATTAACCAAAGAAAAAGAGGACGAAGGTATGCCTCCAAAACTTACGGATGTAGCTCCCGATAAATTGTTTCCATTTATAGTTACTGTTGCTCCGGTTGGTGCTGAAGCGGGTGTAAATACCGAAATTCCGGTATATTGAAATCCGCTCCTGCTAGCTATACCACCGGATGCCGTAACTGTAATACTGCCGCCTTGTCCGTTGCCAACCACCGCGCTAATCTGGGTAGGGGAAATGAATATAAAAGACGCTGCATTTATCCCTCCAAAACTAACGCTAGTCGTGCCATTGAAATTGGTACCGTTAATTGTTATGACGGAACCTGCAATAGCATTGGCTGGTGTAAAACTAGTTATTGTGGGAGGGGGAATAAACGTGTAACCGCCCCGAGTAGCAGTGCCAGCAGAAGTTTGTACAGTTACATTATTATTAACAGGGATAGTAGTGGCTACCACTGCGGTAATGGTTGTATTATTTACCACCGTAAACGAAGCAGCCTCCACCCCTCCAAAACGCACAAACGTTGCCCCACTTAAAAAATTGCCGGTAATAGTAACCACCTGTCCGGCACCTGCGCTGGTTGGTGTAAAAGAATTAATAACAGGTGGAGGTATATAGTTAAATCCTGCAATACTGGCAATCCCTCCATTGGTTGTAACTGCAATGACTCCAGACGCACCACTTGCAACCCTGGCTGTTATTTGGGTATTTGAATTGGCTGCAAATTGCAAAGCAGGAACGCCCCCAAAACTTACTGCCGACACCGTGGACAAATTGGTGCCAAAAATGGAAATGCTATTTCCTGTTGCCGCTGCGGTTGGTGTGATCGAAGTTAAAGTTGGTGCCTGTATGTAGATAAACCCCGGAACCGATGCTGTTCCTCCGGGTGTATTTACTACGATATCTCCGGAGGCTCCTGTGCCAACTGTTGCACTAATACTTGTAGCGGAATTTACCACAAAGGAGGTTGCTACCCCACCAAATGTAACACTGCTTACATTTACAAAATTGGTGCCTGTAAGGGTAACAATAGTCCCGTTGCCTCCTTGCCCAAGGCTTATATTTATAATGGTAGGCGCTGGTAAAAATGTAAAATCCATTTTGCTTC
Organism: Chitinophagales bacterium; assembly: GCA_038247635.1. GTDB lineage: Bacteria > Bacteroidota > Bacteroidia > Chitinophagales > Chitinophagaceae > Segetibacter. The sequence goes on from JBBRUR010000172.1 coordinate 1,431, forward strand.
CTTCTCCAAAAGGCGTTGTAACGCTTACGGCACCCGATAAAGCTAAAGGACCTGGTATTGCAGAAATGGTGGTTGCGTTTAGTACGCCTCTCGATTGTGCGTTGATGCCTCCAAACTTTACGACTGTTGCCCCGGTAAAGTTGGTGCCAGTAATGGTAACCGTCGTAGTTGCACCGGCACTGGCAGGGGTAAATGAGGTTACTACCGGAGCTGCATTATAGGTAAATCCCGGCAAAGAGACCGTTCCATTGGACGTGGTTACTTCCACATTGCCACTCGCTCCATTACCCACCACCGCGGAGATATATCCTGAATTCACTACGGTAAAAGAGGAGACTGACACCCCGCCAAACTTCACACTAATTACGCCAGTAAAATTAATACCGTTTATGCCTACCGTTTTACCCGCACCTGAGGATGCCGGCGAGAAATAAGTAATTAATGGCCCGGTATAAAAAAAGTCATTTATTGTAGCTATGCCATTTGGTGTGCCTACAATAATCTGTCCGCCTTTACCCTCTCCTACCACAGCCGCAATTTGGGTGGGAGAAACAACATTGAAACTAGCTGCGGCAGCACCGCCAAAGGTTACGGAGGAAGCATTGGTAAAATTAGAGCCGGTAATGGTTACGGTTGTTCCTTTTTTTGCGGAGGTTGGCGTAAAGGAGGTGATGATTGGTCCGGTAAAAACAAAACCTGATCTAAACGTAAAACCAGCAGGGGTAAAAACACCAACATCGCCGGAGTTACCTACTCCTGCAACTGCTCTTATTGAATTGTCCGAGTCCACGTAAAAGGACTGGGCTGGTTTGCCACCAAAAGATACATAGTAAGTTCCGGTAAAGTTCGACCCCGTTATGGTGACCGTTTGTCCGGCATTGGCAGTTGTTGGGGAGAAGGAAGCAATTACAGGCAACTGAGCAAAAAGGCTGGAAAGCCAAAAAAAACTGATGAAACTGGCAATGATACATTTACTTCGAATAACTATTATTCTATTTGCAGCCTCTGCTAATTTGTACCGTAAAGTTTGTTTACTCATTTAATATATTATACTGATTTAATATCCTGGCACAATAAAATACGGTCGGGTCGGACATCGTTTCCCACCCTTACATTCTCACCAAACATTACCTGAAAGGCTGCAATAATATAACCCGCCTCTACTTATGCAGAAAATTATATTATATATTATTGCAATATAGTGGTAAGCCCCGGATAATTCAACAATCTGTTTACAATGTAGGTGAAGAAATACAAGTATTTATTTCTCAGCCATAAAACAGCAGCCTTCTTATACAAATCTCTATATATTTTAACAAGCATTCCGGCGTTTGGCCTATTTCTTTTCTATGATGATTATAACTCTTTTCTCATAAAAAAAAACCTGCTGGTTTTGTCCTGAATATGCTTAAAACTCATCATTTTTTTAGCGCCTCGTCTTTAAAAGAAAAAAAGGGAACGATTAAACCAACAAAATATTTTTATTAGTCGGGGTAAATAGCTACCATTCCGCCATGTTTTACCACAAAATTGCTGGTAAAAGGGGGCAGCACCTGCCAGAATGCCGCCTGATCAATGTAAATAAATATTATTTGGACAAACTATTTACCGGATTGCAGGGGGGCAAGTATGCTACAGTTTATCCTCAAGCTTTTGTTGCGCAGGGTATCGTTGCTTGCGGTGCCGGTTTCCTTGGCCGGGTCGAGGTAGCGCTCCCCAAATTGGGTGTTGGCTTCGCTGAGTGCAGTTTTCCATTTGGCAAGCTCAAGCGCCGTAATGGCATTACCAAGGGCCGGTTTGTGGTAAGAGTCGGAGATAAAAGGCGTACCGTAGCGGTCTGACGATGATCCTTTTCGATGGATGGATTGGAGCCAAAAGAGGCGAGGTGGGTGGGAGGTGGGGCTGCCTGCTTGGGTGGGTTATAGGAGGGATTTGGGTCAGGTAGGGTTTATGGGGATTTCAAGCTTTATTACTTCAGACTAATAATGATACAAATGTTTAGTTTAGGTACAAATGCTGGTTGGAGTACTTCCTGGTCGGAACAGATGACCTAAAGAGAACTGCTGATGAAGTTATTATTTTCCACTAGCCTATTGACCACCTATTGAAGCCGCAGTAGCTTATGTAAACAAACTATTTCCCTGATCGGTAATATCTCTTTTTGCATCCTCTTGTAAATACATGGTTTTACAACCCGGGCATAGAAGGATGTATTCGTAGTAATAGGTCTGCCCCGGTTTTGGCGATTTCTTTTTTGTTGATTTTTTTACGACGCTTATTCCACATTTTCTGCAAGGATCGCCTTCCATACTTACTTTAATATTCTTGAAACTGTTTTTAATATACTCCCCCTCCTCTTTTTCATCAATTTGTAATTGTTTTGGTTGGTAACCAGTGTCATTTAACAAATTGTCATCATTTAGGGCTAGGAGAGCAAGCTCATCGCATCTCTCATTTTCAGGATGTCCTGCATGACCTTTAATCCAATTAAATGTGACTTTTTCTTGTACAGATATAAGGTTCAAAAGCCTTTCCCATAGGTCATAATTAACAGCTTTATCTGTTCTGGTACGATACCAGTTTTTTGACCTCCACCTGATTGCCCATCCCTTTTCTATACCATCTATTACATAACGAGAATCGGTAAAAACATTTACTATTGACTTTGTTTTAAGCCTTTCAAGTCCGTAAATAACTCCCATTAGCTCCATTCGGTTGTTCGTTGTCCATTCATAACCTTGGCTAAACTCTTTTTTTATTCCTTTAAAAGACATGATAATACCAAATCCACCTTTCCCTGGATTGGGCTCCGCTCCGCCGTCTGAATACAAACATATTTCAGGTATCTCATTCCATTCCATGTCACTGACGAATTTATATGGCGGCTAATATTTGCGTATTTTCGAAGGTAAGGAATTTATTATTTGTCAAGCCCTGCTCTTGTAAATACTATTGTTGGAAGAAGTTCTATTTTTAAGATAAGGTTAGTGTATTATCTCTTGTGTCAATGCAAATTTTTGTCCTTCTAAAAAATCAAGTCCATTAAGACCGTTGTAGTCTGAAAAAATACCGTGCGCCAAGAAATTGTAAACGGGAATTTAATTTTTTCCTTTGTCACACCAAGTGATTCAAAAGTATCAATCTCAAAAACTTCGGTTTCAATAATTCCGTTGGCAGTTTCAACATTTCCAATATTTTCTTTCCCGTTGTGTGCTAATAAATATAAAGCATTACTGTCAATCGTCGTATTTGTTGCACCAGTATCCAAAATCATTTTTAATTCATACCTATTATCATTTTCAACGTTAAAAAGTATAAGTCCACTTTCATCTTCACTTTTAAATTTATAGGTCATTTTCAGATGCGATTAAAAATGCCTGTCATTTTTCTGGTCGGTCTAAAAGTACCTGTATAAATCAAAGTTATTTTGTCAAAGTTTGAGGTTTTGTCCTTACCGATATAACACACTTCTTTTTTGTCCTTGCTATGAAATAGAGGAATACCGGATGGAACATCAGTTTTACTATCTTCCATAATTGGATTTCCAAACAAAACCCATTCGTCTGTGTAGAGGGCTTTTAAGGCTGCGATATTTATCGGTTGTCCCATTTTTTATTACGAATGTACGAATTAAATGTACGGATTTTATCTGTTAATTGCACGTTCATGAGGCCTTTAAAAGCATTTCTATTCATTTTTTTTAGCCTCCGCAAATACCATTTGGTTTAGTTTCCAAAGTAAATTTACCCAAAACCACCATGCCACCAAAAAAGAACCTTATCCTCCTGCTACCTCTTTATTTTTAATACCTCTACAGGTATAACCTCAGCATCCGGTTTTGGACGTGGTCGAACCTTTCAATCATAAAAAACCTCTCCCGCTACCATTCTACCGAATCAACGTAATAGTTCCCTTTTTATATTCTTTTTTACCATCTACAAACCGGATCAGTACCTGGTACACATAAGCCCCTGCAGGTGCTTTTTCATTTTTAATAAAGCCACGCCAACCAAAGGCGGGGTCGTTGGGTGCAAAGGCACGGGCTTCAAAAATCTGATCGCCGTACCTTGAATAGATGATGAAATTTTCTATCCGCTCAATGCGTTCGCTGCCCATGATGTAGAAAATATCATTGAGGCCATCATTGTTGGGGGTAAAGCCCGATGGGATATATACATCTCCTATGGTCACCGTACGAACGGTGATCCATGCCGTGTCGGTACATTGGTTTTGGTTGGTAGCCGTTGCGAGATAGCGGTTGGTAAATAAGGGGGTTAACACTGGATTGGTACAATTGATGCATGATAAAACAGGTGAAGCAGTCCAACGGATATTTGAAATGTTTCCTCCTTCTGCTATGGGAAAAAGGGTGATACTGCTACTTCGCTCAATGGTGGTATCAGCAGGCTCAAAAAATAGAATAAACCTTTTATAACTGGTAGCTTCGGCTATATTGTTTTGTGTATTGGTTTCACCAAAAGCTATATCGGGGCCGGGCGTATTGTTAAGTCCTTTGTCATTTACTACCCCAAACAGTGAATTACTGTTTGGGGTAGTAATGGTATGGGTAAAATTGCTGCAATTACCTGCGCTGAATGTTGGTGTAAAAAATACAGTTTGCAAATGTCTGCTGCTTGCATTGGCAGGATCGCCTTCATAAAAACTTACCGGGATACCCTGCCAAACCGTATCATATCCATTGTTCATACAAATGGTAAAACGAATGCGGGTACTGCTGTTGTTGATGCATTCCGTTTCATTAATTTGAAGGGTAAAATCGGGTGGAAAAATGCGTACCTGTATTTTTCCTTTCAATGGGCATCCATAGGCGTTCAGCGATTGTACACCAATCACAACGGGTTGCGTAGCATTTATCAGGGGGCTTGTACAATTGGTACAACTCAGGGTAAAGCCGCTGCCAGTTTGCCAAAGGGTACTTGCGGCATTTACGAGGGTATTGGTTATGATCGGTGTAAAAGAGGATCCCCGCAGGATGGTTGTGTCTTGAGGGACTATCAACAAAACCTCCGGACTATAATCCATGGTTACTACATTATTGCTATAGTCTTTTTCCAATAGCGTGGAGTTGGGTAAACTAAGGGGTAAACCAATGCCACTATCGTTTACCACGATATATAATTTTCCACTTGAACTGTTTTTTATGCGGGTCGTAAATACTTTGTTGCGGACGGTTTCATTGGTTGGTAA
>JBBRUR010000173.1:0-6220 GCA_038247635.1 Chitinophagales bacterium
GGGTAATCTCCATCCCAAATGGATAAAAGGCACTTTCCTGTAGCAGCGGCCCCGTGCGGTGCAGCACGGTAATGTCGTCGAAAAAAACGTTTACGGCTGTTTCGTTGCTGCAATACACATATACAAAACCGTTTTTTTGCATCACTTGCTGTGGTATGGTGTAGGTATGTACGGCATCGGGGCCGTTGTCAATACGCTCAGCAATGCCCTGCATCAGTTTAAAATTTTCATCAAAAAGCAGGTATTTCAAGTAGGCTTTGGGGCCAATGTTATTGTTGTTGTTTGCCTGGGTGGTTGTTAAAAAACTGCCGAGGTCGGTGGTGTTTAGTACAGCATTGTTGCCGGTTTGCAGCCAGCTTTTGCCATCCAACGTACCGGTACTGGCACCCAAAAATGCAGCCACCGCAGCCTGCACCATGGTGCTTACGGGGTTGCCCGCAGGTGGTATGCTGCCATGCTGCGTATTGTACAAAGCACGGGTAGTAATGTTAAGGGTATCGCCGGCCATCACTTTTATCACCAGCGAGGGGCCTTGGCGGCGGGCAGCATCGCCACCATTGAGCCTGCTTACTTGTAGGTTAGGGTTGGGGTTGTTAAACAATTGGCTGGTATTGATAATAGCCTCCCGGGTGCTGTTGCGGCTGCGCCAGGTGTTAGTCTCCACCACATCCCGGTTGGTTTCAAAAGCTGCGAGGTAGGCTGTCGTATCTCTTTCATCGGTAAGCACCATGCGGTTATTGCCTAGGTGGTCTTGTATGTAAAAATCATTTACCAGTCTGCCCCGGTGATTGCGGCGGGTGCGACCTCCATCGTGTTCAAAAAACAGCAGCGTGGTATCGTTGAGGTAAGTGAGCCCGTCAATATAAGTGGTGGTACGAATGGTGTCGTTGTGCCGCACAATTTTTTGCAGGCGTTCGCCGGTGGCATCATACACATACCGAACGTCACGGGTGCTGCTGCCCTGCACCACAATGCGTTCGGGCTTGTCCAGGTGGTTCCAGGTAATGGCAAGTTGCTTGTTAAGGTCGCCGGTAATATTGCCATTGGCATCGTAAGTGTAGTCGTCGCCTGCGTTGGTGCCGTCTTTAAAATCTTTCAGCCCGGTGGCTCCGTCAATAAAGCCGGGTGCATTGGCAGAGGCAGGCGTGCCGCTACCGGCATCGGTTACCCGCCGCAGCAGGTTACTATTTGCATTGTAGGTATAGGAGAGGTTGTCAACCGTACGGGTGGTGCCAAATGCAGTACTGTTGCTCCGCATACTGCTGATGTTGCCATTTTCATCGTAAGCCAAATTGTCGGTAGTAAAGTCCTGCACCTGCGTCCAGCTTCCGCCAGTGGTGTTAGCGGCGGTGTTGGTAGTAAAAAAAGCACGTTGTAACCTGCTCATTGCGTCATATTCAAAACCATAGGAAAAGGCTTCATCAAACCGGCCCCGGCTGCGCCATTGCATGCCGCTCATGGTGCCATCGTTTCTTGCACGGGTGTAGCCATCGTGGTAATGCAGCCTTGTGCCCCACCAATGGTTGACCGTTCTGTCTTGTGCATAGTTGGCATTTATGCCGGTAAGCTGCCCCTGCAGGTTGTAGGTATAATTCAGGCTTTCCAAATTGGTGCCATTAGCGCCGGCACCGGGGCCGAGTACCTTGCGGCTCACCTGCCCCAGTTCGTTGTATTCAAATGCCAGCAGTTGCCTTTCAGGCTCGGTGTTTACCCGCTGAAATAGTTGCAGCATGCGGCCATCAGCATCATACACACTTCTTTTAAAAATATCCAGCAGGGCATAATTAGCATTGGGTTTTGGGTTTTGGTGGCGGTAGAGCTGGCCCAGTACTTTGCCGGTAAAGTCATATCGGGTGCTTAATACGTCAACACCGCCTAGTATATTGTCGCTATGTGTTTGTATCAGGCGCTCCCGGTTATCATAGTAATTTACAGTGGTGAGCCAGGCCGGGCCTGAGATACCGGCAGGATAAAACAGTTTTACCCTTGTGCCAGTGGACAGGTTGTTTAGCATCAGGCTTTGCGTAGGTAACGCAGGGTGGGCACCTGTGGCCACATTAGCAAAAAGTGTTGCATTAAACGGTTTTGCAGTAGCTCCGCTAAAAGTATAATTGTCATAAAAAGTTTCGGTCTGAACATCCACCGGGGCGGCAAGTGCAGGGTAATCGCTGCTGGCGGCAGCCTGGCTGCGAATGGTAGCTTCTGTTAATGCGCCTGCATTCCAGGTGCCGGTAATGGAGGGCATAACTTTGATATAAGGTATCCGCTTTTTCATCTTACTCTGCTTTAAATAAACAGGACTTTAAATATTTGTACTAAAATTCTTCCATAAAATATTCGCAACCTATTCATATTCTGAATAACTTCATTCCTATTCTGAATATCGTTTAACCTAAACTATAATCTATGCCCGGAAGTATCATCAAACAACTGAGAGAACAAAAAAAAATCACTCAAACAGCAATGGCTGAGTTGCTCTTTATGTCCCAATCAAACTATTCAAAAATTGAAAACAACCAGGTGGCCCTTACTGCCGAGGTTTGCAAACGTATTGTAAAAATACTGGGCGTAAACCTTGAAGATGTGCTACCAGACGATTCAGTACTGGAGAACTCACTGCTTTATAAACAAAGACAATCTGAATACAATGAGGTTGTTTTGAAACTAAAGGAAATGCTTGCAGAAAACCTGCATGAATTTAAATGCTGGATGCAGGAGAAGCTTGATAAAAAAGGAGGGGCTTCAGTGGATAATCAACTTTAAGTTTTCCATTCTTTGCAACGTTGTGTTGTTAAAAATAAATCGGTGATTGATAAAGGGTAGTTTTTAAAAATGTAGTTTGGTTGATAGGTGTCGGTTGAAAACAGATTTTGCAGTTAAAATCGTTTTGAGGTTTTAAAATACAATTCAAGGAATTTTTTAGATAATTCAGCCATTGGTAGCAACTAAATGTTACGAAAAATATTTTGAGTTACATGGTATGGTTTGTTTCGCTGGCATGTAATAAAGTTGCTGGAATAAATATGGTTTAAGTGTTACAGCTCAATTGTCTTCTGTAACCTAAATAAAAACATTTCGATTATCAAAATCTTGTATTGTGCTTCGCAACGTTGTTGGTTAATCCACAAAGCTTGGGAGAAGTTGCTGCAAAGAGGAAAAGAAATCGTCAATTTGGAACTGAACCTAAGCGAACTAAAGCCGATGTCCCAAAATGAAGCCCTGGCTTTGGCAATTCATTATTGATGAAGATATTATTTCGTAGATGGTAACGCTGGCAATTTTGCATTCGCAAGCAGTTTATTCGCCATTGCCAATTTTTCCGGAAACAACACTTTGCCGCGAAATTTTTCCAAGCTTTTATTGATTTTTACGATTGGAACTTTTGCTTTATATAATTCTTCGATTTTCATAACTTAATATTTTTATTTTTTCTTGTCACTAAAATACCAATATAATCTTCGCCAATAATAAAGTCTTCAAATGTTTCGTCCTATTTCATTCCATAAACATGAAAATCTTCTTTTAATTCTGCTAAGTTATTGGTAATTCCCATTCTATACAATCTTGTTCGCACTTCGGTACTTCCGGTAGCAAAAATCCATGTGTTAGGGTATTTTCCTGTAAATGCATAAAGGGTTGAGACAACTGTTGCAAGCACTTTTTTACTATTACCATTATTCGTTATTATTTTATCATCCAGCTTATTATTCAATTCATCATAATCTCCAAAAGCTAGATTGTAAATGTTTTCAACGCTCACTTTAGAATATTCCACGATTTTTTTTATTATTCCTTTTGGACCCTCGCTTATAAATTCAAAATAATGAAGTTCGTCCTCTGTCTGATATTCATATCGTGTAATATTCATACCTTTTTTTATGTCTTACAAAGCTACAAATTTTTAATCGTTAGTTAATTTGTGATTAATAGTTGGTTTCTTTTTACTTAGCACTTCGTTCCTTGCAACTTCTCGCCTTCCCAGCAACATCCTCAACAATCCTAAGCAGAGCCGGAGAGGTTGCGTATAACAGTATTATTCTCCGCAGTATTCAACTTCCCTGGCCAACTAACAAAATTTCTGGAGGAGACGTTGCTGGAAAGGAGAGTGTAGCCTTCCATATTGCACACAAAGCAGGCACAATTTGTGAAGCACCTATTTAAAATGCCTCCCAGCAGTTTGGTAAAATTTGCCTAACTTGCAACCTTGTAGCAAAAAATTTGTACAATTATCGAACCATACGGCCCTTAGCAGCTTTTTTGCTGTTGCTTATTTTTACGTTGAGCAGTACGCCAAAGCGTTACCTGCATGATATTTTTGCAAATCATACAGAAGCAGTATCGCATCAGGCAGAACAGGGTAAACTTATTGTAAGCAAAGCCGGTTTTAACTGCGATTGCGATAATCTTGTGGGCACTTCACCTTGTGCTGAACCTGACGAGTTTATAACTTCTCCGTTACCTCTTCAATACCATTTATTTCTTACGCATTGCTACTACAGCATTCCAACTGCACCAGCGCATTTTTTTGAACTTCGGGGGCCACCCGTGTTCGCATAGGTTTTATTGCCCCGGGTAATACCTGGCGGTCTTCCATTTTACTTTATAACATCTTCCTGATTTTGAAATTTATTTTTGCAAACCTGATATTTATTTTATTCGCCAATACTGCTATGGCACAACATTGTACATTAAAGTTGTATGGCCATGTGGTAGACATTGATACCAAAGAAAATTTACTGTCTGCCAATATCTCCCTTAAAGAAATAAACAAACAAATAACGACAGATGAAAAAGGCGACTTTGTATTTGATGGATTATGCAGTGGCGAATACACTTTACTGATAACCCATGTAAACTGCGACAATGTAGAAAAGAAGATTACACTTACCAATAATATTCATTTAGATATATTGATGCCGCATAGCAGAAAATTAATGAATGAAGTAACTGTAGATGCAAAAAGAGGCATTCAAAATACCGGGTTTAAAAAAGAACTATCGGGCAAAGCACTGGAAGAAACAAAAGGGCAGTCACTCGCAGAAGCGTTGAGCAGAATTAACGGCGTTACTATGCTGCAAACCGGCTCTACCATTGCAAAGCCTGTAATACATGGTTTGCATAGCAATCGCATACTTACCATCAACAATGGCGTAAGGCAGGAGGGGCAGCAATGGGGCAACGAACATGCACCGGAAATAGACCCTTTTATTGCCAGCAAATTAGTGGTGATAAAAGGAGTAGATGAACTGCGGTATGGTTCCGATGCTATTGGCGGTGTAATTTTAGTAGAGCCCAGGGCCTTACGGGATAAACCCGGTTATGCAGCAGAATTAAACACAGCCTATTTTACCAACAACCGGCAATATGTGGTATCGGGTGTATTTGAACAGCAATTAAAAAAACAACGTGCTTTCCGTTACCGTTTGCAAGGCACTTATAAAAAAGGTGCAAATGCAACTACACCAAACTATCGTTTAAATAATACAGGCAGCGAAGAAAAGAATTTTTCCATAACCGCAGGTTGGAAGAAAGAAAGATTTAATACGGAGCTTTTCTACAGCCAGTTTGCTACCCAGGTAGGTATTTTTAATGGCTCACATATTGGCAACCTTACCGATTTGCAACAAGCCATTGCAGCCCCAAAACCAGCAGAGGTTTTTTTAGGGCAAACAACGTATAAAATACAACGGCCTTACCAGGATGTGATACATCATTTACTAAAATCAAAAACAATTTTTTATAAAGGGGAAAATAAATTTAGTGTTTTATTAGCCGGGCAGTTTAATCATCGCCGTGAGTTTGATGTGGTGAGAAACAGCAGCAATACAAAACCACAATTGGATTTATCTATTTATACACTCTCACAAGATATTACCTGGGAGCATCCCCGAAAAAATAACTTTAGTGGTATGGTTGGCCTGGCCCTGATGCAGCAAGACAACAGTTATTCCGGCAGGTATTTTATCCCTAATTATTTTTCTTATTCGGTTGGCAGTTATGCTATCGAAAAATGGAGTAAACAAAAATGGGAACTACAGGCAGGCCTCCGGTATGATAATAAAACCATCAACACAACAAGATTGAAGTTTAACGGCGATAGCTTAAATTATGATTTTAATTTTTCCACTTTTGCCTCTTCATTTAATGTGTTGTACAAAGCTGGTAACAATTGGAAGCTGAATACCAATATATCGCTGGCAAGCCGGGCACCGCATGTAAA
>JBBRUR010000174.1:0-6127 GCA_038247635.1 Chitinophagales bacterium
AATCGTGAAGGAACAAGCCATGTCTGAAAAAGTACTGACATCCCAAATGATCAAGGATCTCGCCAAGAAAATCGGCGCTGGAGGCGGCGGCGTTGAAATCGTGGCATAAAGAAATTATAATCCGGTGCTCCAAGATTTTTTGCTTTGGTATTAAAAGCAGTACATTGTCCGTCATAACTGATGGCAATTTTTTGTCCCTGTCCGATGGGGCTGTCGCCATTGCCTTCTATTCCTTTTGAATCAACGCTTACCCGTATCACGGTATCTTTTTGGGTATCTGCTACAAAAATATCCTGCGCATTATTTTTATCATCGGGTACCATGTTGGTTGCAGTAGTAGCAAATGCAACGTAGCGGCCATTGCCCGAAATAGAGGGCCTTACACCACGGGTACTGCTTTCATTTCCCTGGTTTCTTTCTTGCCCATTATACGTAAGACTGATGCGTTTAAGCGGTTTGTTTTTGCTATACAAAAAAATATCCCAAAAATCATTTTTATCGCCGGGTACTAAGTTGGGTGAAGAGGAATTAAATGCAATTTTTGTGCTGTCGCCTGCAACCATACTGATAGAAGGGCTTGAACCACCTGCCGGTTTTTTTGTTTGATATTCTATGCTTAAAAGTTTTTGTTCGTCCGTAATCAGGTTGCGCCAAAATACATTAGCCATAGATGATTTTTCCATTCCTGAAACTAGGTTGGTAGCTGAAGAGGTATATGCAATTTCACCTGTTGTAATAGATGGCTCAAAACTTTCACCATTAGCTTCTATGCCATCAGCACCAACGCTTACCCGTTTTATTTTACCAGTATTACTATCCCACACGAAAATATCCTTCACCCTATTTTTGTCTCCATCAACAAGGTTGGTCGCATTCGATTCAAAAGCTACGGTGCGGCCATCGGGTGTCATAGATGGGGCGTAACTGTCTCCATTACCTGCTTCGCCGTTTTCGGCTGCACTGATCATTTTTGTGATGCCGGTATTTCTATCCCGCCAAAAAAGCTGGCGGTATTTTCCGGTTGAGCCACAAAAGCCGGTAGCATTTGATATAAAAGCAACATAACGACCTTCCTCCTCATTATTGCCTGCAACAGCCGGCATACTGCTTTCATAAAAACTACTGAAAGTTGCGTTGTTTGTGCTACGACTTACAAGGTCAAATTTATAATCGCATTCCACCTTAACGCCATCTCCGGGTATTGGCAACACGCCTTGTCCATTGGTTATTTTAGTAGCCATCAAAGCCGGGGAAGTTTTAATCGAAACAGCATATTTAGCCCCTGCTGCAAGTGGTTTTAGAAATTTAAAAATATTTTGGCTGTAGGTATTGGCATCTTTTTTAGCGGTTAATGAAAGATTATCGGCATTGTTGTTTTGTAACGCAATGGTAGTGCCCGCCGGGGCAATAAAAATACCGTTTACAAAAGAAGTTTTTTGGGCTTGCAAATTTGAAACAGTAAAATAAAATAGCAATAAAAAAAATATTTTTTTCATGTCAGTGTTATGGTTTTATAACATAAAGATTTTAATTTTTATCAGTATTTGCCGCCTTAGTAGTTTCTACTGACACCTGATAAAAAACCGGTTAGCTTATTATTTATTTAAATCTCCTCCAATAAGATCGGTAACAGTAGCTACCTGCGCAATTACCCTTTTTAGCAGGGCGGTGTTGGTACCCACCTTATATAAATCGGCCCTCACAGCAACTGTGTTATCTGCATCACTGATACCAATTTTTACTATATCAAAATTATTATTTTGATGCAACAGGTAGTTGTGGTTACTCTCACTAATTTTTCCGGGCATTGCTTCTGTAAGGTTACTGAGTACAATGTATAGATCGCCTATTTGCTGTATCACTAACTGAAAATTTTTTATGTTATTACCTTCGTAAGGGATCACCGCAAGGCTATCGCTTACTATTTGATAAGGCAGACCGATGCCGGTTAATATCTTTTCCAATTCATACTTAGGCAGCTTTACCACTGTTTTTACTTTAGGTTTTGGTTGGGCATAAGCAAAGCTTGCTAGCAACAAAACGGACAACAAAGTGAATAGGTTTTTTTTCATGTTTAATTGTTTAGATGTAGGTTTTTTGAAATATTTTGATCGGTTCTTTAAAAAGTTTGTCGCTTAAAGCATATACAGCGCAGGCAGCTACTTTATCTTTTCTAAATGAGTACAACATAACCACACACTTTTTTTTGCTTTGATAAAAATTGCCAATTGCCAATGTAGATGCCCAGCCATCCCATAGTTGTTCGGTCATTATTTTAAGGGTTTTTTTACCGCCTTTGGTTAGTCGTTTTACCACCTGTTCATTCCATTGCGCCGTTACGTCTTTCACGATATCATCTTTGGCTGACAGGCTTTTGTAAACGATGATTACATAAAAGCTGGTATCATTATTTTTCATGCTCCACTGCACGCTGGAAGGCAATTCGCTCTTTATAAAATATTCAGGTGATTGAAAAGTGAGGACATCAAAACTATTGGTTTGTGCTTGCAGATCTGCAACTATAAAGAAAAAAAAGAAAAGTAACAGCGAATATTTCATATAATTATTTGCCTGTAAGATGTTTATATTTTAGCTGGTTACCTATCCCTTAAAAGCAGGATTTTTATTTGTTTAAGAAATAGCGGGTATAATTGTATTCAGGTTTGGGATAGGATGTAATCGCAGAACGATTTAATGGCTAAATATAAGTTCGCCTGCAATTGTCCCCTCAAAAGAAGGGAATTTTTTTGGAGGCATGTTAACTTTTTATTGCGCCGGTACAGCCAGTAATATAAGGTTCGATTTTCTGGAGGCGTCTGCTGTCATTTGCAAGGTTGGCCCCGCAAGTTTCTGAACTTGTACGCTGATACTGTGAGTACCCGGTGCCAATTGAATATAGGCAACACCATTGAGGGTGCTGGTGGTTCTATTGTTTACATAATGGCGAAAAGTTTTCCATACTCCTCCGTTGACCAGTATACTTACCTGAAGATCGGTAGGGCCGCAAAAGGTACAGCTTACCCCACTCGCCTGCACGTTTACCTGTATTTCTACCCTGGTGGTTTTGGTGTAGTTCTGTGTTATATTCAACCCCGAAAGCGCAGCAATTGGGGAAGCGTCTGTGAGGGTATACGATGATGACTCCTGTGCCTCGTTGCTAAGGTTGTAATAATCTACATCGCTGTTTAGCTGCCAGTTGGCTGGCCCTGTTTCGCCACCGGCGGTTAGTATAGCACCTGGCGCACCATAACCATTATTAATGCCTAGGGCACCGGTAGCAAGATTGGTCCATAGCCTCCAGCCGGGATTGCCTAGGTTAGTATAGAAACCAATGGAATTGTCATCTTTCATTCCAACAAAAAAATTATCTCCGGTAAAGTCGCTGTTGCTAAGAACAATGCCTGCCGTTTCGGAGGCGTTCTTGCTGCGCAGTAACAGATGGCCCTTTATGTCGAGCCGGGCGTTAGGGTCGGGATTGCTATTATTTATACTGGTTCTGCCGGGTCCGGCTATGCGCATGACTTCACGATCCAGCAGGGTATTAAAAAATCCCTGGGAAAAACTATTAAAAACTATATTTCCTGTAGTGCCTGCAGTATAAAACTGCAACAAGCCGCCCTGAATACCTATACCGGTATGGAAGGTGTTACCATCCCCTGCCAACACCACTTTATTTCCGGATATTGACGGAAAAGTAAGGGCTGCAGGACTACCAATATTACCGACAGTAAAAGTTTGTGATGTTGCCGTAATCGCAGTAAGCAGCAGCAAAAACATGCCAATACATTTTGGCAACGCTAAAAGTAATTTTCTGTGGACCAGGTTCGTCGGTTGCATAAATAAAGGGGGTTTTAGTTTTGTGATACAGGCAAAATGGTGATGGATGACGTTCTGCCGGCTGAGGCAGGAAGATTGAGTGGAGGTCCGCTTGATTTTGTTACTACAACAGAAACAGTAAAGTTGGTGCCACCCGAAATGAATATGCCGTCGCAGGCGGTGGTGCTTCGGCCATTGCCTACTTCAAATATGCTGGTGGTATTGGGAACCAGAACACCATTTACAAACACTTTTACCAGGAAACGTGTAGCCGTGCAGGCGATACAGGTTGTAGTATTTGCCGCAATCGAATAATCAACAAATATTTTTGAATTTTTTGGCATAGCAAAAGGAATCGTAAATGAACCAAGCGTAGCCGATGGCGATGCATCGGTAAGTGTGTAACTATTGGATTCAAATCTATTGACGATATTATTAAAATATCCAAAGTCGGGATTTTGCCAGGTAGCAGTATTGGTGTTGCCGTTGGAAACAGCCACCTGACCGGCCAGGCCATAATTAAAATTGAGGCCTAGGGCTCCGTTGCGTCCATCCAAAAGAAGCACCCCTTTGCCACCACCGCCCATAACTATGGAATTGACATCTGCCATGCCGGTGAAAAAGGGCAATAGTGCAGTGCCACTTCTATCTGTATAGGAATGCATAATTCCGGGCGTAAGGGTAGTATTTGAATACCTGCTTCTGATGCGCTCAGCGACATCCAACTTTTGTGTTGCCTCTGCCACTCCAATACCAACGTTTCCATCCCACTGAATGCGCATCACCGGCGCAAACGCATTGCTATTGCCCTGGCCAAACACGATGCTGCCCACCTGGTATGGCCCTATTGAAAAAACCATGTCATTATCCGCAACACCAATCCCGAAATTATTGTTGCTAAAGAGCATTGTTCTGCCACCAATACTACTTTTTCCGGTGCCAAAACTTAGCGGCCCTGTTGGGGTGATGGTGCCAATGCCTACATTTTGCGCTATTGTACACTGGCTGCTAAACAGAAGGAACATCCTGGAAATAATTTTAAGCATCATTATTGAATTAATTATATGAAGGAATAACCTGAACTGTCATACGGTTGAGCCCATTGCCAATTTTAACTTCGGGACCACTCACTATATATCCGCCCATACCCAATTTATGCAGCCCAACCGGCAAAGTGAGTAAGGCGCTACCTGTTTTTGATACTGGGTTTGCGCCATTCTGTACTGAATATCTGAAAGTGCGTACTATATTTCCATTATCGGTTATTACCAGGTCGAATACAGTAGGGCTACAAAAGGTACACTCGTCAGCAATTGCCCCCATATTAAAGCGAACAAGCAGTTTTGATGGCACTTTCAGCTCGTAGGTATTATCCCAATAATCGTATTGTTCGGCCAGTTTATTAAATCTGATTAATTGTAAAGTATTGGTCAGGACACTAAGGCCTCCCGTGTTTGCCATTGAAGAGTTGTTGTACATATCCGGGCCAATCGTATTGGTCCACTCTGCAGCTCCATTGGCCCCCTTTGAACGAAGCACCTGGCCAGTTACACCAATATTTCCATTCACCGCCAACCTGCCTTGTCCGCCGGACACCTGTAACAAACCAAGGCGCAACACATCGGAGGAATAGTCGTGAAAACCATAACGAGTTGAGTAATTAATAGAAAAACCATTTCCAGAAATTGCATCAGATGGTCCAAGCTTTGCCCTGATAGCGGTGTTATTAGCATTATTAAAAAAAATATAGGATGGTTTGTACTCCACTACATATTCTCCCCTGTCGTAATAAAAGGTATCAACGGCAGTGAGCTTTATGCGGCCACCAACATCCAATATTCGGGCTGGGTCCAGCACATAAATACCTACACGACCGCTGCCCGTTACTCTCAGGTTTTGAGCAAAAGCTCCGCTGCGGCCTATCCCAAATCCGATATTATCAGCAGGGAGGTTAGTATAAACCCTCATTTGGCCAGGCTGAACCCCTATGCCGTAATGCGGGCCTGTTGCGTTGCCCCAAAGAACGATTTTATTACCTTGGGTATTACCGAAATCGAGCGGGCCGATAGGGTTTGCGGTGCCGATGCCTACATTTTGAGCGTTGGTAATACCGAAGCAGCAAAAAAGTAAAATAATGAATAATGATTTTCTCATGGTTCCTATTTTTTACGATGTAAATATGAGAAAGATGCCGATAAGAATTCATCCCCTAAAAACAGGATTTTCTACGTTTGCGAAATAATATATTAAGACATTAGCGAATTTAATTACCATCTGCAGACTTTTAATCAACGTTGCAGTCCGAATTGAA
>JBBRUR010000175.1:0-6111 GCA_038247635.1 Chitinophagales bacterium
TGAAAGCCTGCACCCCGACCTGGTTAAAGAAATAGGTTTTAACTGGCCCCAATAATTGACTTTATAAAATGACTATCCGCAATCTGGTTATGACATTTTTGAAACCCAGCTTTATAGCTATTTTCATCAGCCGTTGCCCGCCCGGCTGACGCCAGTCGGACGGGCGTCGCACTCTTGTACGGTTTGTAATTTTATTCAGCCTTTGTTTATCATGATCTGATGTTCAACATTGATTGTACCAAATAGCGGATAATCATTCTTTTATAATTACAACTGGCGGCAATACCATACTTGCCGCCTTTTTTTGTGTTTCCATTTTTTGCAGTTGGATTTTTGTTAAAACGTTGTAGGTTTGGCCCCAATGAAATCCCCGTTATTTATAGCCTTTGAAGGCATTGATGGAAGCGGCAAAAGCACGCAGGCAACACTACTTGGCCAGCACCTGGCGCAACAGGGAGATGAAGTGTACAATACCGGCGAACCCAGCACTGGTACTATTGGTAAGCTGCTTCGCCAAATTTTGACTGGTGTGCAAAAAGCCGATGAAAGGGTAATTGCCGGGCTGTTTGTAGCCGATCGGCTTGACCACTTGCTTAATAATACCGATGGTATTGTAAAACAGCTAAACGAAGGACATACGGTAATATGCGACCGTTTCTATTTTTCGTCGTACGCATACCAGGGCACACATATGGATATGAAGTGGGTAATAGAGGCCAACGCAATGAGCGCTTTGGTTAAAAGGCCCGACCTGAATATTTTTATTGATGTTGCTCCCGAAGTGTGCCTGCAACGCATAAGCAGCAACCGCATGCAGCACCAACATTATGAAACACTTGATAACCTGGTAAAAGTGCGTGACAACTTTTTTAAGGCTTTTGACCTATTAAAGCGGGAGGAAAAAGTACTTGTTGTTGATGGAAACCGTCCCATAAGCGAGGTGGCGGAGGAGGTGCGGGACTCCATTACGAGGTACTTTTAAAAAACAAAAAAAATTGCCAGGACAGTCTTACCCTGGCAACTTTTCAATATTATTTAAAACAATGTTGCCTCCCCTGGGGCCACCCATGTATTCGGCATCGGCCACTAAAACATTGCCTTCGTGCATGTTTTCGGGTAACTGAAAAGCATCGGCAGTATACTGTATATCGGGCTTTATAAACCGATGGTCAAGTTGCCCAGCCGAGGGAAGCACTTTTATTACAAGCTTTGATTTTCCGGGAAAATGATCGTCCGCACGATGGTCAACTACCTGGAATTGAATGCGGGTGCTGTTTGGTTGTACTGGTACCATAAGTGTTAAGTTAGTAACAATAGCGAACAATATAAAGCCAGTGGCCAGTTGTATTAAAAATGGGCAACTATATTGTTATTGAAATGCCTTTTGGAACCTTGTAACCTTACGCCTTGCCTGTTTTTTTAACGGCGACTTTTTTAGCGGGTGCGGGGGCAGCGGCTGTTGCTTTATTGCTGCCGGAATCACTGTTTGGTGGGCCGGCGGTGTCGCTTGTGTTACCCGGTGCGGCCTCTTCATCAGCCGAAGCTATTGGCGGTCCTGTTTCGCTATGCATGCCTGCACCTACATCGGCCGATGCACTTTCGTTGTCGGGGGGCGGTGGCATTTCGCCGGTGGAGCCTCCCGATGTAGACTCATTGTCGTTACCGGAGGGTGGTGCTGCTGCACTATCGGCGGTAGTGGCAGCCGGGCTACCTGCTTCGCTACGCTGGTTGCCGGGTGGCAATGGCGAACTGCCGTTCGCTCCATTTTGCTCCGCTCCATGGTCGGCCTGCTCCATTGATGGGGGGGCGGCCGGCAAATTGGCCGCGGTGGCCACTGCAGTTTGCGTATCCGCACTACCACCAGCAGGAAAGGCAATTTTTATTAGAATTTCTTCAGGATGGTTCATAGTGTAACTTTTTGGTAGAGTTGATGGCCAAAATTATTTCATTACAACCCGCTCAATTTGATTGGCGACAACATAAACATCAACAGTACGATTATTGGCAAGGGCACTGTTTACGGCCACAAACAGGTTAGAAACACCGTCAACAGAAGTGGTCTTAATTTTTAACCATCCCGCTATGCCGGTAATAATGGCATATGCATTTTGCGTATCGGTAGATGCATACGTACTGGTAACTTTTCGATTATTATAATACATGGTTTACATTTTTTTGCGGTTATTAATATTGAATATTTTTTATCGAACAACTATCCTGAATATAGTTACCCCATCCATATACACATCTACCGTTTTATTACCAGTAAGTGCATTGCATGCGGCTTCAAATATATTGGTAACACCATCGGTAGAGGTAGCCGAGATTTTTTGCCAGGAAAACCCGGTTACTATTACATAGGCATTTTTTGTATCCACCGAGGCGTACACCTGGATGACTTTTAAACCATTGTAATATTTAAGTGCCGACACCACCCCTGTTTTTACGGTAGCTGTAATGTTATTACCCACCCTTTTTATGTTGGTAACCGAAACAGTTGAGTCAGCAATGGCATAGGTTTTACTATTAGGGCTGGAGGTATTGGTAAAACGGTCGTTAGCACCTGTTGGAAAAGTATCGTTGGCATCGCCCGAGTTGGCGTTGGAATTTAGTTGCCGCAAACCATCGGCCTGCTCAATATCTACCAAATAATGACTTTCGTCGGTATTGTTACTCTGGTTATCGTCAATATGTTCAATAATCAATCCTTCGCCGGGCAGTGCACTATCGAAACCAAGCTTTTTACGGTTAGAAAGCAAATAATACTCTTTGCTGGCGACGTTTCCATTAACCGGTAGCTTAAATACCACCGCGTCGGTTTTATATGGAGGAATAACAGCATTCTGCTCTGCATTACTAACAACTACCGGGTTTATCCACCCGGCCTGCACCTTACACCATGCGGTGGGATGTGCCGGGGTGTTGCCACTATTGTTCCAGCTACCGCCAGCCATCAAATCCCATTTTCCGGTGCCTTTGGAGGAGTAATCAGTATCGTACAAATCAGGCCACGACATTAGCAAATGGCCTAATTCGTGGCTCATTACGCCCACCTTTCCATCCTCGGGGGCCATAAAATATTTATTGATTTTTTTGCCGTCAACCGTTTTGGTACCAATGTTCCATTTGTGCGACCATATATCGCCCTTATTACCCGTTTGCTCTCCACCGGAGCCTGCTGCAATAATTACTACGGCCTCCAAAAATCCGTCGCCATCATTATCAAAACCACCAAAATTAACGGTGGGGTTGGCCAGGTCAATTACATCTTCAACCAGTTTTTGGGCATTGGTAGGGTACGTACCAAAACCGTAATCATTATTAGTATAGTACGATTTTGGCCTGGGGGCCCGAAACCAACCATGTACCTCACCTTGTACGTCTAACTTGTTATACGATACCTCCTTGTAATAATCACGCATACTACCCCCTGCATACGAACCCACCGAAAACATCATGCTTTCGTAGTGTGCTTTTGTTTGGGTATGGGGCTTATCCGAAAAATCTACCAGTAATACGATGGTCTTTTTTACGCCAAGAATGGGAGCAAAATCGCCCACGGGTGAAGTAAAAGTATCAGGACGCGTTTTTTTAGGCCGGGTGATAATGGTAATATATTCATCCAGACCAAGGGTATTTTTTCCTGCCTTAAAATCGCCCATAGCCCGCCCAGAATCCTTTGCATTTTGAATGGCTGCCTTTGTATTCACAATCTTTTCCTCCAGGGCAGGATCAGGTGGCATAATACACAAGCAATTACATGAATGTCGGTGTAGCATATTAATAATTTTTATTAAAATAGAAAACTTGAGAAGTAATTTTCGCCTTTGATGGTTTAAAGGTAATTGCTGGTTTTAGCAATTGAAATACTCATTATTGAGTATTTATCAGGGAATGTAACTGAGGCATTAAATAGGCAGCATATTTTTGCAATTGGCCCGAACGCTCTTCGCCAAGCTTCTTTAGTATGTGCCTTCTATGGGTATCCACTGTGTGTTTAGAGATAAATAATTTTTCGCCAATTTCCTTACTGGTTTCACCATTAATTACATTTTTAAGTATAACTTTTTCCTGGTGGGTTAATAGCGCTACTTTTTTTTCAATTTGCTCATTAATTGAATCGTACTTCTTAATTACCGTAGAGATAATATTATCCAATTCAGTAACAAAATGAATAGAGTTATTTTTTGAAGTAGTCTGCAGATCCTCTATAAAATTGGCAAGCAGGTTCGACTGGCTCATACATATGGGTTTGGATATATCAGAATAATTGGTTCGACATTTATTACCCAACAGCCCGTTAGTTACAACACACTACCGAAAGTTACCATAGATAGGAAAGCAAACGATCAACTGGAAAATTCAAAAGGATACTGTTGGATGAAATTTTTAACTAAATAAGGTTACTGTAGCTATTTACAGATCGGATAACGCTAATACAATTGATTAAAATGATTGATCCATTTTAGTTAGTCTTTCGAAAAGTAGTAAAAACTTTATTAGTATCAAATAGTGAGGGAGATATTTTAACTAGCACGAAAAAGGTATTGCCTTATTGACCTTGACGGTATTGGGCTTATTTGGCGTTGAACACAAAAATAGTAATCACCTTGTGACTAAGGGAAAAAACAACAAAAAATAATGACAGGTACAACATCCATGTATTACTGATAGGTTCGTCCATCCTGTACCTTTATGGATTTCCCTTTGTTCTTCTTCTCAAAATCAACCACTTCCTTTGGCTTTTCTTTGGGGCCGGCCAGTTTCTTTTTAACTATCGATGAATCATTCACACTTAACTCGCCTACAATACGATCCATGCTTTTGCTGGGATCTTCCAGTTTGTCCAAAATATAATTTTCAGTTTTTATTATGAAGCCGGTTTTACTATCGTAGTATTTCCACGAGCCGTGTTTAACGGCGCTGCCCTCAATTTTTACAACCTTCATTTCAACTTTATACGGGTTTACCGGATCGGGTACTTCAATAGTATCGTAAGGATTATCGGGGTTAACGGCTTTCCAGCTTTCTTCGCGAACAAGGCCTACCATACTGTAATATTGGTTTACGCCGTTTTTATTGCCCCAACGATAACTTTCT
The DNA here is from genome assembly GCA_038247635.1 of Chitinophagales bacterium. Lineage (GTDB taxonomy): Bacteria > Bacteroidota > Bacteroidia > Chitinophagales > Chitinophagaceae > Segetibacter. The sequence continues at coordinate 5,101 of JBBRUR010000175.1, forward strand.
ACGGCATACAGGTCGCCCATGGTAGTGTACAACCGCCAAAATCCCTCTCGTTGATTGTTTTCGTATACTCCCTCGGCTTCGTAACCAGGCTCTCCACGCAAACCCTCTTTTCGCTCTATCCATTTGCCTTGTTTGCGGTCGTTAGCATCAGTACAATTAAGCGTATCGCCATTGCGGGCAAGTTTATACGTTTTGCATTGGCCATAACCTGCAACATTAAAAAAAACTAAAAATGCAAGAAAAAATTTCATACCAAAATATTTGTGTTTCCCGAAATTACTGCTTAACACCCCCGAGGCACATTTACAGCCTGTTAAAATAAACGTAGCTAACCTTGCAAATGGTATATATTTTAGCAGCATTGAAGACAATGTTTTGAAAATACAATTGATATGAAGCTATTAATGATGTTGGCACTTTTTTTTGTTATTACAGGCGGATATGCACAGCCCGTACGTTTTTCACCACTGGCCGAAGGCACCAATACCAGTATAAGAGGAATGAGTATTGCCAACGACAATAGCATTTGGGTTAGCGGCAGCAATGGCATGGTTGGCCTGTCAGTAAACGGTGGGCAAACGTGGCAATGGAAAACCGTGAAAGGCTACGAAACCAGGGATTTCAGGGATATACATGCTATAAACAGCAACACGGCCGTAATTATGGCGGTTGATAATCCTGCCTATATTTTAAAAACCACCGACGGAGGCAATAACTGGAAGGTGAGTTTTGAAAAAAGCCAGGACGGAATGTTTTTAGACGCCATGCATTTTAAAAACGACAAAGAAGGCATTTGTATCGGCGACCCACTAATACTGGGCAGTGGCGGGCGCAGGCTGTTTTACGTACTACGCAGCCATGATGGTGGCGATAGCTGGGCACCCGACCCCTTGTATCAATTACCGCCTGCCCAACCCGGCGAAGCCATTTTTTCGGCAAGCGGTACCAATATTGCGTTTTTAAATACCCCGCAATTTGATTATAGCTTTGTAACCGGCGGTACCATTTCAA
>JBBRUR010000176.1:0-5996 GCA_038247635.1 Chitinophagales bacterium
CGCTTTGCCACGTAAGCCAGCAACTCATTATTATTTTCAAGCGTAAAGGGAATTTGGGTAGCAAAATAGAGTGGCCTTCCTTGCCCCTTCAAAGAAAATTTTATGGTAGTGCTATCTAACGTGGCCTTATTGGTTAGGTGCAGCCAATGTTTTTTATCGTGACTGTAAAAAAGAATTTGCGGTACTACCGAAGCAAAATTGCTGAATTGTGTTTGCCGCTGCACCACCCCGGCATTGGTACCTGCCGCAAAGTTACTAGCGGTAAGCACCGATGGCCAATTAAGGTTGATATTGATTTCCTGACCTTTTAAAAAATTATCAATTTTAAAACAAACATAAAAAAATTGTGAACCGGAAGATTTGGTAATGGGTGTTATGTTGTAGTTGCCGGCAGAGGTGTTTTGTACAGTTACCGGCGTACCGCCAGAAAAATGATAATCGAAGGTTAACGTGTTATTTATAACAAGAGGCTTTTGCGCTATATTTTGATGAGCACTCAGCATAAGCAAACCCGTTATTAACCATTTACTATTTTTAATCCTTTTCATATTAAAATGGCAGTTACTAATTTTAAATCAAGGTGTAGTTGTTTTATCTAAATCGCCCCATTACTTATAACGATCAAAACACTGCCGCCAGCGCGTACGTTAAGTTTTAGTTTTCTCTATGTACATCTAAGTTATAACCTACGAATTTTGATGTTTTTGTACCAAAATTCCTGCCCGTGATGCTGAAACATAATATGACCTTCCTGGTATCTCGCAAAATCCTTAACGTCTTTAAATTTACTTTTTAAAACAAGCTCTTTCAACTCCTCGCTATCCATTTGATATTCCAGCACCTTAAGGTCATTTATCCAATGTTCAACATGTTGATTGTTTACTATCAGGCGGGCTGTATTAAATTCGCCCACTGTTTTCAGCACTTTGTCTTTAGGGGTCATTAAATCATATAATGCTCCGGTAGATCGTTTTGGGTTTTTATCATAAAAATTTATATCGTCTAATAGCTGCATCTCATAATTTCTGAGCCAATGTGGGCTGTTTCCATTTCCTGAAACTAAAGTCTGATCTTCCTGAACGTTAAAAAAAACGCCACTATTACCTGCTTTTGAAGTTTTCCACTCAAAGGTTAATTTAAAATTTTTATAGGTGTCTTTTGTAATAAAGTCAATGTTATCTACTTTGGTACGTGCTTTTAACGTGTTGTTTTCTACCGCCCACGAGCTATTGGGGAAATCTGCCGTCTTATAACCTCTAAACTTTTCTGTAGATGTGCCCACAAATAGATTTTCCCATGCAGACTGTGAGGCTGTACGGCTTTGCCTGCCAGATACACATGACATGATTAAAATCATAAGGAATATAAAGCCTAACCGGGCTTTTGTAAAAAAATTATGTACTTTCATAAGCATAATTGTCAATAATATTTATAAGTTTTAGAGCTATCTGTTAACCTACAGCTTTTCATCCTATTTAATCTTCGCACCACCCAGTATAGCAGTAACCTTTACCCCCAATGTACTATTGGCTGGTATTTTTACCGGTATTTTATTGCGGTTTACTACCGACTTATCAGACTTCTGTGGTGGGTCACTACCTTATACCGCATCTTTTTGCGTGTCAGTCCTTACCTGGCCGGGGCCACTTTTACCTCACCATTTCATATTCACAGCTCAATTTCTGTCAAGAATGTCCATTTAAACCTTGCGTGTTGTGTATCTCTTTTTCAGTCAATCACTTTAGTTATTATTTTAACTAATTGAATTGCTATTCAATATAGCTTATTTAACAAAACTACACGATTATGCTTTTAGTTTGACCTATCCCCTTAACTCGGTCGTACATTTTAATCATAATAATTGAAGTGCCAGCGCTTATTTGCCGCGAAATGTTATCTAAGCTATAAAGCTTTTGCCCTAAAGAAATGTAGCAGGATTCAATCCTGGTCATGGTTTTGCCAACAAACAGTTGGTACGCCTATCTGACCGGCGAAGCGGCGCCGGTAATGGCCAAAAATTGTATCCTAGTTACGATTTTTATTGCGAGGTCAATATTTTTTTTCAGTAAAGCCGTTTGTAGAGGCGATATAAATAAATGCGATGACTTACTGATAATGCCACTAATGACCAGGCAACCTGTGTTAAATAATCTGATCCATGGTATCAGGCAGTCAGCTAGGTGCGCACCAAATTGCCTGAAACATGCCTGGCATTTTGGTACTGGTGGTCAAACTTACGTTTAGCTATCTGTAATACTTCGGTAAAAGAATTACCAGATATGCTGTTACAGGTGTGCAATAACCAGGCACCTGAAATGCAATCTTCTGCTATGCCATCTTTGTATTGAACATTACAAAGCACTCCGCCAGTCGGTACGCCCTCACCGTTTTTTTTATCCCTAATAAAGGTGACTCCAAAACTGGTACCTAATGTAATGGCAATTATATTGGCAAAAGGCTTCGCTTCCACCTAAAAACTTTCGCCTAATCCAAAACAGCTAACATCGTTTTTAAATACAAAGGAAAACGCATCTGGCAAATTCAATTGATGCCAGATAATGGTTGATACATTAATAGCATACAATGCATCATACTTATATAGGCCTTTCATCCGCAAAATACCATTGTTGTAATTAAATGCTCCATGTATAGTAAAACAGATTGCTTTTAAATTATTTCTTTTATTTACAATATTTTTTGTAAGTAAATTGAATTGTTAGCATTTTGTCATTTGTTTTATAATTTGCCTGAGGTTATTGCTTTAAGAAAAAGACATTAGTAGCAACCTGCACAGGCAGGCCAACATACAAAGCCAGGCCTCCTTGCCTTGTCTGGGCGCGATGCGTGATAACCGAAATCTTTTACTTTTTTAAGAACCAAATTACCTGCCAGATGCTCACCTCTTTGATGCCGACACTTAAACTGATTTTCCATGCAGTTAAGATTTAACTAAAAACTTTTCAATCTCCTCTAACGATTTTCCTTTTGTTTCGGGAATGCTGGCCCTTATAAACAGGTAATATATAAAACAAACACCTGCGTGTATAGCAAACGTTATATGCAACCCGAAGTTTTCTTTCAAAATGGGAAAGGAGGCAGTTGTAAAAAAATTAGCCATCCATAGGCTTAATGTTGCCAGTGCCATAGCATTACCACGTATTCTGTTCGGAAAAATTTCTGATAAAATAACCCAGGTAACAGGACCCAGGGTGGCAGAATAAATGGCTACAAAACCCAGCACGAAAATCAATATCCAATAAGATGCAACACCCGCGTAGAAACAATACGCCAGAATTAAGGCGTCTATTCCTAATAGAAGTGAACCATAGATCAGCAATTTCTTTCTGCCAATTTTATCGATGGTTGATATGGCAATAAACGTAAAAATGATATTTATAAAACCAATAATTATGGATTGTAAAAAGGCGGTATCTTCTGCCATACTTGCTTGTTTAAAAATTACCGGGGCATAAGAAAATAAAGAATTCTGCCCATCAGCCTGCGAGAAAACCGCCACCATTATCCCTATAAAAATGATGTGCTTTACATCGGGTTTAAACAGGTCTTTAATATGTTCTTTCGGTTCATTTTTTAAGGTGTCTTCAATATCTTTCATTTCTTCTTTTGCATATTCATTGCCACCTACGTTTTTAAGAATGGCTAAGGCTGATGCAGTCTTTTTCTTTTTAATAAGCCAACGGGGGCTTTCGGGCACAAAAAACAAACCAGCGAAAAATAATAATGACGGAATTGCCTGGGAAGAAAACATCCATCGCCAATTATTGCTACCAGTATTTAGTAAAAAATAGTTAGACAGATAGGCCAGCATTAAGCCCGTAACTATAGCCAATTGATAAAAGGACACTAACCTGCCGCGTAGGTTTGAAGGCGCTATTTCGGCTATATACATTGGGCAAACCAATGCCGCCACACCAACGGCTACACCGCTAAGCAGACGGGCAAAAATAAACAGGTAAAAATTGTCTGCCCATCCGGTAGCTATACCTGTTAACGCAAACAGGATTGCACAGATAAATAACAAATTTTTTCGGCCGATGGCATCACTTAATTTACCTGCCATTAGTGCCCCTGCTGCTGCTCCCAAATTAATACACCCAACCGCCCACCCTGTAGAAAACTCGTTTAGCTGAAAATATTTTGTAAAAAAAGGAACAGTGCCTGAAATGATTACAAGGTCAAAACCAAATAATACTCCGCCAAGCGCAACAACAGCACTTACCGGATAGAGGTAACTTCTGTTTACTACCGCTTTAATTTTAGCAGGGCTCGAAAACGAATGTGTAATAATTGAAATTGGTATTTAATTGCTGTTAGATTTATTTAATAGATACATCGCTCTCTTTATCAAGAAAATCTACGCTTACCAGGCCGGTCGCTTCATTGTCAAGTAAGGCTTCATCAGGCACCACCGAAATAGGCGTTATGCAAGCAATGGATTTTTCGTTGTATGGTTTATTTTCCTGCCTGTTATAGCAAGATATCATGCTCCATCTTGGCGCATCAGAAAGGTTTGCTTCGGAGCGATGTAATAAATTGCTATGAAAGAATAAGGCATCACCGGGATTTAATTCAACATATACAAGGTCCATTGTTTTAAGGGCCAGATCAACATAATGCTGCGCTGCACCATTCTGTTCTCCAGTTATACCGTGCTCTACCCTTCCCATTTTATGCGAACCTTTTATTACCTGTAAACAACCGTTTTCTTTATTGGCCTTAGTAATCGCAATCATTACCGAGGTTAACTGGTCGGGTAATAAAAATTCATTTTTATACCAATAGCCATAATCCTGGTGCCATTCCCATGCACCACCAACCTTAGGTTCTTTTTGCATTAATTTAGAATGAAAATGGCACACGGCAGAATTTCCATCCAACAACTGATCTACTGAATATACCATTCGTTTACTACGCGTTAATAACCCGTAAGTATCATCGCCGGGAGTAAACCACAGAGCAAGTTTAGATTTTTTGCCCGATTTATCCACCATATCGTAGGAGTTTTTGCTTATTGCATCATCCTCTTTTGCAACCTGATGTAATTTGGTTACTTCTTGGGTGTTAAAGAAACCTGGCACAATAATGTAGCCGTCCTGATTAAAAGCGTTTACTTGCTCGGTACTTAAATAATTTGCTTCCATGTTGAAGTAATTAAGTTGTTAATATTATTGAATGTTGTTGTCGATTTAGTAAATTTTCAGGCTTTGCTAATTATCTCTTTACGCATTATTGTTTTATTTGAATCAAAAGTGTACTGTTATGGCTTTTTGGGCGTGCCCCTGCGGGTCGGGCTAACTGCTACAAGTCCTCGCCATCCGTGCCTCATGGCTGTGGGCTTTTCGCTTCTATCCCTCACGCTACCGTAGCTCTATAACACCACTTTCGGAATATATGTGGTTTTATAAGGAACTTATTTCATAAAGTTCACCATCATAAATCTTTTCTATCTTCACCTCAAAACCAGTTGTACTAAGCTCAGCTCCGGTTTGTGTTGCAACTACTTTTCCATCCATTTGTTTAACCTGATACCTTTTTTCGAGGGTAAGATCTTTTACTCTAACTATACGTTTGGTGTCCTGTGCACCATGCCTGAATATGCCGATAATTCCCCCGGTTTTAGTATCTGTATTAATGCGTTGAAAACCATCCCACATTCCCTCCATTGGTTCGCCAAATCCTCTCAAATCTTGCCTGAAACTCATAATCTGGTAGCGGTTTTCCATCAATTGCAGCCAATCGGCATAACCCCTGTATTTTTTTAAATCAGGTGGCGTTAACTTTCTTGGATCGCCCAACATTATAGGCAATGCACCCGCCAACGATTTAATATGTAAGTCCCATCCCTCATCCTGCATTTCGGGATTACCGATTACCAGGGCTGTAGCGGGCATGGCAGGAGAACGCCACCAGGCCATATTGCGGATACGTAAATCTATTTTTTCTTCTGGCCCGTTAAAGTTAGACAGCCAATTGCC
>JBBRUR010000177.1:0-5848 GCA_038247635.1 Chitinophagales bacterium
AAAAACTGAGGCACAGCCAAATTTGTTTTCTGATACCAGGCCAAAATACATACCCCCTGCTTTTCATTTCTAAAATCCAATGCAGCAAAATCAAGGGTTTTACAAGATAAAATCAGCATTTTCGATTTATCTCGGACAATATTTAAAATAAATAATAAATCAAAAAGTATTTTAAACAAAGAAAAATGCCTCGACCTGAAATTAACGGGATTGAAACAGGTGTAGGACTTAACCAATGGTATTGGCTAAAAATACCGCTGGTAGCAATTGTGCAAACAGACACAATTAGGTTACGTTGGTGCAAAGTTTGACATATTGGAAATAATTGCACTTGCGTTAGAAAACGAAGTTAATAAGACACAAAAAATATCACTAACAGCCAAAGCAATATCGAAATTTTTTTGATTAAAATTATTATTGAGTAGTCACAATATTTACGGACAGTTATTGGAACGGCCATAATACAAGAAATTTTTAAAACAACATTGCGGCGACAAATTTAATTTTAATATTCCATTTATGGACTTTATGAAAAACAATTGTGGTATGACGTTACAGGACGCAGTAAATGAATGGCAGCGATTTAACAAACAGCGCAAAGACAAAAATGTTAAAAGCGTAATTGCAGCAGGAAATCAATACAACAGATATATCAGGGACCTTTTCGCCGACAATCCAACTATGACAATCAAACAAGCAAGATATTTTTGGAAACTCAAACCAAGTTTATCATTGGGGCTATATGTTTAAGAGAATAAGCCCTGAAACTGCAAAGTACAACAACAAACCGCTAACAAAGCAAGTAGCGCACCTACGGAGCGCAAAAAACCTGGATTGCCTTGTTTTTTTTACCAACATATTGGGCCGCTGGGCCCAAAGAGGCAAAATCTCACTCGTAATGTTTTGTTACCAATATGTCTGGACAATGGGCTCAAAGAAGCAGAAATATCGCTCATCATGTTTTGCTACCAACATGTTGGGCCGCTGGCACAAAAAGGAAAAAATCCCGGTCTTAATGTTTTTGCTACCAACATGTTGGGCTGCTGGCCCAAAGAGGCAAAATCCCGGTTGTCATGTTTTTTAACCAATATGTTAGGCCGCTGGCCCAAAGAAGCAGAAATCTCGATCATCATGTTTTGCTACCAACATGTTGGGCCGCTGGCACAAAAAGGAAAAAATCCCGGTCGTAATGTTTTTGCTACCAACATATTGGGCCGCCTGGCTAAAGAAACAAAATCTACGTTGTAATGTTTTGTTATCAAAATGTTCGGACAATGGGCCAAAAAGACTGACCACCCGCAACTCACAACTGACTAATCACACCCCCCTCATCCTCCAATGGATATCATGCTGCGGTTCTTTATGTGTCCGGCATCAATTTGTTGCATGTCGGCGGCAAACTGGCCGCCGCGTTCGGCTTTTTTGTTGGTGATGCACTCCTTAATTAGCGGAACAATATCGTGGCCGCTGCGCAGGGCGGTTAGCAAATCGGTTTCTTCCTGGCTAAACAAGCAATTCTTCATTTTGCCATCGGCGGTAAGGCGCATGCGGTTACAATCGCTACAAAACGGTGCAGTAATTGTGCTTATTACGGCAAAGGTGCCGGTATGGCCGGGTACAATGTATTTTTTGGTGGTATCGTGTGCTTCGTCCTTTAGTTTTAGGACATCAAATTTTTCTTCAATCACCCCTAAAATCTGTTTCCAGCCATACACTTTTTCTACCTCCCAACGGTTACCGGCAAAAGGCATAAACTCAATAAACCGCACGTGTACAGGCAGGTGTTTTGTCCAGGCTACAAAGTCGTTTATTTCGCTATCGTTTACGCCCTTCATCACAACCACGTTTACCTTAACGTGTATGTTGTTGTCTAAAAGCAGGTTGATGTTATCAATAACTTTTTGGTAATGGGCGCGTTTGGTAATAAGGTTAAATTTGTCGGCATTTAGAGTGTCGAGGCTAACGTTAATAGAGGTAATGTTTGCTTTTTGGAGGGTGGGCAAAAAGTGGTTGAGCCTTATGCCGTTAGTGGTTAAGGCCAGCTGAACAGGGTATTTGGCAATGGAGGTAATGATATCACCAGCATCTTTACGTATCAAAGGTTCGCCGCCGGTAAGTCTTATTTTTTTAACACCTAGTTGAACAAAGATTTTTACCAGTGTATCAATTTCGTGGGCCTGCATTAACTGTGCCGATGGGGTGGCTTGGTAGTCCTCCTCGGGCATACAATAAAAGCAACGGAGGTTGCAATTATTGGTTAGCGATATCCGTAAATAATCGTGCACTCTATTAAAGGTATCGGTAAGCATACGCAACTTTTAAGATTATGGTAGAAAATGAAATTAATCTTTATAACCGATGTTGCGGCTATGTTATCATTTACAAGCAACATTTAGGGTCGTAAAGGGTAAAAAAACTTAGGTGGGTTAGTTGATGGCTGCTAACCGCCAAATTTATACATGTGTCCTCATAACGTTGTTGCAATCAAAAAAGCGTTTGTTAATAATCATAATTTATTCGACAAACCATAGTGCCCATGTTATAAATTGCAAAATGAATAAAGGTCTTTCGGTGAATGTATTCAACGACACTACCACTTAAATAATGGCTGTTATCAGCACTTAATTGTGCAAACCAACTATTTTATTTAAACAACATAAAAATTGGGCTGCCTTTCCAAAATCAATATAATTATACTTTTTATATGACGATTGAATATTTAAATAAAAATTATTTGAAGCCCATACTGAGAAACTTTTTGCCAATCAATAAAGGTATAATGGCATTTACTCGTTTAAAAAAACGCTATCTACAATAACAAGGTTTTGACGTTGCGCTGTACTTTAAATGTATTTTAATATTGTTTTTACCGAAGAGGATTTTTAGGGCAGGTGCTGTACGACTGACATCGGCGAAACACCATTTTCATTAAAAGCTTCAATGGCCATAAAGTACGTTTGATCGGTCGAAAGACTTTTTATCAGCAGTTCGTTTTTACCATACACCTGCCAACTATTGTAAAGCTTATCAGCGGCTATACCCCAATACACGTGATAACCTTGTGCACCGGCAACCGCTTGCCACTTAAGTATCGCATCCCGACGATCGGGTTTACGGGTAACGGAAACCTTTGTAACGGCCGTGGGCTTTTTGCCCGATCCAACTCCAAATACCCGCAGCCCCGAAATGCTGAGGTTGGGTGTGGGCACCTTTATATTGTTGTACCGAATAAACCTTGCCATGCCGGGCGTTGCCAGTTCAACATAATCGTTGGGCACATCTTTAAAGCTGGTTTTTCGGTCAACTAACGTTGTCCATTTCCTCCCGTCTATCGATCCTTCAATAAAATAGCGATGGCGCAGGCTATCTATCTTTCCATAAAGGTTTGATTTATGGTCGTGGTAATTTACCTGTATGGCGTACACTGTTGCGGTCTGCTGCAGGTCAATTTCCACAAATTGCTGGTAGTTGTTTTCTTCGGCCAGCCAAAAAGTTTGCACGGTTTCGTCGGCCAGGTTGCTGGCTACATGGCCATCTTTTTCTGAAGATGCCTTTACGGGTTTATTGTACGACAGCAGCATCCAGCCGGTAAATTCGCCGGGCCTTCCCGGGTACGCCGGGGCATAATGCGGGTAATCGCCAAAAGCAGTGTTGCTATACATTAATCCATCGTTATCAAACAAGGCGGGGTACATACATAGCCGCCGCTCCCAGTTTACATTTACACTTAGCGCCATACTGGCAAAATGCCACATCAAACCTTGCGGACCATCAACCGTGCTGCCATGGCCGGCGCCGGTAATAAAGCCGCCGGGTTTGTAAAATACGGGGTTGTTGGGCGCATAGTTGTAGGGCCCTAGCGGGTGATCGGCCGTGTATACACCATCGCCATACACATTAAACTCGGTGCCGGGCGCCGCATACTGCAAGTAATATTTATTGTTGTTTTTGGTTAGCCATGGGCCTTCCATGTAGCCGCTCAATACGGTATCGCTGTGGTTAATGCCAAAGCGCTCCCAGCCATGTTTTTTTCCGTGCAAATTAAAAAGCGCATAGGTACTATCGCCGGGTTTAAAGCGGTCGTGTATATTGAGGGTTTTGGCGCGGATAGGGTACACATTGCTGCTGCCCCAAAACAGGTATGCGCTGTCATTATCATCAATAAAAAGCGAGGGATCTTGCAGATCGTTTAAAATGGCGGGTGTAGCTTTCCAATCACCCTTTTTTGGATTTTCGGTGTACAGCACACTCATTTGGCCCGACGGGTCGCCCATTACGTACAATACTGAGTCTTTGTAGTTGTGCGCCGCCGGGGCATTGCTGCCCTGAAAATACCATTTTTCGGGGTGGATGAACTGCCAGTTTAGCAAATCGGTACTGTGCCAATAGCCCAGCGACCGGGTTACGAACATGTAATACTCTCCCCTAAACCGCACTACCGCAGGGTCGGCCCCCGACCGGTACGAGATGTTTTGATAGGCATTATAAATCATGTAGGTGTAATCGATATTGAGCGGGTTGCAATACGTATTGCTTTGGCTGGACTGTGCAAAACCACAGCAGTTCATAAGCGCAAAACCAGCGAGGAAGAGAAGCTTTGTCATAGCGGTCAGGTTGTGAAGGGAAGGTAGGGAAAGTTTGTGGGGGTGAGTAAGCTATGGTTGAGCTGACTTTTCATGCAAAGACCGCAAAGAAATTTCACGCAAAGGGGCAAAGGAGGAGCGATAACTTGTTCCAAAATGGAACAGGTTGACTTTTCTAAACTGCTCTTTTTAAAAACCCCCTTTGCTATCTATTGTGGTCGTTTCAGTCCAAAATAACATTTTGTGCCCGTTCTATAATTTCCGGGGTGGCATCAATCATAAATTTCTGCCCTTTTACAGCCGATTAAATTAGCCTTCTTTAAATGATTTTTTTGAATGGTAGGAGAAATAGGTACGTTCTTAAAACAATCAGGCGGTGACCTTTTGCTACGCAATAAATCATCTATTGTTAAAACACGCTTATCATTGTATGGTGATACATCTGCGCCTGGCTTTTCATTATTAAACGATAAATGGATGTAATCAACAAAGAGCTTGTTAAGTTTCTTACTTTGAAATATTTCATTTGCATGACTATGGAACGGTGAACAGTTAGGTATGATTTTACCATTTGATATCATTTCGCCCATTTGTAAATAATCATAAGTAATATGCTTACCAGGAATGCTAGAAACATAGCGTAATTTATCATCAATAACATCTGTTTTTCTGAACCAACCAAAAAACAGGAAAATATTTCCTATGTCTACTTCATTATTTTTTGAGTGACCCAATGCTGATCTGCCTGACCAAAAATAGCTGTCAGTCAGCAGATTGCTTAAGCAAGCTGCGGCGATTATCAGGGTCTACGTGGCAGGTTTGGGCTTCAGTATATTTTGTTTGAAGGTGCATTCTTTAAGAATTTCAAAACACTATTTGCCTTCAACAGCGACAGCCAGTCGTTTTTATACCAAAGCGGTAGTTAGTTTGTTCGCAAAAAAATTTTTGTAAACAATCATCAGTTATTCCAGGCTGGTAGGTGCCACACTGGTCAGTTTTATTTCTGTTTGCTTTCATGTGGCAGAGGCCATGCTGGCTTTGCTTATGTTTTGCTTACCCGGGCGGGCTGCCTGCCATTTGGTTGATGGTTAGGAAGAAAGATGACAGTTGATAGATGTAAGATGACAGGAAGAAGTTGGTGGTGGAAAGATGACAGTTGATAGATGACAGGGAAAGAATGTTGATGGTTGATGGTTGGCCGTTGGCGGAAGAGAAGTTAACAGATGATAGTTGATAGTTGACAGGAGGAAGTTGGTAGAGGAAAG
>JBBRUR010000178.1:0-5674 GCA_038247635.1 Chitinophagales bacterium
GGGACTTATTGGCCACAACGATGTACGTAAAGCAGCAATGGGCACCGCCAACCGCCCAGCCACCGCCACCGAACAACAACAGATGGAAGCACTGGTTGGACAGGCCATGAAAGACGGCGCCGTTGGCTTGTCTACCGGGTTGATTTACATACCCGGCACCTATGCGCCCACCGCCGAAATTGTAGCGCTTGCCAAAGTGGTATCGGCGTATGGCGGCATATATGCCTCGCACATGCGCAACGAGGGCGATAGTGTGCTGGCAGCTATAAAAGAGGCATTGTATATTGGAAGGGAAGCCAACATACCCGTGCAGATTAGCCACTTTAAAGTGGGTGGCCAACAAAACTGGGGTAGAAGTATTGAAACACTGGCAGCTATAAATAAAGCCCGTGCAGAGGGTATAGATGTAACCATAGATCAATACCCTTACACCGCCAGCAGCACCAGCCTTAGTACCATGATACCGGATGATGTATTGGCCGACGGACCTGACTCTATTAAGGCAAGACTGCTGAGGCCCGATGTAATAAAATACGTGGTAAGTGATATGCTAAAAAGCCTCGCGAAACGCAAACTGAAACATTTTGACTATCCCGTAGTAGCCTATTATGCGGCCGACACAACATTAAATGGCAAAAGCATTGAAGCAATTAACCTGTTAAAAGGTAAAAAACATAACGCCGAAGAGGAAGCCAACACAGTAATAGAAATGATGTTGAAAGGGGGCGCCGGCATGGTGTTTCATGGCATGGGCGAGGAGGATGTGCAACGAATTATGCAGCACCCTTTTAATATGATTGCCAGCGATGCCAGCATACGCGTATACAACCAGGGCGTACCACACCCACGCGGTTATGGTAGTAACGCAAGGGTATTGGGCAAGTATGTACGGGAAGAAAAATTGATTATGCTGGAAGAAGCCATTAGGCGGATGACCAGTTTGCCGGCCCGCAAATTTAACCTGGCTGGCCGCGGTTTATTGATGGAAGGCATGGCGGCCGACATAGTTATTTTAAACGAAAATACGGTAAAAGACCTATCTACTTTTGAAGCGCCACACCAATACAGTACCGGCTTTAGTTATGTATTGGTAAATGGTAAAGTGGTGTTGGCCAATGGTAAACACAATGGCACCCGCAGCGGGCAGGTGTTGTATGGACCGGCACGTAAATAGTAAAAGGTGGTGCCGCCGACAATGACCAATAGAAAGGTTTTAAAGGAAATGCCAACTGCAATGCCGGTAAAGTATTACCCGCCTCAAACGGGTACGACAGGCCCCGCCGGTAAAATGGCACTCTCTAAAAAAGCAGCGAACATAAAAAGCAAAGGAGCATTTAAAATTGCTGTAGTTGGTTAGGCCACCAACAGCGGCGCAAAACAGGTAAATTGTATTTTAATAGTTGCCAACTGCAATGCCGGTAAAGTGATTGCGACGCAACAATGATCCTATAAAAAACGAATGCCGGTATCAAAAAAAAACTGCTTAATAATTACCCCAAATAAATCCCTGCTATGAAACGATTGTCTGTCCTCTGCCTTTTATCATTATCATTTTGCATCATTAATGCTCAAACCTACACCCCTACCGCCGCCAACATAAAAGCCCGCGAAGCGTTTACCAACGACCGTTTTGGCTTGTTCATCCATTGGGGACCATTCAGCATTCCCGGCTCGGGGGAGTGGGTAATGAACCAACGTAGCATATCATTTCATAACTATAAAAGGTTAATGGACTTTTTTAACCCCATTGACTTTAATGCAAAAGAATGGGTTAGCCTGGCCAAAAGCGCCGGCATGAAATATATTACGCTTATTACCCGCCATCACGATGGTTTTAGCATGTGGAATACGAAGTACTCCGACTTTAATATTATGAACACGCCATACAAAAAAGACATTGTAAAACAGGTGGCCGGTGAATGCCACCGGCAGGGAATTAAACTTTTTTTATACTACTCGTTGCTGGACTGGGGCCGCGAAGACTACCCTTACACAACAGGGCGTACCGGTCAAACCGCCGGCCGCACCAGTGGTGGCGACTATGCCAGCTACCTGCAGTTTATGAAAAACCAACTAACCGAATTGCTTACTAATTATGGCGAAATAAACGGCGTTTGGTTAGATGGGCATTGGGACCAAACACGCCCCGAAGGCGAAGCAGACCGCTCATCAGCGATCGACTGGAAATACGAAGAGATTTATCAACTCATACATCAGTTGCAACCAGCCTGCCTCGTAGGCAACAACCACCATCTTTACCCATTTAACGGCGAAGATTTTCAGATGTTTGAACGCGACCTGCCCGGCGAAAACAAGTCGGGCCTCAGCTTCCAAAAAGCATCGGACCAACTACCCGTTGAAACCTGCGAAACAATGAACAACAGCTGGGGTTTTAATATTACCGATACAAGTTATAAATCGGCTGCTACCTTAATTGGCTACCTGGCCAATGCCGCAGGCCGCAATGCCAATTTTTTACTAAATGTAGGCCCTATGCCTAATGGAAAAATTCAACCCGAGTTTGTTGATACCCTAAAAAAAATGGGGCAATGGCTTCAAAACAACAGCGCTGCCATTTACAACAGTACCGGAAATATTATATCACCACAACTTTGGGGAACGGCCACCCGCCAAAAAAATATTGTTTTTCTACATATCACCAATTATCCTGCCGATGAAAAATTTATAATTCTACCGGCATTTGGCCAGGCAATAAAATTAGCCGTTACCATTAGCAATGGCAACAAACTAACTTATAAACAAGTACCGCAGGGTTGGCAAATTAGCCTTGAAAGCCTTGAGCGGCAACCGGGAGATACTATAATTAAACTGGATGTTTTGTAGCTAACAGTTAACCTTGTTAACAGCCAAAACCACTAAACATACCGGCAACGATTGCGTAAATATGCCACCTGCCAGTGCAATACCTACCATAAAAGGGTATAAAATTGTTTAGGGTTCTATAAGGTTTGCAACGCACAACTGTAAACCGATACTAATAAAGTAGTAAGAAATCTACAGGCACCTGCCATTCCCTAAAAAAAGTTTGAATGAATAAAACTATTGCTGCTATGAAACTTTTGTGTTGCTTTTTACCACTACAATTAATGACGCTTACTGCGTTTTGCCAAACCACCGCACAACAAAACTCTGTTGCAGTTAGCGCAAGTGGACAGCGGGTATGGAACAACGTATTGGCCCTGCACAACCAGGTATTTGGCACTAAAGACTCTGTGCTGATTAACGCCCTGTTGAGCGATCAATTAAAGTATGGCCACTCGGGCGGAAATATTGAAGACCGGCAAACCATGGTACACAAGGCCAGTACCAGCCCAACCATATATCAAAATGTAAATAACCAGCTACTCAATATTCATTTTTGGGGCAACACTGCCATGGTAAGGCTTGAGTTAACGGCAACTTCCATTGACAATGGCGTAGCAACGCCTTTACACCTGGGCATTTTGCAGGTTTGGGGGAAACAGAAGGGACAATGGTACCTGCTGGAAAGGCAGGCGGTAAAAATTGCCCCTAAAAAACCTTTAGTATAACGTTATTTAATAAAAGGATTGTGAGGCGAGGCGTTGGATCAGTTAAGTTGTTCAGGGTATCTTTCGTAATGATAAAAATGAGCGGACTTCCGTTGAGTTCAAATTCATGGCAACAGCATTGTACCGTGGCAAAACAAACCAACAATGACATAACAGGTTTTAAACTAAACACATTGGCCCAGGCTACTATCAGGGTCATTGTTTACCAACGGCAAAATTTGCCAACCAAAATCAATAAGTGCAATATTGATTGATTGCTATACGCCCTGCATTATTATATTTAACTGCATTTTAGTTACAAAAGTATAAAAAAACAAACCATTATGACTGCCGCCGCCGTAGGAAAATACCGCTGGACCATTTGCACACTATTATTTTTTGCAACCACCGTTAATTACCTCGACCGGCAGGTACTAAGCCTGTTAAAACCGCGGCTGGAAGAGATTTTTGGCTGGAGCAACACTGATTATGCCAACATCGCCTCCACTTTTCAATTTGTGTATGCAATAAGTATGTTGTTTGCCGGCCGCATAATCGATAAGCTTGGTACAAAAAAGGGCTATAGCTGGGCTATCATTATCTGGTCGCTTGGTGCGGTGGTGCATGCATTGGCCATACCCATTGGGCAGGGCATAAGCACCGTGTTGGGGTTGGTGGGCATCATTACCGTACCCGTATCCATACTTGGCTTTATGTTTAGCAGGGCATTGCTTGGTTTTGGCGAAGCCGGTAATTTTCCCGCAGCCATTAAAGCAACCGCCGAATATTTTCCAAAAAAAGAGCGGTCGTTTGCTACCGGCATTTTTAACTCGGGCACCAACGTAGGCGCCGTACTGGCACCATTAACCGTGCCCTGGATTTACACCCACTTTGGCTGGGAAGCGGCCTTTTTAATTATTGGTGTCATTGGTATTTTGTGGCTGTTTTTCTGGCTCGTTTATTACGACAAACCCGAAGAACAAAAGCGCTTATCGGCCCCCGAACTCGCCTACATTAATATGGATGATGCGGTGGATAAAGTAATACCCACCGGCGGCATAAAAAATCAGCCCGTGGCAACCAGTTTACAACCCGCTAAAATTTCATGGACAAAATTGCTTAGCTACCGGCAAACCTGGGCCTTTACTGTGGGTAAGTTTATGACCGATGGCGTATGGTGGTTCTTTTTGTTTTGGCTGCCCGCCTATTTAAAAGACAACTATGGTGTGGTTGACCAGGGCGTAATGCTGCCGTTAACCGTGTTGTACAGCATGACCATGTTTGGCAGTATTGGCGGCGGCTGGTTTCCAACCTATTTTATTCGTAAAGGGTACAACCCCTACGATGGCCGCATGCGTGCCATGTTGGTTATAGCCCTTATCCCTTTGGTGGTATTGGCTGCCCAACCGCTGGGCTATATCAGCTTTTGGATACCGGTAATACTTATAGGCATTGGCGCCTCGGCACACCAGGCATGGAGCGCTAACCTTTTCACAACTGTTTCCGATATGTTTCCTAAAAAAGCAGTTGGTTCGGTAGTGGGTATTGGCGGTATGGCAGGCGGTATTGGCGGCGTATTGGTTACCAAGGTGGGCGGTGCATTGTTTGATAAATACCGTGCCCTGGGCCACATCGAAACCGGCTATACCATCATGTTTACTTTTTGCGCAACAGCTTACCTTATAGCATGGAGCATGATGAAACTGCTGGTTCCAAAAATGAAAATCATTACTGATTTAGATTAGTTTGGCCATCACTAACCTAACCCGGCAAGGGGCATTACCTGTTGCATATTTGCAGTTTTTTTTGTTACCGGCAGTTGTATTTCATAGCGTCACCGTTGTGTTACTCACTTGTACGGCAACAATTCTATTCGGCTTTTAGGCTAACGTGTTCAAAACTTCGACCCATTTTCGTACATGCAGGTGTTTGTATTTATCTTAAACTTACTCCTTTACATCAATTCATTATAAAATACAAAGCATAACAATACATAAAATATTAGTAACTATTCAGCCCTTAACTCTAATGGTTGCCCTTTAATTACCGCTTCAAGTGCATCCATAATACCTACACTTTGTTTTTTGGCTGTGGCAATATAACTTCTGATGTCTGCAAAGTCTTTAGCACCTTGCTTACTTCTA
>JBBRUR010000179.1:0-5595 GCA_038247635.1 Chitinophagales bacterium
AAGCTGAATAACCTTGAAGATATTGAAATGATTGAAGCCTTGTATGCTGCTTCAAATGCCGGTGTAAAAATTAATTTGATTGTTCGCAGCATTTGCCGGCTGAAGCCCGGTGTAAAAGGAATGAGCGAGAATATTAAACTGGTAAGGGTTGTAGGCCGTTATCTTGAGCATTGCCGGATATTTATCTTCAACAACAACGGTAACACCAGGCTTTTTTTAGGCTCGGCCGACTGGATGAAACGCAACCTGCATTCCAGGGTTGAAGTGGTATTTCCTGTTTATGACGCAAAGGCAATGAAGGAGATTTTATTTTTTATAAAAACACAACTTGATCCTTATCAAAAAACTACTGTACTTACTCAAAATCTTGAAGCTATCCACTTCGATAAAAAGGAAGTTATCGGTAACGATGCCCAGGAAGCATTTTACAAATTCATTACAAAAATCAAATGAACAAGCAAAAGAGGAATGGAAATAAATTAAAAGTACAAAGGGATTCAATAGACTCCGGCGTGGTTCGGGGCTTCCGCCGTGGTTCGGGTCTTCTCGAACTCCGCCGTGGTTCGTGTCTCACGAATCACTTTGCAATGTATCACTTCCCAAGGCGAGTCTCTGCACAAATACTCCTTGCTGTATAATTCACTTCGTTGCAGGACTCGCCGCTGACCAGGAAGGCAGACAGAAATAGGAAGAAGTAACCCTATATTATTTTTGAGAGCTTACACCAGCCGAATAAGCGGCGAGTCCTGCAGTTTGTGCTGGTTGTTAGATACATTTAATTTGTGCAGAGACTTGCCTGGGAAATCTTTGGAGGGAGGAGATGATGGAAATCAAAGATCACCCAATCAATAAAAATGGTATTGTTGGTGCGGTAGGGGTAATAGGTATTTGTATTTTAAAAACTTCTTTTTTACTTCGCCACCACCATTCTTTTACTCACAACTTCCTGGCCATTTACTACCAGGCTGTACAAGTAAATACCTGCTGCAAGCTGGTTGGCTTGTATAGTGGTTTGCCTCATGCCTTGTTGCAAATTATACTGCAATAACATTTTACCGTTCAGGTCAAAAATTGCAAGTAAGGCTTTGCCAGCATTTTGTGGGATGGTGTAGGAGATAGTAGTGTTTTCGCTAAATGGGTTCGGAGCGTTTTGGCTGAGTGTAAAACCTGTTGCTTGTACAGTTTCTAATTTGGAAAAGGGCAACTTATTTTGATTTATTACGGTTGGTTGATTAGCTAAATTGGAAAGCTGCTTTTCCAAATATTCTACTTTCTCTGCCAGTTCTTGTATGGCTTTGGTGAGTATTGGTATTAAAGCAATATAATTTATACTTTTATACTGTTCCATTTGTCCACTTTTTGTAGATGTGTTTGCTGGTTTTGAAATTTCTCTTATTATTTCAGGGAAAATTTTTTCGACTTCTTGCGCAATAAAACCTGTTTGGGTTCCTTCTGGCAAATTCATGTAGTTTACTTTTTCTGTATCGAAATCGTAGTTTACCGGACGTAGTTTAAAAACCTTGTTTAGCGTATTGCTAACACCAACAACATTTTTTTTCAATTTCATATCGCTACCCAAATAAATGCCAGCGGCATAAACGTCGCCATCAAAAAAACCGGCATAACTATTTCTACCTGATGCAGTGCCATATACGCCTACACTAAACGCATTGAATCCGTTAGATTGACCATATACCCCATAAGAATTAGGCCCACTTGATTCACCCCGAACACCATAATTAAATTCTGTAGTTGGTACACCATTGGGAAATGCCAGCCCATAAACACCAATATTTTCTACAGCTCCTTTAGTCGCATTGCTTTTAATACCAATCGAGGAATTCGCAACATTAGCATTTTGGTTGTTAATTTGAACCCAAGGATCTTCATTAGTTGAAGTGGGTACTATTAACCCAAAATAAAAAGTTCCGTTTGGCCGCATACTGAGTCGATGAAGAGCATTAACGCCTGTTGGGTCTGTAAAAGACCTAAATTCTAAATTGCCTGGCGAAACAGTTGGGTTTAAACTACCACCCCATTGAATAAATGGATTACTTAAAGCCGAGGTAGAATTATTTATTGAATACCCCAACACCAAGCCTCTGCCGTTTGTTTGGGTGCGTAACCCATTTAAGGTTTGTGTGCCTGCGTTTAGATTTCCTAACGAATTCCAACGAGCGGTAGTGCCAAAGTTACCAGTGGCTCGCAGATCTAATGGAGAGGATACAACAAAAGAGTTTTGAGTAAGTAATTTTGTTTGCACCTCTAATTGACTAAGAGAAGCTGGGCTAGTAGTTGGTATCCCACTCGGTACACCACCTATACTTAATGCTTGTGAATAACACTTCACTGTAAACACAGTTACAGATAGAGTGATAAATAAAATCTTTTTCATTTGGAGTAGTTTTAGTTTTTTAAAATTGTTATTAAAGATTGATTTTTTTTTTCTTATTTTTATTACAATTCATGAAATTTATTTATCCACATATTGCCCGATCCCTTAAAAGCTTAAGCCCAATTTTTTTAAGCTCGTTATTTGCATTGATTTTTATAAATAAACTTTACAGCCAACAATTTAATAACTGGTATTTCAAAGTAAATAACGGCTTAACCTTTAATACAATACCACCATCATTTTTTTCAGGAAGCCCGTTTGGTGTTAATAACAATATAGCCGGATGCGCTACCATTTCGGATAACAATGGAAATTTATTATTTTCAACCGATGGTATAAAAATGTGGAATAGAAATAATATACAGATGCCTAACGGATTTGGGCTTTTAGGAGACGATTGTAATATTAATGGTGTGCTGATTGTGCCATTTTTAGGCGACCAAGAAAAGTTTTACGTTTTTACTGCAAAAGGACTGGGAAATTTTATCCCTAATTCTCAGAGCACTCTGCCATACAGTTACAGTATCGTAGACATGTCTCTTAATAATGGGCAGGGAGATATAGTCAATAAAAATACTTTCATCCGTAATTACAGCACTGAAAAAATGGTAGCCATACCTAACGCAAATGGTACAGATATTTGGTGGATATGTAGAGACTGGACAAACAATTTTTACAGTTATAAAATAACGTGTGCTGGCCTAATGAATTCAACCCCGGTAATAAGCACAGTAGGCGAAAATTTGAATGAGGATAGGACATTACTTGGTGCTGCTGATATTAAAGCAAGCAGTAATGGAAAATATATTGCTGTTGCTTACAATAATTATTTTGAAATTTACCAATTTGATAAATTAACCGGGATTTTAAGCAATCCTATAAAAATTCCAGTATTCGCTTCTTATGGTGTAGAATTTAGTCCTGATAGCCGATATCTATATATTACTGCGCAAGGATTCCCTGACGTAAATGCACCAACAGGTATTTTACAGTTCGATATAGCTAATTACGATTTCGCATCCATTTACAATTCTGCAATAACCTTAAAAGACAGATACGGTAGTTTAATTACTTCCACTGCCTGCTTACAGCTTGGGCCAGATGAGAAAATATACGTTGGTTCCTTAGGGCCTTCGCACCTTGCAGTAATCAATTCGCCAAATAACTCTGGAAATGCAGCAATATTACAGGATAGTGTAATCTTAATGCCCAACCAGGTACTCTGGCGCCTCCCCTACTCTTTCGTCAACCTCATCACCAACCAAAACGTACAAATAAACTACACCGTAGCACCCAATTGCCGCACTGTTACACTCAATGCAAAAACTTATATTAAAGGAAACAACCTCGCTTTTAAATGGAAGTTTGGCGATGGCGATAGTGTGCTACAAAATATGGTGAGCGGTGGTGATACTACTTTTACAACCGTTACCCATACCTACCCGCCGGGTATAGATACATTTAGTGTAAGCCTCACCGTTACCAGCGATACGGTTTGTGGCTTTGGCAGGGCTGGCAAGCAGGTATATTTAAAACCACCGCCGCCAACGGCTAAATTTGGCACCAATGCCGGTTGTGGCTCGCTTGCCGTACAACTTACCGATAGCACGCTGCTTAATTTTAATCCATCCATTACTCATCAATGGGCTTATCGCAGGGCTGGGAGTAATGCGCCCTTTATTAATTTTTCTATTTTACAAAATCCTGTTTTTGCGTTCCCAGCTTTTGAAAGTTTTAGTGTACGCCTTATTGTTACCAGTCCACTTAGCTGCGTGGCTTCGGATACAATTATTAAAACCATCCGCTTAAAACCCAAACCCATTGCCGCATTTACACCTGCTGGTAGTTGTGGTAATAAAACGGTGGCGTTTACCAACAGTAGTACGGTAGCTGCTGATACATTGAACAGCTACCATTGGCAGTTTGGTAACGAGGGCGTTTCTACTTTAAAAAACCCTTCTTTTACTTTTAATGACTTTGGTATTTACCCCGTAAAATTATCTGTTACCAGCAGCCTTGGTTGTGTGAGTGATACGTTTGGGCAATCCGTAACCGTGGCAGATAAACCAGTAGCAAATATTATTTACAACAACAACGCCTGTGCCAATGCCGTCTTTAATTTAAGCAGTAATACAAGCATACAAGTTGGTACTATTAATAGTTACAACTGGTTATTGCAGGGTGCGCCGGCAGGCAGTTTGGGAAGCATTAGCCCTGTATTGGCACCAGGTAATTATACGGTTAGGCATTGGGTAAGTAGTACTAGTGGGTGCAGCAGCGATACGGCACAACAACTGATAAACGTACAAGCCAACCCCGTGGCAGGCATTAATGCATCCGATGGTTGTGTGGGTACTGCCATACCTTTTGCTGCAGCCATTAGCATAGGTAATGCAACAGCCTTTAAATGGTTTTTTGGCAACGGCGATAGCAGCAACCTCCCCACTCCCAATTATACTTATTTGCAGCCGGGTATTTTCAATGTTACCTACACCGCCAGCAGCAGCAATGGCTGCCGTAGTAATACAGCAGTTAAAAATATTGTGATAGAAACCAATCCTGTAGTGAGCTTTACTACAGATGAATTGTGTGCCGGCAAGCGCATCAACTTTGTAAGCACTGCTACTAACACCGCAGGTAGTATTATAAGTTACAACTGGGCTTTTGGCAACGATAGTACCGCTGCAATATCATCAGCTTTCACAACTTTTAACCGGCCAGGCGCATACAGCGTAACAAATACAGCAACTACTGTAAATGGGTGTGTGGGTACTGCAATACAGAATCTTACCATCAATAATTTACCCGTTAACGCAGGCAACGATGTTACCATCAATCAAAACACGCCTTACCAGTTGCAAGGCAGCGGTGCCGGCAGTTACCTTTGGCAACCGGCGCAATTTTTAAACAATGCAACCATTGCCAACCCAGTGGCATTGCTGCAAAAAGACCAGTTGTTTACCCTGCAGCTTACTGCCGGTAATGGCTGCAAAGGTTTTGATAGTGTGCTGATAAAAGTATTGGGGAATATTTTTATACCAAGCGCCTTTAGT
The DNA here is from genome assembly GCA_038247635.1 of Chitinophagales bacterium. Taxonomy (GTDB): domain Bacteria; phylum Bacteroidota; class Bacteroidia; order Chitinophagales; family Chitinophagaceae; genus Segetibacter. The sequence continues at coordinate 5,449 of JBBRUR010000179.1, forward strand.
CCCAATGGTGATACCAACAATGACGTTTGGCGCATACAACGTTTAGCAGATTACGCCTCTGCTAAACTTTCGGTTTTTAACCGCTATGGACAAATTATTTGTGAAGGCAATAACAACAACGGCTATGCCGGGGATGGTAAACACAAA
>JBBRUR010000180.1:0-5524 GCA_038247635.1 Chitinophagales bacterium
CAACACATTCTTTATCAACAACGGCCGCATGGGCATACAACGCAACCCCACCACCAACGATTTTGAGGTAAACGGTAATGCAAGCAAAGCCACTGCTGGTAGTTGGCTCGGCAACAGCGATGCCCGCCTTAAAAAAGATATGCAACCCCTCACAGGAGCATTGGATAAATTAAAACAATTGGAAGGCATCACCTTTCAATGGAATGATACCAAAACCGGGATGAAGCGCCCCGAAGGTGCCCAAATGGGTTTTACTGCGCAGAATATTCAGCAAGTATTTCCCAATCAGGTAAGTACCGATGCGCAAGGTTATTTGCAAACAGCGTATGGTACATACGATGCGCTTTTGGTAGAAGCAATGAAAGAATTAAATACGGCTAATATTGAATTGCGGAAGGAGATTGAAAATTTGAAAAGCTTAATAAAAGAGATCATGAAGTGAGATTTTTATTCATGTAAAAGTCGTTCTTCGCTTTAATACCGCCGCTACATTTCTCACAGATATTAGTACAAGTAACCCACATATCAATTCACACCTCTAATTACAAAAAAACCTTTGAAATTTTAGTAGATAAGTAAAAATTAAATTATGCAAAATATTTTCCTCAAAAAAATTATCAGATTATTAAGCTTATTCCTCGTTTCTTTTACTCCGGCAATTGTATCGGCACAATGTGACCCCAATGCTTTTTCTGCACAAAACCGATGGTGGAGCTCCAATGCAAGTGCGTTGTATTTAATCAACTTTTCTACAGGCGAAGCGGTATTGCAAAATGCCACTAATTTCTCTGGCTTTAATCTTGGTTTTGAAGGATCAGCAGTAGCCGTAAACCCTGTAACCAATCAATTATTATTCTATACTGATGGCAACAGGGTTTTCAGGGCATCAGACAATGCCCAATCGTCCACACTCGTAGGAGCCAATTCAAGCGCCACCGAGGCTGCTGCCATTATACCTATGCCCGGTGGGGTTTTGGGAGATGATTTTATAGTTTTTGGCAACAGTACCAATGTTACGCCGGCCAACCTTATTACTGCTAGTTATAAATTATCCACCAACACCATTAGCAATGTTACAATCAGGGTAACCGGTGTAGGAGAAGCATTAGAGGTTGTTCCGCAATTAAATGGAACCGATTATTGGATACTATTAAATGTAGCGGGACAAACAAGGGTGTATGCTTATACCGCTACAGGTGGATTTGTAAATGCTATTGTTGGTTCCGTTCCGCTTGGTATTGCCACCTCAAACCGGGGCAGTATTTCATGGATTCCACAATTGCCCAATAAAGTACTTATTGGTAATTATGCCAACACTTCTTTTACAGGTACCGTTGGAGTAGCCGATTTTGATCGGGCTACCGGTACTATTTCAAATTATGTAGAAGAGCGCACCGGGCAGGTGGGCTATGCACCCGCTATTTCGCCCAACGGAAGATACATTTACTACACAGATGGTAATGAAGGATGGCTAGGTACCGGACGCATTTATGATAGAGTAGATAGGGTTATCGTAAAAAGTGCTTCCACTCTAAACCTCGGAGGTTGTAAGCTTGCACCGGATGGAAAGATTTACTGGGCTCGGTATAATCAAAGTGCATTAATAACTTTTAGCAACCCTGATGATCCTGTAAATGGGGATTTTGGTACTTTCTCCATTGCACCTGCAAGTTCTGGTTTTAATTTGCCCAACAATACCTATTGGGCTTGTGAGCAGGTATGTTCCTTTTCGCCGGTTCCTGTATTGCAAACAATTAGTGCAAGCAGTACCTGCCCTGCTACCACCGTAAATCTTACTGCCGTAAATGCAACCAATCTGCCTGCCGGGTTTGAGGTTACCTGGCATGCTGCTACGCCTGCAAATGGCAGCAACAAATTAGCTAATCCCTCAGCGGTTACCACCGGCACCTATTATGCGGCCTATTTCAATACAGGGGGTAATTGTTATGGAAACAGTGGCGCAACGGCAACTTTTACCGTTACTACCACCACCTGTGCTATTGGTGGTCAGGTATTTCGTGATGCGGGTTTGCCGGATGGATTAATCAATACAAGTGGCGGCAATGCGGTGTCCGTTACCAGTGGTGCAGGCTATATAAGTCTGGTAAATACAGTTAACGTAGTAAATAAAACAACCACTATTGCTGCTGATGGTAATTACTCTTTTACAGGTGTAGCACCTGGCAATTATACGGCGGTAATTCATAATGTACCTGCCGGTAGTACAAGCGCCATTTTAAATGCAGGTTGGGTAAGTACTTCAGAAGGCAATATAAATACGAATGCAGCAGGCGATGGTACGCCGGATGGCAAAACAATGGTAGCTTTTGTAGCAGCCAATATGCAAGGTATCAATTTTGGCATTCAGCGCAGGCCAACGACTACAGCACGTGATGTTACTGCATCTGATATTTTACTAAATCAGCCTATTGTACTCAATACACAACCTTTGCAAGGTTCCGATCCTGAGGATGGTGCTTATGGTAGTTTGGGATTGTCTGCCAACAACCGATTCAGGATAAAGGGCTTACCTGCCAATGCGCAACTTGCCTATAATAATTTACCGGTTGCGGTTGGGCAATTAATTACTTCCTATGAAGCTGATAAGCTTACGGTCACCTTTAGCGATCCTGGTTTACTTGGCCAATCGCCGGCAGCTACTTTTAATTATACAGTGGTAGATGATGCCGGTTTTGAAAGTGCAGCTCCGGTTAATTATATAGTACGAACCGGTACGCCACTGCCTGCTACAGGTTTGGCACTATCTGCAAGGCAGTCGGGCAAAGACCATGCACTTACCTGGAAAACCAATACGGAATTCAATACACAAAGCTTTTTAATTGAATCAAGTATTGATGGTATTGCATTTGAAAATATTGGTCAACAGCCTGCCGCCGGTATAAGCTACAGGGAGCAGTTTTATAATTTTACAGTAGGAAATATGGGTGCGACAAGATATTACCGTGTGTTGTTACAAGATAAGGATGGCACCTCGAGGTACAGCAATATAGCTGTGGTAAAACAAAGTACTATTTTGGAAGGAATTATTGTTTACCCCAATCCAGCTCCGCAACAGTTTACGGTGTACATTCCTGCTGCCGGCAGCTATCAGGTAAGTTTATTTGATATGCAAGGGAAAATGCTTCAAACAAACAAGATCATTGTTCCGGAAGGGGGCATGGCCGTGCCCCTTTCAAGGGGTAGTCTCCCGCCGGGGGTTTATCAACTGACCATTCGGGATAAATCTGGAAACAGGGTAAGTGCGCAAAAGATTATTGTAAATTAGATTAGAAAAAAATGGTGGGTGATTTACCTGCCATTTTTTTTAGCTACGAACCTGCCTCTCGTCAGTCTATCGGAATGAAGGCAAACAAAGAGTCTGTTTTTAAAATTATATGATGGAGCCTTTAAAAACAACTCAGACAAGGCTTTCCAATTTTACAACAATGGAGTATCCTTTTGTAAATGAGGATATTATAAAATCCCCATGGGCAGCGGCAAACCCCTGCCCACTGACAGCCTACAAGATTTCATGATGTTCTTGTGCATGGTTATCCTTTGAGCAGTGGCAAACCCCTGCCCACCGACAGCCTACCCTAACAATTGAAAGGATTACCTACTGATAGGGATGGCAAGCTACCTATAGGGATGGCAAGCTACCTATAGGCAGGGCATGCAGCGCAAATGAGTATCCTAGACCTGCTTACCTAAAGGCAGGATGCATCTCTGTATCAGGCGGGGAAGGTGTGACAATAAAAACCAGCCTGTCCGCCTTAGACGCGCTTAAAAATAAATCTATGAAATTGGTATAACGCAAAATAAGGAATTTTTAGAGAGGCTCAAAATGGAAACTTATTCATTACTTCCCCGCTTTGGTTGGATCCCCGCTTGCCAAATTCTCAAGTCTTTCAAGCCGCCTGTTCAATGCTTCGTTTTGCTGTTTCAGTCTTTCAATTTGCTGCTGCTGCTCCTGCATTGCATTTATGGCAATAACGCTAAAACCAGCATAATTCAACGTTAGAAAATCCTGTTTCGGGTTATCGCTTCCGCCAAAAACCAATTCAGGAAATAGCTGTTTTACATCTTGTGCAATAAAGCCATAGTGGAAATATTTATCAGGATAAACAAGTTTGGATTCCTCATCTATCAAGTCTGTATATTGGTATCTGTGTGTTTGTAGTTGCATCACTTTGCCTTGTACACCACTGCCTGCTATGGAGATGTTTTTTTTCAACCTCCTATCGGATACACTAACAGCCTGTTTTGGAAGGATAAAAGCTAACCATAATTAACAGTACTATCTTTTACTCCATTCTTCTATGATACTTTTTTGAGATTAATCGTTATGTATTCTACATCAATTTTATAGGTGCCGCTTTCTTTTGTTAGCAAAAGTATACTATACCGGTATCTAAAAAGTTTATCACCGAAACTTTAAGTTCCATTGGCATTAAAAGTGTATTGCCGGGTATTTAAATATAGTGGATGTAAAACCCGACCCTCAGCCAACTACCTGTCCTAAGGTAGGGGAGTGCCTTAGATTAAAGTAATCGATTTTCAAATATCAAGGGTATTTCTACTAACTCAGATATGGCACCAAAAAATAAAAGTTTGGTTACTTTAGAGGGCTTTAACGAAGGCATCATCATCAAATACCAAAAAGATAGTAACCTGATGCGGTGATAAGCAACCACTTTTATAATAAGAGGCAATGCTGAACCCATGGCCATTTTAGATATGTTAGATAAAGAAGTCCAAACTTTAATTATAGGGAACTCCATCGTTCGGGAAATTAATATGAATGTAAATACAAGAAAAGTAATCACAACATCTACCAGGGTGATTCAAAACTTTTGCAATCAGGTATGTACACCAACTCTGAGGCTACCCATGCCGATGATGCAGGCTACACGTTTGCCATCAGGGCTTATAAAAAAACTCAGTAAGGCTCATTTATTAACAAGTATCCCGCAATGGACGTTGACCCTCATTATTGGCCTATCAGTTTAGTAAAACCTATACTTTTGTCGCTTTTGGGCTGCTTCATTTATCCTGATTTCGGCGAAGTGCCGGAACAATTCTTGAATGCTAATTTTATTGCCCCACAATGACTCTTCCAGTCAAATTGGGCAGCGCAAAATTTGTTATACCGTTACCGCCATAAATAGTACCTATAATAGCAAACAAAGCATTATTGCTTGCTATGTTTAATAGCCGCCCATCGCAGGGCAGCCACTGACCGCCGCCAGGAATATTGCCCGCAACAGCTTGAATACTACCAAGACAAAATTCATTACCACCAAGGTTTGTATTGCTTGGAAAAATGCCTGTTACTGCAATGTAATATCGAATAGTGGCTGTTTGGTTTACGGGGGGCACCTGCCAACTTCCATCACCACGTAAGAAAGTTGTATTATTCGCTGTGCCCGTTGCGTTAACTTTGCCTACGCCAATGCTGGTATTGGCTATGTCAGCATTAACAATGGTTCCGTCTGCAATCTTTGCAGAGGTAACAGCATTTGCG
>JBBRUR010000181.1:0-5506 GCA_038247635.1 Chitinophagales bacterium
CTATTTTTATAACAAGTTTCTGACTGAAACAATTTTTTCAAACTTAGGTCTCGAACTGAATTGCAATAAAATAAAAAAGCTTTATAGCCAGTGCTTAAATATCGGCTCTATGGCTGCTTAAAATACTACCGAACCATTGTACTAAAGGAATACATTATTATTTAGACCCAAAGTTGCCAGATGTTTAAAAAGATGCAAGTATATTTTTCAGAAAATCAGCATTCGACGTTGACCTGAGTTTGGGAGCAAGAAAAATCGTTAACTATTTTTAAGACTTTAAAATTTCTTTATCTGCCATTGCTGAACTTTTAGATTTTAGATTTGACAGAGTATTGCCGGTTTATAAAACCAGTACCACACCTAAAAATGTTGCAGCGGACATAAGAAAATTAATAGATGTGGATTTAAGGAGAAACCAAAAGAATATTTGACAGATTTTATTAAAAAACTTGCCGATAAAAATGTGTTGGTTTTTGAGTTCGTAGAAACCTGGAATAAAAAGGAAAAACAAATATCGACGGGTTCTTTCTTAAACCCAATGTTATTGTTTTAAAAAGGCAACCACTTTCTTTCAAAAGGGAAATTTTTACACTTGCTCATGAACTAGGACATTATCTGATAGAAGAAGAAGAAATTGACCAAATCGACTATCAGGATTTGGCCAGTAAAAATATATCAAAAATTGAAAATTGGTGTAATGAATTTGCATTACTTTTTAAGTGGTGACTTTAATGAAGTGATAGAAGCCCTTGAACCTTAATGCCGGAAAAGATTATAATATTGATATAGTTCAAGCTATTTCCCAAAAAACACATTTAAGCAGACTTGCGATATTTACAAAAATTCTTTTGCTAAACAAAATTAGCCCTGCTGCCTACGATCGTTGGGCGTAACCCGGTTAGATAGAAAAATATACACCAGCTTATCCTTCGGGTCTACCCACCATGCTCATTTTATTTCTAATCGGTAAACCATTTAGCTTTAGCGGCAAGACTTAAAAAATTTAAAATGTAGGTATCTTTATAAAAATGGTTTGTATGCAAAACGCTGTAACAATAAAAGGTATGTACGATAATGGCAAAATAACCCTTACTGATGAACCTCCTGTTAGGTCAAAGACAGAGGTAACGATTACCTTTCTTTTAGACAGCATCCCAAAACCTAAACGGACACTTGGAGGTTTAGAAGGAAAAATTATTACTCCTGATGATTTCAATGATACTTTGGATAATTTTAAAGACTAATTGCAGCAAATGAAAATGTTGCTTACTTCACCGGACCACCTATAGCGATCAACCCTTCCTCTACCATATCAATAACATCCCAAATACTCGCCGGCAACCCATCAAAATAATCATAACCCCAACGGCGGTAGTTTTTTTAATTTTTAATTTTTAATTTTTAATTTTTACTTCATCCCCTCATAAATCGCCTCATGAATATTCGACCGCACATTCATCCGTAGCAGCTTTGGCTGATCGTTGGGCGTAACCCGGTTGGATAGGAAAATGTACACCAGCTTATATTTTGGATCTACCCAAACACAGGTGCCGGTATAGCCCGTATGCCCAAAGGTTTGCGGCGAAGCGCTTTTGGTTGGGTAGGGCTCTTTACGGGTTTTGTTGTCCTTTTCAGGTTTGTCAAACCCCAGCCCGCGACGGCTATATTTGCTGTGATAGGCGGTAAAGTAATTAATGGTCTTCTTTTGTAACAATCGTACACCATTTAGTTCGCCGCCATTTAATAACAGTTGGTACAACTGCGCAAGGTCGTAAGCGTTGCTAAACAAACCTGCATGACCAGCCACGCCGCCAAACATGGCTGCACCGGGGTCGTGTACCGTGCCGCGCAACAGTTGCTGCCTAAAGTTGGTATCGTTTTCGGTGGGGGCAATGGTGTTAAGGGCAAAACGTTCGGTTGGCCTAAAAGTGGTGGTCATCATGCCCAGTGGCAGGTAAAAGGTTTCGCGTACATATTGTTCCAGGGGCAGGCCGCTGATAGCCTCTACCACTTTTCCTAAAAAAATAAAATCGTTGTCGCTGTACACATACTTGTTGGCGGGCCCCATTTTGCTGTCCAGTATTTTTTGGTACATACTGTCGGCAAAGTCGTGGCGCATATACAGGTTATTGGCCACGGGTATGTTATAAGTGGCCGAGGGCGAGCTCATAAAATAGCCGGGCTTCATTACCTTAGTTTTTTCAACAGCCTCGCGGTAAAACGGAATGTAGGCTATTAACCCTGCCTGGTGCAACAACAGGTTGCGCAAGGTAATACCGGCCTTATTGGTACCCTTTACCCAAGGCAGGTAATGCCCCAATGTTTGGTCAAGGTTTAATTTGCCTTCTTCGTACAGCTTCATTACCGATACCGTAGTGGCCGATACCTTGGTAACTGAGGCCAGGTCGTAAATCATTTCGCGGTTGGTGGCTTCAAGGCTGTCGTAGTTGGTATAGCCGTAGCTTTTTTCAAAGGCAATTTTTCCATCTTTTGCCACGAGCACTACACAGCCGGGGGTAGCATGTTGTTGAATGGCATCTGTAGCAATGGAATCAATTTTTGCCACCAGGGTTTCTTTTAACCCAACACTGGCAAGGCTTGCTGCCGCAAAATAATTGTTGTAATGGCTGCCATCGCCAAAAAGTAAACTGTCGCTAACCGTAACGGTCAATTTGCCTTTGGCTACCAGTTGGCCCAGCAAAAGGTTGGCAGCTGCTTCGTGTACCGAAGCAATATCTTCATAACCAGCTACAAGGTTAGTGGCCTGCTGTATATTTTTTATTGCGTAGGGATTACCAAATGCAAAGGTTACCGTGGGCATTTGTTGCTGCACCTGGTTTACCAGCGCAATGGCTGATGTCGACAAATTAAAATTGTTGGCCGGCCGCCGGCTGTAATTGTGCAGACCAATCACTACTGCATCGTATTTATCTTTTAGCGTGGCTAGTAACATGGTCACTGCACGCAGGTCGTTTTTATAATTAAAAAAATAGGGGTCAGCAGCAAAGTCTTGTTGCAGTCGTTTGCCAAAGGTGGTAAGGGTATCTAAACCCACGGCCAGGTAGGCAATTTTTTTAGTTTTTGCCATTGGCAACAGTCCGCTGTTGTTATTGCGAAGCACGGTAAGGGCATTGGCAGCCAGTAGCTTGTTTAACTGTTCGGTATGTTCGTTTAAGTCGGCAGCAAGGTTGGTAGTGTCAATAACAGGGGGTTGTTGCAGGCCAAGGTTATACTTTGCCAGCAGCACTTTTTTTACGCGGCCATCCATATCCACCTGGCTCAGCTTTCCTTCCTGTATGTATTGAAGCACACTGTCAATTACGCCCGGCACATCTTCGGGTACACAAAGCATATCGTTGCCTGCCAGTATCGATTGGGAGCCTGCCAACCCACCGGGATAGTATTTGGTAACACCCTTCATTTCGAGGCCGTCGGTTACTACCAGCCCCTTATAATCAAGCTCGTTTTTTAATAGGCCGGTCACATTTTTATACGATAGCGAGGTAGGCTGGTTGGTAGTGGTATCAATGGCAGGTATGGCCAGGTGGGCCACCATAATCATTCCTACGCCTTCCTTTATCATTTGCCTAAAGGGATACAACTCCAGGCTATCCAGCTGGCCGCGGGTTTTATTGATTACCGGTAAATCAAAATGGCTGTCAACGGCCACATCGCCATGGCCGGGAAAGTGTTTGGCGCAGGCCATTACCCCGGCATCCTGCATGCCTTTCATAAACTGAACGCCCATTACTGCCACGCGGTACTTGTCTTCGCCAAAGCTGCGGTCGTTTATTACCGGGTTAGCGGGGTTGTTATTAATGTCCACATCGGGCGCAAAGTCTACCTGTATGCCCATGCGTTTACATTGTAGCGCAATGGCACGCCCGGTTTGGTAGGCAAGCTGTGCATCGGGCACGGCGCCAATCAAAAGTTGCCGTGGAAAATTAATCATACTATCCAGCCGCATACCCAGCCCCCACTCGCCGTCAATGCTAATCATTAGCGGCGTTTTGGCAATGCTTTGATAGTAGTTGGTAAGGTTGGCCTGCCGTACAGGTCCGCCCTGAAAAAAGCACAAACCACCCACATTATATTTTCTTATCTCGTCTACTACCTGGTCAATATGCTGCTGCCCAAGGTTACTATGCGCACGAATAATCATTAACTGGCCTATACGTTCCTGCGGAGTAAGCGTATTAAAAACGCTGTCAACCCAATGGCTGGCTTCAAAGTTGCCCGAGTACTGTGCCTGCGTTTGTACATTACTTAGCAAACAGCCAAGCATGGCAATAAACAAAATTCTTTTCTTCATAATAAAAAAATAAAATGGGCTCTCCGTTAGTTAATATATTTTTTTGGGCCAGGCAATAGCGCTTTCATGAAGCTTTCGTTGCGTCGCACTCGTGTACATTTTGATCATTATTCAGCGAAGTACAAATAGCACTTCCCGATACAAACATTCTTATACTCAATGTTCAATAATCGGCCTAACGTAGACTGCACTACTCGTTACAAAAACCCTTAATCCTTATATTCCAGAATCAGCCCAATACACTATGCACTACCCGACACAATTAATCGCAATTCCAACTATCAGATGATCTTTTAAAAAAACTATAGTTAACGGCAAGGTAATTAAAACACAGTTTTACCATTGCAAAGCGACCAATACAGTTAACATTAACAGCCATGGCAAGCTGGTTACTACAAAAGGCCGCAAAAATTAATTGCCACGCCTTCATCAAAATATAAGGAACCCCCATTACATTACGGGTATATAAAACTAACCCAAATATGAGCAACGTATTTTACCAGCACAACCAATCTATACCATGGCAAAAAGTGGCGCCGGGCATACAACGGCAACTATTTGGCCATAACGATAGTATTATGATGGCAAAAGTAAAGTTTGAAAAAGGAGCCGTAGGTGCGCTTCACGATCACCCGCATGTACAGGTTAGCTATGTTGAAAGCGGGGTTTTTGAACTGGAGATAGATGGCACTACCCAACAATTGCAGGCAGGCGATGGCTTTTTTGTACCGCCCGGCAAAGTGCATGGCTGTAAATGCATAGAGGCAGGTATTTTAGTAGATGTATTTAATCCCACAAGGGCCGACTTTTTGCCGTAATGACATCTGACAACGTGAAATGTCTTCAAATTATAGATGTCGGTTAATTAAAAATGGTTCTTAAAAAAGGGCGGTCATGCTAAATTTATTTCAAAATCGCCTCAAAGTTTGGTGGTGAATATTCTCGTCATCCTGAGACGAGCTCAGGATGACGCCGTAGACCAGATGACGCGATGTAGTTCGGGTGTCCGTCATGTTGAATTTATTTCAACATCCCCTGGGGTTGGGAGGGCTTTGTTCAGGGGATCCTGAGACGAGCTCAGGATGACGCCGGCGGCCGGGTGAAGCACTTTGGTTCGAGTGTCCGTCATGTTGAATTTATTTCAACATCCTATCCTATGGAGTTGGGAGGGCTATGTTCAGGGGATCCTGAGAC
>JBBRUR010000182.1:0-5407 GCA_038247635.1 Chitinophagales bacterium
AGGTTGTGGATAGTAATTAAAAATAGGCTACGCTAACTTTTTAACTGTTGCCTGTTTTCTTGTTTTCATAGTAAAAAAATACAAACGATTGCCGCTATCTGGTACACCTAATGCCGAATATAAAATGATGAAAAAAGGGCTGAATAAAATTACTAACTGTAAGAGTGCGACCCCGCAAAACTGACGGGGCAGGCACCCGATAAATAACGGGGCAGGCACCCGATAAATAACGGGGTAAACGGCAACAAAAGCCAAATAGTAGCATTGCAGTTTGTCAACAAAAAAATCTAAAGCATTGCAACTTCTACTGCTCAACAAAAAGAAATTTAGACTTATAACTGCAGTTTCAATTTCGGAGCTTGTGAAATAAGCTATAGTGCGCCATGGATAAATTAGTGACTATTCCTGTTTTGCTGAATAAAGAAAAAACGGTATAAGTGTGCCCTTCTACATGCTCCCCGGAAAACCGGGGCAGGCAGGTAAACTCTTCGGCAAACTTCCCGTAAAAACGCATTGGCGTCAACCTAAAAAAGACCTATATTATGCTGAAACCCTTACCAGGCAATGATTTGAAGCGAAAAATAAAGCAGTCAAAAAGAAAAAATTATGAATAAGAAAGTCATGTGGACAAAGCTCCCATAAAAAGATGCGGTAGCCCGATGTATCAGGAAGTAACACAACCGGAGTTCAACAAGGCTCCAATGATTGTTCCACAAAAAAATGCATAAGTTGACGCGTTTGCGGTGTATCGGGGACGATGCTTAATATTTATTCTACTGCCGGTTTCAAAAAAAGAAAAAACAGCGGGATAAAAAATTGTAGTAGTTTTTTTTTGAAAGGTTACTCAACTAAAACGGATCTTTTAAATTCAATTTGGTTTAACCTTAATAACGGTACTGCATTAATCAACCATACATAAAAAGGCTTGCCATGAACCATTCAATCATACCCATGCAAATCCATATGGATTTTGGGGATCAATACAAAAATAATAACGCCGCAAAGTTGATCGATCTGTACATCACAGGTAGTGGTAGCCAGTTAAAAGGCCATGTATTACTGCCGCAAAATGCATTGTCCGTGGCAGTAGTTACACCAAACAATACATCGCTGCCGGGTAAAATAGTAATCATTGAAAATGCTAAGTACGTAGATTTTAAAGTGCCATTACAAGCTGTGCAAAGCTTAGCCATCAGGTACCGTTATTTGAATAAACCCAGTCGCTTAAAATGAAATTTTAAGTTATCAAGCCCAATAATCCCGGCTAAAACCCTCATCTTGCATCCTCTTATTTATTTAAATGATTTGCATGCAACAATACCTCAAAATTTTTCATAAAGCGTTACTTTCCTGTAGTATTCTATTCTTCTTTACCGCTGTAAAATCTCAAAACACACTTCCCCTAAGCGAACTGTCTGCTTTCAACAATCCTGCTTCAAACTGGCGTATTGGCGGCGATGTGTCAGCCGATCTAAAGGAGAACAGTGTGATGAAAATGTCTCCCGGACAGGGGGTGCTTGTAAATCTGCCCGACAAAAAAGATGCTGCAACCGATTTGTATACCACCTTTCAACACAACGATGTTGATGTGGAGCTGGATTATATGATGGCCAAAGGGTCTAACTCAGGTATATATCTGCAGGGCCGGTACGAAGTTCAATTGCTGGATAGCTGGGGGGTAAGAAACGCGGCTGCCGCCGACAATGGAGGCATTTACGAACGGTGGGACGATGCCCGCGGCAAAGGTAGTGAAGGTTACGAAGGCTACGCCCCACGTCAAAATGCAAGCAGGGCCCCCGGTTTGTGGCAACATTTAAAAATATCTTTCCAGGCACCACGCTTTAATGCTAACGGAAAAAAGATTGCAAATGCACGAATGCTGCAGGTGGTATTAAATGGAGTGGTAATACATGACAATGTAGAAATGTCAGGGCCAACAAGAGGTGGAGGCGATGAGGAAGGAGTGATGGGCCCTTTACGCATACAGGGCGATCATGGTGCAGTGGCTTTCCGCAATATTGTTTATCAAACATTCAATAATCCACAGCCTCAACTTACTAACCTTACCTACAAGGTGTACAAGGGTAAGTACGAAAAAGAGCCTGACTTCACAAAGCTTCCCCCCGAAGCGCAAGGCAGTGCTACCATTCTATCATCCGACCTTAATAAAATTGATAATGAATTTATCATTCGCTACAACGGTACGCTTGATGTTGCAACAGCAGGGCAATATGATTTCCGTATGCAAACGCCGGGCGGCAATGGCGTGCTTAAAATTAATAACCAGGTAGTTGTTCCCTCTGGCAACGGGGGAATGGGTAAAGTAACACTGCCTGCCGGCAAATTGCCTTTCGAACTGTTGTATGCTAAATATGTAAGCTGGGAAAAGTCGGCACTTGCCCTGTCAATAGCCGGTCCGGGCATTCGCAACTTTTTGCTAAGCGACATTAACACAGGGGTAAACGATGTGGTGGATCCTATTTTGATTGAGGCAAATGTAAACACCACGCTCCGCAGCTTTATGGATATACCCGGCGGCAAAAGGATTGTGCATGCAGCAAGCGTTGGAAGTCCGCAAAATGTACATTTTACCTACGACATGGATCACGGAAACATGGTACAGGCATGGCGTGGTGGCTTTTTAAATGCTACCCCCATGTGGCACGACAGAGGCGATGGTTCATCGCGACCGGTTGGTGCGGTATTGTACTTTGGCGAACCCGCTTTTTTGGTTCAAAAGCTTTCTGATAAACAAGCCCCCTGGAGCACCGATACTACTGGACGTTCCTTTAAAATAATGGGTTATGAAATGGATACGAACGATCGGCCGGCCTTTTTGTACAACGTATATGACGCAGAAGTAACGGATGATATAAAGGTGATGGACAACGGAAGCGGCCTATCCCGAAACCTTACTTTTAGCAACGGGGGTAACGACTTGTATGTACGTATTGCAGAAGGTAAATCGATTGAAGCCCTGTTAAACGGCCTGTACCTAATTGACGATAAATCATATTACCTGCAAATAGACAATGCCAGTAAAACTGCGCCTTTTATACGTGATGCAAATGGCCGGAAGGAGTTGTTGGTTCCTGTTCAAACAAAACTTAGTTACTCTGTACTATTCTAAAAATTAATTATGAAGAATTTTTATAGCTTTTCATTAAATGCTTTTATCGTATCGGTTATGTTTTACCTGTTGCCTTTTGGTGCGTTGGCACAAGAGTCGCCAAAAGAAGAAGACTATTTTAAAATGGCAAGAGTAAGCGCTCCTGAAGGCATTGTACTTGAGGTAGGCGGATTAGCTGTTTTGCCCAACGGAGACCTCGGCGTGTCTACCCGCCGTGGCGATGTATACATTGTTGAAAACCCAACAAGCCGCCGTCCTTATTTTAGAAAATTTGCAAGTGGCCTACACGAAGTGTTAGGCCTGGCTTATAAAGATGGCGCATTATATTGTGCACAACGTGGCGAGCTGACCAAACTGGTTGATAGAAACAAAGATGGTAAGGCAGACCTGTACCAGACAATATTCTCCTGGCCCATATCCGGCCATTATCATGAATATAGTTTTGGCCCAAAGCTGGCGCCTGACGGCTCTTTTTTCGTATCGGGCAATGTTGCCTTTGGTAACGAACAGTGGTGGCGGGGCGAAAGCCGGGTGCCATGGCGTGGTTGGATGATGCATATTTCTGAGGATGGAAAAATGGAACCGTGGGCCACCGGCCTGCGTTCGCCTTGTGGGTTGGGTATGGTAGATGGTGAACTTTTTTATACCGATAACCAGGGCGACTGGATTGGTTCCGGTAGTGTGGTACACCTAAAAAAAGGCGCCTTTGCCGGCCACCCTGCCGGGCTTAAATGGTCAGGCATGTCAAACTCCCCTGTTGCGCTTTCAACCGAGCAGGTATATGCTGTTGTTAACCCAAGGGAAAATAAAAATGCCATGGGCCGGTACATAAAACCCGAAAACGTGGTGAACGAAAAGTTTATGACCCTGTTTGAAGCAAAACAAAAGCTTCCTGAAATTCAGCTTCCCTCCGTTTGGCTGCCACATGGCGTACTGGGTATTTCCAATTCAGAAATAGTGAACATACCCGATGGGGTGTTTGGTCCTTTTGCCGGCCAGCTATTGGTGGGCGACCAGGGGCAAAGTAAAATAAGCCGCGTGTTTATGGAAAAAATAAACGGTGAATACCAGGGCGCTGCATGGGAGTTTAGAAGCGGTTTTCAATCGGGCGTATTGCGTATGGCGTGGGCAAACGACGGCTCGCTGTTTGTTGGCGAAACCAACCGCGGCTGGGGCTCTGCTGGTGAGGCAAACCAGGGTTTACAACGCCTTATCTGGAACAATGTTACCCCCTTCGAAATGCGATCCATTAAAGCAATGCCCGATGGTTTTGAAATAGAGTTTACAATGCCGGTGCAAACCAAATCTGCAGCCAATATTGCTTCGTATGCGGTGGAAAGTTTTACCTACAAATACCACCCGGTGTATGGCAGCCCTACCGTTAATGCAAAAAAGCATTTAATAAAAGGGGTAAAAGTGTCTGCCGATGGCATGAAGGCAAGAATTATTGTAGATAATCCACGGCGATATTATATCCACAACATTACCCTGGAAGGCGTTAGAAGCAAAGAGGGTTCTTATTCACTTGTTCACCCTACAGGCTATTATACATTAAATAATATTCCGGAAGGCAAAAAGCTTTTAATGTCAGAGGTGAGTACAACAAACAGTAGTAAATCAACCATTACAAAAGCTGTACAAAAAACCAATACAAAGTTGGGCACGCCCGATGATCCTGCTAATAAAAAAACCGCCATCGCTTCTCTGTCTAAATTGCCGGCCTTGACTGAAATAAAATCGCTGCTGGCAAAAAATACCTGTACAGCCTGTCATAACGCCGAAAAGAAACAAGTGGGCCCCTCCTATAGAGATATAGCAAAACGCAATTACTCTGTAGATAAAATCATCAGGCTGATTTACAATCCGCAGCCGCAAAACTGGCCTACTTATTCTACCGAAATGCCACCTATGCCACAAGTGCCAAAAGAAGATGCCCGCAAAATTGCGTTGTGGATACAATCGTTGAAATAACAATTGGATTACGTGAATATTGCAGGCAAACTTTTGGGTGGGGACAAACATTTGTTCTTTATTCAACCCCGGTTGTGTCACTCACTTTTGCCGCATAACGTTATTCAAAATTTTTAACCGGGCATCCCGCAGTATTGCGGGGTACCGTATTTTGTAAAGCAAACTTTGGGGTGGGGACAAACATTTTTTCTTTATTCAACCCCGGTTGTGTCACTCACTTTTGCCGCATAACGTTATTCAAAATTTTTAACCAGGCATCCCGCAGCATTGCGGCGTACCGTATTTTGCAGGCAAACGTTTGGGTGG
>JBBRUR010000183.1:0-5396 GCA_038247635.1 Chitinophagales bacterium
GCTGCTACTTCTATCAATTTAATAAAAAAGCCTCCATTTCTGAAGGCTTTTTTCGTGCCCGGGACTGGAATCGAACCAGCACATCCTTGCGGACATTTCGGAAGACTTGGAGGCTGCTACTTCTATCAATTTAATAAAAAAGCCTCCATTTCTGAAGGCTTTTTTCGTGCCCGGGACTGGAATCGAACCAGCACATCCTTGCGGACGGCAGATTTTGAGTCTGCTGCGTCTACCAATTCCGCCACCCGGGCAATTTTTGAGTTGGGTTGCAATATTAAGCGATAAGCCATTAGCCGCCAAAAATACCTGTCAACTATTTTGTAGCAGGCAATTTTTATCAACAACCTCTTTTTTTGCGAAACGAAATGGACTGCCTAAACTGCCATATTTTAAGGCGGTATACATGTGCCGGTATATTATATAATATTGGATAAGGGCAGCAATAATGGTTTGCCATTCCAGTTTAATCAGGAGTTGTAATGGTGGCAAAATGGCGCCTGGCGTAATAATATTTATCCGGACGTTCTAATTTAAAAACATTTTCTGTTGAAGTTTTTTGTCGTGGTCGTAAATATCATCCCTAAAATTCAGGTTACCTCTTTCATCCACCCAGGCAGTATAGTAAGTAATAAAAACGGGCACAGATTTTTTTAGCTTCACCGTTTTTTCTGTACTGGCATTCATAGCAGTTTTAATCGCTTTAGGGGTCCATTCAGGTTTATCGTGTAGCAGGTATTCAGCCATTTTTTGTGGATTGCTCAGGCGGATGCAGCCATGGCTGTAAGCACGCTGATCTTTATTAAACAAGCTTTTGGCATTGGTATCGTGAAAGTAAATATTGAAGCTATTTGGGAAAAGAAACTTAACCTTGCCAAGCGAATTTTTTGGACCGGGCAACTGCCGTATTTCAGGTAGCTCGCCGTCTTTTACAATTTCAAAGTTTTGGCTGGCCAGGTAATTGGGGTTGGCCTTCATTTTAGGCAGTATCTCGTTTATTACTATGCTGGGTGGTAAGTTCCAGTAGGGGCTAAACACCACCTGGTTTAAATCGTCGGTAAACATCAGCGTGTTGTGGCCTTCTTTGCCAACTACCACGTTCATATTCCACACATTGTTTTTCCCCTTCATTACATGCAATACAAATTCTGGTATGTTCACTAATATCATATCGCCATCTGGCAGCGAAGGCATCCAACGCATGCGGTATAAATTAATCAGCAATTGTTTAATTTTTTGCTTTACCGGTATATTCATTAATTGTACCAGTTGCTGGTTAATGGTGCCCGATGGCGTTAGGCCATATTTGTTTTGAAATGACTTAACCGCGTTTAGCAGGCTATCGTTAAAAACAGTAGACGTGTCGGCCGAAGGTAAATCGCCGGTAATCGCCAGCCTTTTTTTAATAATGCTTATAACGGGTGCGTTGGTGCCTTTCTTTATAATTTTTTTAGAAGTTATTATGGTTGGCCAGCCGCCATTTTTTTCAATTTGCACAAACCTGCCAAGTTCAATTTTTAGTAGTTTGTAAGGCTCATTAATATCTTCAAAATATTTGTTGTCCTTATGTTTTTTATTTAGCAGTGAGTCGGCTATATGCAATACGTCCTCTTTTTTTGATGGTACAAAACGCTCCATTTCCTTTCGTTTTACATAGCCATCTTCGTACACATCTAACCCGTGTTGTATAAATAATTTCGATAGTCGCAATTCAGTTTCTCGTATTAATTGGTTGTTGGTGCTGATGGTAAGGTCCTCAGAAGCAAAAAGGTCATCCATCTGCCTTTTTAATTTTTTGTCAATAGTCAGGCTGTCAGTATTGTGTTTGGCATCAAACAGGTAAATGTTATAAAATCCCATTGCATGCTCGGTTAGCCCATCGGTCAAAAACCAGGCATATTGATAATTGCGGGAGTTATAAAAACTTAAAAGGCGTCGCTTTTCTTTATCCGATAAATTGCTGCTGTTTATAAATGCCGATACGTCCGTGCTATCCAAAAACAGGTCGCTGTACGCATTGGCTGCAGTAATGCTCAAATCCCTGGAGGTAACATTTTTTCCTTTGTCATCCAAATCGTCCGATGTATCGTCACCGGTTTTAGATTTACACGAAAATGCTACTATTACCACCAGTAAGACCGGGAAAATTTTTTTCATATCTGCAGCTTGGCAAAACCCGTGCCTTTAAAAGTTACCTTTTTTAAAGCAAAGGGTTTGTTGTTAAGGGTTGATTGATTTGGGTAGGCAAATTGCATAAAAAATCTTATTTATTGCTCCACAGGTATTCGTAACCGGGGAGGTTATAAAAACTTACTAACTGAGGTAATCCGACACCTGGCTGGTAAAACTTCGTATAGGATCGAAGGTGCTAAAGGCATAACACATTATTATAAAAAACCCCAGGCCGGCCAATGCGCCAAAAAGATGCGCCTCGTGGTTAATGCTGCCACGCCCTTTTTTGGCCAGGTAGTACGATACAGCGAGGTAAATAATTCCAAACAAAAAAGCCGGAATGTATATAGGTATAAACAACAGTCCAAGGCCCATGGTGGGTGCAATTAGTATGGTGGCAAATACAATACCCGATACTGCCCCCGATGCGCCGATGCTGCGGTAGTAGTAATTGTCTTTGTTTTTTATATAGGTTGGAATTAGGCAGAAAAATTGCGTTAAAACGTAAAAGGCCACATATAATGCGCCGCCGTAATTTGGAAAAATTTGTTTGAAGGCACTTTCAAGGTTTTCGCCAAAAATCCAAAGGCCCCACATGTTAAAAGCCAGGTGTGCAAAATCGGCATGAATAAGGGCGCACGAAATAAACCGGTACCATTGGTTTTGGTTGGTGATGGCAGGCGGATAAAATATCAGGTCGTTAATAATTTTTTCGTTTGACATGGCCGTAAACGAAACGATGGCCGTTAAAATAATAATGATCAAGGTAATACTTAGCATGGCGGCAATATACTATTAAACATGGTGGTATTTTTCATTTCGAAGTATGGTACAGGCACGGTATAATTGTTCGGCAAGCATAAGGCGCACCAACTGGTGTGGAAAAACCAGTTGCGACAGCGCCCACGTAGTGTTGGCCCGTTGTATAACGCTTTCGTGTACGCCAAAAGCGCCTCCAATAATAAAAACAAGGTTGCGTGTGCTGGCATTTGCTCGTTGCTGAATAAGGTTGGCCAAACCCGGCGACGATAGCTGTTTGCCTCGTTCGTCCAACAGTATTAGGTAGTCGTCTTTTTTCAGGGCTGTTAAAATAGTGGTGGCCTCGGTCTTCTTTACGTCAGCTTCGGTGGTATTGGTAGTTTGGCGGGCGGGTGGCAATATCCGCCAATCCATTGAAAAATAATTTTGCAACCGATTACTAAAATCCTCTATGCCTTTGACAAAATTGGGTTCGTGTGCTTTACCTATGGACCATATTTGAATTTTCATTAAACAGCTTGGTTTTGAGGTCGGAAAAAAGGAAGTAGTTAATGCTGCCTTCTGGCAAAAAAAAGTCTATTGAAGCAACGCCGATATTTTAAGCCTTTGCACAAGTGGTACAACCAATGTACAAAACAAAAAATAGCCTGTTACCACCCCCGTAGTATTTAAAATAATATCATCAACATCAAAATAACCTCTAACCGCCAACAGTTGGGTGGTTTCAATAAAGGCACTAGTGGCGCAACCTATTATTGCCATCATCTTGTACGACCTGGCCCTAACAAACAAAATAGCGATTAACAACCCCATTGGTATAAACCCTACAATATTGCCAACCAGGTTTTGTAAAATAAACGGCAAACCCTGGTTTGAGTTGATGATAGCCCAGGTGGATATGCCTGGCACCCAGTTAGATATTTTAAAATTTATTTTAATGCTGATGCCACGCGATATCTGCAGGTAACGATAGGTTACATTATCTATTTTCGTTTCAAAAAATATAAGCCGTGCCAGTACAACCAGGTAAATAATAAAAGCCACCCAGCAAAATATTTTAAAAACAGTTTTGCCAGTAATCATAATGTCTACGCTTTTTTGCAAAGTAAAGGTTGAAAAATGAATTGCTGTTGAAATGAGTAAAAACCAGGTTTTTAAAAAAAGAAAAAAATTCCGTTTAATATTTTGCGGCTTCAACACTGCTCCCCTATATTTGCACTCCCAAAGCAAAAACGGGGCGCTGCCAAATAGCAAAAGGGAGCATAGCTCAGTTGGTTTAGAGCATCTGCCTTACAAGCAGAGGGTCCGCGGTTCGAACCCGTGTGCTCCCACTTAATAATCAAGCAGTTAAGAATAATATCTTAGCTGCTTTTTTATTTGCGACCAAAAATGCGACCAAAGTAAAGTGCAAGAAAGGTTAACAGTAAACAAGTAAGAGAAAACAAGAATTAGAGTGGAGAGTGTAGCAACCTTTACCATGGCTTAACTACTTGTACCGGCATTTTATCTACCTTATTATCTTAGCAACCACCTCATGTTGCAATCCTAAATATTTACAGAACTCCTCAACAGTTACTACCTGGTGATGTTCTTTTTTGAAGTGGTCCTTCATCTTCTTAATAAGGTTTCTTCCGTACTTATCGCTTCTGCCTGTGATTACCTGAATGTCCTTCGGATAAATGCACAGTCTGTTCATATTACAATGTCAAATTTCATACTCTATCCATACTTTATCTATGCTTTTAATATGGATAAACTATTACAAATCTACCTTATTTATTGAAGTGAAAAAAGTGGATTTATTGGAAAAAAGTGGAACAAATGGAACGAATGGATATGCAGATATGTGATGGGTTCTCAACGTTAGTAATTTTAAAACCGAATGCTCCTAAAAAGCATTTTAAAAATTATCAACCCATTAAAATTTATCAATTATGGCAAGGCAAAAAGGAATCATTAAACTTGATGGAACTATCGGGGGTATCACCTTTTACAAATCTCAGGACGGGTATTTGGCCAGGGAAAAAGGTGGTATTCCTGCTGATCGTATTGCGAATGATCCTGCATTTCAAAGAACCCGTGAGAATGGTGCAGAATTTGGCAGAGCAGGCAAAGCAGGTAAACTTTTGAGAACTGCAATCCGTGCAATGTTGCAAAACGCTTCCGACAGCAAAATGGTTAGCCGCCTTACTACTGAAATGATTAAGGTTATCCAGGCTGACGCAACAAACACAAGGGGTCAAAGAAACGTGATTGATGGTGAAGCTGAACTTTTATCAGGATTTGAGTTTAACATTACCGGCAAACTTGGCTCTACCCTGTATGCTCCTTATACAGCGTCTATAGACAGAGTGACTGGCGCTCTTGCCGTAAGCATTCCAGCGTTTGTTCCTTTGAACATGATTGCCGCTCCGGGCGGTGCCACACATTTCAAAATAGTTTCAGCAGGTGCAGAAATTGATTTTGAA
>JBBRUR010000184.1:0-5390 GCA_038247635.1 Chitinophagales bacterium
CGGCCTCGGGTATTTTTGCCACTTTCTGTTTAATTAATTGGATGGCTTGCTTGTAGGGTAATCCGCCTGATACAATTTTTGATATCATGTCCCGCATTACCTCCCGGTATTTTAGCCGGAAAGGGTAGGGCTCGCCTAACGCCTGTCGCAAAGCTGAGTAGTATGCTGACGACCCTTCGTACGCCCATAAAAACGTCCTTTAATAATTCAACGCGGTTTAGCTCGTATACGCAAAGCATTCCTTTAATGTAGAGCGAGTTGGGGACATCAATAAAAGATATGGGCACAAGATTTTGCCGGTTGAGTGAAATAATGGCTGCCAGCCGCGAAACACGATTGTTTACATCTTCAAAAAGCTGCAGATAAGGCAGGTGCACCATCATAAAAAGTGCCTGCTCAAACGGATCGTCAATTTGGGCTACTTTTCTAATATCAAATCAAACATTTCTTTAATTACCTGCGGTATGCCAAGGGGGGTAAAAACGGATTGCTCAATTTCAACGGAAAAATTTCGCAGTCTGCCGGACGCGGCAGGGTCGGATAAAAGGTTGTTGGACAATAAGGCATGAATGTTTAGTATGGTATACCGGTTATAGCCAATATCGTGCGTGTTTGCCACAAGAAACTCAATGGCTTGTTTGTGGTTTACAATCATTTGAGCATCTTTTGCCGATTTGTTTTCCGCAGCCACGCCAGCCGATAAAAGGCGCCGGGTATGGAGTAAAGAGTAAGTGTTGCCCTCTAACCTGCTGGAATTATAGGAAAGGTCGATCAACAGTCTTTACAAAATGTCTTTTGCGTAGGTTCCGGCCGGCTCATCCTGGCGGGCGGTTTTACCTGCTTCGGCTAATTGTTGTTTTTCAGCCCCTGATAAATAACTGTTATTGTTAGGAACATAGGCCTCCAAAATTGCCGACTGTAACCCACTGGTGTCCGGCTTATTTGGGGTTGGTTTATTAGCGCCAATAAATTTTCCCCGTCTTCACTTAACGGTATTAACGCTGCATCTGCAGGGTCCTCGTTCACCTGGCGAAAGGCAATAAGTTTGTAAGCCGTCCCTTTATTTTTCCCGGTTTTCTCAATTACTTCCTGCGAAATCAATTTATTTATTCTCCGTAGAAGGGTGCGATCATCCAGCGTAAGACCGGTTTGCTTTTTAATTTCAGAGACCGTAAGTGCTTTTGTGGCGCCTTCTAAGGCTTTGGTTACTTGTTCAAACTCCAGTTTACTTGCCATAACGTTAAATTTGCTTTCTTATAGTCATCAAGTATCGGACAGGTTCGAAGTTTTTCCGACGCTTTTGGAAGATATCCGACAAATTGAGATTTTATCCGACACTTTTGAACTTTATCCGACACTTTTCTACTTTATCCGACACTCTCGAAAGATATCCGATATCTTCTACATCATTCAACAATTTGTTACTCTTATTGCCGAACAGACTGTAGTAAGAACACGGAACCTAAACAACGAATTGAACAACTTTTCACCATTCACTATCTCACCATTCACGTTTCACCCTTTTTTAATTTTTAATTTTTAATTTTTACTTTTCACTTGTCATCCCGACAACCAAATGGACACTGTTTCAATTCACTATCTCACCATTCACTATCTCACCATTCACCTCTCAAGCTTTTTTAATTTTTAATTTTTAATTTTTACTTAAACCCTCCACCTCTCAATTTCTTTACCCCAACTTTCATTCGTACATTTTCCAACTAATACATCCCCATGAAAAAATTGATGCTTGCACTGTTACTGATTGTTGCTGTTGCCAATGTGAATGCACAGGCTAAAAAGAAAAGTGCTGCGCCGCCTATGGCAAACAACGACTCTATCCTTTTTTCGAAACTTGAATACCGGTTAATTGGCCCCTGGCGTGGTGGACGCAGTGCCGCCGTAACCGGCAGCTTTAAAGACAAAAACACGTTTTACTTTGGCGCAACCGGCGGAGGTATGTGGAAGACTACCGATGGTGGCAGCAACTGGAAAAATATTAGCGATAAATATTTTGGCGGAAGCATGGGTTCGGTGGCCGTTGCGCCATCCGACGAAAGAATATTGTATGTAGGCGAAGGTGAGAATACGCTAAGGGGTAATGTGGCCGAAGGTTTTGGCATGTGGCGCAGCAACGACGGTGGCCGCAGTTGGAAAAACATAGGGCTCACCGACACCCGGCACATTACCCGCATAGTGGTACACCCTACCAATCCCGACATTGTGTGGGTAGCGGCGTTGGGCCATTTGTTTGGCCCCAACAACGAACGCGGTGTATATAAAACCATCGACGGCGGCAAAACCTGGCGAAAGGTGTTGTTTGCCAACAACATGGCCGGCGCTATAGACCTGGTAATGGAACCGGGTAACACCAATACTTTTTACGCCACCACCTGGCGGGTTATTCGCACACCGTATAGCCTGGAGAGTGGCGGCGACGGAAGCGCCCTTTGGAAAAGCACCGATGGCGGCGAAACATGGATAATGCTGAACAACAAGAAGGGCTTTCCCGCCAACGAAACCATTGGCATTATAGGTGTTAGTGTAAGCGCCACCAACCCCGATAAGGTGTACGCCATTATTGAAGCCAAAAGTGGCGGACTATACAGAAGCGACGATGCCGGCGAAACCTGGACAAAGCAAACTGATGACTCTAACATACGGCAGCGGGCATGGTACTACCATAAAATATTTGTAGATCCTAAAAATGAGAACACCATTTATGCGCTTAACGTAAACCTGTTGCGCAGCAGGGATGGTGGTAAAACTTTTCAACCTATTTCTACCCCACACGGCGATCACCACGACCTGTGGATAGACCCCACTGACCCCAGCCGCATGATTGTAGCGGACGACGGCGGGGCGCAGGTAAGTTTTGATGCCGGGCAAAACTGGAGCACCTACGAAAACCAGCCAACGGCGCAGTTATACCGCGTTTCTACCGATAATCATTTTCCCTACAGGGTGCTGGCGGCGCAGCAGGATAACTCAACCTTGCGCATACTTAGCCGAACCTACGGCAACGCCATTACCACCAGCGATTGGGAACCAACCGCCGGCGCCGAAAGTGGTTTTGTGGTGGCCGACCCGCTGAACCCCGACATCGTGTATGGCGGTAACTATGGCGGGTACATGTCTAGATACAACCACATAACCGGCGAAAACCGTGCAGTAAGCGTTTGGCCCGACAACCCCATGGGCGCTGGTGCCGATGTGTTGAAATATCGCTTTCAGTGGAACTTTCCCATCTTTTTTTCGCCGCATAATCCAAAGCGTTTGTATACAGCCGGCAATCATTTATTTGTAACCGAAAACGAAGGGCAAAGCTGGCAAAGCATCAGCCCCGATTTAACCACCAACGATAAAAGCAAGCAAGGCCCCAGCGGTGGGCCGATTACCAAAGACAATACGAGTGTTGAATATTACAGCACCATTTTTACCGCTACCGAAAGCGAATTGGAGAAAGACTTGTTGTGGACCGGCAGCGATGATGGTTTGATAAATGTTAGCAAAGACGGTGGAAATAAGTGGGCCAACGTAACCCCACCGGCAGCAGGCAAGTTAATGATGTGGAACAGTGTAGATATAAGCCCCTTTGCTAAAGGCAAAGCCTATTTTGTGGGTACCAAATACAAGAGCGACGATTTTACGCCCTACATTTTTAAGACCGACGATTATGGCAACACCTGGAAGTTAATTACCAATGGAATACCCGCCATGCATTTTGCCCGGGTAGTCAGGGCCGATAAAAAGGTGCCCGGCTTACTATACTGCGGCACCGAGTATGGTATGTACATCAGTTATAACGATGGAGAAAACTGGCAACCGTTTCAACTGAATTTACCGGTGGTGCCTATTACCGATGTTACCATAAAAGACAACGATTTGGTTGTGGCCACACAGGGCCGTGCGCTGTATATTTTGGACGACCTGGGCATGGTACAACAAAAGCAGCAGGCCGACCTATCTAAAAATTTGTATGTGTTTAGCGCCGCGGACGCCTGGCGGATGGAAGGAAGCCGGAATATGAATGTAACCAACGCAGGTATGAACCCGCCCAATGGCGTGGTGTTTAATTTTTATGTGAAGAATAAACCAGACTCTGCCAGGGGAAAGATCATACTTTTTGATAAGGATAAAAAAGTGATCCGCACCATTGATACTAAGGCAAAGGAAAAGAATGACAAGCTGGAATTAATACAGGGCATGAACCAATATGTTTGGGACATGCATTATCCATTAAGCGAAAAGATTGACGGCCTGATATTGTGGAATGGTAATGTACAATCGCCAAAAGTGGCGCCGGGTACTTATTCGGCGCGTTTTGTTGTTGATAAAGATTCGGTGGAAATTCCATTTGTGGTAAAGGCCGATCCTAACTACAAAATGACGGCCGCCCAGTACAACGAGCAGGTAAGTTTTCTACTACAGGTGCAGGCAAAATTTAACGAGGTGCAAAAGGCCATCAAAAACATCCGCACCATTCGCGAACAGTTAAATGCCTTTACACCTAAGCTTAATACTACCCAAAAAGAAATGAAAACCCTGGCCGATACGCTGTTGGCAAAAATTACCCGGATAGAGGAAGGTCTATACCAAACCAAATCAAAAAGCGGGCAGGATGTACTAAATTATCCCATCCGGTTAAACGACAAAATAAGTGGCCTGTTCGACTTTGCTGCAAGTGGTTACAACCCACCCAGCCAGCAGGCTAAAGACACCTACGCCTACCTAAGCGGCGAAGCCGATGTATTATTGAACCAATTAAAACAGGTTGAAAAGAATGAACTTCAACAATTTAATAAACTGATACACGAGCAAAAAGTGCCGGTAATTGGGGTGAAGGAGTAGAGGTATTCTTGATTTTATAGGAAGTTGGTGGCTTTCGCTCCCTACTGTGTTCGACCGCTTTATTTGGCTGTTTGCATTTGCGTTGGGCTTACAATTGGTTATGGGTCGCCTAACAATCCTAATAAGTTCGCGCTGAAGTGTTGGCGCATTACGTTTCAACGTAGGGTTTTTTAGGTGAGCAATCATTCGTCCTTTATTCAACGATGGTTGCACGCCCGGCTAACGCCAGTGGCTCCCGTGTGCCACATCTTTTTATCGCGGCCCGTTCGCCCAATTCATAGTATCAGAAAACCTTACCCCATAAACTGAAATACCTATTAATTCGCAAAATGAAAAGTTTAGTCCTGCTGGGGTCTCCTTCATATGTTTTGTGCGTAGGCCAAGGGACCCCGGCATTTAGCCGAAACCACTACTTCAAGTACAAGTGTGCGACGCAACAATGCCAAATAGCACCACAAAAGCTAAGTCCAAAAAATCCTCCTATCCCCACCTCTCCTTCCACCGCTCAAACTCCGCCGGCCGCACCGGGTAAGGGGCGA
>JBBRUR010000185.1:0-5310 GCA_038247635.1 Chitinophagales bacterium
CTACTGTACCTGAAAAGTTTTTCGTCTCGTATCACCGGTAAACATGTGTAAAGGGGCTCCCACTTTATCTATCAGTACTTTAACTTCACGCCCCCTGGCAATGGTTAGCTTAAATTTATCAATGTGCCAGTTGTCGGCACCAATGCCACCACCCCCTGTGTGCCGCAGTTCTATATCCTTTATATCATTAATATCCAATTCAGCCGAATTAGGTATGGTTTTGGTGACCGTAATTTCGGACCAATTCCCCCAATTGGCTTTGTCGTTGATATTGCTTATTGTTACAACCTGTGGCTTACTTTTAAACCTGATGGTAATGTTTACATTATCGTTACCGCCTCGCAAATCGTCCCCTCCGGTGCCAAATATGGCTGTAATGGTTGCAAGGCCAGGTGTACCTTGGGGTAATGTTGTGCCACCGTAGCGGTTAGGAGCAAATTCATAGGTTACGTCTAAACCAGCGTTTGAATTTGTATTACCTCTGTTTTCATAAATAAACCGGAATAAGGGCGCCCCACTTTTATTTAAAATTAGTGTGCGTACAAAACTCCCATTTGTTTTCACAATAGCAGTAGCGGTAATTTTATCCAGGTTCCAGTTATCTGCAGATATAGCATCTACATTATTCCAGCTACCTACTACCGTCCGTAAAAGTGCGATAGATTCCAGATCCATTGCATTGATATCTGCCGAAAGCGGAACTACAACCCGACGAACGGAATTATTGGGCCATGTTTGATTTTCATTTACATTCTCCATAACGATAGGAGCCCTGTTTTTTATCTTGATAGTTAATTGCAGGTTTTTTTGAAAGCCTTTTGGCTTTAAGTTATCGCCACCTGTTTTAAAATCAATTTCAATTTTGTTCTCACTTAATATAGCTGCCCTTGGTAATTGTATAGTTATTTTCCCTGAAACTTTTATCACCTAAACATTTAAAAAGGTATTTTTTCCTTTGTTAAAAACAAAAAAATCCCTGCTAACGCTCAACCAATGGTGCCCGGGCTATGCATTTCTCCCACATTTGAGCAAAATATTCAGCACTTAAAAAAAGTTGATTTAGTTTTTCTAAAGACATGCCATCTTTTTTTAAGGCCTCAAAAAAATCTGGTACGAGGCCAATATGTGCCATGCCCTCATTGTTATAGTCCCATGTTTTGGGTGAGCCTTCCATTGTACATAAGCGTAATTCTCCCGGTCGGATACCGTACTTAATTTTTCGGTTTTCGTAATTGGTTGCTTCCAATGCACTAATTATGTTCGGCTCACCAGGAATAGTAGAACGCCTACCCACTGGAGGAGACACTTTTTTAGTAGTAGCTGCATACCCATCAATATCGCTGCCAAACGTGGTGTTTTTATTGCCCATGGCGGCTAAGTGAGTTGAGTAAATTGAATTAAACATATCAGGAGATTGATTTTCCCAACCAATACCAAACATGCCCCCAAGCCGGCTAATGGCGTCTAGTTGTACCCTTGTTCTTGTTTTTTCGTTATCATTATTGCCACGCAAACTATTGTGACCACTGTTGACTGGATAGTTATTTCTGTTAGCTATTACAATAATATTGTCAACCGCCTTTTCAGATGCATGATCTACATCAATCATAATACCCTGACGCATCATTTCCTTTATAGCAAAGTCTCCCTCGGCAGTAAGACCCAGTATATTTCTGTGTCCTTTGGTAATTGTATTATAGGCTGTAGTTTCGGGATTAAGGTCTAAAAAGTATTTTTTGAGCGTTTGAAACTGGTTGGATGAGGTAAGTTCAATTAAAATAGGCATAACTGGGCCAAACAAAGGAATGAGAAGAGGGTTTGCAGGTGCAGTCTCAATAAACTCAGTTAATGTTCTTAAACCCACGATATCAGTATTGGAAAGCATGGGTTGAAAACGAAAGCCAATTTTCCGATCGCCTGCTTCCTCTACCCGCATTAAATTGCCCGGCAATAGGAGTGGATAGTCCTTGGCAGGCCTATTGCCAAGAATATGTTTACCAGTAGAGTACTTGTTGCTGAAATTGAAAAAGTCTTTATAGGCTGCGGCACCACCAAACTTATTATCAACAATATGTATCGGAAAAATATAACTGACCCCAAGCGATTTTAATCGGGTAATTTCTGCCCTTATCTGATCTTGCGAAACCGGAGTGTTTGCGTAAAAATTACCAATATTATCTATTTCCATTCCAATAATAATGGCCATCCTTCCACTGTTAATAATGGTTCTCATTTCAGCAGGATTTCTTGCAATGCCTAAAAAATCAGGATGCCTTCCTGCAAAGGCAATTATTTCGGCAATTTGCCTGTTTGCTGTCTCTTTATCGTTGATAGAAGGGTCGGCAGCAGTAGGCCCTTTTCCTTCGAGGGCAATAGCTAATAATTCACTGTTAACAGTGAGTGCAATGATGGCTTTTAACCCACCTTGGTTAGCCCGTTGCAGCCATTCGTACCACATTTGCTGGTGTATCATACTGCTTTGTTTTGGCCAGTTCAATAATGCGGGATATCCTTCGTGTTCGTGGTCTTTGTGTGGTACTCGAAAATCTTCAACTTTTCTTCTAAAGCGTTTCTCATCATGCTCATCAACCATGTTTACCACTTCTGCTCTAATATAGTTTCCTTTTATGTTATCCAATCCCCATCCGCCATGTGTTTCTTTACAACTTCCCAGTGCAATTCTTGGATCTCCATCTAGTTGACCGTGCATTAGTTTGCCACCCATACCCAGGTAGGCAACCGGGTGAGTATGCATATCAATAGCACCCCAAATTGGTTTTTGCAGAGGTATAACCGGGTTGGCAGGTGCTGCCGCATTGGTGCCCCTGGTATCAAAGTTTATATTGCCAACGAGTATATGTCCGTTAATAATATTGTCGGTAATGCGTATTCGATAAATAGTGTATAGCTCAGAAACCGTCACTGAAACTTGTCGGGTAATATCGTTGTTGTGGCCTGTTGCACTATACGCCACTCTATACGAACCATCGCTAAAACCAATATCGCCTGCTGTGGCTGCACCGGTTACTTTTTTTAATACCTCCACTTTTATATTAGCAGCATTTTCGGTGCCTCCAATATTGAAGTTTATTTTGCTTGAAGAGGCTAAAAAAGGCATGCTGGTTAAGGTACCCGTTAGCGCATCCTGTGGACTTGCCCATTTGTCGTTTCCGGGTCTTGATGTATTAATAAGTGTTGTTGTGGTAATTCTGGTAGGGAAGGCAAAAAATTGTTCTTCAATATTGTTCCAATAGGTACCGCCCAGCGGCATATTTGGAACAACCGGGGAAGTATAGAAAGGAATACGATTAATACCAGATGGTTGCCCTGTAAATGCATTACTTGCTGCAGTCCCTTCGGATTTGACCCAGCCACTGAGCGTTGCAAAAGCCCAATCGATATTAAAAACGGGAACCTTATTGCTAGCGAGTAACCTGATAATACCAGAATCGGTTCGATTTGGATTTACCAACCAATATTTATCGCTTTCTATCAATCTTAAATACCACTGATTAATAACACCCACCTGACCCCTTATATTTTGACTGCTACTTGAGCTGGTATCAATATACAAACTCCTATTGATCGTTGGTCGCTGCCCTGTGTATCTACTATACTTGTTAATGCCACTAAGATTGGTACGTTCTATCAATTTTTTTGAAACATCAGCTTTATCGCAAATAGTATAGGTTCCATTGGAATTTAAAATTGCCCTCCAGCGCAATATACCAGGGCTTTGTAATCCATCAACCATAATGAGTAGATTACTACCAATTTCTTTGCCCCATAATTTATCGGTAACAATATAAAAATCATCAAAGATGCCAGATTTGGCTAATAGGACTGTAACTTTTTGGCCTATTATAACTTTCATATTGTTTGGGTTCGTTAAGTCTGCCTTATTTATTTGGGCACTGACAGATTTGCATTTAACTACCGTTACATAGAATAAAATGATAGCCGTAAATAATATCGAAAGTAATTTCTTCATAATCTTATTTTTATAAATTAACAATAATTAGAAGTATAAATGTACTAAACACTAATTCTGATCACAATACCACGAATGGGGTATAGAAAAAGGAAAACCCAAAACCCTGAAAATGTAAGATTATAGGAATAGATGCATATAGGGAAAGCTAATATAGCTATGACTTCAATAAAACGCTTGAAAAACATGTGAGCGATTAAAAAAACTGTCTCAATAGTTGAAAAAAATCCAATATCCCTATAATTTTACATTTATGGTCTATAATACTATAAAGGCAACTATACAAACCACCCAGACAAAGCCCTTTAATTTTAAAGTACCAGAATAGAGCCTAAATACCTTATATATCTATTGAAAATGAAGATTTTATAAATTTTGCCTAATGCAGAAAGAGGAGTTTTAGGAGATGTCCATTGATCAGAAACGCGTCTTTTGGTAGGGATTACCTGCCCTGCATAAATTTATGCACCGCACCGGTAGCACTATTTACCTGTAATTTTTTATAAATACGCTTAATATGGGTTCTTACCGTTTCGGTTGAAATATCAAGTGCATCCGCAATCATTTTATAACTATAACCCTTTGCCACATAGCCCAAAATTTCAGTTTCCCGTTTGCTGAGGCTATCCATTTCTTCGGCCTTTTCTAATTTGGCTTTAGGAATAAAACTCAGTACCCTTTTGGCAACGCTGCTTGTCATGGGTGCCCCGCCTTCCATTACATCCTTTAAGGCTGCGGGTATCTGATCGAAGTTGCGCTTTAGCAGGTAACCATTGGCACCGGCACAGATGGCATTAAAAATATTTTCATCATCATCAAACACTGTAAACATAATGATGAGAAGTGCTTCGTTAACTGCTCTTATTTGTTTTACAGCTTCTACCCCATTGCTGTTTGGCATATCAATGTCCATCAACACCACATCTGGCTTCCATTCTTTTATATCCGCCACTACATTATTGGCATCGGGTAAATCAGCAACTAGCTTGAAGTCACTATTCCATTGCAACATAGTAGTAATACTCTGCCGCAGATTCTTATTGTCCTCGTATAATAATACCTGAATAACCATGTAACTTATAATGAAGTAAATTTAATTTTATTAAATGATTTTCAAGATACCCCATTCAGGGGACAGGGATAATGGCCAAAACTTCCGTTCCGGTTTCCGAAGGCAAAATACTCAGGGTGCCACCCATGGCCACGGCCCTGGCTTTCATGCTATGGCTACCCGTCCCGGTAGTAGTACCCTTCCATTTTCCATTATCCACTATGCTCAGTTTTAAATATTTATTTTCGCTTGCAAGCGAAACAAATAC
>JBBRUR010000186.1:0-5259 GCA_038247635.1 Chitinophagales bacterium
GAATCGCTAAGACGAAAAAAACAAATGACCTATCAATAATCAAATGTATTTTTAACCATCTAAAAGCTCTTACTTTATTGCCTGCAACCCAGGTGGGTCAACATGCCCGGAATGGTGGGTCAACATCACCGGAATTTACAGCTTTTAGGAGCAAAAGCACAAATGGAAACGACAAATCAACAAGGATTAGATATGCTTAAACGAGAGGTTGAAAAAAAGAAATTCTCTAATTCCGCATCTACAGTTTTAACTCTTTTGTTTCGCTATTTTATCATAGGTAGCAACAAAAGAGTTTTTACTTATTTCGGCAAATTGGTATTATAAAAGCTAAGCAGACAACATTAATATAAAACTACAACATATTTCCACCCACTTAGTGGGCTTAAACGAAGTACCGCGATAAACCTTTGCCAACCAAATAGCATACCTTTTTTGTTTCGGTTTAGTTTTCATCGCAATAGCAAGTGAGGCTATGGGCTGACGATTTGTAAATACCGCCGCAGCTTAATCCGCTTTAGTACCAGCCAACAAACAACACCGGGCAATAGAACAAATAACAATCTTTTTTTTCAATTTGTAACCCGGCATTGTTAGCTTTAGTCCGGCAACGGTATTGGGCAACCAGAAGTGTATGTTGGTGTTATTAACTACTTTGAGGGCATGCGATTGCGTAACAATGCGTGCGCCACCTTAAATCATGTTATGCTCAATGGCATACCGTATTAACAACGCTGTATTTTTAATATTCAATTTTCGCATTAAACTTTTGCGATGCGTATCAACCGTGCTGAGGCTTAAAAATAGTTTGCTGGCAATGGCAGGGTTTGTCAATCCTTCTGCAATCAGGCGCAGTATTTCATGCTCTCTTCTTGTTAGCAATGGCGACAGTTGATGAGCGTTATTTTTTAATGTTGCGGCAGCTATTTCACTTACATAGGTATGCCCTTTTGCCACCTGGTGTATGGCGGTAATGATTTCTTTTTTATCAGCATTTTTAAGTAAATACCCACTGGCGCCATTTTCCATCATAGCCTCAATAAAACTAAACTGATTAAAGGTGCTAAGGCCTATTACAAATATGCCGGGATACATTTGCCGCACCTCTTTACACAATTCTACGCCAGTTTTTTCAGGCATGCTTATATCCATTAAAATAACATCGGGTTGCCTGTTTTTAATAAACATAAGGCACGAGTTTGCATTGCTGGCATGGCCAATCAGTTCAATATCTTTTTCGTTTTGCAGCATGGTACGTATGCCCTCAATTACCATATAATGGTCGTCAACTATAAAAACTTCTATGGGGCTCATATCTCAATTTCAATATTTACAGAGGTGCCTTTGCCAGGTTCAGTTTGCAAATCTGCTTTGCCTTTTAAATACTTCAGCCGGTTTTCAATGTTGCTCCAGCCTATGCCTTTCGACTGTTTTAAAACATCAGCATCAAACCCTTTACCATCATCTTCTACTGTCAACAGCAATTTACCGCCTTCTTTATGCAGTTGCACCATCGCCGTTTTTGCAGCAGCATGTTTAATGCAATTGTTCAGCAATTCCTGTACAATGCGGTAAATGGTTACACTGGCAGCCTGTTCCATTTTTACATTGTCCATACCGTACGTCTGGTACACCACTTTTATAACTCCACTACTATTAATGCTGGTGCAAAAATCTTTAAGCGCTGCATTAAGCCCAAACTTTATTAGCGCCTCCGGCATCATGCTGTGGGCAACCCTTCGTAATTCATTAATAGAAGAGTCGAGCATATCCAGCCCCCGTTCAAAACCCTGCATGTTTTCGGGCGTCGTTATTAAATTGTCTTTCATATGGCTAAAGGAGTATTTTATGCCTGATAGCATGCCGCCCAGGCCATCGTGCAAATCCTGCGCAAGGCGGCTACGCTCATCTTCCTGCCCTTTTAGCACCGCCTCTGTAGCCAGCAATTGTCGCTCTTTTTCAAACGCTGCTATTTGCCGTTGTTGCAATTGCTGATTTTTTCTATAATTACCAATGCTTAGCAAAGCAATAATTAATATGGAAATGGCAGTACCAGCCAGTATATAATTCAACGTACTTTTTTGGCGAATGGTTAACTGCGATAGCTTCTGCTCGGCATTTAATCGTGAAATTTCATTTTCCCTGTTTCTTATCTGGTATTTTAATTCGGTAGCGGCAATAAGGTTGTTTCGATCTTCTGAAAGTATGGTATCGGCAAGTGAAAAGCATCTTCTTAAAAAATAATTTGCGTTCACTAAATCGCCCGTTTTTTCGTACCAGTCTGCATAGCCCAGGTAGGCCTGTTTCCTAAACATCTTCATACCCAACCTTTCAGCAATCGCAAGCAAACTGTCTAAAGAACCCTTTGATTTGTTTAAATCATTTGTAGCCAATTCGCATTCAAAAATTCGTTTTAAAACCCCTGCTACCTGGTGCAGATCATCGTTTTTGTAAGCATACGAAAGCGAGGTGTTGTATTGCTTTAATGCGCTGCTAAATTTGCCGGTTATAAACTCCTTTTCGCCCAGGTAGTAATAATAGTTTTGCCATTGATAGGTACTATTAATTTTATTAAGCAAAGGCAGTGCTTCGTTTAGTTTTATTATGGCTTCGCCAACATTGTTATTTGCCAGCAGGTCGGCCGCATAGCCCAGGGTGGCTGCCGATTTAAGCCTGTCGCTAGTGGTACCAAGCGCCATATCGTAAGCTTTTATGGTGTATGCTGATGTTTTGGCACTGTCTTTTATTAACTCGTACAAACCAGAAATATTTAGGTACGCATTGGTTGTTTGAACGGTGTTGTTGTTTTCTTCAAAAATATAAGCAGCCTCTGTGTAGTCGTTAATCGCTTGCTGGTAATCGCCCATTTTAAAATAGTTGTTGCCTGTATTTAAGTAAAGCAAACCAAGATCATTTCCAACGCCTCCGGATAGGTTATCGTTTAAAATCTTTTTTAGAGTATCGGCATATAAAAATGATTGGGCAAAGTTTCCACGGTCACCATAATATAGTACCCCGATTAAGTAACCTTTTCTAATGCCAAATGCATAATTTATTTTTTTGCTGATGCGCAACATTTCGTGCACGTAAGCTAAAAAGGAAGATGTATTACCCGTGCTGTTTGTCTTTAGGTATGCGTAAATGGCATTTGCCTTTGCCGTATCATCGTTGGGATGAGCTTCAATAATTGCTTTAAGACTATCATTCGTCTGCTGCTGTTGGGCATACAAAAACGTATGCATTCCCATAATTACCACAAAAAAGAACACCATTTTTCTCATGCTTAAAAATTGGGCTGTTAATACGGAATTTTTTTTCAGGGTTCAAAAATGTAAAAAAGCTTTTTAATTAAAAATACACCCTTTGGGGGATACCTAAAAAAAGCCGGGAAGCCAATATTTGTGTATTATTTAATTTCTTCCTGCTTAAAAAACCGGTTATGAAATTTTTATTTACACTTTTTTTGGTATCTGCTCTTTCAACTGCAAAGGCCCAGGCACCACTTTGTGTGGCCTATCATGGTTGTGGCGGGGCCACAGTAGTTGCCTACCAGGGCGACCTTCGGTGGTCAAGTATAACCTACGATTTTCAGCGATTCCTGGGTGGTAATTGGGTTACGATACATCAAAGTATTGAAAACTTTCATTTGGTAATACCCGGCGATATTACGGTGGCCACCCAGTATCGTACGGTATTGCGTAACAATGTTACCAGCGAAGAACGTATTTCAAATGGAGTGACGGTTGACCCGGCTAAATTTAATAATGCGGTAGCTAAGCCCAAACCTGCTATAACCTTTTACTGGGGTACATCAGTAACATCGGGCTCAAATTACGTAGAGGTATTACCCAGAGCCGGCAATATAGACCAGATGCGGCCGCCTTTTACTTATAAAATAAAAAAGAAAAATAGCTTTGTATTTGATCAAAAAATATCGACCACTGGTATATTTTTTACCTTTAATATAGAAGCGAACCAGGATTATGTAATTACGGTTACGGATTATTGTGGGCAGATTGATTCGGTTGCAGGCGCAATATCATTTGCTGCTTTTGGCCGGGTTACTGCACGAAGTTGTGCTGGTGCCAGCATTGAACTAAGCAGTGTAACTTCGGGGCAAAATGTGGCCTTTCGGCTGCCTGTTACTTTTGGCCTGGCACCACTTGCTGACAGCATTAATGCGAATAATGTACCCCAAAGTGTTTTAGTCGGAATAAACTATACTTACCCTGCCGGAATAGCTACCGGCTTTACGGCCAAACGTTACGTGGTACGTGCAAGGGATTCATACGGAGTGCTGTCTAATTACAGTGTAATTAGTACCGGGTTGGCACCACCCAATCCCTTTATTGTTACCATTGGGCCATCTGCTGGCTATTGCAATTTCTTTATAACATTGGCAGGTAACAATGTGGAGAGTGGTATTAGAAGGGCAGGCGAAAATCAGCCCTATACTTTTACGCCGGGTACTACTATAACCAATATAAAGGGCGGGTTTACCTATGACATTGTAGTGAAAGATAGCTGTGGTATCATTAGTGCTCCGCTAACCCAAAGTTTTTATACGTTTGGGCCGATTATTACTGATGCAACCGTTATAAAAACTGGTTGTTATAACAGGCTTACCGTTACCGCTAATAGTTGTACTGGTAACCCTGAGTATAGATTACAATTGTTTGATCAGCCAGCAGGTGAATGGCAAACTTCTAATGTATTCATAAATGTTCCTGGTTCAAATGATTTTCATACTGTATTTGTACGGGATGGCAACAGTCCGGTTGTTTCGCGGCAGGTTTATGTGCCTCCGTTGTCAGCTAATATATCGGTTAATCAATTCAATGGTTTGTGTGGTAGCCTTGCAGATATAAGTGTGGAAAATGTTAACGACGGTACGCCACCTTTTTATTATGCAATTAGTTATGATGGCATCAACTTTACACCCTTCTCTTCCAACAACAGTTTTAACAATTTGGTACCTGGCACCTACGATGTTAAGGTGAAGGACTCATGTGGAAATATTTTCAGGTCAACTGAAGCGTACCAACAAACTCAAGTAGGCGACTGGTATTATGTGAATGAAACTGCATTTCAAACAACCTGTACCGCTATTAATGAACAGGCGGGTGGGTTTATACGTTTTGGCATTCAGCAACCATATAATATTTATGGTGCAATTACCACCCCTTACCAATACGAACTTAAAGAGGTTATTGGCACAAATGGAAATAGCATTCAGTATGGTAAAGTGGCACGCACCGGCCA
>JBBRUR010000187.1:0-5226 GCA_038247635.1 Chitinophagales bacterium
GTTTGCCGTTTAAAACAGCGCTGCAATTGGTTTGACCGCCCATTTTACAAATTTGTTGTAATACCGGGTTGGCCTTGTCTATCTCGTACCAAAGTAAAAGCATGGAAACTACACAGCCTGCCATTTTAAGAAGTAACAACAGCTCCACCTTTCACCATTTTTGCCTCATCCCTGCTTAAAGCAGTCCCAAGGCTTGCATACTTTTTGTTTATACGTTTTGGTTTGTGGCCTTGGATATTCAATTGTTTTACGAACAAGCAAAGCCGATTAATTAATGTCGCTTCATCTTATAGCATAAGAGGCATTGGCCTGCCCGGCAGGTCACCTGCTGCAGCAGGTAACCTAAGGCACCCGGGGCTTTACCTGCAAATTGCCCTATTTGCAAATTATGTTTGACACGCTTGTGTTTTTATCAATTGGTAACAGCACTCTTTAAACTAAAATAAAACCTTTCCAACAGGCGCAAATCCCTCGTCACTATTTCCGCCTCGGCCGTCAGGCCATTTCTAAATTGTACTTGCTTTTGATAATTCGTTTGTAGGTTCTGCCGCAAACTAACCTTTGCCAGGTAACCGCTATCGGTAGGTATGTTTGAAATAAACTGCAAACGCCCTTCTAATTTTCCATACTCCTGGTAGGGGTAAGCGGGCAGCTTTAGCAATACTTTTTGCTGTAATCGTATTTTTCCAAAATTGGATTGTGGCATGTATAATTCCGCGTAGTATTGGCTGTTGCCTGGGTTAATGAAACAAACAAGTTGGCTAGCTTGCAATTGCTGGTTTTGCTGGATAAATGTGGCAAAAGCTATCCTTCCTTCAATGGGAGCAATCAATAAAAATTTTGCTTTCCAGTCATCAATTTCAACTTTAAAAGTGTTGAGCGATTGGATAAAAATGTTTTTTTGCTGCGCTATCTGGTTTTCCAGTTCCATCAACTCTTTTTGTTTTTCGTTCCGGCTGTTTTCGTTGCTTAAAAGGCTTGATTCAATTTGCGGTATGCCCAGTTCTTTGCTAATAAGCTTGCTTTTTTCCGTCCTGTATTCTGTTGCCGAAATCACCTTTTCTTTTTTCAAATATTCACTGGCCGCGAAATCCTCCTGTTGAAGCGCCAAACTTTCGCGCTGTTTTACTAATTGCTGTTGCAGGTTATCGTTTAATTTTTGCAGGTAGTTGAAATCTTTTTGTATCATTCGCCTTTTTTGAGGATAAAAGCCAGCAGCCAGGTATTGCCTGAAAACGTACAATGCCGATAAAAACACCTGGTAATCATGCTGCACCTCGCCCAGGTGTAATAAGGGTTTTTGAAACAAACCCGCTGCTGCCAGCACCTGGTTATCACTTAACATTTTCTGTATCGAGTCTACCAGTTTTGATAATGAAATGATCTCTTCAGCATTCGCCCGGCTTTCAAGGTAACCTAACACAGCACCCTTTTTCACCACCTGGTCTTCTGCTACAAGTAACGCCTCCAGTTTACCATCCGTTTTTGTTTTTATTTCTTTTGGGGCATTTATACTGGTAAGTTTTGCCTTAGCGGGCACCACGTCGGGGTACCTGATAAACCAGCAAGCCGCCACTATACCTACCAACACTATAAAAAAAATAGTAATACCCCATGTCACCAAAAAAGGTGGCTTAACCGATAGTATTTCCGTTACTTCTTCGCTTCGTAACCACTCTTCCGCGGCGTAATTAGTATCGTGGTTATGGTCTGCACCATTTCCATTTGTTGAGAATAAACCGGAAGTGAACGTTTGATCAGGCATGGGATTGGTTATAAAAAGTTTTTAAAAAAATCAGGTATTTCATTAGCAAAGCTTGCAAAAACTCGTAGAAAAGCTCAAGCCGCCTGGCTTCGTTATTGAAATAGGACTCCACCCGCTTGTTTCCGAAACTGCTTCGCAATGTTTCGGAATGCCTTCGCCTTCGCTCGGCACCCAACCGGGTGATGTCCAATTTCAACAACTGTTGGAAGGTGTGAATATTTTTTGAAGAAGTTTGCGGGTTAACCACCTAATTCTATAATTTAAAATCAAAAATGTTCCATTCTGGTTTTAGGCATATTGAAAACTAGTCAAGACATCAAGGCTACACTGCCCTTCACCACAGTATTACAAAAGCTACATTGAAAAACCATGTCGGGAATGGGCTGTTATCATTCCCGACTGGCTTTTTTTGTTACTTTTTTTTCCACAAAAAAAAGTAAAGAGAATGCCATTTATTTAGCCAATCGCACAAAACGTCATTCCCATTTTTCCAAAGTCCTTTGGGTCAATAATTGAGCATGAAGGCTCATTAATACACATTAGTGTTAAACACTAATTACCCAACTCCAGTTGGTTTTTTACCAGTTCATAATAATATCCTTTTTGCCTGCTTAATACTTCATGGTTGCCCTGCTCGGCAACTATTCCGTTTTGTAACACAATTATATTGTCGGCGTTTTTAACTGTACTTAACCGGTGGGCTACCACCACAACTGTTTTTCTTGAATTTTCTACAGATCTGCTTTTAAAATATTCCTCCAGATTCTCCATGATTACTTTTTCATTATTGGCATCCAGCGAGTTGGTGGCTTCGTCAAAAAAAATGTATGCCGGGTTTTTGTACACTACCCGGGCTATTAGTATGCGCTGCCTTTGTCCCTGGCTTATTCCACTACCTTCCGCGCCTATTTTGGTATTAAACCCCATTGGCAGCGCCTCAATAAAATCCAGTACGTTAGCCACACGGCAGGCATGGAGTAAATTATCCGTTGCATGGTGAGCGTTGTTGTGGCTGCCTTGCTTGCCCATAGTAATGTTGTTGGCAATGGTATCGCTAAAAATGTAGCCATCCTGCATAACGGCCCCGCATTGGCTGCGCCAGTAGCGTGGCGAAAAAGTAGCCAGCCTCACCCCCTGCCCCTCTCCTGGCAGAGAGGGGGGCATACCCACCCTTATTTCGCCCTTATAGTTTTCGTAAAAACGCAGCAGCAGTTTAAGCAAGGTGGTTTTGCCGCTTCCACTCATACCTACAATGGCGGTTATCTTTCCTTCGGCTATATGCAGGTTTACATTGCGCAATACCGGCTCATTGCCCGCCCCGGTGTATGTAAATGAAACGTCTTTAAATGTTATTGATTTATCGGCAGGTAAGTGCTTTTGTAAAGTCCGTCCTTCGGAGGGATTTAGGGAGGCCGCCTCTTCGTCCGCTACCTGGTGTATTTCGTTTAACCGTTCCAAACTAATCCGGGCATCCTGCGCCTGTTGGGTAAAGCCGATCAATTGCTCCACCGGGCTGTTTAACTGGCCTATTATGTATTGCACCGCCAGCATGGCACCTAATGTTAGCTGCCCTTCCAGCACTGCTTTGGCTACCATAAAAGTTATTAATAAATTTTTGCCCTCGTTTATAAAAAAGGCCCCCGCTTGCTGGTACTGGCTTAACGATAGGCTTTTGTACGTTATTTTAAATAGTGCGGCCTGCAAACCTTCCCACTCCCAGCGCCGCTGGTTTTCGGCATTGTGCAGTTTTATTTCCTGCATACCATGTATTAGTTGCATGGTGGCTGAGTTCTCTTTGCTGGCAACAGCAAAACGCTTGTAATCAAGGTTTCGTCTGTAGCGAAGAAAAAGGCGTATCCAAAAGAAATACAAAACACTGCCGGTAAAAAAAATAAAGAAGACCTCCGTATTGTATTGCAGCAACACAAACGAAAACACCACCAGATTAAACAATGAAAAGAAAGTATTTAATGCTGTACCGGTCAAAAAGCTTTCTATCCTTTTATGATCGCCCAGGCGTTGCAGAATGTCGCCAGTTAATTTGGTATCGAAGTAGGACAAAGGCAGCTTCATTAGTTTAATCCAGAAGTCGGACAGGATGGACACGTTAACCCTGGTGCTGATGTGCAGCAGAATGCGGCTACGGATAAACTCTACCGTTGTGCGGCCAAAAAATAGCATGAACTGCGCCAGCAGAATAATATAAATAAATTAAAGGTTGTGTGTAGCTATGCCCACATCTACAATGCTTTGGGTAAGAAATGGGAAAATGAGTTGTAACAGGCTGCCTACCATTAAGCCAATAAACAATTGCACTATAAACCGTTTCTGCCCGGCCATATACTTCAACAACATGCCCCAGCCCACCCTGCTTTCCTTGTCATCTTCCTGTGCATAGAATTCAGGCGTAGGTTCCAGCAACAAGGCAATACCTGTGGCATCCCCGTTGGTATTTGCATTAGACCAGTGGCTTAGAAATTCCTTTTTTGAATAGGTGATTAAGCCCTTTGCCGGGTCGGCTATTGTAAGGGTTTGTTTTTTTGATGAAGGTGTCAGAACTACAAAATGCTTTTGCCCCCAGTGCAATATGGCGGGCTTAGGCGCATCATCCATCAGTTGGGAAAAAGTTATTTTAACACCTTTAGCCCGAAACCCAATTTTCTCTGCAGCATCACCCAGGCCCAGTAGTGATACTCCCTCCTTACCAATTTCCGCCTCCGACCGCAGGTAATTTATAGAGAGGTTTTACCATTGTATTTGGCCACCATGCGCAGGCAGGTAGGGCCGCAGTCCATGGCATCTAATTGGCGGTAGAGTGGGAATTTCAAGCTAACTTTTATTTTATTGTGGTGTTATTGTGATGCCTCTTGGGTGAAAGTAAAAGGTCTCTGGGATTGGATTGAATATAACAGGATTTTTACAAGCTACTTTATACCTTATTAAGTTGTAATACATCCCCTCAAATTTATCTTTATAAATAATTTTACCTTTATCCCATTTAACTTTTCTGGAAACTCCTTCAATAATTATAAAATCAAAAAAAGGATTAAGCTTGCCTTCCCTCTCTTCTTTTTTTACAACATACGTCATGCTTTCAATTTCATTTGGAAGGTCAAAAATCGAATACCCTTTTTGTAGCGGAATAAATTGAAAATTACATTCATCAAAACAAAAATGTTCAGCATTTGTAAATACCTTTTTATAGTCCCTACTTTGCATGAATAGCATATTCATTTGTTGATTATTTTTATACAAACAAAATGATCCGGTTATAAAATCATGTCTACTACTCAAAATATCATGAACGTTTAACAGTTCTTCAATCATAAATTCTCGAATATTTCCATAGACAATATCAATATCTCCATGCCCCCAAAAATCATATTCATTTAAAATATGAGAAAAGAGAAAGCCATAAGCCGGCTTAAAGTCGCATAACTTAAAAGGGTGATCAATATTTA
>JBBRUR010000188.1:0-5204 GCA_038247635.1 Chitinophagales bacterium
TAAAAGTTAAAAATCCATAAGTGGTTGCAATAATCGCATCTTCATTAATGTAACCAGGAATGCCAAATCCAATACCTTCTATATTTCCATTATTTTGGTCAGCAACTTTTTTTAATTGTACAATAGCATCCGAAGTTTGTTGTAAAAAGGCAACACTACTTTCCTTTTCGGTTGGTAGAATTATACAATCCAGTACCTTACCCAAAGCAATATCCACCAGCCCATATTTTGTTCTGGTACCGCCAATATCTACGCCTATGGTGAATGCCTTCTTCAATGTATCTTCTTTTAATGGAGGTTTAGTTACTTTACAAACTTTAATCTTTGAATATCAATCCGAGATTTAACAATGCGATTTACTGCCTGTTTTTTAATATGTAGCCTTTCGTTTGTCAAAGCTTTATTGTTAAATCTAAAGCATTTTTGGTAAGTTGATAAGTAACGGATTTGGTTACACCATTTCTGGTTACTGTTACTTCATATTTTCCCAAATGCCCCTGACTTTGAACCTTACCAGCCCTATCTGTGGTGGCTTTAAAATTTGTTTTCCATTTTTTAGTTACCCATTCACGCCAAACCGCAGCATTGGGTTTTTCCGTCCAATCTTTTTTAAACATGGCTGCATCCTTTTTCCAGTGGGCACCTTCCCAAAAACCCCATATTGTAAAACCAGCTACAACTGGATGGCTGTAACAAGCAATTAAAAAATCACGGGTGTAATCTGCCTGTAATTGTTCATCTACCATGTTGATATCAAATTCTGTAATTTGTACGGGCAAGGCAATATCTTTAAATAAATCTAAATCGCTTATTATCTGAGCGGGATTTCTAGGTTGCCTGCCTACATGCCCTTGTATACCAAAGGCCTCAATGGGTGCACCTTGTTTGCGCAAAAACATGACTGTATCAATATACTGTTGAATATTTTTTGGGCTTACAACACTGTTCAGCATGCCGTATTCATTAATGAAAAGTTGTGCATTGGGATCCAATTGTTTTGCCAGCTTAAACCATTGAACGGAAATATCAGATGGCAAATAAGGAAAGAAATCTTTTTCGTGCAGCAGTT
Organism: Chitinophagales bacterium; assembly: GCA_038247635.1. Classification (GTDB taxonomy): domain Bacteria; phylum Bacteroidota; class Bacteroidia; order Chitinophagales; family Chitinophagaceae; genus Segetibacter. Next base: position 1,070 of record JBBRUR010000188.1, read on the forward strand.
CATTTATTACATCCCATGCAATTACACGCCCCTTAATGGTATCCATTTTTGAACGAATATCGCTTTCAATATAAGCGCTGAAAACGGCCGTGTCTTTTTCTGCCAATTCCTTTGCATTCTTTGCATTAAATTTCCAGGCTGGCCACACCAAATTATGCCCCCGTTGTCTAAACCCATTTTTCTCCAACCAATTAAAAGCTTTCATGGTTTCTGCTCTACGGCTGGGTTCTCCTTGCCATCTCCCGGCTTTAAAACCATTTTCAATTACACCGGTGTTAAAAAATTCTTTTAAATAGCTTCTATACTTGTTAGTGTTGGGTAAGTTGTCATCAGCCAGCATAGCTTCATTAACTGCAGTACCCCAAATAAAATCACTTTGTAATATGGTTACTTTTACAGAGGCGTTGGCAACAGCCTTTCCCTTTGCATCTACCACATTTATATGTATGGGTGCAGTTCTTAATTCGTCAATTCTTTTTAATGCTGCTACACGCCAGGCTGCGTTTGTATCTCTGCCCTGGTAGGTAAATTTTGTGGTAGGTAATTTTTCAATCGCAGTTTTTTTTTCAAAGTTTAGTAACTGCAGGTTGGCTATTTCTACTTTTTGTGCCAATGCCCCAAACGAAAAACAAATAGCCGCTTCACCTTTTTTCATATCCGTTATTACAGTAACAGGGATGTCAAATGTCTTCCATTCCGGACCAGCACTAATATCAACGATGATACTTTTTTCATAGGGTGCTGCGGCCTGCTGTACAAAGAAATAAACTACCGCTTCGCCTGATTCCTGTTTTGCGTAAATTGATCTCATGGCAAATCTTGCTAAAAGAATATCGCCCTTATTTACAGCAGCCTGGCTCTTAAAAATCGATTGAACATCATAATGAGACTTTGCAACATTAAATATTTCTGCACTAAAAACTGGCGACATATTATTTACTGATAAAACTGAAAAAGTGGCCGGTAGCCCTTCTTTTACCTTATCTGAAAATCTGTATTCATTTTCGGCATCCGATGGAAAAATATTTACTGCATTCAATGCCGATAAGGCCGGCTTTAGCGGAGTAATTTGTTGAGCTATTACAGTAGTGCTTATCAACAGGAAGCATAAAACTGATACCCATTTTGTGCTTCCTGTTTTCATATTGATACAAATATATTTTTTAAAAAATTGTTCCACATGGCATACTATTTTACAAAAGATGTTGTAATTACTTTTCCCTGATTAATAAAGTTGATAAAGTACCGGCCCGACCCCAATAACGATGTATTGAGGCTTGTTTGGGTAGCATTTTTGGCTACGGTATATTGCGCAACAATTACACCGGTAACCGAAACAATTCTGATGGAAGCGCCTTCAACAGATTTGGAGTGACTTATAGTTATATGATCTACAACCGGGTTAGGAAATACACTTACACCAGGTGCCTCTGCAGCGCTACCGTTTATGGCGGCAATGCTACTGTATTTGTAGCTACCATCCAGATCTGTGAGCTTTAAGCGGTAAAAATTCATCCCTTTCACCGGGGTTCTGTCATCAAAAGAATAAGTTTTCCGTGTACCCGTATTAGTGGCGGCAACGGTTCCTATGGCTGTAAAGTTTCTTCCATCACTGCTTCTTTCCACTATAAATGCGCTGGCGTTTAACTCTTGCGCCGTTGCCCAGTTAAGTACAGCTTTGTTACCTACCAGATAAGCTTTAAACGATAATAAACTGATGGGCAGTACTACTACCAATTGAGATGGTGAGAAAGCTACACCCCTAAACATAAAATTAACCCCGGCAGAAACTACGTTAGCTGCCGTTGGTACTGTTGTAGTAATGTTGCCCATGAAGCCACTTGCATCGGTAATGGCGATAATATTATTGTTAGAAACAGCACTTTTTACCACAAAAATTTCAGGATTACCTGCTGCGTTCAGCCTTGCAGTAATATCCTGTAAACCCCCACTAACGCCAGTTACAGAAGTTGGATTGAAGATACCTGCAAGCGTCCACTGTGCGCCACTCCAATAAAATTTTACCAGCCCAAGCGTTACATCGGTACAATATAAAACATCGTAACCGGTTGTTAAATAACCCACCGATGGATTAACATCCAACAAAACAAAAGACTGGTAATTATGACCTGAGACACCCATTCCCGAAAAATCTACTTTGGTAGCGTAATTGCTTGAGTTGGGATCGGGCGTTAATGAACTGATAACGGCACCATTAGCGCAATACACCTGATTCTTGAATATTTTTAACGACCTGAAGCCGCCATGGAAGGCAGTAGATACAGTTGTAGCCGGCGTTGCAAAAGATAAAAACCTTGTTGAGTTACCTGAGGCAGGCGATACCGATGAGCCTGTAATAAAATACCGGTCGCTATTACTTGTAACGGCGCTTCTAACAGTTTGGTTCAAGGTGCTGGCAGATATTCGGGTTGAAAAATCAGCCGACGCATTATAGGCAATTCTTGTAATTACTTTAGGATTGGCCTGATAAGTAAATACTGAGTTACCTACCGCACCCTCGTAGCCGGCGAGCGACAGATAACGGCCATCTGATGATAGGCTTAACTGGCCTTCGGCAGTTGCACTGTTGCCGCTTAAAACAATACGATTAGGCGCAGTGGAAGAAGCATTACCTAACTGCACATTTATCCCTGTTGATGCACCGGCTGCGGTATATTCAATTACATCAACCGCCGTTGCATTATTGCCAAAAGAATTAACCCCATCGCCTACTCGTACAACGACGATATTATTGGAGGTAAAATTGCCGGTTAAAGATGGTGTACCAGTAAATTCATAAGCGCCCATATCGGTTCTTGCACCTGCTGGTCTTGAAACACCCAAAATATCTTTGGCGCTAAAGTTGTCTGCCGAATCGTTGCCTGTATTGATAGCAGGGCTGTTGGCAAGGAGCCTGAAATTATTGTTAAGCGTATCTGTAAATAAAGGGTCTATTATAATGTCGTTGCTATTATAAAAGCCACGCTGGTTGCTGTTAAAACTAATATTATTGTTTCCGCTAAAATTTGTAAATCCCGATAAAGTACTCACCCTTTCGCCATCCCTTGCATACATGATGTTGTTATATACCTGGATATTAGAAGCGGTGATAATTGTAATTTCACCTTCACCTATTTCCGGGCTTGCACTATTTTTAAAGGTGGTGTTATTTCGTATAGTGGCATTGTCGCTTTTAAACACGTGGATACCCCGGCCACCATTGCGGTACACTACATTGTTTTCAACTAAAAATTTACCCTGGTAACCTGAGTTACGGTTGATGTCTAAAATAATTCCGTTGCCATCAGTTATGCCCTGGCATACAGTGCCACTTCGCCATGGCACAAAAAGACGATTGCCATATATAACATTATTACGGATAATCATTTTGTAGTCGGTGGTATTAAAATCGTAGTCCCAACTTTCATTCATAGATATCCCACTATTACCATATCGGCTGTACCAGCTATTGTTGTATACCAAATTGTTTTCTATGGTTACATAATCAGCAGAGCCAGTTCCAATGCCTGTACCACCACACTCATATACTTCGCAGTTTCTTACAATAACATGATGCGTATTTCCAGATACATCTATACCATTGCCAGCAAAAATTGGGTTAGGCGAACCAGTTGGATTGGCACAACTGGTTGGCTGGTTTAAAGCATCACTTAATAAAATGTTTCGGTTGTTTCCCCTTATTTTAAAGCCGTCAATAACAATATAGCTGGCACCGCTTGTAACTCTAATACCAGTCCAGGTATTAAAATCAATAAAAGGTGTATGACCTGGAAAATTTTTATAAACGATTGGCTGTGCTTCGGTACCTGAACGGATTATTCTTATTATTGCTACACCAGACACAACAGTTGAATAAGTGCCATTCATGATAAAAACAGTATCACCAGGATTTGTTAAATTAGATGCTGTTTGCGGGCTGGCAAAAGGTTGCCCAAGCGTGCCAGGATTGGCATTACTACCAATTAAGGCGGATACATAATAATTGGTAGCAAGCGCAGGTTGAATGCAGGTGATAAAAACAAAGGCAAACAGGAGGTAATTAATTTTCTTCATAAAGTATTTTTTAAAATATGCATTTAATAAATCATGTTTGAGTAAAAAGATTGGCAGTTTA
>JBBRUR010000189.1:0-5190 GCA_038247635.1 Chitinophagales bacterium
AATAACACTTAATATGATTGGGCGATTATCATAAAATCTGCCGCTGGGTCTAATAAACGTCATGAAATTAAATAAACCAACATAGCCAAAAAGCAAAATTGCTGTGTTTTCTTGCAGACACTATATAGCCAAAACAGGCATGAACACCATACGGCTGCCGTTTCATTATAAACTGCTTACGAACGAACCTTTTATGGGCTATGCCTCCAAACAGCACGGTTATGCCTTGCTCGACTCGGTTATTAGCTGGTGTAAAAATGAAGGTCTGTATGTAATTTTAGATATGCATGTTGCGCCGGGTGGGCAAACCGGTATGAACATAGATGACAGCTACGGCTATCCCTGGTTATTTGAAACCGATCAACATAAACAACAATTTTGTGATATATGGAAAGAATTAGCGAAACATTTTGTGAGCAACACTACGGTACTGGCCTACGATGTAATCAATGAACCCATTGCATCTTCCTTTTTTAAAAACGACACGGCCCGGCTGAATAAACAACTGGATTCACTGCTGCGGCGGGTTACAAAAGTTATCCGCACGGTAGATAAAAACCACATCGTAATGCTAAGTGGTTCCCAATGGGGAAACGATTATTCCATTTTCACCGAATGGAAATTTGATAATAATATCATGTTTACCTGCCACCGCTATCACTGCGATACCACGGAAGCCGGGATAAAGGATTTTTTAGATTACCGTACCAAATTTAATTTGCCCTTTTATATGGGCGAAACCGGCCATGAACCGGACCAATGGATAGCAGGTTTTCGCCGCCTTTTAGAAAGGGTAAACATTGGCTGGACCTACTGGCCTTATAAAAAAATGAGGAAAAATGCAAAACAAAATGGTATGGTTTACATGGAGGAGCCGGCCAATTGGCAATTGGTGGTAGACTATGCTGAATCAGACAGAAGAAGTTTTGAATTAATCCGAAAAAACAGGCCCAACCCAGTGCTGGCCAAGGCTGCATTTAACGGGTTAATTCAAAAGATGGCCTTTCGTAACTGCATTAAAGATGAAGGCTATATTAAAGCATTGGGCATGGTGCCCTAATGAAATTATATTGCCACGCTGGCGCAAAAACATTGGAAATTATTGAAGTTAAAAAGCACGGAATGAAATCAAGAAGACAGTTTTTACAATCAGTAACTATGGGCGGACTTGGCCTGGCGCTGTTACCTGCTGTTGCCAATGCAGCATGTTTTTTTGATGACGGGTTAATGAATGCGGATGATTTGTATGGGCAGGCAGGCAATTTGTTGGATACATGGGTAGATGCTCTATTGAAAAGTCAAATAATTAATGATAAAACACCTGCACTGTATGGCGGGTTAATGTGCCCGGCTTGTAAAAGAGTGCATGGCCGGGTGGCCGATAGCATTTATCCGCTGGTACATATGGCGCATAAAAAGCAGGATAGCCGCTATATGGAAGCTGCGAAATTATTGTACCAGTGGATGGAACAAAATGTGAGCGAACCCGATGGCTCGTGGAAGAATGAAACCTATACAGGCGCCTGGAAAGGCATTACGGTTTTTACCACCATTGCCCTTGCTGATACTTTAAAACATTATGGCAACACTTTAGAACCCGGGTGGAAAACCGAAATAGAAAGCCGTGTAAAAAAGGCAGGTGAATTTATTTACAATAATTTTTCCATGGATTATGGAAATATTAATTATCCCATTTCAGCCGCTTATGCCCTCACATTGCTGGGTATGGAATTAAATATTCCTGCCTTTATAAAAAAAGGAAAGTTTTTTGCTGACGTGTCATTGAAGTTCTTTTCTACACACGATTCATTTATTTACGGCGAAGGCGGGCCTTATTACACACCCAGCAAAAAGGGTTGTTTTTCTGTTGACTTAGGTTACAATATGGAAGAGTCGTTACCAGCGTTGGTTTTTTATGGGCTGCTCGTAAAGGATGAAGTACTGCTTGAAAAAGTACACCAGTCGCTACAAACCCATTTGCAATTTATGCTGCCCGATGGCGGTATGGATAATAGCTGGGGCACACGAAGTTTTAAATGGACGTATTGGGGCAGCCGAACCTCTGATGGTTGCCATGCTGCCCTTGCTTTAATGGCCCATAAAGATGAACGCTACTACAAAGCAGCTTTTGTAAACCTACAGTTGCTTAAGCAATGCACCCACAATGGTCTGCTGCATGGCGGCTTGCATTATGTGTCGGCTGGGGTACAGCCATGCATTCATCACACGTTTTGCCATGCAAAATCGTTGGCAGCTTTAAGCGATTATGGGCGCCCATTTAAGTTGGAAAAATTGAGCAAAATAAAATTACCTGCAGAGGAAAATTATGGCGTCCGGTTTTTTAAAGACATACAAACCTGGCTGATTTCAACAGGTGGGTTTAGGGCTACCATTACCGGGTACGATAGGGAATATACATTTAAAGAAGGGCATCCTACGGGTGGCGCATTATCGTTGCTTTGGCATGCAAAGGCGGGGCCCGTAATTGCTGCAAGTATGATTAAGTATCAAATGCACGAAGGTGGCAATATGCAGACCGATACAGACCCCGCATCAATACCATTAACACCCCGTATACAATTAAAACTGGAAGGAAAAACGTATACCAACATTGCAGACCTGTCTGCCCAAATAACAGTTAAAGAGCAAAACGGGCTCATCATTGCTGATACAATTTCATCGATGGTAGATGGCGATCAAATCAATCCCCCGACCGGCAGTATAAAATGCCATGTAAAATATACCTTTTCAAACAGGGGTGTAAGGTTGGCATTCTCTTTTGATAGTAGTGTGCATAATAACCAGGTTCAAATCGTTGTTCCTGTAATATCAGCCTCCACAGAAAAGGTACACATACATTCAGAAAAAGAAATAAAGATTATAAAACCGAGGGCTGTATTGCACATTACAACCAACCAACCCATTACACCGATATTATCAACCACATCCAGGGTTTTTAATTTTGTACCAGGGCTTCAGGCGGTGCCATTGTATTTTACACAGCGTGAGGTCGAAATTAATATTCAGATTTCTTAGAAGCAGCTATTGTAGGAAGAGCGTTTTATCCCTATTTATTTTTTTGGAATACTGGCAATAGTTTTCATGGCATCTTCGTTGCAGCCTGCCTCTATGACCATAGAGGTGGCAGCCGTTCATTCAAAGTACAATTGGCATCGTCAGTTTCAAAATAAAAGTTTCAAATTAAATTTAAACAGCTTCGGAAAGAAAAGTATAATTCAATCTAAAGCTCTGTGAATTAAATACCCAATCCTATATTGTAAAAATGAATACCATTATAATTACTTCTGTCGTCATAGTAATTGCTAATTTCTAGCAGTCTAAATCGCCGCTTTCATCAATGCTGTATCCCGATTAATCGGCACGACACAATGAAAGCCTTCCCAATGCTCAATTGCCGGGTCTAAAAAAAATAAAAATTTTCATTATAATGTAAAAGAAATAAGCAGTTCCAAACATTAATAAACGAGGTGCAAATCAATTAAACATGAAAATAAATCTTAACTACATCGTGGCGTTTGTTTTTGTGTTAGCATGTAGCTGTGCAGGTAAAATATCATCGTCCAACACAAATTTTGCAAACGGCAAACCAGGTAAAGTTGCGTATAGTTTGCTTCAGGGCACAATAGATAGAAAAGCCACAATGCGGCTTGCTACAGGCAAAGCCAGCCCATTCAATTGGGCGTATCAATTAATTGACAGTACAGGGATAATTATTGAATGGAACAAAAAGGTAAATACAGATTCATTTCCCTTTGCACGATTTAGAATAAGTACCGCTACTGATGTAAGAGAACCTTGTGTATTGGAGATACGGCTAAAAAAGAGCCAGGAAAAATTAGGCGAAATGGATATTGGATATGCCACTTACCTGCAGGTGTATGAATTGATATTGGAAAACGGGCAGGTAAAAAAAGTACTTAATCAGGGGGTGACCATCCGGCAAATTAAAGGCAAACTACCACAGGCAATATTTGAAAGCAACGATTCAAACATCCCCGCCGTTTACAAGCCGCACCTGCTTGTATCCAAAGGTGTATTGTCAGGCATTGATGAAGTGAAAAACACCCTGTTAAACCGAAACATGTATCAGCCCTTTGGGTGGATGGAAGGGGTGGTAATGGACGGACTACAGGTGTTATCGGCCAGCGAGCCTGCTGCAGATAAAAGTTTGCAAAACAGGTTTAACCAATATTTTACCAATACATCATTCAATTACATCGGGCTTAATAATACACCTGTCAATAACAGGGTAATGAATGTAGAAACTACGCTGCCATTTGCCATGTATGCCCGTTTACATCCAAAGCATCCATCGTTACAAACAGCTATTGATTTTTGCAAACAACACTAGGATAAAAAGGGTGTAATCAGCGACGATCCGCAATCGGCTTTTCCTACAATAAAGACAGAAGAGTGCTACACCGTTTCTTATCCGTTAGCCGTGATAGCCGCCAACCGGCACGATAAAGATTTGCAAAATATGGCTGTAACAAACTTAATGGCAAGGGCTGCTGCCCTGGCTGACTCAACCGGAATTTATCAACGCACCAATAACAAAGGCGGCCGCGAATATAAAAACTGGAGCCGGGGAGTAGCCTGGTACCTGCTTGGGTTTATCCGCTCTTGGCAGCAACTAAAAGATCATCCCGATGGAGATAAAATAAAGGATGAATTTGTACGTGCTGCTAACTATGTTATGCAGTTTCAACAGCCTGATGGTATGTGGTACTGCTTTATGCACGAACCCGAAACCGGGGTAGAAACATCGGGCACTGCAGGTATTGCAGCGGCATTAAAATATGGGTTCCATTTAGGTGTGCTCAACTATAAAGCAGCCACATCAGCAACCAAAGCAACAAGTGCATTAATAAAATTTCTAACACCCGACGGTTTACTTACCGGAACAGCGCAGGTAAACAAAGGCGGCGAAGCCTTGCAGCGAAGTGGCTACCGCGTTATATCGCCTTACACATTGGGCTTTATGGCCTATTTAATTAGCCCCGGCAGTCCCGCTAAATCTAAGAATTAAGGTAACTATTCAGGCCAGTTATCCACATTTTTTATAAAATGTGCGATAATAGTTCTTTGAATTTATAGTATATAAGTTCAAATTACTTATATGATTGACAAGGATTTAATCATACAACTTCAGCAAGAACAGTTACAACA
>JBBRUR010000190.1:0-5139 GCA_038247635.1 Chitinophagales bacterium
ATACTGCAAATGATATTACCACTGCCGGTCTAAAAACATAAGCCACCATCTACCTAAATAACAAATAACGGCAGGCATACTGCAAATGATATTACCACTGCCGGTCTAAAAACATAAGCCACCATCTACCTAAATAACAAATAACGGCAGGCATACTGCAAATGATATTACCACTGCCGGTCTAAAAACATAAGCCACCATCTTCCTAAATAACAAATAACGGCAGGCATGCTGCAAATGATATTACCACTGCCGGTCTAAAAACATAAGCCACCATCTTCCTAAATAACAAATAACGGCAGGCATACTGCAAATAATATTACCACTGCCGGTCTAAAAACATAAGCCACCATTTACCTAAAAAATAAAAGCAGTACCACTAAAACGCGGCTGTTTTATTATTAAGCAAACACTACAGGTAAACTACATAGGCAAGTACTGCCCACCCTAAAACTTTACTACCGGCATAAGCATTAAAATTACCCAAACCTTTACATGGCTTTAAGGTTTTTAGCCATAATTTCAGGCCATGAAAAAAGTGGTTATTGTTCTCATTACAAATAGCTTTTCGCTGTTGGTACAAGCCCAGTACAGTTTACGTATCATGGTTGATAAAGTGGCCACCAAAGGCGCCGACGATATTTATGTAGCAGGCAGCTTTAATAACTGGAACCCTAAAAGCGAAGCACATAAACTAAAGCCGTTTGGTACAACCCGGCGTGGGCTGGTGTTAAAAGATATACCTGCCGGCCAGTACGAGTTTAAGTTTACCCGCGGCAGTTGGCCTACTGTAGAAGTAACCGGCGATGGCCGGGAAATTCCAAACAGGATAGAACAGGTAAATGGCGATGTGGTGCAAACCTGCCAGGTAGCCGGCTGGAAGGACAACTTTCCCGATAAACCCATACCCAATACTGCTACACCGCAGGTGTCGGTAATGGATACGGCTTTTGCCATGCCACAGCTTAACCGCACCCGCCGTATTTCCATTTACCTGCCAAAAGGGTACGCTACATCGGCAAAAAAATACCCGGTACTGTACATGAACGATGGACAAAATTTATTTAACCTGCAAACAGCGCCCTATGGCGAGTGGGGGGTAGATGAATCGTTAGACAGCCTTCAGCCGCTGCTAAAAAAAGAGTGCATTGTGGTGGGTATTGATCACGGAAATAACTATAGAATGACCGAATACAACCCTTACGATAACGCTAAATATGGCAAAGGCGAGGGCAAACAGTATATAAACTTTATTATTGAAACGCTAAAGCCCTACATCGACAAACAATACCGAACCAGCAGCGGCCCTGCGTACACCTACATTGCAGGTAGCAGCATGGGCGGGCTTATAAGCACCTATGCTATCATAACCCGCCCCGATGTGTTTGGTGGTGCGGGTATATTCTCGCCTTCGTATTGGATTGCCCCACAAATTTTTGACGATGCACAAAAGGCTGTTATCAAAAAACCTTTTACTCATCAGTTTTATTTTTACGCCGGTGGGCAGGAGGGTGGGCTGGTAGTGCCCGACCTGCGCAAAATGGAAACAATTATTGAAGCCAAAGGCGCTTACCACCTACAAAGCCTTGTTATGCCATTGGGCAAACACAACGAGGCAACCTGGCAAAAAATATTTCCGCAGTTTTACCGTTTTATAACGCAGTAAATAGTAACCTGGCTATGAAAAATAAATGGTTGCTGGGCCTGTTAATGTTGGTTGCCACCTCGGCCGGTGCACAGCAACTGGCTTTTGGCAGGCAAGTGGTGGATACGCTTACCTCGCCCTTTTTTTGGGGACGGGGCTACACCAACAACGGTATGCAAAAGGCAGCCCAATACCTTACCGGCCAGTTTGCTTTATTTGGGTTGATGCCACTAAAGGGCAATAGTTTTACCCAACCATTTTCGTACCCCGTAAATACATTTCCAGGTAAAATGGAAGTGCGTATAAATGGTGTTCGGCTAACCCCGGGCGCTGATTTTATAGTAGGCGAAGAAAGTAAAGGCGTAAAGGCATCGGCGGCACTTATAAAGCAGGACAGCACCCATTTTGTAAATATGAACGAGCGGGTGGTAGTTGAATTAAAAGACAAACTTACCTGGAGTGTTGCACCCAGGGCTGCCAACTATACCGCTGTTTATATTGATAAAAAGGCCCTAACAACCGACCCAACATTTATTGAGGTAAATATTGAAAACAAGACAGTAGGCTCGTTTAAAGCAGCCAATGTTTGTGGTAAGGTAACCGGCACACAAAAGCCTGATAGTGTTGTAATGATTACCGCCCATTACGACCATTTGGGCGGCATGGGCAGCAACACGTATTTTGCCGGGGCAAATGACAACGCCAGTGGTATTGCCTTGCTGTTAGGGCTGGCAAAATACTATGCCCAACATCCTGCACCATACACCATGGTATTTATTTGTTTTGCAGGAGAAGAAGCAGGGTTACTGGGCAGCAAATATTTTGTAAATCATCCGTTGGTGCCCCTAAAGTCTGTAAGGTTTCTTACCAATATTGATTTGGCAGGTACAGGCAGCGAAGGTATTACAGTGGTTAATGCCACCGAATTTGCTGCTGAATTTAAAATGCTGAATGTGGCTAACAGCAGCAGGCTATTAACTGCTATTAACGCCCGTGGAAAAGCCGCCAACAGCGATCATTACTGGTTTACCGAAAACGGGGTGCCTTCGTTTTTTATATACACCCTCGGCGGTATTAAAGCCTATCACGATGTGTTTGACATTAGTGCCACCTTGCCGCTAAACGAGTATGAAGACCTTTTGAAACTGATTGTTGGGTTTAATAAGAAGTTGATGGAATAGTTGAGCTGGTAGCTGTTAACGAACAGCTAATAGCTACCAGCCCGGGCCTTTTTCTCTTCTGCCTTCAGGGCATCAGCTTTTGCTGTCTACTCCTTTTAGTGTCAGGCCTGAACCAAACTGCATTATTACTATGAAATATTTGTTGCAATCAGGTGATGGCCATGTTTATTTTTAGCTATAACAGGCGGCGGCAAATTTTTGTCGTGCTTGTGTCATTTGCTTTTAACCTTACTTACAGCAGGAACCTCATCGTTCACCCGTAAGTTTCATACCAACCCTAAAGCTCAGCAATAAAGACCCCGTTGCGACAAAACAAGAAAATTAAAGGTGCAATTTCATTTAGTGAGTACATACCGCTGCATAGAAACTTTACAGGTTATTAAATATGGCAAAGTAAACAATTGAAGTTTAATTGGGTACTAAATGCCACCATCTACATAAAACGCAATTACCAGGTTAAAATAGTATTAGCTGCCAATAATGATTGTTTTCATTAAGGGGCACGATTTTTTGTTTCATGAAAAAACTGTAAATAAAAAACTTATGAAACAATTCCACCACCAATTTAAAAATTTTAGTTGGCCAAAGAAATACCTGCTGTTGTCAATGGCGATTATATTAACAGGTGTAGGGTTTTCTCAACCCACGGCAGTTGCACCCGTTTTAGGTCACGCCGCGTCTTTTGGTGTTTTTAGTGGCTCAGGAGGCGTTACTAATCAAGGTATCAATACAATCATTCATGGTAGTCTTGGTACCACTTCTGTATCTACAACAATTACTGGTTTTAGAGATGGAGTTACCAATACTCCTTATTCCACATCAGGAGGAAGTAATGTTGGGAATGCTACAGGAGGAATTTTTACTAATGTGCCTGCACCTGGTGACGCTGTTAGTTTTGCTTTTGCCAGCCAAACAGCTGCTGATATTCTTTCAGCCTATAACAGTATTTCACCTGCTGCTCAACCAGGTGGCATCGATCCTGGTGCTGGTGAGCTGGGTGGCTTAACGTTAAGGCCCGGCGTATACAAATCGGTAACTTTTGGTATTACCGGCGTAGATCTTACACTTGATGCCCGGGGCGATCCTAATGCAGTGTGGGTATTTCAAACATCTGCAGCATTAACAGTTGGTATGCCCGGCGCACCAATAAGTGTTATTATGACCAATGGTGGTTTAGCAAGAAATGTTTATTGGTATGTAGGTAGTGGAGCAACCATAAATGGAGCAGGTGGTGGTTCTATGGCAGGTACTATTATTTCGTCTGCCGCCATAACGTTTTCAACATCGGGCAACGCCGCACAAACAGTATTAAATGGCAGAGCGTTAAGTTTAAATGCGGGCATTACCATGGTTAACACAACGGTGAATGCCTGCGATACCTGGACAGGTTTAACCAGCAATGTTTGGACAACCGCAACCAATTGGTCAAGAGGTTCAGTGCCTGTTAGTTCGGAAGAAGTGTTGATACCAAATACTACTACACCAAAACCAACTGTTAGCAGTACCACCTCATCTTTATATAACCTTACTATTTATGATGGCTCAGCGTTAACGGTTACAAGCACCTTACAAATAGGTGGCTTTATTAAAAATTTCGGAAATGCATTTACCGCCACCTCCGGTACCATTACCTTGAATGGTACTTTAACACAAATATTACCTCCTGCTTTTACCAATAGTAATACCGTTCAAAATTTAATTATTTCCAACCCTGCTCTTGTAACCCTTAGTGGTGATATTAATGTAAGTAATTTATTTACCCTATCTAACGGTTTATTAAAAACAGGTAACAACAATTTGATCATTGCTAATAATGCAACTACTACAGGTGCATCTTCTGTTAGGTATGTAGATGGTAGCGTAAGAAAAATTGGTAACCAGGCATTCACTTTTCCTGTAGGAAATCTTGATAAGTATGCCCCTATCAGCATATCTGCACCAGTAAATACAACGGATCATTTTACAGCAAGCTATTCTTTTACCAATCCAAACAATAGTAGTTATTTAACTACAAGTTTGGGAGCTGGTTTAAATAATGTAAGTGTAAAAGAATATTGGTTAATGAATAGAACCAATGGTACAAGCAATGTTGATGTAACACTAAGCTTTGACTTTTCGAGGAGTGGCAACATTAATACATTAGCAGATTTAAGAGTAGCAAGATGGAACGGATCTCAGTGGGTTAATGAAGGCAACACTGGTACAACTGGTACACCTAATGACGGAACAGTTAAATCAAATCCGGTAACTAGTTTCAGTCCATTTACTTTAGGTAGCAGTACAGCTAATAATCCATTACCGCTAAGCTTGCTG
>JBBRUR010000191.1:0-5122 GCA_038247635.1 Chitinophagales bacterium
AAAAAAAGAACCAAAAAAAGCCAGCCCCCGATAAAGATCGGGGCAGGCTCAGAAGGATTACATCCCCTTCCCGACGGGGTTTTTCAATTTGGCTTTTGTTCTTTCCTCCTACGGCGGACAGGCGGTGGTGAAGGTCAGCGGAGCTTGGATGTCTTGACTGGTTGGTAAGTTCTTGCATTTGGGCATTCACTTTTTTACTTTTTAATTTTTACTTTTTAATTTTTACTTAATCTCCACCTAACCATCATTGGCATACCGTTCGGCATCCAGCATTTTAAACTCATAGAAACCTCGCTCATGCCTTTTGGCAAAATCGATTGTGGAGGCGTAGATCTTCCTATTTTTTTAACCCCCGCCATTTTTGAACCACAGAGACACAGCGGCACGGAGGCACTTAGAGGGAACCACTAAGACTCCAATACACTAAGGGACACAAAGTTTTTTTACGTCTGGCTTTTCAACTCCACTTTAGGAGCGGCGGCAATGATTATTTTAACTGCTTGGGGAAAGTGTTTTGGATCATCATTAAAATGATTACCCACTCCAGCATATTAAATTAAACATGATTTTTCAATAGTATTTTCCACGCAAAGATGTCCGGGTTTAATCGGCAATATTTAAAGGTTTTCTTTGCACTCTTTGCGGGGGCTTGCTTTGCACTCTTTGCGTGAAACTATTAAAGGTTCGCATTATTACGATGACTGTTTTTTTAGCGAAGTCTTTTTATTTTTTACTAATTTCCTTTGGTGAAGAGCATGTCATTGTAAAAAAACCATATGAAAATTATTGCCTGGCTGTTAACGGTTTTAGTATTAATGATGGACACGGCCCGCGGCCAGGGCAGTGAGGCGAACCATAAACTGGGTGCTTCGCTTAAAATATGGCTAACCAACCACCAATCGCTTAACAGGGGCGGTGGCGCTGCGGATGACCAAAAAATGCTGCCAGTGATGGTGCAACTGGGCAGCGAACAGGATGCCAAACTGATTAACCGTTTTGGCGGGCTGGTTCATACCGTGGCGGGTAACATTGTAACTGCCGAAATACCTGCCGCCAACCTTTTAGCCCTTGCCCAATCGCCGGCCGTGAGGCGCATTGAACTTCCGATGGCCCTGCATACTACTGATAATAAGATGAAACAAATGGTACGTGCCAGCAATGTACACAACGGTACCGGCCCACTGCCACGCGGCTATACAGGCAAGAATGTGCTGATAGGCATTATTGACGATGGTATCGACTTTAGCCATCCCGATTTTTACGACTCCACCGGCCGCTGCCGTATCTCCACCGTTTGGAATATGGATTACGCGGGCCGCCCGCCCGAAGGCTATACCTATGGCACCGAATGGACCAGGGACAGCCTGGAGCGCTATGCCCGTTTGTTTGCCCGCGATCGCGCCATTGGTATTTACGGTATGCAGGCAAAATTTGGCTACAGCAACCACGGCACCCCGGTAGCAGCACTGGCGGCAGGCAACAATGGCATGGCCCCTTCGGCCGATATAGCTGTAGTGGCCCTGACCGCCTTTGCCGATACCATTCTTAATAGTAACCGGCTGATAGATGGTATTAGTTACCTGCTTAAAAAGGCAAAGGCCGAAAATAAAAAATGCGTAGTTAACATAAGCCTGGGCGTTAGCGACGGCGCCCCACACGATGGTAAAAGCCTGGTAGAGCAGGCCATAGACAACCTGAGCTATAAAAACCCCGGTCTGTTAATTTGTACATCGGCCGGTAACAATGGCAATAACTGGAAACATTGGGGTGGCTTTCCCATCCATAAAGATTCCAGCTATTCCTTTTTTTACAGCTCAGGCGTTGCCAGCCTTTATTTTACCATACCCCGCAAATACCGCGACAGCCTGTCTATATCCATTGGCGAAAGCAATATGGGCAGCCTTAACAATCCTAACATTAGCCGCGACAGTGTTTTTTTTCAAACAGCTTTTTATTCCATTGCCCGGTTGCAACAGTCCACGGAGCCTGTTTCGGTGCTATCGACCGGTGCCAATGGCATTACGCGAAGCAGGCTGCAATTTGCCTCTTCGCCTTACAACAACGAGTATGACGAAATGGTGGTTACGGTAGAAGCTTACCCGCGCTACAACAACAATCCGTTTGACCCGCACCTGTACCGCTTTATCATCAAAGGCAAAGGCACACTACATGCATGGTATCCGTTTTGGAACATGCACCCAATGTTTTTGTTTGACCGCAACCCGCTCCCCAACGATCCTACTTTTCGCCTAAGCGATAACAACCTGACTACCATAATACCCTCCAATGCATTTTCGGTTATTTCGGTAGGGGCATACAACCTGCGCACCTGCTATATAAACATTCGTAATAAAATCATTAATCAGTACGATGCTTGCCGGCCGGCCTATTTTACCAGTCGCGGCCCCACGCTCGATGGCCGCATTAAACCCGATATTATGGCGCCCGGCGATAATGTAATGTCGGCCCGCTCACGGTTGGATGATTTTCTTGGTCACGATTTTATTATAGATACCAATACTGTTTCGTTTGGCGGCACCAGCGCCAGTAGCCCGATAGTGGCGGGTGCGGCGGCGCTTTTGTGGGAAAGGTTTCCTTTGATTGCAGGCGACAGTATTAAAACCCTATTGATGCGCAACACCGCCCATGACTTTTATACGGACGAATTTGGTCCCGGCCCAAACAACCTGACCGGCCATGGCAAGCTGGATGTGTTTAAGGCCATAACGGGCATCACACTTACTCCACTTAACTGCAATGCGAAGGATACCTGTGTTTCTACCTTTATCCCTCCTTCCCCACCACCCCTGCCAGGCGGCCCAACCGGGACCGAAAGTTTTACGTTGTATCCCAACCCGGCGGGCAGCATGGCACAGTTAAAATACCAAATACAAACATGGTGTACTGTTACCATTTTCGATAGTAAAGGCCGCAACATGCGGTCGGTTGTCATTGGCCTTTCGGGAGTTGGCAGCGGCATAATATTACTGCCGGTGGCTGGCCTGGCCGGTGGAATTTATTTTGTGCGTATTATAAACCCCGATGGAACAACAAAAAAGGTACTGCCGCTTGTGATGGCGCGTTAGTCTGATACATGCGTTCATAGCATGCCATATTTTTTTAGTCATTAAAAAATTTATTACCTATAGAGGGTCGAGGTAAAAAATATAAACCAAAAAATATTTTGGGAACTATACAATAATGGGAAAACTGTGGCGTTTAAATAGCATATTTGATCAAAAAGTTTTTTTTCTCATAGTAATTTTAGTGTTAAGAAGATTTGAAATGAAGCCTGTGTATTCTTACACGGGCTTATTTTTTTGCCCTGTTGCCCCGATGGGGAAAGAGGAAGGTTGTTGGTTGATTGTTGGTAGTTGACCGGGAGAATTAGCCCATAGCTTTTAGCCAACAGCCATTTACCACCGCCTTGCAGCTTGAAACTTGCAGCTTGAAACTTACAGCTTGAAACTTACAGCTTGAAACTTAAAATTGATGAGAGAGTTGTTGGTTGTTAGTTGTTCGTTGACGGGAAGAGAAGTTGACAGATGATGGTGCTATTTTATTTTAAATGTTGAATTTTAAATTTTAAATGACGACGAGCTGTGAGAAGGTAGTTGCACTCTGCTAAACACGTTTTGCCACCTGCCACCTGCCTCCCGCCTCCTGCCTTCTGCCTCTTCCCTTCTGCCTTCTCCCTCCTGCCTCATAACAAGAAAGTTGACAGATGATGGTGCTATTTTATTTTAAATTTTCATTTTTAAATTTTAAATGTTGACACGAAACGTTTGATTGGATCGTTACTTTCTGATTTATAAATCCGCCTTTTGCATTCTGCCTTTTCCCTCCCCCCTCCTGCCTTCTCCCTCCTGACTCTTGCCTCCTCCCTTCTCCCACCTGCCTTCTGCCTCTTCCCTTCTGCCTTCTCCCTCCTGCCTCGTGCCTCCCAATTCCTCCCTCCTGCCTCCGAATTCCTGCCTCCTCCCTCCTCCCTTCTGCCCCAAAAAAATGGAGCAGCCAGTTTTGGACACAAATTTGAACTCGGATCATTTGAGACAATAATTCCTTTTGAAATATTATGATTCTACCGTTATTTTAAGCCTACTATTGTACAATACAAACCCTAACCTTACACCTTTTCAAACAACTGTATGAAACTTTTGCAGGGCTTTTTTATTCTGTTGCTTATTTCTTTTTTATCTATTGCAGCTACTACACAAAAAACGTTGCCGTTAGCAACAAGCAACAGTACCGAAACGCCCATTATGCACCCAATAACTGCGCCGGAAGTGCATGAAAAGAAAATGAATTTTTTGCAACGCTTAGTGTTTAAACTGGCAGTTAAAAAGTTTAAAAAAGCAGCCGATACCGAAAAAGCAGACAGGCAGGCAAACTCCGCTTTAATATTTGGTATTGTGTCCCTTAGCACTTTTTTAATTGGGCTTTTTGTGCCTTTTGTTGCGTTGGTTGCCATACCAACCGGTATTGTTGCTATGGTGTTGGGTAAGCAGGCTATAAAAGGTGGTACCAGCGATCCTGCAAAGGCTAAAATAGGCAAAACCCTGGGGTTGGTTTCGGTTTTAAGTTTTGCATTTATTTTATTACTTGCTGTAATAGTGGTAGTTGTGTTGTTTTTTGCGTGGTGAGGATGGTAACCTTTACTTTTTTATGCAAAACACAAAATATATTTAGTAGCATTTAATGTAAGTAAGTGGCTATAGCATTTCCTAGGATAAATTGCATTACTCTGCTACAGGTAGTTGTAAATATTGTGAGGGTTTGCCAGCGTTTGAAAGTTTACTTTTTGCTGGGTTAAGTATTTTACCAGGTTTTTATGTTAAGACGTATCACTACAAACGCTTCACAAAAAAACAGCGAATGAACCAATAATAGGGGATGCCGAAATAAATTTGGCATGACGGGAGGTGTAAACATCGTTTTTTCAGTTGAACTGGTATCAGCATCTATTATATATGCGTGTTCCAACTCAAGCCGAAATAAATTTGGCATGACGGGAAGTGTAAACATCGTTCGTTCAGTTGAACTGGTTTTAGCATCTATTGAACATACCTGCACCAACAACAGGGGATGCCGAAAAAGAATTTGGCTTGACAAGCGGCGAAAT
>JBBRUR010000192.1:0-5117 GCA_038247635.1 Chitinophagales bacterium
GACCACATCCCAATATTTCAACGAATTCTTTAAGTGATTAACGGCGTTTTGTTTGTGCTGTTCTCCACCCTGCACTTTATACGTTTGCAGGGCCAATGCACCCTTTAGCTTTTCGGCAAAATGCAACCCTAAGTTGGCCCAGGTCTTAATATCGGCTACTTCATACATGAGCGAATTGTTGCCACTTGTTTTGATATCCTTTACCAGCTCAAGTGCTTTATTGGCATCCCGCTCCAGCATTTGTATAAGTACGGGTGGGGTGATCTTATCTTTTTTAAGCAGGTCGCCTGAAGAGGTTGCATTTACAAAATTGATTACAGAAACATAGTTAGGATCAGTTGTGGGTTGTTTCATCAGTCGCTCCAACGATATATATTCAACCCGTTTAACCCTGCTGTCGAGGGCCATAAATCCTTCGCTGTACAAAGTAAAATCCCAGGTGAAATCAAAGGCTGAGGCCAGCCGTAATGGTGTAGTGCCTGCCAGTGCAGATGCCTGCAATAAATTGTCGCCATTCTTTCCATAGCGCCTTGTAAACTCCGCCTGGAACTTGCTATCGGGTGTTGCCGGATTAAACAGTAACCGACCCCAAAGTTTATAAAACAGCCATTGCCTCTCAAAAGCATAGGTCCAATCTACTTTTATTCTGGGTTTGGTAAAATAATCTTTGGCAGGAATATAGGTTTCAGAACCTACAAAATATCCTCCTACATAAGGTGGTGTATTTTCAATAATATGGTCTCGCACAAATTGAGGAACGCCCCAACGCAAACAAAAGAAATCTTCGTTACGTGCAGTCCATGTAATCTTATAGTTTTCAGGCAAGGGATTGAACAATGCATCGTACATTTTACCTCCATGTACTTTAACCAGCTTTGTTGTTGAATGCGCATGCGACCAGTTAAATTTCAGATCAGCCCGTATGGGTCCTTCAATAAACTCCAGGTCGCCTTCTGCTTCAATTACCTGCCGGGTTAACCGTTCCGTTTCTATACTGGTGCTACCACCCGAACCGGTGTTGGCTGATAATGGAATTCTATGAACCAGCTTTACTTTTCTATTCGCCTGTCGCATGCCATCAATGATCGTTTCATTCATCCAGTCTTCCCGCTGCTTAGGCGTCATTCCACCCATGTACTCGCCATGTGTAAGGCCCATGCCCGAAAGCTCGGGGTACTCCTGCAAAAGCTGGGTTACACTTTCCCTTGTATATCGCTTCACAATTTCCGAGGTGTCACCTTTGCCGAAAAAGAAGTCATGAACAGGGTTGTCCATGGCTACGTTGTGTGCCTTTGCAAAAGAAGGACTTACAAAAATGTTGAAAGGAAAAATGTAGGTGTCAATGCCGCGCTCTTTTGCCAGGGCAAAAATTCCGTGAAATAAAGTCTGCCATTCTTTCAATTCCGCATCGGTAAAAGGGCTTGCTTCGGGAAAGTTTTTTGCTTTGATCATGTAGGTGTACGGATGCAGGTTCCAGAGCGTTAGCGCATTAAACCTGTTTTCAACCATCATATCTAAAAAGGCTTTCCAATAGTTGATGTCTTTACAAGTTTCCACATGCAAATCAAGGGCTGTGCTGCGGCGGTAGGTATCCCATGGAAGATCGAACTTTATAGCCCGAAAAGGGACATGTGGATTTTCCTTACTGGCTTTAACGCTTTGCAGGTTTATACCATTGCAAAGGTCTTCGGCTATTGACAGGCTTCCATAAATCAGGCCTGTTCCATCTCCACCCGTAATAGAAATAGTTTTTCCCTCATTAACAATCGAAAAAGCTTCCTTTTCCATGTTAATAGAATCGATAACAAGGTTGATTACTACCTCGGCAGCACCCATGCCAACGCCGGCACCTTGTTTTAACAACGCCTTGTTTAATATGCCGGCGGCATATTTAATTTGAGGTGTGCCTGGCACTGTAGCAATATGTATGTTTTGTGCAAGCGCTGTATTAAAAGCACACACAACAATTAAAATAAAACATCCAAATATTATTTTCATTATAATACATTTAAAATGGTGTGTTCAACATGTGGCCTGTTACCAATTAATGCCTGCATCAACAATTATTTGTTACCGACAGTAATTTAATAATTAACCATTCTTGCGGTCTTATATTTATTGGCCAACTATAAGATATTTTTCACCACCATGTTTGTTTACGCAGGTTTACCAGGAGTGGATGCTGGATTTTCACACATACACCTGTATCCAATCCAGCCATGCTTACACCTTCACCGGGCGTTCACCTATATATATTTCCTCCGGCACATCGCCTTCCACAAAGTTCAGATCCTTGCCAAAAGTTTCTTCCATAAACAACACGGCGGTTAAGGAAATTACTATTGCTAATAAGCCCACCAAACCTGCACCGTTTAACAGTCCAAACTGCTCTTTAAAAAAAAGGAAGAGTGGCGTCATGATGAGGATACTACCCCTTACAAAGTTGGGTACGGTAGTAGCCACAGTTGCCCGCAGGTTGGTGCCAAATTGTTCAGCAGCTATCGTAACAAAAAGCGCCCAATAACCTGCGCCAAATCCAAGCAATACACATAATCCATAAAACATAGTGGCTGAATGCAGGGGCACAAATAAATACACTGCCGACAATGCACCCACCAGTGAAACAAACAGGAACACTACCTTTTTGCGGCTATTAAAATACTGGCTAAGCATGCCACTGCAAATGTCGCCAACGGTTAATCCCAGGTATTCCCACATTACAGCTTTGCCGGCAACAATGGGCTCACCCAGGTCAAGCACTTTACCAAATTCAGGCGAGAAAGTCATTAATATACCAGCAACAAACCAAACGGGAATACCAATTAAAATACAGCGCAGGTATTTAAAAAACTGTTTACGGGTAGCAAATAACATAAAGAAATTGCCTCTCGATACCGCCTTTGTTTTCACCTTTTCAAAAATGCCTGATTCAAAAACTTTTACCCGCATCAACAGCAACAATAAACCAAGCCCGCCACCAATAAAGTAAGCAACCCGCCATTGAAACATATCAGAAACCGCATAAGCCAACACAGCGCCTAACATACCTACTCCCGCAACCAATGATGTTCCATATCCTCTTATTTCTTTGGGCAAAATTTCTGCTACCAGCGTAATACCTACACCCAACTCGCCAGCTAAACCAACACCTGCAATAAAACGCAACAGGGCATATTGGTTTACACTGGTTACAAATCCATTGGCAATGTTGGCAAGCGAATAAATTAAAATTGATGCAAACAACACCGTAATCCTTCCTTTTTTATCGCCCATGATACCCCACAAGATTCCACCTATGAGCAAGCCGGCCATTTGCAGGTTAATGAGGTACACACCCTGGGTGAGCAGGTCCGCATCAGCAACACCGAGCGATTTAAGACTTTCTATACGGACTATACTGAACAACAGCAGGTCGTAGATATCTACAAAATATCCAAGTGCCGCTACTATAACGGGTACTTGCAATAGTTGTCGCAAAATGGAGCGCTGGAACATAGTTTATAGGTTTAGCAGGGCAAAGTGGATTAAAACGGATGTATCCTGGATTATTTATTTTATACAGGGCTGCTAAATATTGATATACCAGTAAAAGTGAGTGACCTCTATGATTATAGAGGCAGGCTACAACAATGTTTAATTAATAACCTCTGCCCGTAACAAAAAAATAATTAAATGAAATATGGTTTATATCCAAATTCCTATTGAATTCCTCCAAAGCACAGGTATTTTATTTCCATAAAATAATCCATTCCATATTTTGAACCTTCACGACCCAGGCCTGATTCCTTTACGCCACCAAAGGGCGCAACCGTTGTTGAAATAGCCCCTTCGTTAATACCCACCATGCCACTTTCCAACGCCTCGGCAACCCGCCAGCAACGCGATACATTTTTACTATAGAAATAAGCCGCCAATCCGTACTCCGTATCATTGGCCATTTTAATAACTTCCTCTTCGGTACTAAAACGAAACACCGGCGCCACAGGGCCAAACACCTCTTCTTTTGATATAATCATTTCACCCGTTGCCCCGCCCAATACTGTTGGCTCAAAAAACAATCCCTCCATTTGTTTGCCGCCCTGTAATAAAACGGCACCTTTTTCAATGGCATCCTGTACGTGGCGTTTTACTTTATCTACCCCTTTTTTACTAATCATGGGGCCTACCTGCACATCTTTATCAAGCCCATTACCCACCTTTAATTTAGCAACTGCCTTTGTAAACTTTTCAACAAATTCGTCGTAAATACCATCCTGTGCAAACAACCTGTTTACACATACACAGGTTTGGCCACTATTGCGAAACTTGGAAGCCATAGCTCCCTTTACTGCTGCATCAATATCGGCATCATCAAACACAATAAAAGGTGCGTTGCCACCTAACTCAAGCGATAGTTTTTTGAGTGTTGATGAACATTGGCTCATAAGTATTTTACCGACAGCAGTAGAGCCGGTGAAGGACAATTTGCGCACCTTCCTGTTTTCGCAAAGCTCTTTGCCTATGCCGCTGTTATCGCTGGTGGTAACGGTGTTGTACACCCCCGGTGGAAACCCGGCCTGCTGTGCCAGCCACGATATGGCTAATGCGGTTAGCGGCGTTTCTGATGGGGGCTTTACTACCACGGAGCTACCTGCCGCAAGCGCCGGTGCTACCTTGCGCGTAATCATGGCAAGTGGAAAATTCCATGGCGTAAGTGCCGCCACAACACCTATGGATTGTTTGATTACAACAATGCGTTTGTCTTTTGTGGGCGCCGGAATAACATCGCCGTAGGTGCGCCTGGCCTCCTCGGCAAACCATTCAATAAACGATGCGCCATACATCACTTCTCCAAGGCTTTCAGTTAGTACTTTGCCGCATTCCATGGTCATTAACCTGGCCAGGTCTTCCTGGTGGTGCATAATAAGTGCGAACCATTTTTTAAGAAGTTGTGCCCGGTCGTTTGCGGTAAGATCGCGGTAGGCGGGCCAGGCGGCATCTGCTGCATCAATGGCTTTTCTAACGTCTTCACGGTCCATGTCGGGGATCGCAGCCAGCAATTCCCCGTTTGCAGGATTTATAACGTCAAATGTTTTTCCACTTGCTGCGGTTACCCACTCACCGTTAACGTATGCTAA
>JBBRUR010000193.1:0-5020 GCA_038247635.1 Chitinophagales bacterium
AGCAGCTCGTTTTCATCATAATCAAAAGTTTGCGCATAAAACCGTTTCCATGGTTTGCCTAGATCATCACGATATAGCCTGACCGAAAATACCTGAACTTTTCTCTCGGTCTCAATATTGCTGCTGATATATTCAAAGGTTGCTTTTAAAAATACTTCCACCGAAGTTATATTGTGCCAGCGAATATAGGGTTCATTTACCCAATTTGGTGCCTTTTCCAGCTTTACTATTTTGTTGTAATAATGTCCATAAAAAGATGCCCAGTCTTTGCCAATTATAGCCTGTACTTCTTCAAAAGTTATTTGTGGCTGACCTACATACTTTCGCTGATAGGGGATGAACTTGTAAAAACTGTAGGTACCTGCTCGTTTTTCATATACCGCCAGTCCTTTGTATTCCATATCCATGGTTTTTATATCGTCGGCAGCCCGTACCATAATCAATTCTTTGCACCACTCTGTTACCTGATTGGTTTTGTTGTACCTTTCAAACGGAGCCCTGCCTGTGAACTTAAAACTTTTTACACCGGGAGTTTCGCCACCCACTTTTTTCTTAATTTCTGCATTTGTGGGCAATTGAGCTTGTAAAATGCCGCAATAAAGGATGGTTAAAATAGCGATTAAAATTGTTTTCATGGCGGTAATATTTCAAACTTTCAAATTTTAATATTTTTCTTTGTTGTGCAGCATCAAGATGAGCGTTACTTATATCTTTTTTAATATAAACTATTTATTTTTTTCTATTCTCCAATGCCTTTACCCTTTCTTCCAACCATTCGTTTTCCTGCATAAGTTGTTGAATAGCCGCCAATGCCACACCCGAAGCATCAACGGTAGTAATCGCCTTATCATCATCACCTAAATTAAACAGGGCTTTAAAATCTTGCGCCATGGGGCCTATATGCCAATCGGGGCTGCCTTTATACCGCCATTGGGTTACTGGTAAGGCGGCAAGGTTTTGCAAAAGTCTTTTGCCATCTATGGGTTTAATATTTTGTTTCTTATTTACATCACTCACATTTACCCAAAAGCCGGATATATCTAGGTAGGCACCATTGCCATTGGCAAAAGTGCTGCCTACTTCCAGTACTCTATTGGCTGCTGAGGGCTTGGTGAGGCCAAATACCCAACTTGTTACATCATTGTTGCCAAAAGCTATGGTGTGGTCATTAATAGCCTCTGCAAGATATCCAATCAAGGTGCAATTTTGAAGGTCATTTACTACTTTTGTTTCAGCGCCAAAAAACGTATTGTTGTAAGAATTGAAAAAACCCGAACCATTTATTTTACCAGCATTGTCACCCACCGCAACATTGTTGTTGCCCAATTTTAAACCACCCAATGCACCCGTACCCACAGCAGTGTTCCGGTTATTGGTGGCATTAGCCAAGGCAAAGTGACCAACCGCCACATTGCCTTCGCTGCCAATACTTTTGCTAAGTGCTTTATTACCAATGGCTACAGATTGTGAACACGTATTGCAATCATAAAGGGCGTCTTGGCCAATTGCTATGTTTTGCCCATTGTTTCCGTTATAGCTATACAATGCATTTTCGCCAATAGCCACCTGATGACCAGTAGTCATTGAATTTATAAGAGCCAGTTTGCCTATGCCTACATTGCCTTCTCCAGTACTATTGAACCTGCCTGCAAATTCCCCAAAATATATGCTGTGGTTAATTGCCTTAAATTTAGCTACATCTTTATTGTTCACCTTAAACAACAAGTCGGTTGCATCAACTGTTCCTATAAAATCAATAGCAGAGTTGGTGCCTGTATTACCATTCAACAACCACATATTATCTGCTGAAAAATCAGCATCTGTTTCCATCCTCTTCCAAACAGGTTCGGCCCGAGTTCCGCTATTGTAATACAAACGGTTGTTGGTAGTGTTAAATAACAGCAGGCTATTTGCAGGATTATTGATATTTACCATTTGCACAAGCGAATGTCTTGGCAGCAAAATACCCTTGGTTGTGGACTGTATATCCAATATAGCCGATGCATTGGGAATATTGGTACCGATACCTACATTTTGTGCCTTAGCTACATTATTCGCAATGGTGGCTGTTACAAAATAGATGAATGATATTATAATTTTATGCATGTTGTTTATTATTTTTATTTATTGTGTGGTTGTGCGGTTCACCGTTTTTGTTCTAACAATTCTATCCGGGCTTTTAATACCTTATTTTTTTTTATTAATATTTGCAGGGTTGCCAATGCCACACCGCCGGGGTCAATGGTACTAATGGCTTTATCGTCATCGCCTACTTGTAACAAGGCTTTAAAATCTTGTGCCATAGGGCCAATGTGTTTCGCAGTATCGCCCTTGTATTGCCATTGATTTACCGGTAATACTTTTACCTGCTCCCATAGTTCGGCTTCGTTTATAGCCGTTATATCTTTTTTGGAGCTGCTATCGCTGGTATTGGTCCATGTGCCGGTATTGCTCAAATATGGATTAATTCCGCCCACTGTGTACATATTTACCTGAAAAACCGCCCCGCCAATATTTGGCCCTGATTGCCCAAATAGCCAGAACTTAACCGAGCTGTTGCCAAAAGCCATAGTATTACTGGTACTAACCGCTGAGTTATAACCAATGGCACTTGCATTGTTTATTTCGCCACTACCAAACGGCACATCGGCTTTATAACCTAAAAAACTATTAAAGTTACCAATGGTTAGTTTGTTTCCTGCTTCGTATCCAACTGCGGTATTTTCTGTACCTTCTGTAAGGTTTCCTAACGCTCTTATGCCTACAGCAGTATTGCCATGACTAAAACTACCGTCGAGACTGGTAAGTGCATAATTGCCGATAGCGGTATTGCCAGCTCCTGGGTCCCCTGCCAAACCACGGTAACCAACTACCACTGTTTCTTCGTATGAGGTAGTACCTTTTAAGGCTGCTTTAGCTCCAATAGCAACAATGTTGCCAAAATGGGTGTTGTTTGGGGTGTTGCTTCCTACAAAATAATGCATGGCACTATCGCCAATGACCACAATTTTTGGTGCTGCCTGAAAGAGAGGCATTGCCCTTCGGCCAATGGCTATTGTAGCTGAACCACTTCCCAATTTTCCTGCATCCAAGCCAAGTTTTATTGTGTGGCTCGTATTAAATATACCTACTTGTTGGTCGTTGGCTCGTAATACCAAATTGGTATTGTCGGAGGTGCCTATATAATGTGTACTTGTGATGCCTGTATTACCCAATAGTTGCCAGCCTGCTAAAGCAGGTAAGTCATTAGGTGTAAGTAAGTAGCGCCATGCGGGAACTACTTCCGTGCCTTCATTAAAATAAAAGCGGTTGGTAGTTGTTTCATACACCATCAAACCTTTTGCAGGGTTTTTAATGAAGCTTCTTTGAGTAGATGTCATGCGGGGTATCAACAAACCTTTGCTAGTGGTTGACAGATGCAAAAGGGCCGATGCATCCGGGTCAGGTATGCCAATGCTCATATTTTGCGCTACACATTTAATAGAAAGCATGCAAGCGGTAAATACAAAAAATCTGTAAAATTTTAAAAAAACGGTATTGTAGAAACGAAAGAAAACCATAATATTTTTTGTTTAGTGTGTAATATTTTAAATGGATTATTGGTTTGCACTTTCTAATTTCAATACCCTGGTTTTAAGTTCGTTGGTTTCGGCAAGCAGGGCTTTTATGGCAGCCAATGCTATACCAGCAGGATCAACGGTATTGATAGTTTTGTCATCGTTATTCCCCAAATTGAAAATAGCTTTAAAATCTTGCGCCATAGGACCAATATGCCAACCGGGTCCTGCTTTATATTGCCAGCGGGTAATGGGTAGTTGGGCAAGTTTGTTCAGCAAATCGGCATCATCTATTTGGGTAAAGTCTTGCTTTTTGTTTTGGTCGCTTACGTTGGTCCAGTTGCCGGTACGGGTAAGGTATGCACCATTACCATTGGTGTTATTAGTGCCCACCTGCAAAGCCCTGTTGGCGTCGGTTGTAGTTCGGCCAAATGCCCATTTGGTTACTTCTTCATTACCAAATACCATCTGGTTTTCAACTCTGATGTTCAAGGTTCCGATAGCTTTGGCTTGATTTCCTATCACAGTAATATTTGCTTGGTTAAAGCTAGTTGTAGCATTGGAACCAAAAAGTGTAATATCATGTACTGGAAATCCCGAAGTATTCCCATCAACAACAGCCGCTACTCCCCCTGCATTAGCTAATTGCCCTACTGCTGTAAATCTGTATGTATTTATAACATCTCTACCAACATCTTTGCCTATACCAACATTTTTATAACCCGCATTCACATTTGTAAGTGCATTGTAGCCAATGGCTACATTGTACCAAGATTTATTAATTGTGTACTGTGTTTTAGCACCCATAAGGGCGTTACTACCAATGGCAATATTGCTACCCGATAGCGATTGGCGCTGCATGGCATTGGCACCAATGGCAATATTAAAGCCGTTCGGTAGAGTTATTGAACTTCCAGGTTGGGGTTCAATCAAAGCGGGGGTTCCTATAAAATTATGCAGCGCACTATCGCCTATTGCTATTTGGTTGCTTGCAAATGTAGGAAACCCAGCAGAATTTACCCAGCTTACCCGGCGACCAATAAAAATATTATTTGATCCCAATGCAAAGCGGCCTGCCTCCAGCCCGATGGCAACATTGCCGGTACTATGGCCAAACTTGGCTACTTGTTGGTTGTTTACTTTAATTACCAAATCAGCGGCGGTGGTGGTGCCAACAAAGCGGTTGCCTGGGCTTGTATTTTCGTTGGCTGTCAACCACCATTGGCCATAGCCGTTTTGTTGGTCGTCGTTGTTGTATATATTTACAAAGTTTCTCGATAATGCCGTACCGGCATTGTACCTGAAACGCTGCTGGTTGGTTTGGTAAATAAGCAACCCTTTTTCAGGGGTTACAATATTCATTTCCAATAGGGCGGCCATTCTAGGTATTAGAACTCCTTTTGTAGTACTGCTTATATCAAGAATGGCGGATTTGTGAGGGTTTTGGGTGCCAAGCCCTATAT
>JBBRUR010000194.1:0-4790 GCA_038247635.1 Chitinophagales bacterium
AACCCATGCACAGCCCCTCAGCTGTGGGCTTTCCACTGCTATCCTCCAGCCTTTCGGCAGATTAACTTTTTTCAGCTTTTATTGTGCAACTAAAAAATGCGCTTATCAGGCGCAGGTCCCCGACCTGCTGCCCGGCGTTACTTATTCCGGCATTAGGCTACCTGTGCTAAAATTATTAAAGCTGACAAGTTGCTCAACAAATCGTTGTGCTATCACTTGGATTGTAACAAATTACTTTTTTGAAAATTATTTTTCAACATAAAAAAAGCCCCACTCTAAAAAAGAATGGGGCAAAATTATTTAAATCCAATAAAATTAATTTTATTTTAAAATCATAACCGGTTTAACTACATCAATACCGTCTTTACTCGTTATACGGATAAAATATTGTCCACTGGTGTATTGACTTACTTTGATATGGTCCGTAGTCGAAGCATTCACATGCTGGAATCTGTGTACAAATTGTACCATACCAACTCCATTGTACAATCTCACCTCAACATCTTTACCAGCGTAATCTTTTAAATTCACATCGAAAGATACGTTAGAAGGATTCGGGTAAATCAATACAGCTTCATTTGTGGTATTTACAATCGTTGAAGCCGGTAATTTAGCAATTCTCGCAGCTGTACCGTTTACAGTAACCGTAACGGTTGCTATGTTTGAGAGCCCATTAGACGTTGAAAAAAAGTAGGTAAATGTGTTAGTGCCCACGAAACCTGTATTAGGTGTATAAATAAACTTATTTCCCGAAAAATTTGCTGTACCATTTGCAGGTTGCGAAGTTAGTTTTATAGAAGAAAGTCTTCCGTTTACCACATCATTTGCCAAAGGGCTAAATGTTACCGATTTGTTTCGAGTTGTTGAAACTGCATCGTTATTAGCAATAGGTAAAGGAGGCAGTACTGTAACTTTTACAATTGATGCATTTGAATTTCCGTTCGTTGTTGTTACAATGTAAGTAAAAGAATTAGTACCTCTGAAACCTGTATTGGGCGTGTAAATAATTTTATTACCGGAAATGGTTGCTACACCGTTAGCAGGCTGTGTATTTACTGTCAAAGATTGATATACACCTTTTATCACATCGTTATTCAATACAGAAATTGTTACAGGCGTGTTTTGGTACGTTGTAGCAATATCGTCATTCGTTACCGACACCGGCGTAGCATCGGTAACCGTTACCGTTACAGTTGCCGTGTTTGAAGTTCTGCCATCTACCACAAGCTGATACGTAAAAGTATTTGTACCTGTAAAATCAGTAGCGGGTGTGTAAATAATGCTGGAGCCTGAGGCTGTTGCCGTACCATTGGCAGGCTGCGATATAACAGTAAGCGGCCTGATAGATATACCGTTTATTACGTCGTTTGTTGTTGGAAAAATGGTTGCCGCAGTGTTTTTGGGAGACGATACTGCATCGTTATTAGCAACAGGTGCAGGATATGCAACCGCTACGTTAAGGGTGATCGTTGCTGTATTCGATATGCCGTTTGTTGTTTTAAAACAGTAGGTAAAAGAGTTAGTCCCAAAAAAACCTGGGTTAGCTGTATAAATAAAATTATTTCCTGAAACGGCTACCGTACCGTTTGCAGGTTGCGATTTAAGGGTAACAGATTGCACCGTTCCTACTACAACATCGTTTGCTGTGGGTGAAATAGTTAGCGGTGCGTTTTGCGTTGCAGAAAAAATATCGTTATTAGCGATAGGCGAAACAATAGCTTGAGCCAAAACCGTCACTGTTATTGTTGCAGTATTCGAAAATACGTAACGGGTAGGCGTAAAAGAATACGTAAAAGTCTCTGTACCTACAAAACCCGGTTTAGGTGTGTAAACAAAAAACGAACTTGAAGTTCCCACATTTGCTCCCAACGTTACTGTACCATTAGCAGGTGGTTGTAACCCAAAGGATAAAAAATTAGAACTACCGGTTATCTCATCGTTTGCCAAAGCAAAAATTTGTACCGACTTGCCTTGCGAAGTTGTTGCGAAGTCATTGTTTGCAATGATTGGCGCGGAAAGCGGTAGTACAGTTACGGTTACCGTTGCTATGTTAGAGGTGCCGTCTGTTGTTGTAAAACTGTAACTAAACGTGTTAGTACCATTAAAACCGCCATTCGATCTGTAAATAAAATCATTACCCGAAATGGTAACTACACCGTTTGCAGGTTGAGATTTAATTGTCAATGATTGAAACGTACCGCTTACTTCATCGTTCGCCAAAATCGAAATCGTAACCAAATTGTTTTGAACTGCAACAGCATTGTCGTTGTTGGCAATGGGCGCCAATAAGGCGTTACTCCCCACAGGTGCTGTACTGTTTTTTTCCTTGAAAAACTTACCCGAACCATTCTTCGGTTTTGAACTAATGCCGCCATCTTCAGCATACAGTTGATTTACAAAAGTCAATGCCATGACGCATGAAAGCAAGATAGAAAAGTTAAATTTTTTCATTGTAAATGGTTGACTAAAATTAAAAAAATTGTGCTAAAAAAGTTTCCATAAGCCAAGCCAAAAATTACTAAACTGGAATTATCAATTCCTTGATTTATATGAGCAGAATAACAAATTACGAATCATGAAATCATCACAAAATATTTTTTATAAGAAATACTATCTCGAAAAAGTAACCCCGCTCGTACTACATCTTCATCAATCAACATTATATAACCAACCTAAAGAACTAGCCCCCAGGCCATCCTCTTCAGACGCAGGCGAGGGGTCTAATTCTTTAGGTAAGTCCGGAATTGTCAGTACGAACTAGAATTATCCGCCATAAGAAAGTTAATTAATAGAGCAAATGCTGCAGGCCTCGGTCAGTGTTTTTTTTAAAAATTTAAAAACTCCGAATAGCACGAACAGAATAGAAATAGTTCTCAATGTTGTAGTTCTGGTGGCCAGGAAAGCTTGTGCCGAACCACTGACTCCATGGATAGGCATCCAAGAACAAGCTGGAACTCCAATAGTCGTTGAGGGCAAAACCACCAACCACTTTTCTTTGTAAGTAAAGTTTATTCAACTCATCTTTTGATGGTAAAAACCAGTCCGCAAATCCGCCTCTTCTTGAATTTACGCATACTAATGCAGCGTAATCTTTGGAGTTAGCCGCTGCTGGTCCCTGTGCTGCTACAATTATTCGGGTGTTTGCTTTCCCAAATTCAGTTGTCCCTGGTATTACGGCGGCAGTTCCATTTTTAAACATTGCTGGTTGTAAATCAGTAGTATCAGCAATTAAGCCACCGCTTTTGGTGCTATTTAACCAAAATATTTTGCCGCCCCCAAAACGTTTGCCAATAAAATGTGCCGTGGTTCTTGCTGCTGTACTGGAGTTCACTGTAGTAGTTACCACATCTGCATTACCCACCACATCTGGGTTACGTAGTACTTGTTTGGTGCAAGAAATTGCTAGTAAAATACATGCTGCCAATCCTGTTTTAGTTAATCTGTTCATTTTTTTTTAAATTTAATAGTGAATTAACGAATCTCTGTTTTTTGAAAATAGTTTTCGGGTAAAAAATAAAATCTGTATACTGATAATTACATGAATACGCACAATTTAAAAAAAGGTTGCAACCCAGCTACTATTTTACCAGCAAAACCCAGATTCCAGGGTTTGTGCATTCTCCAACCTGTTGCCTGGCGTTACTTATTACGGCATTAACTTACTCGGGCTAAAATTATTAAAGCTGGCAAGCTTTTATCGGAGCTGCAATCATCATTTGCACAACAATATTTCCAAAGCCATGCCGCTGTTACAAAATATTGGGGGCTGTTAACTGTGGTATTTTAATTAACGGAAGTTGAGGCTATCCGTTACAAGTCCTCGCCACAAAACCCTTGCACAGCCCTTCAGCTGTGGGCTTTTCACTGCTATCCTCCAGCCTTTGGACAGCATATCTTTTTTCAGCTTTTATTGTGCAACTTAAAAAAGCCCAAGTAGGCAGCAGGTACGATACCTGGGCCAGATGGATATTGCTTAATATTAATAGTAATCTATACAGTGTCTTAAAATATACCGCTTCGTAATTTTTACATCAATAATTTAGCGAAGTAATAAACGTGACTTAAAAGCCAATGGCGTTTGCAATTGAATGTTTAGTATTGCTTTATTAAAAGATTATTATTTTAGTTCTGAATACTCAACATATTTAGTATTAACCAATCTAAAAATTACCGATGGCAAAAGTGAATTTATGGACAAGAGATGAATTAATTATTGCCTTGAACTTATACCTGAAACTTGAGTTTGGAAAACTACATTCAGGTAATCCGGATATCATTCATTTAGCTAACCTTGTTGGGCGAACTCCAAGTTCAATCGCAATGCGCTTAAATAATTTTGCCAGTGTAGATCCTTATCATCAGCAAAGAGGCATTGGTGGTTTACCTGGCGGACGGAAACAAGTAGAACCCATTTGGAATGAATTCATAAATAATAAAGATGAATTGCTTTTTGAAAGTGAAAGGATATTGGCTCAAAAGGAACATGTGGAGATCGAAGATAAATTTTCCGATTTGTTAAGAGGTACAGAACACTTGAAAGGAGAGTACAAAGTACGGGAAGTTAAAATAAGAGTTAATCAAAACGTATTTCGCCAAATTGTATTGGCAAACTATTCAAACAAATGTGCAATTACCGGAATTGATTTACCTGATATGCTGGTTGCCAGTCACATCATTCCGTGGGCAAAAAAAGAGGAAGAAAGATTGAATCCAGAAAATGGTATTTGCCTTTCGGCATTGTATGATCGGGCGTATGATAAGGGCTATATTGGAATCACAGAAAAGTATGA
>JBBRUR010000195.1:0-4720 GCA_038247635.1 Chitinophagales bacterium
AAACAGGTACACCAGGTTGGCGTTGGGTGTGTTAGTTACATTGGCAGGATTCTCCAAAAAGGTTGAAAAAGGTCCGGGGGCAGTTAATTGTGTCCCTATTTGCGTACCCGCATCTTTTACACCGCCCGTAGCTGCAGAGCTACCGGTGAGGGCGCTTATGAGGGCAGAAACAATGGCATTGGTTACATTTCCTGACGTGTTAGAACCACCGGTAGTATAATAGTAATCGGTGCTCATTACCAGTTTATCACCCGCCATTACTTTAAAAAAGGCATTTGGGCCCATTTTTTTGGTGGAGGTTAATTTGGTGGCTTTTACATTAGCAGTGTTGTTGTAATGGTTTAACCATCCTGGCGCTGTAATATTTTCCCTGGTGGAGATCAATTCATTACCTGCTGTGGGGTTGCCACTAGCATCTACCTGCCCAAACATGCCTTCTTCATAGTTTTTTTGCCTGGCATCAGTAATTTCCATTGTCGCCTTATGATATTCATAGTGCTCCTCCTCGGTCAGTATCATCCGGGTATTTTGCAGGTGGTCGGTAATATAATAATCGTAAAAGGCCGGTTTACCATTAATGGTAACACTACCACCAGTAATATTTAGCGCTGGCGCAGGCGAAAACGCAAAGCTTACATCTTTACTTATTCGCAGCCTGCCAGTTTCGTTTATAAAAAACTGTACTTCATAATCTTCCAGCACCATATCGTTTATATAATACTGCCATTTGGTAGTATTGGGAAAAACAGAGGTATTGGTAACCTTGCGGGCGAGCCTGGCACCGGCAGCATCATACACGTACCGCATAATGTATTTTCCCGGCATGGTTACACTATAGGGCTTGTTCAGAACATTATATTTAATGCCGCCTTTTAAATCAGCGTTCGGGTTTGCATCGTCCTGTATGTTTTTATTATAATCTTTAACAAGGTTGCCACCGCTGTTATACAAATATTGCTGCGAAGTGATTGCTGTTGCAAAATCGCCTAATTTTCCGTTAGCGGTGCCGCTTGTTCCAATGTCGGTAACCTTATTCAACCGGTTTGATAATTGACCGGGGGTGGCGTATTCATAATTCAGGTCATCTATAAGCACCGAACTATTTTGGCCGGGCACTAAACCATACTGTTGCATTTGGGTTAGGTTGCCATTGTCGTCGTATTTTATTAAGGGAACCGAAAAATTATATTTGTTAGTATTCCATTGCCCTCCCGGCTTTTCTTTTTGTA
The DNA here is from genome assembly GCA_038247635.1 of Chitinophagales bacterium. GTDB lineage: Bacteria > Bacteroidota > Bacteroidia > Chitinophagales > Chitinophagaceae > Segetibacter. The sequence goes on from JBBRUR010000195.1 coordinate 1,230, forward strand.
CGTACTGGGCTAATTTTAAATAGCCAGTATTTGTGTAGCCATAATTGTATTTGCGGGGTTTATTGTCGCCACGGCTTTTCCAACGGGTGCCTGTGATGTTGCCATTATACTGAGCTTCGGTATATTCGGTGCCATTTATATACCCCAATTCCATTCCAAAATAGCTGCTGTTTTGCGAACCGTCGATGTAACCCTTATTAATACCCGACAGCCAACCCTGTATGTTGTAATCATACCTGAGGGTTTCAATGCCGGTGTTAGGGGTATTATCATAGTTAACATAGTCGGGCGATAATATTTTGCTGGACACTTGTCCAAGTTCGTTGTATTTATAGGCTACCAGCTTTTTAAAGGCGCTACCTCCGTAGCTTTTTGATAAAGACATATTTCTGCCTATAACATCGTACTCGTAAATAGTAACTACCGCAAAGTTTTGAACAACAGTACCGGGCACCGTTTCCTTAAAACAGCTAGCCAATAATTTACCCGCAAAATCGTATTGGTTCGTAAGCACATCGTGTTTAAGGTTGGGATTGGTTGCTGCAGAGCCAGCCTGCAAATAATTGTCGGATAATTGTTGCAGTGGATGCCCATACTCATCATAATATGTAGTGGTCATCAAAAAATTATCGTTGTTATAATTCTCGTCGTCAATCACCCTTAGTTTTTGGCCAGTTACCAGCCCAAAAGTTCGCTGTGCCTTTGTGGTTGTCAAAATATTGACGTTGCTGTTGGCGGGAAAACTATAATTATTGCTGAAGGATTTGGCCCCGGTATAACTATAATCGTCGTAGTAATTTATAGCCAAAGTAACCATTGAACCACTGGTAGGTATAAAATTACCGCTGGCAGCTACCTGCTGTGTTTGCTGAGCAGGAGGTGTGCTCACTATTTCGGCGGTAAACTGGTCGTTGGGCTGGCTTTCAAAACCGGGATTAAATACAATTTCTTCGGTAGCCAAATACTCATTGCGCCAGGTTTCCCTAACCGAAATAGCCAGTTTGGGTATAGGGCCTGTATTATCGGTACTACTTACTGTTATGGTAACAGGTGTAACATTTACTGTATTGGCAAAATTTTGAAGGTCGGTTCGGGTATAGTCAGTACCCGCTGTATTATTTGTAAGAATACCTTTAACCTGCTGGCGGTTAAAACCGTCAGACAAATTAACCAGCCACCTTTTTGCAGCAGCATCGTTTGCATCGCGATTGTACACCATTCTATCACGTTGGTCGTACACCATTTCATTATTGCCTGCACCCGGCACATGTTTAATAATTAACCTACCGAGGTGATCGTAATAGTTAGAAAAACAAAGTTCATCTGCCAGGCTCTGGCTTAACTGCCAATTGGTTGACGGAACAGGATACAGTCTTACCAATTCCTTTACTGCTTTGGGTGAAATAGTGTAGCTCAATCTTCCAAAATCGTCGTACACATAGTAGGTAGACACCCAGCCGCCATAACCATTTAATTGAAAATTAGCATCTGTACGTTCAAGATCCTGCACCTTTGATAGCACCAGGTTCCCGTTAAAATCTTTGTACTCAATAACCCATTTATCCTTCTCGTCTTTAGTAGTAGTTTTAAGCAATTTTCCAGGCTCATAATTTCCGGAGGTATATGGACGGTCGGTTGTTTCGTACCCAATTTCCCAAATTTTGATTGTCTCAGAAGCATTATTGAAATCATAATCGAAAGTTATGCCTATACTGCTATTGACCCAGCTATTACCGGGTAGCATTGATTTTGTAACCCTGCCCAAAGCACTGTTTTCGAATATGGTTTTGGCATAAGTAAAGCCAGCGTCGTTAAATGTTGACTGGATAAAGGAGACTTGTTCGGTAATACCGTTTATTTTAAACTTACCAATGGCAGACGAAGAAGTAAATGGAAGATAGGCTTTGTCCTCTCTGCCATAAGCATCAAATGCATGAACGCTTACATTATCAACCCATGTTCCATCGGCTTTTTGCGCTGTTTTTTTAGAAACGGATTGGATGGTACGACCTAAACCATCAAGATAATTGGTTGATTGGAATTTGTCGCCAACGGAGAGCTGGTCGGCATTGTAATAGGTTAAAACGCCCTTTTTTACAATCGTATTCTCCCTAACGTAATTAAGATTTTCGTAATCAACTGAGGTGTAAGTAAGATAAACAGCAGCAATTGCAGACATGCCCGAGCTGTTGGTAGTTGTTTCGGTTACTAACCGCCTAAAATAAGTTGGTTGGTTAATGGCAGTTGTAAAAGATAGGTTAAGACCATTAGCACCGTCAAGATTGATAAAATTGATATTATCAAACGATTGCTGCCATTGATAACTGTATGCAGGTGTACAACTGGCACCGGTTGCTGCCGAACAAAAAATTGTTGAAGGGGTAGCGTTATAAATAACACTTTGATAACCTGAACCACTAATAAAACCAGGTTGCAATGGGTCAGGAATTGTGCTAACTGATTTAGTTGCGTTACCTGCTGTAGACGTTAGATCTATACCACCATAACTGCTGTTCCATACTACCGAAACGGAAGGTAGGGGAGTTCCACTTTTACAGGTAGATGCACCCACAATTGTACCGCCGGATACACACCATTGCATATTAGTGCTTCCATTCCAACTTCCCGAAATAGTATAGGTGTATTGAACTCCGGCAGTTACGCAAGAAGGTCCAGAGATTAAAACCTGCGCCGATATTTTTGAAATACAGAAACACCCGATCAGAAATAAAATAACCAACCGGTTGAGTTTGTGAGTCATACAAAATTATTTGGAACTTAAATTTTTTAGCAACCTTATTAATTAACTATTTCCCTTTTTGCTCCTGGAGCATTTGAATTTTCTTATTCAATTCAATTACATATAAAGTCAATTCCTCAATTTTTTTTAATAACACAACTTGTGTAGCTCCCAAATCGTTTCCATTTTTCTCAACATCCTCCGCTGACGGTACATCGGGTAAATGCCTATAATTATTGATGTATTCCTCAAGTGAACCAAGGGAGCGCAGTTGGTAGTTTGGTTGAAAAACATAGTCGGGCCACGGATTAGTTTCAGTAACTATTACTTTTCGCGCACCGATTTTTCCTTCTACTGCCAATTTCATGGTTCCTGGGGCTGTTGTGCCGATACCAACATTTCCGTTTTGGTCGATTCTAAGCCGCTCTGCGCCAAAACTTTCATCTTTAATTGTAAATGCACATGCAGCTGCACCAGCGGGGAGTGTATTAATTGTCCAATCTCGTCCCGCTCTTATCCCCAGACTTGCGGTTTGTATTCCATCATTAGGCACCCGCATACCTATTCGCTGGCTTGTTGGCCAATAAACTTCTAAAGGATACAATGGTGCAGTTGTCCCAATTCCAACGAGTCCGCTGCCATCAATATGCATTCTAATCTGGGGGTTATCGCTACCTGCATTCAGAGGGTTAGTTAAAAATTGGAGATACGTATCCCATGTTCCTCCCCTATAACTTCGAATTCTTGCAGA
>JBBRUR010000196.1:0-4710 GCA_038247635.1 Chitinophagales bacterium
AATCAGCAAGCCACCGCTAGTACTGCTAACATCGAGGGCGGCACTGGCATGGGGGGTGTTAGTACCGATGCCTACTTTATTTTGGGCATGTACAAAACAACAACTTGCTATGGCGAGGAAAATGATAAATAGCTTTTTCATTTTAGTTGATTTCTATTTAAACTCAAAGGTGAAAATTTAAAGTAGGGGAAACAATAGCGAATATGGGGGATTTATATTGCAGGTCACCTACTAGAGCGTAACTTGATATTAAAATTTAATTGAAAGCCTGTTCACTAAGTGGCGAAATATTTATTTTATGATGCAAACTTGACATTTATATATTGAATACCGACTACGAAAAACTTCAAATTTTTTTTCAATATTTAACGCAATTACGTCAGGTCTTTTTTTTGCAAAGCAATTATAGCTGGTTTTACTATATATGTCGTAGAGGATAATGTAACTTTATTCACAAATTGCCCGATCCATTTACTTCTTCAACGGCATTACCCCTTCTATCAAATATCCATTTTTGCCATCGCTTATTAGGTATGGTACAGATAGACTTGTAGGTACCCCGCCGGTGCATGGGCCTATTGCTGCTTCAAAGGTGTGTTGGTTGTCAAACGGGAATGCATGAAAGCCATCTTTCAACTCTACTTCTACCCCAGCCTTGTAAAAAACATTGGCACCACTGCCATATACCCAAGCTGTAGAAACAATGCTATTGCTTGCCTGAAAAAAATAAGGGCTGCCAATAACCTGATTTCCGTTGTTGAGCGTATAATTGGTTGTGCAACCACTATGCAAGGTAGATTTCCAAATGCCCCGACCATAAGTACCTGCCCATAAAATATTACTGCTTATATTTACTTCGAGGTCAGTTACTTCTACCACCGGTAATCCATTGCTATAAGGTATCCAATCGCCCAAATTATTATCTCTATAAAACACCCCGATATCTGTTCCAATATATACAGGGTCTGCCATATTGGTAGCGTTATCGCCATATACTACGCAGTTTACAGGTACGTTAGGCAGGCTGCCGGTTACGTTGGCAAATGTGGCACCACCGTCGGATGAGTAATATACTTTTTTATCGGCTTCGAAACCGCCATGCGTCAGCCAAATTTCGAGGCTGTTGCCCGGGTTAATGGCAAGGTCGGTTACGGGCGGCCAACTTCCGGGATTTTGACTTCTGATAAAGGTAAAAGTAGCACCACCATCATCGCTTCTTTGTACAGAATTACCGTTTGCAATAGAGCCGGTATAAATGCGGTTAGCATTGCTTTGACCCACTTTTACAAAACTGGTAGCGCCTACACCAAGGTTGGTAAGATCATAAACACCAATTGAATTTCGAACGGCTTTTACCAACCTTGAATAGCCCAAAAAAATAATATCGTCGTTAGAAGAATGTACCGCTAGTGGGGTTATAAAGGGCGCTGTAATATTTGTTCCAAGTATAGCTTGTACATAAGCCTCCGATACAATATTTGTAAATGAGGAACCACCATTGACAGAACGATAAAATTTTCCATTTTGTGTGCTAGCATAGAGTTTACTACTGCTGTTTCCATATTCGCAATGCCCCCCATCTGCACCCAAAATTTGCTCAAAATTACTGGTGCTGAGCAGGCGCTTGTTGGTGCCATTATCCTGCGTACCACCTACCACAACCGTAGGGCTCGAGTTGATGGTTGCAATTTTATAATACTGTGTAATGGCCAAGCTTGTGTTTAAGGGTGTCCAGGTAATACCATGGTCGCCACTGCGATACACGCCACCATCGCCACACATGTATAGTAAGTTGTTCAAGGGGTTGTAGGATAGATCGTGTACATCATCGTGGTAATTGCCCACATTGCTGATAAATGAAAATGAAGCACCGCTATTGGCAGATCGCCAAAGCCTGATGCCACCCGTAAGTACTTGTGTCGAATTATCTGGCCTGGCCACCACTGCAAGGTCGTAATACGATTGATCGTCTGGATCTATTCCACTCCCATCCCTGCCAAGTATATTGGGTGTATTGGCCGTACGTACAATAGTTTCGTCGGCATCGTTGTATCGAAAAACGCCCCTGAATTTGTCGTCGCCAATTGCTTCGCCACATAAAATATATACCCGATTGGCGTTGGATGGACATACCGCTATGGCTGTTCTTCCAAAATTTGAACTCCCTAACTCTGTACCTACACTTTCAAATGATTCCCCATTGTTAGTGCTTTTATACAAAAATGCTTTTGATGCGGTAAAAACTATTGATGGGCTGCCTGGTTTAAATCTTATTTCGTAAAAAGTACCGCTATTTAATTTAGACCAAGTACTACCCCCGTTGGTTGTTCGGTATATGCCATCATTACTAGCTACCATTAAAATATTGGGATTGGTAGGGTGCATCACCAGATTGTATGCCAATAACCCATAAGTTTCTGGAAAACTGAACCCTGTTTGATACCAGGTTTGCCCACCGTCGTAACTTTTTAATACACCTGTCGAATATTTTGAAAGCGCATGAATGCCGCCGGGTCCGCTTGCATCGCCATCGCCAGTAAGCAAGTACAGTATATTTGTGTTGGTATAATCTATGGCCATGCCACTCGTATTAATATTAGAAAGCCCATTGGTTAGGCATGTATAAGAACTACCGCCATTGGTGGTGCGCCATAGTCCGCCGCCTGCACTGCTTATGAAAAAAGTATTGGCATTACTTGGGTGAAAAGTAATACGGTTAGCCCGGCCAATTCCATTTACATCATCTGCTACGGCGGTAGGCCCCACCAAATTCCAACTACCCGCATAGGCCATTAGCCCGATGCCATTTCCATTCATATTGTTTGTTTGTTGCAGCGCGCTTTGTTTCAATTGAGTTGTATTTACAAAACTACCATCTAGTGCCACGCGTGTTTGGTAGTAATACTCCATTCTTTTAAATTGGTTATATCCAGCCACTTTTCCATTTTTTTTGAAATAAGCGTCCATTTGTTTGGTTATTTCATTAAAATTTTCTTTCGGATGCTGTGTATAGGCTTCATTATGGGCTATCAGCGCTATTAAAATAATCAGGAATATCTGTTTCATATACTTTTTGGATTTATTCCATATTTAAATAACTGGATACTATTTACCTTTTATAATTATTTTCAACGCCTCTATTTCTTTTTGTTGCTGAATAATATACAAGGTTAGTTCCTCTAATTTTTCCATCATTCTTTTTTGCATATCTCCAATCTCCAGCCCTTCTTTTTCTACTTCACTTGCGGCCGGAATATTGGGGAGATGTTTATTTGCCTGAATAAATTTTTCTACCTCTGTGAGTAAGGGAAGTTTATAGTCGTCTGCAAAAACATAATCTGGCCATCCACCGGCTTGAAGTTTTACTTTTAATTCTTCGCAAATTACTTTACCACCCACACCGAGCTTATATCCTGATGGAGGGGTTACAGATGTACCAATCAACATTTGGTTGGTATTAACCACAATTTTTCCCAGGGCACTTGATACGCCAATGTTGAGGTTATTGCCCGTTTGCCAGATATATGATTTCTGAACGCCGTTTACATAGAGGTTTATGGCTGGATCAACCCCGTTTAGCTTTATTGCTTCCCCATCTTTGTTTACGGTAAGCCGCGCTCCTGAAACCAGTTCGCCACCATTAGTTTGCAGGTTTAAAGTGGCCGCTGTGGTGGCACCGCTTCGAGCAATAATTTCATTGTTATCCAAGATGATGTTCGTGCCAGTTATCGGTCCCAACATCATGTATCCATTGTTGGTTAAGCTAAGTCCGGCATCTTGCCCGCCAACTATGTGCATTTTTGTAAATGGGGCATCATGACCGATGCCCACATTGCCTACTGAATTTACGAGTACTTGATCAGTACCACCGGTTCGGATGATAAAATCGCCCGTGCTATTAGATGAAAATGTTCCGATACGGAGATCATCATTTACTGTTTGTAAAAAACCTATGTCCTTGTAACTACCCCAGGCGCCAGTGGTGTTTCTAAATTTTATCATGGGGTCGGCTCCTTCAAGCCTCACTATTTCATCCACAGTTCTATTCCGTAAATGCAATACAGTTTGGGGATCCGATGTACCGATACCGGTACCATTTGTACTTATGAACACATTGTTATCAACAGTACCCTCTTGCGGCGAAATCTTTATATAATTTCTTAAGTTAGGATCATTTACATATTTTATCGAAGCCAGCGTATCACCACTACGTTTAAACTGTAGGCCGCCCTCTTTAAAATTTGTATTTGGATTATCAAAAATGATGAAAGGGTTTTGCCCCGACCTGTTGTCTTGTAAATAAATTTTACCATTAACAACGTGCAGTTTTTCATCGGGGCTTGAGGTACCAATGCCAATACTGTCTGTATTATTCCAAACCCACTTTCGGCTGCCGGATTTGCTCCAGAATTTATCATCCTGGTCGAGCAGGGTTTTCCAGATGCCACCAAAATAAATATAATAGCCGGCAACACTAAATGGCGATAATACATCTGCATTAGTTTGGTAAACAATGAGTCCGGAGGTTGGCGTAGGAATAGCCCGTCGTTGAGCAGCAGTCATTCTGGGTATCAGCAAGCCACCGCTAGTACTGCTAACATCGAGGGCGGCACTGGCATGGGGGGTGTTAGTACCGATGCCTACTTTATTTTGTGCATGTACAAAACAGCAGCTTAAAGCGGCGAGGAAAATGATAAACAGCTTTTTCAT
>JBBRUR010000197.1:0-4575 GCA_038247635.1 Chitinophagales bacterium
ACAAATTTTGAGTGATATAAGCAGTGGGGTAAACATATGGTCGGTTAATGGGAATGCAGGTACAAACCCTGCTGTAAATTTTATTGGCACTACAGATAACCAACCGTTTTTAATAAAAGTAAACAATCAAAAATCGGGGGGCATAGAAAATATTAATAAAACAACATCCTTTGGTTACAAAGCATTACAGCAAAATATTGGGGCTTCCAGTACAGCATTTGGTTACCTGGCGTTGAGCAACAACACGGTGGGTAATGACAATACAGCGGTAGGATACCATAGCCTGCTTAATAATACAAGTGGCAATTTAAATGTGGCTTTGGGTGTTTTCACTTTGCGGTTTAATACGACGGGTACAAATAATACTGCCACGGGTACAAGTTCCCTCAGCAGTAACACAACGGGCTCTTTCAATACATGTGTGGGTTTCCTGGCCTCGGGGAAAAATACTACGGGGAGTAAAAATACCGCGGTAGGTAATTCCGCGATGTATGCCAGTACTACTGCCATAGAAAATACGGCAGTAGGAAACGAAGCACTTAGGGAAAATATAACTGGTGATTTTAATGCAGCTTTTGGCTCTCAAACTTTACTAAAAAATACTACCGGCAAATTTAACACAGCTTCAGGTGCCAATTCGTTACAGAACAATATAACCGGCAATTATAACACTGCCACAGGTTTCGAATCTTTAAGCAGCAATACTACTGGCACATACAATGTTGCCAACGGTTATCAGGCACTACAAGATAATATAGACGGGGGCGGAAATATTGCAATCGGAGCGGCTGCATTGCATAGAAATACTACTGGCTGGGGCAATGTTGCCGTAGGGGATGATGCGCTCCAGGTAAATAAAACAGGCGAGGATAATACTGCAGTAGGATACTTTGCTGCACAAGCTAATATAACAGGAATTGACAACGTAGCGATAGGAGCAAATGCGCTGCACGAAAATAAAGATGGCAGTAACCTTGTAGCCATTGGGGATCATGCCCTTTTTAATAACATAGGTAACCCCACAGCTTCTACCGGTATATTAAATACTGCGGTGGGAAGCGAAGCGCTATACCGCAATACTGATGGCAGTTTTAATACCGCTACAGGATTTAAAGCATTGTACACAAACCAAACTGGAAATGAAAATACAGGGATGGGTTATGGTGCTTTATTCCTCAATGCTTCCGGAAATTTTAATGCAGCTTTTGGCAGCAGAAGCCTCTTTCAAAATACCACAGGAAAAGAAAATACAGCAATGGGTTATTCCAGCCTTACTAATAATACAGCAGGGCAATTTAATACAGCAATGGGTAGTAAGAGTTTAAACGCTAATAACACAGGCATTCAAAATACGTCGTTCGGCGCCTATAGCCTTCTAAATAATATGGGCGGGCAAGACAATACAGCTACAGGTTTTCAGGCATTACTTTTAAATACAGCCGGACTCAGGAACATCGCTGTAGGCAGTCAGACTCTTTTAAGCAACGCAAACGGAAATGAAAATGTGGCTATTGGTTACAAGGCTGCTAATCAGAATTCATCAGGCATTAATAACACTGCCGTAGGAAGCCAGAGCTTGCAGGCTAATGTTACGGGTACTAATAATACCGTTATCGGTTTTATGGCCAATACCTTTCAATCCAATATAGATAATGCCACTGCAATAGGTGCCAACACCGTTGTACCTACGAGTAACTCTATGCGTTTCGGCTCTACTTCTGTGACTTCCTGGGGATTTGGGCGCATAACCAATAGTCCTGGTGTTGCATTACAAGTAGGCACTACATCAAGCAATGGTAATGGTGCTTTTCTTACGACAGGTGGTGTATGGACAAATGCCTCCGACTCTGCAAAAAAAGAAAAGATTACCCCTATCGATGGTGCTTCTCTTCTAAGTAAAATAAAGCAACTACCTATTTCTCAATGGAAATATAAAGGAACAAATGAGTACCATATTGGTCCGATGGCGCAGGATTTTTACAACCTTTTTAAACTTGGCACAGATGATAAAAGCATCAGCAGCATAGACCCGGCGGGCATTGCTTTAAAAGCAATACAATACCAACAATCATTACTGGAAGCCGGGCAAACAAAAAATACAATACAGCAAAAGCAAATTGATGCTTTGCAAAACGATGTACAGGTTCTAAAGGATTTACTGAAAGACATAATTACCAAAACCAAGTAAGTATGAGAAATGGTGGTTACCCTGCGCTTGATTGATTTGGCAGAAGCAACAATTAAAAACCTGTCTCTACAACTTTCGAGTCGCACTAAAAATGAACACATGAAAATAGTATTATTCGTTATCTGTTTTATATGCTGTGCAGTGGCAAGCCTTGCCATAAAAATGGAAAGCTTCAAATTGAAATGGTACTGGGCAGATAATAAATTGATAGGATCATTTTATATCATGGCATCTTTTTTTTTCTTCATCGTCTTAGTAAGAGAGATTAAAGCCGTTCGCCAGAAAAAAAATATGATAGCTGAAAATACAGATGACATCATCATTATTAAAACAAAAAAGAAATGAAAAAATTATTATTTTCTATTTTATGCGTACTATCTATTTGCACAGCAGATGCACAGAATGTAGGTATAGGCACTGCTACACCCAATGCGAGTGCCCGGCTTGATATTACCGCTACCAATAAAGGATTGCTTATTCCAAGGGTAGCCCTCATCAGTATTACAGATGTGGTTACTATTCCTTCGCCCGCCAATTCATTATTAGTGTATAATACAACGATAGGCGTTTTTCCTAATCCTTTAATTCCCAGTTATTATTTTTGGAATGGAACCAGGTGGACACAGATTTTAAGTGATATAAGCAGTGGGGTAAACATATGGTCGGTTAATGGGAATGCAGGTACAAACCCTGCTGTAAATTTTATTGGTACTACCGATGACCAACCTTTTTTGATAAAAGTAAACAATCAAAAATCGGGTGGGATAGAAAATATAAATAAATCAACAGCATTTGGTTATCAAACTTTGACGGCCAATACAGCAGTGAATAATATTGCATTTGGCTATTGGGCTTTACGAAATAATACCACGGGTAATGCAAATAGTGCTTTGGGCTTTGAAAGTCTTCGTGATAATACAACCGGTTTCCAAAATACTTCAGTCGGGCAATATGCCTTGCGTGTAAATACTACAGGAAATTATAATAGTGCATTAGGAGCTTATGCTTTATATAAAAATACTACCGGTTCTTCAAATACTGCAGTAGGGCAGGGAGCTTTAGTAAATAATGTAGATGGTGGCGGTAACAGCGCTGTGGGATATCAATCGTTGGCTACAAATTCTAACGGCCTTTTTAATACTGCAATGGGCTATAATGCAATGACAAAAAATACAAGTGGAGGCTTCAATGTGGCTACCGGAAACGAAGCACTGGCGAAAAATACGATTGGCCAATTCAATGCTGCTACAGGGCACCATGCTTTACAGGGAAACATAACCGGAAACGGAAATATTGCTATGGGAGGTTTTGCTTTGGAAAATAATACGGCAGATTACAATACTGCAACCGGCCACATGGCTTTGCGTTTGAATACAACTGGAACCAACAATACTGCCCTCGGTTTTTTAACGCTTACCAAAAACACAACCGGATATAGCAATGTTGCCATAGGTGCAAGTGCTTTACATGAAAACCAAGTGGGCACCAACCTGGTTGCCATAGGCGATAGTGCGCTGTACAATAATATTGGTAACCCTACCGCTTCTACAGGGATATTGAATACTGCCGTAGGTAGTAAGTCTATGTATAGCAACACAGATGGTTATTCTAATACAGCCTTAGGTTTTAAATCGCTTTATAGTAATACTGTGGGAAATGACAACACAGCAATGGGTTATGGTGCATTACTTTTAAATAATGGTGGGTATCATAATACTGCAGTTGGAAGTAGAAGCCTCTTACATAATGTAAGTGCTGACAACACCGCTTTGGGTTCAGCTTCACTGGAAAATAACGCATTTGGTACCGACAACACAGCGGTTGGCAGGAAAGCATTAAATCAAATTTTAAATACTTCTAATAATACGGCAGTTGGTTCATACAGTTTGGAGCACATTATTAATGGCAATTCAAATACGGCAGTTGGACAAAATGCAGCAAATAATATAACTGGTGGTAATTATAATGTATTTATAGGCGCAGATTGTGCACCCGGACTAATATCAGGTAGTAGCAACGTACTAATAGGATATAAGGCAAATGTGCTTCAGCCTGGAGTAGGTAATTCTACGGCTTTAGGTTCAAATGCTGCTGTTATGAATTCGTCAAATATGATGTTTGGTAATCTTTTCGTCAATGCCTGGGGTTTTGGCAGGAGTAGTAATTCCGCCAACGCAGCATTACAGGTTGGAACATTTTCTACCAATGGCAACGGTGCCTTCCTTACCAATGGTGGTGTATGGACCAATGCCTCCGACTCTGCAAAAAAAGAAAAGATTACCCCTATCGATGGTGCTTCTCTTCTAAGTAAAATAAAGCAACTACCTATTTCTCAATGGAAATACAAAGGAACCAATGAATACCACATTGGCCCAATGGCGCAGGAT
>JBBRUR010000198.1:0-4337 GCA_038247635.1 Chitinophagales bacterium
AGAAGTAAGCAAGGTGCTAAAGACTTTGCAGACATCAGAAGTTATATTGCCACAGCCAAAAAACAAAGTGTAGGTATTATGGATGCACTTGAAGCGGTAATTAAAGGGCAACCATTAGAGTTAAGGGCTGAATAGTTACACATTTTTTATGTTTTAAAATAATCATCAGGCAAATTGGAAACCGCTTTATAGTTACGCTACCTCCGCTATTCGCTATTGGTGCCCTTTCTTTTACAGTATTTTTGCCTATGGCTTTATTTAAACGATCGGCTACCACAATACCAGTAACTGAAACGCCGCAAAACCCGTTGAGTGTAAAAGACCGGCTGGCTGCATTGCGCAATTTACCCCGCTTTTTTGCCATGGTATGGCAAACCAATAAATGGATGACCCTTGTAAATGCTGCTTTACGCCTGGTGAGATCTGCCATACCATTGTCCATTTTATATGTAGGCAAGCTAATTATTGACGAGGTTATTTTACTTAGTAATACCGGCGGACCCACCGGCCATTTATGGACGCTGGTGGCCTTTGAATTTGGACTAGCCATTGTTTCAGATTTATTAAGCCGCGGTATTAATTTAATGGACACACTACTTGGCGACCTGTTTAGCAACCATACCAGCATACGCATAATGGAACATGCCGCCACCCTTGACCTTGACCAGTTTGAAAACTCGGCCTTTTACGACAAACTGGAGCGGGCCCGGCAACAAACCATTGGCCGTACTATATTACTATCGCAGGTGCTTACACAAGTGCAGGACCTTATTACCATGGGCTTTTTGGCGGTGGGGCTCATAGCATTTAACCCCTGGCTGATTGTTTTATTAATCGTCGCTATCATTCCGGCCTTTATTGGTGAGGCATATTTTAACGATAAAACCTATGCCCTTAGCCGCCGCCAAACACCCGAAAAGCGGGAGCTTGATTATATACGCTTTTTAGGCGCCAGCGATGATACCGCCAAAGAAGTAAAAATATTTAACCTCTCGGGTTTTATTATTAACCGGTTTAAAACCCTTAGTAATGGCTTTTACTTACAAAATAAACACCTTACCATACGCCGCACTTTTTGGGGCAGCCTGCTGGCAATGCTGGGCAGTGGCGGCTACTATGCAGCCTACGTTTTTATAATTGCACAGGCCGTTACCGGTATCATTACTATTGGTTCGCTAACGTTTTTGGCGGGCAGCTTCAGGCAGTTGCGCGGCCTTATGGAAGGTGTGCTGATGCGCTTTAACAGCGTATCGCAAGGGGCGGTATACCTGCAGGATTTTTTTGAATTTTTTGAAATACAACCCAACATTGTAGCTACCCCAAACCCACTGCCCTTTCCCAACCAAATACAGCAGGGCTTTACTTTTGAAGATGTTGGCTTTAAGTATGCCAATAGCGAAAAATGGGCAAGCCGCCATATAAGCTTTACGCTGAACCCCGGCGAAAAAATTGCACTGGTTGGCGAAAACGGCGCCGGCAAAACCACCTTGGTTAAACTGCTGGCCCGCCTATACGACCCAACCGAAGGACGTATTTTATTAGATGGTCACGATCTTAAACTATACGATCTTAACGAGCTTCGCTTTAACATAGGGATCATTTTTCAGGATTATATACGTTACCAAATGAGCGTTAGCCAAAACATTGCGGTGGGCAACATTACACAAGCCGACAACCCTGAACTTATTACCCATGCAGCAGTGCAAAGCCTTGCCGACCCGCTGATACAAAACCTGCCGCTGCAATACCAACAAATGCTGGGCCGCCGGTTTAATAATGGTGTAGACCTATCGGGCGGCGAATGGCAAAAAATAGCCCTTGCCCGCGCTTATATGAAAGATGCCATTGTATTGATTTTAGATGAACCAACGGCAGCATTAGATGCCCGCGCCGAGTACGAAGTATTTCAGCGTTTTGCCGAGCTGACCAAAGGCAAAATGGCCGTACTCATCTCCCACCGCTTTAGCACCGTACGCATGGCCGACCGTATTATTGTACTTCAAAAAGGGCAAATGATAGAAACCGGTAGCCACGAACAATTGCTACAACAAAATGGCCGTTACGCCGAGCTGTTTTCGCTACAGGCAATGGGGTATAGATGAGGGGATTTTTGGTCGTTGGTGGTTGGTCGGAAGAAATTGGGTGGTTGATTGGAAGACGTTGATGGTTGATTGGAAGAGGTTGGTGGTTGATTGTTGGTGGTTGATTGGAAGAGGTTGGTGGTTGATTGTTGGTGGTTGATTGGAAGATGGTTGGTGGTTGGTCGGAAGATGTTGGAAGTTAATGGTTGGGGGTTGGTCGGAAGATGTTGGGAGTTGATTGTTGGGGGTTGATTGGAAGAGGTTGGGGGTTGATTGGCGGAGGTCGATGGTTGATTGTCGGTGGTTGATTGCTGACGGTTGACTGGAAGATGTTGGGGGTTGATTGGCGGAGGTTGATTGTTGGTGGTTGGTCGGAAGAGGTTAGTGGTTGATTGTTGGTGGTTGATTGGAAGATGCTGGGGGTTGATTGGCGGAGGTTGAGGGTTGGTTGTTGGTGATTGGCTATTAACTACCGGCTCATGACCACTGTCTAATAACAACTGGCTATCATGGCTATTGGCCGCCGTCTTCGGCTACGCTCAGGGCAAGGGCTGTTGGCTTTTGGCTCCTTAATACTTGCTATTTTGGCTGTCGGCTGTTTCCTTAGGCTAGTCACCCGACAAAGGCTGCTGGCTCCCGACTATAGACTAAAAACTCCCGGCTTAGGGCTGCCGGCTGCTAACTCCCTACTATAAGCTACGAACTCCTGACTCACGGCTGTTGGCTCCCGACTATAGACTAAGAACTTTTGACTCAAGGCTGCTGGCTCCCGACTATAGACTAAAAACTCCGGGCTTACGGCTGTTGGCTGCTAACTCCCGACTATAGACTAAAAACTCCTGACTCACAGCTGTTGGCTCCCGACTATAGACTAAGAACTTTTGACGCAAGGCTGCTGGCTCCCGACTATAGACTAAAAACTCCTGGCTTACGGCTGCTGGCTGCTAACTCCCGACTATAGACTAAAAACTCCTGACTCACGGCTGCCGGCTGCTGCCTACTGCCCTTTCCCTTTTCTATCATCTATCACCACAAAGGTTATAAATTGGATAGCCATGTACTCAATAGTTTCGTTGTGTAATATAGCGGGTTGCCATTCGGCGCTGTTTAGTACGGCCCTTACTGCTTCGTTGCCACAGGGCTTGCATTTTGTGGGTACTGCTACTGCTTTTACGTTGCTTACATAACCTTCGCGGCTTACTTTAAAACGTACTTCCACCATGTACTCGCCGGCGGGTGCACCTGCATCGGTAGCAATGTTGGCATTCAGGTTTTTTTCAAGGTACTTCCTCCAGCCTTCGGGCCCGCCTTTAAACCTTGCTTCGCGCATTACCACGTATTTCTTAATTTCTTTGCCTTCGGTATCCCAGCCTTTTTCCTGGTCAATAGCACCAGTGCTAAAGGAGAGGTAGGCTCTTTTATTTCCATTTTTATGATAGTACATTATTTCGCTGGGTTTGCCGTCAATGTAGGATGCAGTGTAGTCCAGCACGCCCTTATCGGTATAGTTATTAAAATCGCCAAGGGGTGTTAGGCCTTCTTTATCGGCATAGTCGCCTTCGCTTTTTAGTGTGCCGCCCTTTTGGTAATATTCCCTGCCATGGTAGCCGTTGGCACCGGGGTAAAGCTTTATATAGGAGAATGCACTATCGCGGCTAGTGGGCTTTCCTTCTTTTAAAAAATAACGCGTAGCCGTGTCAGCCTGGGCAAAGCAAACATTGGCAATACAAAGTAAAGCCAGCACTAAAATAGGTTTCATAACAATATTATTTAATTAGCAGGAAGCATAAAATACAACGTACATGCAATGTAAGCAGTTCAGCTATTGACGGGTATAAAAATTTGGCGAAGGTACCTGAAAGAACAGTTGATGGGTAGCTATCGATAGGTGAAGTTGTATTGGTATAAGGCCGGTTACTGCTGTATACATTTTACAAAAAAAACAAAGTAAAATTAGGGTTGATGGGTAGCTGCCGATAGGTGAAGTTGTATTGGTATAAGGCTGGTTACCGCAGTATACATCTTAAAAAAAAGCAAAGTAACAGCAGGGTTGATGGGTAGCTATCGATAGGTGAAGTTGTATTGGTATAAGGCTGGTTACCGCAGTATACATCTTACAAAAAAAGCAAAGTAAAAGCAGGGTTGATGGGTAGCTATCGATAGGTGAAGTTGTAATGATATAAGGCTGGTTACCGTAGTATACATCTTACAAAAAAAGCAACGTAAAAGCAGGGTTGATGGGTAGCTATCGATAGG
>JBBRUR010000199.1:0-4280 GCA_038247635.1 Chitinophagales bacterium
ACCATAAAATCAAATGCAGCCGGTACCGGCCAAATTGCCGAAAGTGTGGGCAGCAATTATATTACAGGCAATGTAATGGTAGAACGTTACGTGCCGGTAAATGCACGCCGGGCGTATAGAATGTTGGCCCCGTCAGTAAACTCGGTAAATAACATTAACCAGGATTGGCAGGAAGGGGGAAATATTACCAACCCCACCGATTTGCTTAACCTGCAAAATCCCACCCCCGGCTTTGGTACCCATATTACCGGTTCAAAAACGGGCCTTAATGGTTTTGATGCTACGCTTACGGGAAATCCTTCACTGTTTACGTTAATTGGCAACAACTGGCAGGCCGTACCCAATACCAACACGCTAAAACTGGATGCCAACACCGGTTACCTGCTCTTTATTCGTGGCGACCGTACCCGAAATAATATTACCAGCAATAGCCAATTTAGTGTGCCTACCACCTTACGGGCCAACGGCACCATTATGATGGCCGACCAGCAAAGAACAGGTTTAACTACCGGCCAGTTTGCCTTAATTGCCAACCCGTATGCAGCGCCAATAATTTGGAGCCTGGTACATGCCGATATTAATAATACCGGTTTTGAAAACACCTATTACTATTACGAAGCAAAACTGGGCAGCCGTGGTGGGTATGTGTCCGTCAATACATCAGGCATTAGAAATATTATTGTTCCTTCCACAGGCGCAAGCGATGCTACGATAGATATACAATCGGGCCAGTCGTTTTTTGTAAAATCTACCACCGGCACCAGCATTACCATAAAGGAAGCCCATAAATCGGGCAACAATAATGTGCCGGTATTTAGAAGTTTACCAAGGCTGTACACCGCCCTAAGTTTTAAAAGCGATGGAATGACCTTTACCGCCGATGGGGTAAGTACCCTGTTCAACAATCAGTATTCGGCCAATGTAGATGGCGATGACAGCCCTGACTTTGCCGGCTTCGACGAAAATGTTGCCATACTGCGCAACGGGCAAAAACTGAGCATTGAGGCCCGCCCGTCTATAGTAAAAAGCGATACCATACCGTTGCAAATAAGTGCTATGAAAGCCCAGGCCTACCAATGGCGGTTTGATCCCTTTGACTTTGACGGTAGTACCTCTGCTTACCTGGTAGATAAATACCTGGCCCGCAACACCACCATTAACCTGTTAGATACTACCGTAATACCATTTGCCATCACCAGTGGCGTAGCCGCCTCATTGGCCAGCGACCGGTTTTATATTGTATTTAATGCCGCCACCGTTTTGCCGGTAAGCTTTACCAATGTAAGTGCTTACAAAGTAAACACCACCAATAAGGTAGTTTGGAAACTGGCTACCGAAACCAATATGGTTCGGTACGAAGTAGAACGCTCCGCCAATGGCCGCCAGTTTGGCGGCGTAGGCAGCGTGGCCGCTATAGTAAACAATAATGGCCTGCAACCTTATCAACTGACAGACCAGCAGCCGCTGCCCGGCATTAATTACTACCGCATAAAAGCCATTGACCGCGAAGGCAGGTTTAGCTTTAGTGTAATTGTACAGGTAAGGCAGGGTGCCGAAAAACCGGGCATCAGTATTTATCCCAACCCGGTTACCAACCACACCATTAACCTGCAGTTGGTAAACCAGCCTGCAGGCAAATATGCAGCGGTATTGTACAACAGCCTTGGCCAACAGGTGTACCGCAACGAGTTTAGCCACCTGGGCGGCAACAGCAACTGGCAGTTACAGTTAAATCGTAAAATGCCCCAAGGCTTGTACCAGTTACAACTAATTAACGGCGATACCCGGCAGGCGCAAAAGGTAGTGGTGGAGTAGAAAGTAAAAATTAAAAAGTAAAAAACGTAAGCCGTCGGTGGCTGAGCGTAGCCGAAGCCAGCGGCGGCTTATGTAAAAAGTAAAAAGTAAAAATTAAAAAACGGGAGCTGCCATTGGCTGGGGCTGGCTCATGTCGGTGGCTGTGCTTTACCGGTGGCTGTGCATAGCCGAAGGCAGCAGCGGCTTAATTAAAAATTAAAAATTAAAAAAGGAGCCGCTGTTGGCTGAGGCCGGCTGATGTAGTTGGCTGTGCTTTACCGTTACCGGTGGCTAAGCGTAGCCCAAGCCAGCGGCGATAATTAATAACTGCGCTGCAATACCGCTATTTTTTTATCCGGCATTACATGGCTTTTGCCCCCAACAACAAATGTTAACTTAAAAACTTTTTAATGTGCAGCCACCTGGTAAACAGTTTACACATCGCAATACCACGTCTGTGTTCCATAGCCTGGCCGCTAAATGATAATTACGCCAAAGCCGCTTAAAAACCCTATTTGAAAAACCTTTTTTGAAAAACCCTTTTTGAAAAACCTTTTTTGAAAATACCGGTATTTACAAATACCCCAATTAATTAAAAACCTACCTGCGAAAGCTGTGTATTTTTTGGGTTGTTTATTTTTGCTTTTGTTGTATTTGGCATGGTATTTTTTGTTTAATTAGTAAACAAATTGGCTTTAAAAGGTGCGGGCAGTGGTTTTTTTATCAGGCATTTTTGTGGCGCCCGGTTAATTTTTTGGGGTTATTTACTTTTACATGCGGGGCTAATATTTTCTTTTTTTTAGATGCAAAGCGGGAACCTGCCCTTAGGTATCAATGCTGTTATGGGGTGAGCCAGCTAAGTTTTCTATATGGCAAAATGCGAAATACCGCAAATTGTCGGTAAAAACCGGCCTGGTATATCATTTAAATTATAAAGGCAACTATCGTTATTTTGATATTTTTACGATTAATTATTTGCGCCCGATTTACTTTTTAATAAAAATGCCTTATTAACCCCCTCACCAAAAATTTCTCTTTTTTTTAAGTAGAGGTGCGGTGGTTATGTCACTGATTATTACTAATATTTTAACATAAAAGAAAATAAAAAATTTTGTTGGCGTATAAATGTATTAATAGCAGTGCCACCTGCCTTATAGTTGTTGGCCAAATAAAACAACCAGCATACAATAGCAGGGTTGGTTTAAATTATTAAATACAATTGGTTATTAAATAGAAGTTAATGGCCGCCTATAAAAACCAGGTGTAAAGTGTAAGCCGTATACACTGAAATTTAATATTGGTAAGGCAGCCTTTAAACCCAGATAAGCATCTTTACACGTGCCTGAAAACGAATTGTAAGGCGGGCCGGGATGGTTAACGCATTATTAATATTGATTTAGTGAAAGCGTTGTTAATTTAGCAGCACGGATAACTTTGAGCTGCTGGCTTACTAAGCCCTGCGAGCCTCAAAAACCCTATAAATAACAGCTAACGCTATTTACTACCCCACCCCAATATCGTATAAAAGACCTGGAAACCACCTGTGTGGTTTTCTATTTTTATTATAATCCAATTGGTTTTTTATGCGGAAAATATACTGCCCCGGTTTTGTCAACTTATTGAAACGATTGCCTTTGTCGTTAATCATTACGGCAATATTCCTTTTACATAGTGTTTATTCCTTTGCTCAACCTACGGTGTTAGGCACCCAAATAGTTAATGGTAATTTCACAACTTATGACCTTTCAACTGTAGGCGGTTTTAAACAAGTACGCCTTCAAGCCAGTAGCAATGCAGCAAGTGGTGTTAGAAACTGGGAATTTGCAACAGGTACTGCGGCTTCGACCAATTATACCACTAACTGGAAGCCCAAATTAATTAATCAAATACTTTCGACAAACACGTTTATCCCAACCAGTTTTAATAATGGAGCAAAATATAACTCGCCAAGTGGAATCAGCGGCCTGCTACCCACCATTTCTAATGGCAATTATTACACTTTTAATGTAGGTAATAATGCAGCTGCTGATAACGTAATGCAGTTACTTGAAACAAGTTTTAACCCGGTAACCATTTCTTCAGTTACACAATTTCAAATTGCTTCGAGTGTTACACCAACTTCTACAGAAACGGTAACTGCAACAACTTCGGCTGCACCGGCGGCTGGCGAGAACGTTTATTTAAGATATTCAACAAACAATTTTTCTACCTCAACTATTGCGCAGTTTTCGTTTAGTGGTACCACCGGTACTGCAACCTTACCTGCACAACCCGCTGCTACCGTTGTTAGATATTATGTTTTTAGCAGTAATAAAACCATAATACAGTTAGCTACAGATTTTGGTACTCATGGACAATCTGCCTACGACATGGCTACCTTAAGCCTAAACAACAGCGGTGGTGCAAACTATTCTTACACAGTGCTATCAAGCGGTCCAATATTTTCTAATGAAATAACTGGAACAAATCCTAATGCGGCTAATCCT
>JBBRUR010000200.1:0-4207 GCA_038247635.1 Chitinophagales bacterium
CCATATAGGGGCTCACGTAAAGGGTGTAGTTATCGGCATCGTGATACAAAATACCTTGCGGATTGGCGTTGATGAACACGCCTGTTGAGCCACCGTGGCTTTTAATTACCCGCTCGCCACTGTGGTTGTAGGTGTAGCGGTTGGTGTAACCATCGTCGGAGAGCATGGTGAGGCGGTTCTCCTCGTCCCACTGCATTTGGCGAAACGAGTTAGTGGTGGTGTCCTCACGCAGGGTAGGGTTACCATTTTCGTCGTAGGTGTATTTGCTATCGCCAATCATACTTGCCGCATTGGGTTTTGTGCCATTGTAAATATAGTGATAGGTGTGAGATGTGGATACAGTGCTGTTGTTAACAACTTAGCGCACTTGTTAACAACAAATACAGGCTAAGCCTGTGACGATAGAACGACGGTGGCACAGCCAACCGCCGAACGTATTAGCGACAGCCTACGGACAACGGAGCATAAAAAAAATAGCACTAAGTAAAACTCTATTCTCTTTTTTTAAGAACATCTATATGATGAATAAAATAAATATGGGGTAAAGGCATTGATAAACTTAATTCTACATTATAATTGAGTTTTAATTTATCAAGAGGAAGTCCTGATAAATCATGATATCTCTTAAACTTATTATTGCAAAAACTAAAATATATAGCATCAGTTTTTGCCGTTGAATAGCTATTTATCGGAACAATAAATGTTTCTAGCTTAACAAATTTACTCGCAAAAAAAAGTATCGAAAAAAAAACAAAATACAACATTAAATATAGTCGAAAAAAGACTGTTGCTTTTTCAAAACTAGTTACGACTTTTTTAAAAGAACCACGTAATAAACAAATAACCAACGATAAAGCCAAAAGTATTATGTAGTAATTAAAAGTGGTGACTAAAGTTGTTAAAAAAAAACCATAACTTAGAAAACCAACTATCATTATGAGAATTTTACACCTTTCTGTTTTTACATAATTAAAAAAACGCCTAGTCTTTTGTAGCTTTGTCATATAATTGTTTTCCTGTTTCAGCAGTACCATCTGAAACTAATTTAACCTTAGATTTTTCTTTAACGTAACTTAATGCTTTATTATTTGAATTCTCCGTTGCAATTTTCACTTTGTTTGTATCACTTTTTATTCTTGCTTCATTTTTTTCCTTCAGAATATTATTCTGAAGCTTATTGAGTTTTGCATATAAAGTCTTATTGCTATTTTTCAATGACTCCAACAACTCATCTGCCTTTTTTCCTAATCCGTTAGATAATAAGGTTGAGAACGTTGCTGTTAAAAACTCCTCCGATAAATTAATATCCTCAAAATCAGCACCTTTCTCAATTTGCATCATGATATTTACAGTCATATTCTTAACTATATCTAAGGCCATTTTACCACCTTTGCTTTTCCCTATTTTTGCTAATAATTTAGCACTTCCCGTACCGTCAACAAAAAATGAAATCGCAGCGGTTGTCATGCCATCAAATGCAGCAGCACCCCAAGCAATATTACTAAATGCTTGTTTGTATGTAATACCTTCGGTAAAAACCCAGTTTGAAAGGAAGTCAATCCCCGCAGTTATCACAAAGGCTCCAATACCCTCAACTACAGCTCCAATAGGTGTTCTTCCATCAGGGTCAACAAACATCACTGGATTCCCATTACAATACACATACCCTCCCATGTTCGGATATTTCTCTGCCAGCGGGTCAACACCATACCACACACAAATTTTTGAGTCGTAGTAGCGTGCACCGTAATAGAGCAAGCCTGTTTGTTCGTCCTGCTCCTTGCCATTAAACTTAAACGGCATACCCGGGCGAGTGGTATGTTCATCTACAAAGGCCTCGCCAAAGGGGATGTAGCACACAAACTGGGTGGCTGCACCTTGGCTGTCGGTGACGTAACTGGTACTACCCAAATGGTCACTATGATAGTAATAAATTTCATCCTCAGTAAGAGGTATAGGCAGGCTGTAGCCATAGCCGGGCTCTACTTTGCTGGGGTCGATGGGTGGGCCGTACTGCACTGGTGGGCCAGGCACATCGCCGGGCTTGTTTTTTATGGGTGCGCGTGGCCAGTTGTCGGGTATGTCGTAAACCCCCAGTGTGGTATTGGCATGTGCCTTTCCGGTGGTTTCGGGCTCGCCCCAAATACCTTTACTGGTGGGTGGCCCTGGCGGAATGCCCAGCTCGGCATAATGGTCGTTGCGGCTCTGCTCCATCAGTTTCATGCGCTCGGCATAATCTTTTTGTCCGGCGGTTATATTGGTACTGCCTTGTATAAAGAGGTTGTTAAAATCGCCCACCCCTATTTTACTTGCCACACGTTGGGTACCGCTGTAGTAGTGCTTGGTGAATTTATCTTTGCTCACCACCATATACGGACTCACATAGAGGGTGTAGTTATCGGCATCGTGATACAAAATGCCTTGCGGATTGGCGTTAAGGAATACGCCCGTTGAGCCTCCGTGACTTTTTATTACCCGCTCGCCACTGTGGTTGTAGGTGTAGCGGTTGGTGTAACCATCGTCGGAAAGCATGGTGAGGCGGTTCTCCTCGTCCCACTGCATTTGGCGAAACGAGTTGGTGGTGGTGTCCTCACGCAGGGTGGGGTTACCATTTTCGTCGTAGGTGTATTTGCTATCGCCAATCATACTTGCCGCATTGGGTTTTGTTCCGTTGTAAATATAGTGATAGGTATGCGACGATGCAACAGTGCTGTTGTTAACGGTTTGGTTTTAAAATGTCAGCTCACTGAATTACAATGCTTTGTGTTGCACGTATTGCAAGTCCGCGCTAGCGGAGGGCACAGCCCAACCGCCGAACACATAAGTGACAACCTACGGACAACTGGGTTACTTTAAAACATATCTAATTCAATGACTGATGTTTCCCAAATAGTACTAATAAGTTTTTGTATATCTGTAATAATTACACTATCCGCAGTAAGCCTCAACTTATGTAAAAATGGAAGAGAAATAACTATTCTATTGTTTAAGTTTTCATTTTTAGAGATTAAACCTACTCTAAAGCTTATTAGTGTATTCGATAATTCAATTTTGTTACCTGTCCATAAGCTAAAACTACATCCTAAATCACTATTTTTTTTATCCCAATTCTTTTTTATCAATTGTTCAATATTATCGTATTCAAAGGAAATCTTATTACGTAAAGCCTCCTTTTTATTACCACCTTGCTCATACCAATTCTCAAATAAATTATTATCTATTTGTCTTAATCCAGATAAAGTTTCTAACACTTTCTCAGTTAAATATGAGGTCGTTTCATTTTTCTTGGGTATAATCCCTCTAATTATTTCTATATATTCCATGTCATTCTATCGTCTTAAATATCAACTCTATACCTTTAACACCTTCTTTTTTAAACAGTTTTTGAGTAGCATCGAATGCTGCTTTATTTTCAAAAAACCATTGAATTTTTGTCCCATTTGCAGCTTCAATTTGCCTTTCTGCCTGAGCTATTAATGAATTTGAACCCTTAAACCAACTTTGAAAACCTCCTGTTGCCTTATTAACAAAATTACCATAACCAGATTTAGCATCTACCAAAATATTATTAATGACACCATCAAACTTCACTCCTTTTAATAAAAAAGATTTATTAGCTGCTTGCTTCGTAATAAATGATTGATAATTAGCTGCAGCAGTGCTCATACTCTCATTCGTAGTTATCCATGAACCACCTTTTATAACACTTGCCCCTTTAGGTGTGGGAATGAATCTTGCTAAAGTCCCTATAGCTGCACCAATAGAAAAATCTAGAGTAACATCTATCAACGATGTTTCCTTTCCTTGTATAGTTCGATTAAGTGTACCTCCTACAGCATTTGCACCTCCTGCAACTGATGCTGTTGTCAATAAACTAGCACCTCCTGTTAATCCTGCAGCCCCTCCAACAATTCCTCCTTGAAGAGCACTTCCGCCTACTGCCTTCCAATTTGTTACTTCTCCATCATTATATAATTGCATTCCCATTTCAAAGCAACCACCAATTAATGCACCTACTCCAAAGCCTATAGCCCCCGTAACTAATGTAGGAGATTCACCATTTGGGTCTACAAGCATTACAGGATTCCCATTACAATACACATACCCTCCCATATTCGGATATTTCTCTGCCAGCGGGTCAACACCATACCACACACAAATTTTTGGGTCGTAGTAGCGGGCGCCGTAATAGAGCAAACCGGTTTGC
>JBBRUR010000201.1:0-4176 GCA_038247635.1 Chitinophagales bacterium
CAGCTTGCAACTTGCAGCTTGCAGCTTGCAGCTTGCAGCTTGCAGCTTGTAGCTTGCAGCTTGCAGCTTGCAGCTTGCAGCTTGCAGCTTGCAGCTTGCAGCTTGCAGCTTGCAACTTGCAGCTTGCAGCTTGCAGCTTGCAACTTGCAGCTTGTAGCTTACAGCTTGCAACTTGCAATGCAGCTTGCAGCTTGTAGCTTGCAACTTGCAACTTGTAGCTTGCAACTTGCAGCTTGAAACTTGCAACTTGCAACTTGCAGCTTGCAACTTGCAACTTGCAACTTGCAACTTGCAGCTATGCAACCTTTGGCAGTTTGCGACAATCCGTATACATTTAATTTTTATTGGCCGGAGTAACCCCTCCGGCCTTCACTAAACCATAGCCAGTACTATTATTTATGACCAAATACTTCGCCGTTGCCTGCAGTGTGTTTTTGTCGTTTACAGGGCAGGCGCAATCGTTTCAAAAGGCGGCCGACAATGCATTGATTATTACCCGCATGGCCGCTAAGTTTCACTTTGCGCCGGTGCCGCTTAACGATAGTTTTTCGGTGCAGGTGTTCAACGCCTACCTGCAACAGGCCGACCCCGAAAAAGTATATTTTACCCAAACCGACATTAACCAGCTATCTGCAAATAAAACCACCCTCTACCAGCAAATACAACTTCGGCAAACCGGGTTTGTGACACTGGCAGCGGGCTTGTATGGTCAACGGGTTCAACAGGTAGATAGCCTGCTAAAAGTTATCTGCGGCAAGCCGTTTAATTTTTCGGCACCCGAAACACTATCTATGGCCGAGGTAAAAAGCTACCCCGCCAACCTGGCCGGTCAGCGTACCAAACTGTATAAAATTGTTAAAAAAATGGTGCTCGACAATTTGCTGCAAGGCAACGACAGTATTACCACCCTATCGCCTATTGCCCTTACCCGCTATACCGATAGCCTGGAGCCATTGGCCCGCGGCAGGGCCCGGTCGCTGCTTAGCCGCACCTTTACCCGTGCGCAACAGTTGCCCGGTGGCATTAACCAGCAAACCGCCAACTATTATTGCAAGGCCATTGCCGAAAGTTATGATCCCCACACCGCTTTTATGCCCCTGACTGATAAAGAAAATTTTGAAGCAGAACTGGGCAACAAACGCATGGTATTTGGTTTTGGGCTGGATGAAAACGACAGGGGCGAGGCCGTAATTGACGACCTGCTGCCCGGTAGCCCCGCCTTTAAAAGTGGCCAGTTTAATAAGGGCGATAAAATAATAGCCGTGCAATGGGCGGGTAAAGAAAAAATGGATGTGTCGGATGCCGGTATGCAGGAAATTTACGAGCTAATGACAGCCAGCAACCACGAGGAACTGGTGTTTACCGTTCGCAAACCCGACGGTACTACACGGCAGGTGCCATTGGTAAAAGAGGCCGTTGACCCCGACGACGAGGAGCGGGTAAAAAGCTTTGTATTGAAGGGCGCCAAAACTATAGGCTACATTTCGCTGCCTGCCTTTTACGAAGATTGGGAGGAGAACGATGAGGGAGGAACCGGCGCCAACGGTTGCGCCAACGACGTGGCCCGCGAAATTGTAAAGCTTAAAAAAGAAAAAATAGATGGGCTGGTGCTTGACCTGCGGTACAATGGCGGTGGCAGCCTGGCCGAGGCTGTGGCACTGTCGGGCATTTTTATAGATGGCGGCCCGGTAGAGCAAATAAAGACCCGCGAGGCAAAAGTGATTACGCTAAAAGATGGTAACCGCGGTACCATTTACGATGGTCCGCTGGTAATAATGGTAAATGGCTATAGCGCCTCGGCCAGCGAAATGGTGGCCGGCACGCTGCAGGATTATAACCGCGCTATCGTGGTGGGTTCGGCTACGTATGGCAAGGCTACGGCGCAGGCGGTTTTCCCTATGGATACTACCCTGAAGATTGACGACGATCCATCAACCAAAAAAGCGGATAGCTATATAAAAATAACTACGGCGCAAATTTTTAGGGTAAATGGCAAAACCGCGCAGGAAAGTGGCGTAGTGCCCGATGTGCTGCTGCCCGACCTGCTACAGGTAGAAGGCGAACGCGAAACCGACAACCCCATGGTAATAAAGGCCGGAATGATAGAGGCGAATAAATATTACAAACCCTACGCGCCATTGCCGCTGCAAAAAGCCGCCGAAGCAGGTAAACTGGCCGTACAACAAAACCCTTACCTGCAACGTCTGCAACAATACATTGACCGCGAACGGGCCGACAAAAACACCCGCACACTGTCGCTGGTGCTGGCCGATAATATTGCCCGGTTAAAGGCAAGGCAATCAATAGAAAAACCGGCTACCGATACCAGTGCCGCCTTGTTTACAGTCAGCTCGCCGCCGTTTACAGGTGCATTGGCCACTAATATCGACGAGGTGTGGGGCGACCTGTTGCTGGCCGATCCGTATGTGACTAGTGTGTACCGTATATTGCTGGCCATCATTCCATAAAGAATATTACACCATCGTAACAATGCATCCCTGCTGTAAAACGTTTTTAAAAGATGATAAAGAAGTCAAAGCCTTTCTCGCAAAGAGCGCCAAGTGTTTCACGCAAAGAAGTCAGGAGCTTTTCACGCAAAGGGCGCAAAGAGTTTCCCGCAAAAAAGGCAAAGACTTTTTTAAATCTTGTAATTCAAGGTTTTTCTTTGCGCCCTTTGCGTGTCTTTCCTTAGCCCCCTTTGCGAGAAACGTTTCTTTGCACTCTTTGCGTGAAACTTTTTTTAATCACAAACAACAACGATATATTTAAAATTTAAACACCATACCATGTTCACCAAAACTACCCTTACCGCATTGCTGGCAGTAGCGCTTTATTTCAACACATCGGCGCAAAGCCTTGACGACCCCGGCAATTACCTGACCGCCGTTAGCAACACCCAAAACGAAATGAACCAGCGCTACATGCAATACATGAGCACCAGCGCCCATGGTGCCAGCGCCCGCAAACAGGAAAAAGTGCGCCAGCAGGTGCTGGAAAGCATTACCAACACCCGCTACAAAATAACCGACCTTCCACTGTACAAAGGCGACAATGGATTACGCAAGGCCAGTCTTGATTATGTGCAGTTATGCTACAACGTGTTTAACGAAGACTATAATAAAATAGTAAACCTGGAAGAGATAGCCGAGCAGAGTTTTGACGAAATGCAGGCCGTAATGCTGCTACACGAAAAGACCGACGAAAAGCTGGATGAGGCCAATAAAAAGATGGATGCTGCATACGATGCTTTTGCCACCAAAAACAATGTAAAAGTTACTGAAGGTAAATCCGAGCTGGGCGATAAGCTAAACACTGCAGGCAAGGTTAATAAATACCTGAACAACGTATACCTGGTATTTTTTAAATGTAATTGGCAGGACGGCCAATTGACAAAAGCCAACGATACCAAAAAAATTAACGACATAGAGCAGGCCCGCAACGCCCTCATAACCTATGCCGACGAAGGCCTGCGCACCCTTGATACCACCAAAGCCTTTGGCGGCGATAATTCGCTGATAAATACCTGCCGCATGATATTAAAAAAGTATAAGCGCCTGGGCGAAGAAATAGTACCCAAAATGAACGATTACCTGCTAAAACAAGAAGCCTTCACCAAAATGAAAAAAAGCTTCGATGCCAAAGGCAGCCGCACCAAAGAAGAGGTAGATGAATTTAATAAAATGGTCAAAGAAATTAACGCTGCGGTTAACAGCAGTAACCAGGCCGTCAATCAATCCAACGCCGAACGCAAGCAAATCAACGACTCGTGGAACGAAGCGTACAAGCAGTTCCAAAACAATCATATGCCGTATTATAAGTAATGCGGTAGTCGGCAGTCATTAGTAGGGAGTTTGAAAGAGGAAGAAAGTAGAAAGCTTTTAGCTGCAAATTGCAAGCTTCAAGCGGTAAGCCTAAATCAGACTAAATAAATGGCATCACAAAATTTTTTTTTGCAGCAGGCTTTTGAATATCTATTTAGCTCCGCTTGCGTCGCACCCTTGTACTGTATCATTTCAAGGTACAATACCAAATTGCAAAGTAGCCGGTAGCCGTTGGCTAACAGCCCTAAGTACAATACCTCCAAATAAAAAATGATCAAAAAATGTCCAATGCCAATGTGGAAGCTCCACTGCCCGAAACAGTTCAACAGCACCGCCCCTCGCCCTTTGGAGAGGG
>JBBRUR010000202.1:0-3906 GCA_038247635.1 Chitinophagales bacterium
GCTGTGCCCAATTGTAGTAATTCGCTATGCGTATCATTATACTGCATGCCAGTATTTTCTGCACGTGCCATCACCGTGAGCAGTATTTTTTTTGCAGTTGCCAGCGGCGTTTTTTGCTGCAGGCTTGTTACCAATATCACTACAAAATCGTTGGTAGTTTGCAGGCTTATTTCACCGAGCTGGTAAATACCGCTATCCATAAAACCAACGATGCCCTTTGTACCCGGTGCATTAATTGTAAAGCATCCTTTGCCGCTAAAGTTCCATACCAACTGCCCTGTTGCAGATGTAATTATTTTGCCAACGGTATCTATATAACGGTAGTAATTATCTATTCGTTTTTCTGACGCCGGATTATTAAAGCTCAGGGTTGTTTTACCCACTGCCAGCAACTGTGCAGGAACCTCTGCATCAAACCGTTTTACGTCTGCCTGTTGTGTGGTTTTATCGGTTATGTTTACTATGCCTCGTTTGAAATCGTTGGTATCAATATTTCGGTTTAAAATGGTTTCGCCTTCTTTAATATCATTGTTATAAATCATAATGGCCAGCGCCGGGTATAACGCCAATTGGGTGGGCGAGGTTACATTGTACACGCCATGGCTTTGTATAGTGGGTGTAAAATGATCATAATCCATAGCAAAGGCATACGATGCATCCCAACCCTGCAACCCCATGCCATACGCGGCAATAATGGGCGAACTTTCGGCCGTCCATTGGTTAGGAATCAATGCCATCCACTCAGAAATCTGAAAAGGCCTGTCGGATACCTGCTGAAATCCGGTACTCAATAAACCCGACCCCGGCATAGCTACCATGGCCTCATTATCTACTTTACCGGTAGTCAACTGATGACCTGTGCCACCGCCGGAATAATTATGGCGGTCAATTACACCAGCATTGTAATCGGCAAAGAGATTGTAGAAATGGGCAATGCCAGAACCTGCCTGCCAGCAACTACCCACTATTATACCTTTGTACCCGGTAGCACGGATAGCTACCGTAAAGCGTTGGTAAAAATGAAGTTGGGCTTCATACAAAAAGGTTGCCCGGTCGGCTACATCCAAAGGTAGTGGTATGCCTTTTTTTTGCGCCTGCTCTGTTTCATAACTAAAATAACCGTGATTGGGTTTGGGGTAAATATTATTTTGATCTAATGTTTCTCCTGCGGGCAATCCTTGCTGTTTCCAGGCAGTCAGTAAATTTTCCTGTGTGCCATATTTTTTTCTCAGCCAGTCGCTAAATTGCCTGCATAATAATTTTCTATACGTGGGGGTTTGTTTTAAAGTTTCTTCTATGGCACCCCAAAAAATATTGTCTTCATTTTGCAGTTCAATAAAATTGAGTGCCGGGTCATCGGCATAACGCAAACCGGAGATGGGATTGATGTGATTGAGCATGTTAACCGTAAGCTCAATATTAAGGGCTTGAAGATCTTCGGCAAAATTTACAATCCCCGCCGTGCTGCCGTTTAAATGCGACCAGGGGAATTTTGTATCGACCACTTCCCGGTAAGCAAGTACCCTTGAAGAGTCCGCAGGCAACAAGCGATGCCCATAAATATGCGACCAGCTATAGTAGATACCGGCATTGCGCAATTCGTTGCAGAAAAAATCAAAGTTTTTCCATTTTGCGTTGGTGAGTTGTGTGGAGTGTATGCCATCGGTAGCCTCCCAGGTAAACTTGTGAAACCTTACTGCATTGATACCATAACCGGCCATAAAATTTGTCCACTTGCTGGCTTTTTCCGGCGCTACAAAAGGATTTTCACTCGCAATATTTACCCCCCAGAATTTTGTTTTGGTGCCATCTTCAAATACAAAATCTTTTCCCTGATATTGCAAAAAACCATGCTTACCCGCAGGCTTATCCAGCCATTGGCTCATATTAATGGTACTGGTTTTTTTGTTGGTATCCGGTTTAAAAGCAAACCAGGTTTTATTTTGCTGAGCTTGCCCTTGCTTACACAAAATGAACAGCAGAAATAACCATGTACATTTCATAAGAGTTTTTTTTCTACAAATTAAATATATGTTCTACTGATTTACCAGAACCTCGTACACACCGCTGCCCACAGATAGCACAGCGTATCCATCCTGAATCCTTACCGTAGTAATCCCTGCCGCTTCCAAATTCGTATTTCCGTTTACAGTAATGGTATTCTGCTCATTTGCCTTCACCCAAACCTCCGCCGTTGTATTTACCGGAATATTTACCCGTAACTGAAAACTACCGTCTGTTTTTTTCCAGTCGCTTTCAATAAGGCCATATATACTTTGGTAGGATCCCTTTGCCCAGGTTAGTTCGGCTGGTTGTGGTTTAATAATGATTTTTTTAAAGCCAGGTGCGGCCGCATTAATACCCAATAAAGATTTATAAAACCATTCCTCGATAGAACCAAACATGGGATGATTGTAAGACGCAGAAGAAGGCATTTCCCAGCTTTCCCAAAGCGTGGTGGCATCATTGGCAAGCATGTAACCCCAGCCAGGAAAATCACGTTGATTGGCTATCCGATATGCCAGTTCATTTTTATCTTTTTCCAGCAATACATCAAACAGCATCATAGTAGAAAAAATACCGGTAGATACATGCCAGTTATGTCTTTCAAATTCACTTAATAATACCTCAAAAGTTTTTTCTTTTTCCGGGGAAATATTATACCATAAAGCAAAAATTTGTGCGGCCTGGGTGGCGTTGTCGAAGCGACCGGTATTGGGTATTAAATATTTACGAACAATAGCAGCTCGTATACCATTAGCCAATTTTGCATATTGAACGGAGTCGGCTGTTTTGTTGAGGATACCGGCAAATTCGGTGGCTAATATTGCATGATGATAATAGAAACAAGCGGCAGAAAAGGCCTCCGCCCTTGGATCAATCGCTTCGTGATCGCCAATATCCCAATGGTATAAACCCTGTTTGGCATTGGCTTGCAGAAAATCGAGTTGCTTTTTAAAAGCCGGGTACTGCTGCTCAATTATTTGTTTATCGCCATAATAATCGTACAGTTTTTTTTGTACAAAGCTAAAAGCAAGTTGCCAACCCAATGGGCCGGATTGGCCGCCATAACCCCGGTCGGCAATGCCTGTATAAGGTGCTATTTCAGTAATAGCGCCATCGGGCTGTTGGTCGTTGGCAAAATCCTGCACCGTTTTCCGGTAAAAATTAGCCATGTTGTAATTGTGAATATAAGCTCCGGCCGTGGCAACTATATCTGCACCATAGCCCATTTTTTCCCGGCCCGGACAATCAGATTGTACACTAAAAATATTACTCAAAAAAGTCCACTGGATTTTGTCGTGGAGTGTATCAAACATCTCGTTGGAGCAGGCAAAACTGCCCTGCTGTTGTACATCGCTGTTCATCCGCAAACCTGCAATATCTTGTAAGGTTGGCTTGCCCGGCCAGCCGGTAATTTCTATATACCTGAATGCATGAAACGTAAAATGGGGGTTCCACTCCTCTACCCCTTTTCCTTTTAAAATATAGACGTCTTTTTGCCAGGCAGTTTTGGGTGCACCAGGACCGCCGCTCATATTCCACATCTCTTTTATATGCCCTGCTGTAGTGGTTATCCAGTTAAGGGTGCCATTGGGATGAATGATTTCGCCAAAGCGTAAAGAAACCGTTGTGCCAGTAGGACCGCTAACTTTTATCCGAGCAATGCCTGCAAAATTTTGCCCCATATCTACTATAAACGTATCTTTCCCTACTTCGTTGATGCTGACTGGTTGCAGCAGTTTTGTGATGCGAACAGGTGGTTGTATTTGTGCTTTTAATACGCCATCCGGTCCGGTGGCAACGGCTGCATTTTTCCAGCCATCAGTTGCCGTAAAACTTTTCTCCAACCGGGCATCATATTCTTCTCCTAAAAAAACATTGTTGCGGATAACTGGACCGGAA
>JBBRUR010000203.1:0-3905 GCA_038247635.1 Chitinophagales bacterium
CAGGACGGGTATAAAGCGGCGGTCTTCCTGGTTGGCCAATGTGCCTATAACATATACATCCAGTGGTGCACCGTTCAGCATATTTTCAAGCACCCATATGCGGGATATGTTGGGTGATGTAGCAATATGCCGGTAACCGATTGCAAGAAAATATTGCAGCAGGTTACTCGGTGTTCTGTCCTTGTACGAACCAATTACCCGCTTTACATGATCGGTTGAAAAGTAGTTCCATTCATAATCTGATGTAAGCCACGAACTCGATTAACTGCGGGTCATGTCTACGCCTGCATCGGTATAGGTGCTAATAATAAGTTTGGGATTTTGTTGTTTTATAAAATCGCCCACCTGTTTAAATAACTGTTCTGAAGTGGTTTTTCTAAAAGCATTGTACCTGCGGAAAACAGGATCATTCATATCTTCTTTTACCGGCAACGTCATACCCGTAGAGTCGTGAAATCGCTTCTTGCAATTGTTACATTGGCAAATGCCATGGTACACGCCGCTATAGTCGGGAAGTGGTATAACCGGGCATATTAAAAAAGATACCATCGAGGTCATAGTTCTGTATCGTTTCTTTTAAAATATCAAAGGTGTATTGTTGCTGGTAGCCGCCGTTTACACAGGTGTGTACCTGCCCGTTGTAATTCACGTTTTTGCCATCGGTGCCCACATACAACCATTCCGGTTTTTGGGCGGCCAGTGTTTCATTTATTTTGCTTACATCAAAACGCCCCAATACCTTAATACCCTTTGCATGTAAGCGGTTTAGCAGGGTGCCTACCAGGTCGCCTTTCATAAACGGATTGCGATAATGGAACGGCAGTTTTGTTGGATAATTAGCTACAATGCCGCCGGCGTTCAACAACACTGCATTGGCAGAAGCAGCTTCAATGGTTTTAACATATGCATCTACATCCATAAGTTCATCTACCTTACGCAGGTTGGTTTGTATTAACCGGATGGGCGTACGGTTCCACCAGGTAGTGTCGTAATGGCCGGGGTTTATATTGGCCCATTGCGCGTATAGGTTATTGTTGCTGTGCAACAGGATGATGGCTACACAACAAAAACAAACTAGCTGCTTTATTGGTAAAGGGTTTAATTTTTTAATCATTTTCATACAGTGGCATTTGTTTTAAACTAATTTTTTTTTGAACCGGGCGGCATTGCTACTATGGTACATTCTTGCGTCGCACACTTTTACTATATAACCATATGCAGCACCTATTTGCAGGGCTTTTTCGGTTGGGGTTTCTTAGGGGGACTTTTGGGACCATGGCGACTTGTATGTACCATAATGTACCAAGAGTACAAGAGTGCGACGCAACAATGCTGAATAGAAATTCAACTCCCTGGCTCCAAAAAATAACCTTGTTTGTTCTTCGATTTTGAACGTCAGCCATCTATGTCACCGGTTTACAGAACTGATCAAAAAAGTAAATGCTCCACTTTAAACTCATAACTCATAACCCATAATTCATAACTCTTAATTCATAAATCTTAATTCATAACTCACAACCTCCCAATTCACCACTCCTAATTCCTAAACGGCTTCTCCGTGGTCACTTTAACCTGGTATTTGATGGTTCCGGGTTTCCAGTTTTTTGCCAGGATGATATCCTGTTCGGTTTTGGTAATAAGCTCCGGGATATTTACAAAACCTACTCGGTTGTACAAGGCGGGTTTATACAACGAACTGTATACGGCAGCATATTTAGCCCAATGATTTTTTGCTTCTTCTAAAAATGTTACTGCGCTGTTGCGGTCACTTTCATTGGCAAACTGGTCTAATAATGCAAGGCTGCAAACGGCCCGCATTTTTGCTGCATAATAGTTTCCTATGTGTGCAAAAGCTTCAATATCGCCAAGCGTTTGATCGAGTTCGGTGAAGGAACCCACCTTACGGGCTGGTAAGCTTTTTAAGCCGGTTAATGCATCAGATGAAAGTTTTGCAAGCGTGTCTGCAACGGCTAACGGCGACAGCAGTGAATCGGTTTTTCCTTCATGTTTGTATTTAGCCCACAGGTAAATATTGCGAATGTTGCTGCCGGGCATGGGCTCCCTTTCAATGTAATCGGCCACGGTAAAAAAGCCCTTATGCGTTGGGTGGCTGATGTTGGCTTCAGGCAACCATTTCAAATCAATATCACCCCAAACATAGCGGGTAATCCAGGGAAAGATCATGCTGGCTGCAGACCACGGCTTGTACAGTTGCTGTACGGATACAGTTGGAAAACGGGTTTGCAAGGTTTTTAGAAACACTTCATCCGGCAGGTTGGGATTATAACTTAGCCTTCCCCACAACATGAACGAGTACCATTGTTTTTGCATAACCAATGGATGCTCGTTTGATTTTGTAAGGTAATCGCGGCCCCAATTGTAACCATCGGGACCCATGTAGTAACCGGCTATTTTCTCCACTTCCGGAATGTCTTTTATGAACTGCCTTGCGAAATTGTTGTTAGCCCAGCGGAAACTATAAATATCATCGTTGCGGATGGTGAGCCAGCTTTTGGTTTGCTGTGAAAGTAAAGGCATGGCGGCATCCACAAAGGGCGGATTGGTGATGGAATACATGTGTGCAATGGCATATTTAAGGCTTAGATCAATAGTGCCGGGGTACTCGCGAAAGGCGTCTTTGATTTCGCTTAACGATGTTTGGTGAAAGCGATGGATGAGTCTGAATTTGCGATCGGGTTCATTCTTTAATGCATCGCGTATGCCCTCGCCATAAGTACGCCAGAGCCATTTTTCGTTAGCGTAGTCTCCCTTCAGTTTACCATTCATTGCCTCACCTGCGGTGATGCCAAAGCCTGCCAACAGCGGGTATGTTTGTACCGTTTGGCGTACTGCGGCCCTGAAGTATTTAATGGTGGTATCATTGTTCTGCCGGTTGGTGATGCCGTGTTTGACTTCGGCGCCATTGGTAAAAATGTTCCAGGTAAACAGGTACACTTCTATACCGCGGTCGCGGGCCATCTGCATTACGTCTCTCCAAAAAGCAATCTTTTCATCGATCGTTATTTTTTTCACTACTTCCACATTTTTGAGCAGGGGTGGCCGTACATAATTAATCCCATTGTGGCTATAACCATCATCAAATTTTTCTTTGGTGCGCCATACATCATTCAGTGCTACTTCAGGAAACTCCGGAATTTTTACAAGCGACGGGAATGGGTGCAGGCTCCACAGACTTAACACATTGTAGCGGTGTTTGGCCATCTCGTCCAGGTATGTTGTCCAGAACGATTTTTCCCAAACATTGCCGATGTTTTGCTGGGCAGCATCACTTGGATCGGTATAGCTGGGTGTACGCAGGTCGAGCGGTATGTTGAACTTAATACCACGCCGTTCAAGGTAGGGTTTGTTGTCAGAATCTTTAAGGTCGTTGAGGGTTTGAATACGCAGCGCTTCCGCCACATCCAGGCTTCCATACAATGCCCCGGCTTTATCGCCCGCCAGTATGTAAATGAGCTTTTGGGCGCCGTTGTTTTGAACACGTATGGCGTATGATTGCCAGCCTAAGTTCATGGGCGCTTTCAGGTTTTGTTTGGTTGCGGTTTGTACAGATTGGGCTGAGTCGTCAATGATCAATACAACTACCTCTTCCTTTGCTGCTTTAGAAAGGACTGATTGAACCACGGAATACTTATTTTCCTGCGCAGCCAGTTTTATTTGGTTTGCAGCATAGGAGGATTGGTTGCCGGTAGCAATGGACTGAATGTTTATCCTTTTTTGTTGTGCGACAGCGGGCTGCAAAATGAGCAACAACAAACAAGTGATTAGTGTGCTAAGCGAGTATATTTTCATAATGGTCAAGTTTATTTTTTGAACCAAAGCGGCACTTACGAATGAGGGAAACAGCGGAAAACTTCTGTAATGTTTCGGTACGTATTGTGTGACCC
>JBBRUR010000204.1:0-3889 GCA_038247635.1 Chitinophagales bacterium
ATATAGGTTATAAGAGAATTTTTTGTCCCACACATTAAGGGTAATGGTTTTCATGTCAAGCCTATCAACCTTTAGGTCAACAGGGGTGCCCGAAAGGTTAATTGCCCAGGTTTTTTGCTGAAATAAATGATGGATCTCGTCTACCCCTGCATCCAGGCAAAATATAGATGGTTGCTGCCGTATGGCTTTGTATTGAATGAGGGGGTAGCGGTAGCTAAACTGATCGTGGCCAAGGTGGTTGTGAAATAAAATATTTTCCCTGCCGGCTTTTTCAATAATTGCCCCGCGAAATGCTGATACCTGAAAAGGAGCGGGGGTAGACTCAAATGAAATAAGAAGGGTCCGGATTTTTTTTGACGACATTAAAATTTACTTAATGAACCAAAATAGACCAATCAGATTACATCCCAAAATATTAGGTTACTTTTTTTTTTAATTGATAGAAGTGATAATTTAATGTAAACAGGTGCCTGTTTACCACTAAACTTTGGTGCAAATGCTACGGGCAGCTTTGTTTTAAATTTGGGTGCAAAAATGCCACGTCCAATTATTTAAATGGCACCGGTGTAGTGTAAAAAATGTTTCTCTTTTATGTATAAACCCCCTCTTGGGCACCTGGTGTACCGAAGAGGGGGTTTTGAAAATTGAGCGTTAACTATTTTATAGCCGCGCTATACACCAACAATATAAGTGTGCGACATCCGCCCGGCTAACGCCAGTTGGACCGGCAATCACAGCTTCATTAATAAACAACTGCTGGCTACCAAAAAAACCATAGCAGTTGGTATAGCCCCCATTGTTTATAGTTGAATAGCAATCACCTCTTTACCCGCATATAACCAATACAAGCCTTTGGCAAAACGGCTCCAGTTAAAATGTTTATTGCCGGCGGGCAGCTTTCCGTTGTATACCGTAACACCTGCGCTGTTTATTAATTGCACAATAGCAGGCTGCGTCATCGATAAGGTAATTTGCCCGTTGGTGGCGGGGTTGGGATATACGGTTATACCTTTTGTTGTGGCCTCAAAGTTTAGGGACACTACTTTACTATAATTGCCCGATCCCTGCTTGTCTTGCTGCCATATTCTGTAATAGTTGTTTCCTTTGGCGGGTTGGTTGTGTACAAATTTATACCGCTGTACTGCCAAAGGGTTAGTGGCAGCATTTACGGTTGCAATAGTTGTCCAATGTTGATTGTCGGTACCGTGCTGTACTACGTAGTTTTTAACCTGTGCCTCATTGGTAACGTTCCAGCTAAGCAACGACTGGCCACTTTGTTTTTCAACAGCAACACTTAACCAGGTTACGGGTAAAACAATATTATTTTCCATTACCGCTAACCAGCCGCCAGTACCCTCATAACCTGTATAGGTTAAGCTATTAGAAGTAAAAGTGGTGGCACCGGTTTGCTTTTGCCATGTACCACCCTCATTGGCATA
Organism: Chitinophagales bacterium; assembly: GCA_038247635.1. GTDB lineage: Bacteria > Bacteroidota > Bacteroidia > Chitinophagales > Chitinophagaceae > Segetibacter. Next base: position 1,440 of record JBBRUR010000204.1, read on the forward strand.
TAATGCCGGGGTGGTAAGGTTTTCGGTTTCGTTGGTATTCCAGTTAAATTGTAAGGCAAGGCCGTTGCCGGTTGCCTGCCTTGTTAAGCGCCAGGTGCGTTTTACTCTACCATAATAATAAATAGTTCCACCGGTTCCGTTTTCGTATACCTCATCGGCCACAGCTACACCCACTTCATCGGCTACGATATTGTTATTGGAAATGGTTACCGGGTTATACGCACTATTGCCAACCGGCCATAATTTGGCTCCACCTGCGGCAATGTACATTTTAAATATGCCGGTGCCGTTTGTTTGTACATAATTAGTACTGTTTGCACCGAGCACCTCGTTTGCCATCAAATCATAATTACCCAACAACACTTTGTTTGCCGAGCCATTAAAATTAATTGTGTTGACAGCATAATTATTATCCAGCACCAGGTTGTTTTGGCTGGCGGGGCTAAATACCCAGTCTTCGTTACTTGTGGGCACTTGCTTAGCCTCCCAGTTGCTGGCAACAGCCGCACTTGTATTGGTGGTACCTATCCAATAATTGCGTTTCCATTGGGCGTAAAGTACCACGTTGGTGCCAGCAGTGTACATGTTTGAAGCTGCGTAAGCGGTTCCCGATGCGTTGGCGCTGGTATTCCAGCCGGCAAATGCAAAGCCAGCCTTACTTAGGTTGCCCTTTCCCGGTATTAAAGCGTTGGTAGTGGTGCGTTGGCTGGCGGGCACTGTGCCGCGGGTACTACCATTGCCAACATAGGTAATGGTATAGGTTCCATTGGGCACCGCTACAAACAAAGGCTCCAATGTTACATTGCCCGCAACCCCAAAACTATAAGGGTTGTTGGTGGGCGAAGTTCCATTTCCGCCCGAAACAAATGACCATTTGTCAAAAGCATAACCAGCATTGGGGATGGCAGTTAGTGTTACCACCTGGTTAGCACTATATATGTCTCCATACAACGATCCACCATTTACGGTACCATTGGCGGACGACAATACCTTTACCATAAACAGGTTGTCAAAGGTGGTTTCAGTAGCGCCCATTAGTGGCGTAGGCCTGCGGGTTACACCACCCTGGTCGGTTGTTACCAATTGGTTTGCCGCACTGGTGCCCGTTAAATTTGTCCATGTAAAAGTACCCTTATTGTAGTAGGCTACCACTGCACCGCTGGTATTATTAAACCGGGTTTGTGTGCCACTATTAGCATCATCCAATAAAATTGAAGTTGTTTTTAACGTGGGCATTTGCAAGCCATTTACGGCAAGCAAATAAGGTCTGAAAAGTTTTGCAGTACCAATTTCGTTACCTGTATTGCTGGTAACAGGTGCCAGCAAACCACCTGAGAAAATGGTATTATCGCTTCCATCGGCAGCGCCGTTATATCTAAAATTACCCACTTCATTATTGGTGCCTGTTGGTAGTGGTGCATGAAATACGCAATAGTATAAATAAAAAAGATTTTGTCCGCTATAGGCAACTATATCGTCCAGTTCGTAGGCAGTGGGCGACGAAACGGTGCCCGCTGAAATATGGTAGTTATAGGCAAATACCGAATTGATGGCGTACACTTTGCCATCAATTGAGTTTTGCCCAATAGCGCCACCCTTAAACGACGACGACCCGTAGGTAACATTGCCTGTTAGGGTGCAATTAACCAAATAAAGGTAGGCAAGCGAACTATAGTTGATGATGGCCCCGCCTATTTCAGTGCCCTGGTTGTTGGCAATGGTAGAATTGTTGACAAACATTTTGCCCGACCAGTTAGAGATGGCACCACCGCCGCCTGAAGGTGAAATGCTCCTGTTTTTCGCAATAGTGGTTTCATTTATAGAAACAGTTCCGCGAAAATTGCTGATGGCACCCCCAAACGTAGCCGCGTTTAACATTACAGCACAATTGTCCATGTACAACTGTCCATAGTTTATATAAATAGCACCCCCCGACCACGAAGTACCATAAATATTACCAGCCCTTCCATGGCTTATTGTTACGTTGGTAAGATGAAGTTGCGAGGTGGCGGCTGTTATTTTTATACAAGCGCCATTATCGGCTGCCACAAAGCCTCCTTTAATAGTACAATTGTTGATTTTGACATTGCTGTTAGCGTCAATTGAAAAAACCCTGAACGACGACGGGCTATTATTATTAAACTGTCCCTGGTCTAGCATGCCCGGGTTAGGTACCGATAGTAAATAGCCATTGCCATTAATGGTAACCGTTTTGCTGATGATAACTTCGGCTGTTACAACAATATCGTTTGATAGACTAATAATATCGCCTGAGACAGCCGAGCTGCCTAGCGCCGAAACAAACTCGCTATAATTTCAGAACTCCTGATCCCGCGCAAACAAGAGCTAACCCGTTTTGAAAATAATGATTAAATCTGTTTGTGGATAAATGGTTTTTGTTTCATTCATTTGGCCACATAAACTTTTGAGTATTTCATTCATTTTTGGGG
>JBBRUR010000205.1:0-3784 GCA_038247635.1 Chitinophagales bacterium
ATCTTTTACCAGATTCCCATTATTGTCATATACATAATCAATAGTATTTACATTTTTAATCTGGTTATGCAGTGTGCTAGTTCTAAAATCACCCAAATGGGTTTGAGGATTATTTACAGCATCTATTACATTAAGCAATTGGTTGCTTTTATTTCCTGCCTTGTAGTTATACGTTAGCTGATCTACCACCACACTGGTTAGGGTATGAGGCTGATATCCATGTCGGGTAAGCCCCTTTATGTTGCCATTGGCATCGTAAGCAGAGAGTACTCGTGCCATCACCCAATTGTTCTGTATAGTTCATAATAGTACTTCCCCAGCCACCGGTAGCATTGTTTTGGGTAAAATTGGCCTTTAGCATCTGGTTAAGTACATCATAATCATATTGATACCTGCGGCGCAACCCATCCCCACTACTTTTCCAGGTAATGCCCCTTATTTGCCCATTGTATTGGGGTGTGCCTGAGTATGCCTGTCCCGATTCACTGGCACTACCGTCATAGGTAATCTCATAACCAAACCGGGTATTACCACTATGAACATTGCTGCTAAGGTAGTTACGGTTTACACCCGTAACCCACCCACGTACATTATAGCTGTAAGTAAGGGTTTGTATGGGCTGCTGTGCCACGCTACCGGCATTGCTGGCAGTACCACCCAGTTTTTTCTCAATACTTACTCCCAGTGCATCATAGCTATGGCTTGCTATAGTATTCCAATTGGCAGGTAGTGCATTGCTATTTACAGAAGTATGTTGTATTTTCTTTTCTGCTCGGGTACCGCGACCCAATTCATCATAACGATACTGGGTAAGGGCTAAGGTAGTTTGGCTAGCGGCGGAATGGCGCATAAGCACCCTCACCGGTTGACCACTATAGTTAAATTGTGTAGTTATGATATCTGCACCGCCTGCCGCATTATTCTTTTTAACCTGTATAAGCCGCCCCTTATCATCATAAAATTGTACAGTGTACAGGAATCCACCCAGTTCGTTTTTAGTTTCAGTCCAGGTTATCTGTCCACGGGTTTGCAGGTTGCAAATGATAGGTTCCGCAAAGTGCGGTGCTGCATTATGTGAAGTAATAAAATAATTGTTATCGTTGGTATAAGTATTATCATATTGTGCAGTAACCCCTACTCCGGTAGGGAAAGCAATGTAATCATCGTAACCGGTACGGGTGAGGCGCTCCCAACCACTTGCAGGGGGACTTGAATGGTTAAATGGGAACATGCCCGCCGCTAAAGTTTGGCCATTTGATACAACACTTGCAAGCGCATTACTACCCGTATTTACCCATAATCCTGTCTGCACCGGCCGGTCAAATTTATCACACAAGGTTACCAGCCATTTACCCATGGGTCTTAGGTTTGCATCCTGTGTCATTACCACCCGGTTGCGCCGGTCATAAACTGTGTAAACAGGGTCAACTCCGGGAACTTTTGACATAATAGGGCGATCCTCGCTGTCGTACTCGTACCGGTAACATTGCTCGTTTAATATTTCCGTTGTAAAGCTATAGCTATTGGCTTCCAATAATTCTACGCCACGAGGAGTAACAGTACAACGTAGCTTGCCAAGGGCATCGTACACCTGATAAGTACATAACCATCCTGAAACACTACCGCCATCTGTTGTGGCTGTTTGTTGCACCTTTCGTAATATTTCATTACCAGCTTTATCTGTAAATACTATCACATGTCTATCGTGTTCATCAGTACTAATGGTTTTATTTAATGTGCCAGCTGCATAAAAAGCACCTGTTGTGCTATAATTGCCAAATGCACCCAAACTGCCCGGTTCCTGTACATCCCAAATTCGAACTGCATCAAGGAATACATTGGTAAAGTAGGCAATCTTGCCACCCCGTTTATTGGTACTAGTATTACTGCCTGCCCATGTAGCACCCGGAGCATATGTTTCAATGGTGCGGTTCATGGGCGTTTCTTCATATTTAGTGTGTGCAAAAGCCCAGTTTCTGTTTGTACTTTGTACATTGGTTTCTCCGGCATGGATACTCCAGTACTGATTATAAAAGTCACGCTGTTGTCCAAATGCATCAGGCTTAAACTGTCCGTTGCTTTTTGCTGCACCCGCCGCTGTACTCACAAATGGCAAGTAACTATTCCCGGGGCGCCCTGCTGCATCCTCCCACACAACACTTATTAGGTCTGCAGCATTAGCCTCAGGCTGACCGGTAGTTAATGATGCCTTACGGGCTACCGTTTGTATGGGTTTGCCTAGCTCATCATAATATACAGTTGTTTGTTTTACCTCTGCCAAACCTTTACTCAACATAGCGTTTGCATCTGTTTGTGGAGTAGTGGCCTCCCAGGTACGCACATAGGCAGGCAAAGTGCCCACAGGCCATGATGCAGGGGTGGATAGTGGCTGTGCATAGGTATTTTGCCAGCAGATACAAGTAAACCAAATTAAAAAGTGTAGGTATCGCATATTTATTAACCAATAAACTATTTTAGAGTATAAATTCAGATTTATTTAAAGATATATACTCATAATGCATTGTCTACAGGCTTACTCACCTACATATAAAATTTTTGCACAAATAATTTTAACCCTCTTGTACTAAATATGATATTATAAATATGCTATTATTGGTAAGAGTTAAATAATTTCAATGTCTTAAATTTTACCTTAAGCATACTGTAAAAATTAAGAAAGGAAATTTCTATTCATCATAGCAGTGTTCACTAGTGCTAAATATTACAAATCAACCAAAATTTTTTAGTAAAATGATTTAGAAACCGGGGAAAAATAAAAGTTTAGTATTAGGGAATCAGGTTGTTAGTGTTAAGTTTTATTTGTCTTAAAATTTGTTTAAATGTTTGAATTATCTTTCGCAATTCGAAATTAGAATAGTATTTCTAAATAACCAAATAAAATTTCTTTTTTTTATAAAAAAAACGAAAAACCTAATAGTTAATGCTCTGCTATCCATAAGCATTACCTTAAACTTTGTTAATGATTTCTTTTATACACCTTACTCGTAAAATTAGGCAACTCCATTTGGGGTATCACAAAAATAGGGGTCTCCGTAACCGGCAGGGCAACCGAATCATCTGTAGCATTTATCCAATAACTATGCATCTCGCTGCTATTGGGTTGTGGCACATACACCATCACCCCCATATTTTCACCCACCGGTAAGGTATAGTTTGCCGTTCTGCCTGTTTCGTCAGGTATCCATAAAGCATAAGCTTTTTGGGTACCCTGTATATATTCATCCACCGAAGGGTCGGCAGATAAGCTTTTATTGAAGCGGAAATTACCCATCAGGTTGCGCATTTGCAGTAAATAATTGCCTGCTGGTCTCAATTGAAATAAAGAATCTACCAGGCCCATGCTGTTGTATTTGGTACTGCTAAACGGAGCATTATCATTTAGCTCATAAAAGAAAATACGATCTATACCGGCACGCATATAAATAAGCGCAGTTCTTAAGTTCCAGTCAGCCTGTGTAAGCAGTGGCGACTTATTGCCAATAGGTATGGCTTTCATGGGACTTTCTTGATGCAAATCATATCCTACTTCGGTGAGCCAAACCGGCATATTGCTGGCATACATCCGGCTAAATTCCATAAAGTTTTTAGCAAGGTTTTCAGAGATAGACAAATCTGGCGCAAGCCCACGGGTAGCCTGCCCGGTTTGGTCCGAGTTTTTGTCGTTTGAATAGTGGTGATAATTAATTACATCCCAGCAAATATCCACATTACCATCCGGCTTATACCCCCGGTTGATTCTGCACCATTCTATCATACCTCTTAC
>JBBRUR010000206.1:0-3667 GCA_038247635.1 Chitinophagales bacterium
AAATCCAATTCAAATATAAATAACACTTAATATGATTGGGCGATTATCATAAAATCTGCCGCTGGGTCTAATAAACGTCATGAAATTAAATAAACCAACATAGCCAAAAAGCAAAATTGCTGTGTTTTCTTGCAGACACTATCTAAAGCTTTGGCTTTGGTGGTAAACGCTCATCTGCTTATAAAAGGCTGTAATCACCTTATCGATTTAGCTTTCGTACCGAAAATCAACACCCTTTGTTCATTTATCTGTTGGTCCTTATTCAACAGCAGCAATATGCCCTCACCTTTAATTCCCCAACCCCTTAGTAAATAATTTTGCCTAATGTTCATGTCACTCATCATCTTCCCCCTTTTTATATCCTTCGTAATAGTAGGATTGTTCAATGCCTTTAATAATTATTTCCCGGTTGGTAATGTCGTTTGTTACATTGGTGGCAAGTAAGGTACTTAATTCCAAATCGTTTATGGGGCTTCTTTCCATTGCCTGCAGGTAAAGCGTTTTATCTACAAACTGCCAGTTCACCAACTGTTTTAATCGCTTTTTCAACAGCATGTCCAACCATATTCGCATTGTTCTGCCGTTGCCTTCCATAAAAGGATGGGCAATATTCATTTCAACATATTTGGCAATTATTTCGTCAAAAGTATTTTCGGGCATTTGCTCCACTTTTACCAAAACCTCGTTTAAATACAAAGCATTTGCAAACCTAAAACCTCCTTTGGCAATGTTCAGGTTACGTGTCTTTCCCGCAAAATCATATAGTGCACTAAATAAATACCTGTGTATGTGTAACAACCCTTTGGTAGTGCCAATTTCAATTTTGTCAATATCACCCGTTTCAAACAAGCGAACTGCTTTTTCCAAACTTTTTTTATCAATATTTTTCATGTTAGCAGCAAAATTGAAGTATTAAATAATTGAAAATGCACCATTCAAAATAAAACTTTTCGTGCCTAAGTATTTTATGGCAGTAACGTGATCATATACTTTCCGAAGGTTTAATTTTAAAAATCACTCTTAATCTTTAATAGTATAAAGCATTAACTCAACAACCACTCCTTAAACAAACTATATACCGGCTGCATAAAAATACTTTCCTTCTTTTTACTCATAATAGCGCTAACCATATGGGGCATGGGTACGGGGCTGCCAATTACCGGCTCTACCACATCATAAAACTTTACCGGGTGGGCGGTTTCTAAAATAATCCCTTTTTGGCCAGGGTGGTTTTGCAGGTATTTTTCCAAAGCATTAAAAGCAACGGCACCATGCGGATCGGCCAGGTAATGGTATTGATCGTACAATTGCTTTAAAGTGGTTCGGGTTTCAATGTCACTTACGCTGTAGCTGCTAAGGTGTTGTTTTACCTGCGGGTACTGGTTGCCATACAATTCTAATATGCGTACAAAATTGCTGGGGTTGCCTACATCCATAGCGTTGCTAATGGTGGGCACCGCTTTTTTTGATTGAAAAAGACCGGTCTCCAGGTATTCGGTTACGCTGGCGTTGGCATTGCAGGCGGCAATAAAATGTTGAACGGGCAGGCCCGATACATGGGCTATCATTCCTGCGCAAATATTGCCAAAGTTGCCACTGGGTACGCATACTACCGGCGGATTGCTTTTATCGGCCCATTGCTGGTATCCATAATAATAATAAAATTGCTGGGGCAGCCAACGGGCAACATTAATAGAGTTAGCCGAGGTTAAAAACAGTTCATCATTTAACACTGCATCGGCAAAGGCTTGCTTTACCAATTGCTGGCAGTCGTCAAAATTTCCATCTATTTCAATGGCGGTAATGTTGTTGCCAAGGGTGGTTAGTTGCTGCTCCTGCACACTGCTTACTTTGCCCGAAGGATATAATATAACCACGTTTACACCTTGTACATTATAAAAACCGTTGGCTACTGCGCCACCGGTATCGCCACTGGTAGCTACCAACACGGTTACGTTGCGGTCGCTGCCCTGTACAAAGTATCCCAGGCAACGGCTCATAAAGCGGGCGCCAACATCTTTAAAAGCCAGGGTGGGGCCATAAAATAATTCAAGCGACGAAATGCGGTCGTTGATCTTTACCAACGGAAAATTGAAGTTGACTGTTTCGGCAGCTATGCGTTGCAATACATTTTTTGGAATGGCATCGCCCACGTAAGGTTTAATAACGGTATAGGCAATTTCTGCCTTTGACAGATTGGAAAGGTTGTCGATAAACCCTTTTGGCAACTGCGGAATCTGCCTGGGATAATACAGGCCATTGTCGGGTGCAAGACCTTTAATAGTAGCTTCTTTAAAGCCGGCAACGGGTGCTTTTTTATTGGTACTATAATACAACATCGCTTAATAATTTGGGGGGGGGATGATGATCCCGTTGTTTTGCGCTACTGCTGAATGGTAACGCCCTGGTTATTGATGGTGGTTACGTAGGTATGGTTATCCAGCCCAATGCCATCGTAAATGGTTTTCATTATAGTTTGTACGGCATTGGCAACCTCCAGGGTAGTGCTTAGCATAAAAATGGAGGGGCCGGAGCCAGAGATACCACCGCCTAGTGCGCCCGCCTCTGTGCACCGGGTCTTTACCAGGTCAAACCCAGGTATAAGCATGCTGCGTACCGGTTCAATAATTACGTCTTCCAGCGAGCGGCCTATGAGGGCTGTATCGTTTTTCATAAAGCCTGCCACCAGCCCGGCAATGTTACCCCATTGTTTAATGGCATCTTTTAACTGCACTTCCTTGCGCAAAATTTGGCGGGCATCGCTGGTGCGTACTTCAATTTGAGGATGCACTACGGTTACAAACAAATCCGGAGCAGTAATTGGTATAATATCCAACGGGTAAATGGACCTTATAAGCGTAATGCCTCCATAAATACAGGGCGCCACATTATCAGCATGTTTTACGCCGCTTGCCACCTTTTCGCCAAACATGGCAAAGCGTACCAGATCCTCTTTAGTAAAAATATTGCCCAGCAAATGGTTGGCTGCTACTACTGCACCGGCCGCGCTGGCAGCACTGCTGCCCAGCCCGCTTCCGGGTTTTATGCGCTTATCAATTACAATGTCAAAACCAATATCGCGGTTCAGTTCGCTCAGCATTTCTATTAACGGGGCGCCGGCAGTATTTTGTGCAGGGTCGGTAGGCAACTGGTACCCGTCAAGGCTGGTAATGGTTATGCCCGGCCGGTTAAGCAGCGTTACCTGCATTACATCGTAAGGTTTATGCAGGCACAGGCCCAACACATCAAAACCGCATACCAGGTTGGCCACGGTGCCGGGTGCATGTACAGTTACTGTTTTATTATTAATATCCATGAGTGTTTAAAGGTAAACCCACCGTGATAATGATATTTTTTAATGGCTATCCGCTATTTGGAAAAATTTTTTTTGGCCAAAGGATAGTACTAATATTTAGCTTTTGTTGCGTCGCACTCTTGTACAATTTGTCCATTATTCAGCACATAGCTGTTAGCACTACTTATTAAAAACAACCTTGTACTTTTTTGTGCAATATTCAGCAAATAACTGTTAGCACTACTTATTTAAAACAACCTTGTACTTTTTTGTGCAATATTCAGCAAATAACTGTTAGTACTACTTATTAAAAACAACCTTGTACTTTTTTGTGCAATATTCAGCAAATAACTGTTAGCACTACTTATTTAA
>JBBRUR010000207.1:0-3660 GCA_038247635.1 Chitinophagales bacterium
ATCAATATTCGTGGTGGTACAGATAAAGTTAAATATTTTATTTCGGCAGGTGCGTTCAACCAGGAAGGGTTATTTAAAAACACCGAAATAGCCTCAGGCTTTGATGCACAGGTACGGTATAAGCGTTACAACTTTAGGAGTAACTTTAATTTTGATGTAACCAAACGTTTTAAAGTTGCGCTTGATTTATCTGCACAGGTTGAAAACCGCAATGGTAATAATGCAAATACTGCAACCGTTATTAACTACCTTTTTGCTGCGCCTCCACTCGGGGCACCAGGTATTATTGATGGTAGAATTGTTACACTTAATCCAAGTGGCACCACGGGCAATAATGCTGGTAATCCAATGACCTGGTTGTATTCAGCAGGGTATAAAACAGATTTTAGAAACTTGCTTAATGGCTCATTACGCCTCGATCATGAGCTAGACTTTATTACCAAAGGTTTAAGTACGCATGCCATTGTAGCCTATCAAAATTTTAACCGGCAAATAAATGTTTATAGTAAGCCATTGGTTACTTATCAGGCAGTATTGCTTCCTTCAAATGAGATTTCCTATATTAAACAATTAGATGAACAGGCTTTTAATTTTAGCCAGCAAAACCCCGACCGTAGCCGCCGTATAACAGCAGAGCTTGCACTTAATTACAAAAGAAGTTTTGGTGGGCACAATGTAACAGGCTTATTATTATACAACCAGATAAAAACTTTTGATCCTTCCTTTGCTTTTGGTGTACCCAATGGCTACCAGAGTTATGTGGGTCGCACAACTTATGATTTTAAAGGTCGCTACCTCGCAGAATTTAGTGCTGCATATAACGGTACAGAAAATTTTGCCCCCGGTAACCGATTTGGCTATTTCCCTTCTTATTCATTAGGATGGGTACCTACCGCAGAAAAGTTTTTTCCTAAAAATGACGTACTCAATTTCTTAAAAATACGGGCTAGTTACGGCGAAGTTGGCAACGACCAGTTAAGCGGCGATTTTTTAACCAATGCCAATAGCCGCTTTCTGTACCGGCCTACTGCATTTACCAATAACGGACCTTTTAATTCGGCAGGATATTATTATTGGGGTATTGTAGGTGGAAACTATGCCCGGTACGACGCAATACGGGAAGGTAGAGCAAACAATCCCCTACTAACCTGGGAGAGAGCTTTAAAAAGCAACCTTGGTATAGAGGCTAATTTCTTTAACTCAAAAATAAATTTGGTGGTAGATATCTTTAAAGAAACACGAGACAATATTCTTGCGGTACCGCAAACAGTTTCTTCCGTAGTTGGCACCTCTTTGGCCGCACAAAACCTGGGCAAAATGAAAAACCAGGGGTTTGAAATTGATTTAACTTTCAGAAACAGATTCAAAGAATTTAATTACTGGGTAAAAGGAAATTTCTCCTATGCAAAAAACACCGTACTGTTTCAGGATGAAGTTACCAGGGCTTTTGCTTATCAACAGCGCACCGGGCAGCAATTTGGCCAATTGTTTGGCTTAGTAGCCGATGGTTTATATAATACGCTGGAAGAAATCAACGACCCTAAAAGACCGGTTTCTACTTTTGTTGGAGCCAATAAATTACAGCCGGGTGATATTCGGTATATAGATCAGAATGGCGATGGTAAAATAGACTTTAATGATGAAGTGCCTATTGGCTATGCAACAACTCCTCAAATGATTTATGGTTTTTCACTAGGCGCATCTTTTAAAGGTTTTGATTTTTCTGCATTATTTCAAGGCGCTGCCAATGTTTCTATTGCTTACAGCCGCAGAGCCAACCAGGCATTTTTTGATGCCGATCCTGCAGCAGCCGCTTTATATTTATTAGAAAGCTGGAGCCAGGAAAGATACGACGCAGGATTACCAATTAATTATCCACGATTTGCAGTAGGCAATGGAGCCAATGGGTTTACGCACAATTATGTAAACTCATCTTTTTGGATAAAAGACGCAAGCTACCTCCGCTTGAAAAATATTGAATTTGGATACACGTTTAAGCAGGAAGTATTGCAAAAATTTCACATCAGCTCTTCCAGGTTTTATATAAATGCAAATAATATTTATACCTGGAGCAATGTATTGCCAGGTATAGACCCGGAAACGCCCAACCTTGGTGCTAATTTAGAACCCTACCCGCTGGTACGCACAGTAAACGTGGGCGTAAACATTAATTTTTAATTACTAACACTTGCTAATATGAACAAGAAATTTCAAATTATTCTAATTGGCTGCCTCGGCAGCGTACTTTTCTTTTCCTGTAAAAAAGTCTCAGATTTTTTGGATAAGCCACCGGGAGTGGACATAGATGAAAATGTTATTTTTTCAGCAAAGCTGCAAACGGAAATATATATGGCCACACTCTATCAGTTCGGTACACATGCACCGTTTCCTTTACGGGCTGCTGATGCCGGCTTCTCAGGGTTTCCTACTACATTTGGGGCTTTTAATGGCAATATGAATACAGCTACTATTGGGATAACAGACGAAGGGGAGCAGAGTGAAAGTTTTGCAGTTGTACAAGACTGGAATAATGCTTCGGTAACGCCACTTAATATTGTATCAAGGGAAGATCAACGGTATGTTTTACGGTGGATGGCCATCCGTGTTGCCAATATTATTTTAGAAAGGGCCGATGAAATACCTGATGCGGACCAGGCTTATAAAGACATAATAAAAGGCGAAGCTTTATTTATAAGAGCTTTAAATAACTTTGAAACCTTTAAACGTTATGGTGGTTTTCCTATAGTAAGCAAAAGGATAGTTACGCTTGACGAATCAAAAATACCACGCAGTTCTGTGGCAGATTGTGTTGACGCTATTGTAAAAGATTGCGATGATGCTATTGCTAAATTACCACAAACACAACCTTCCAACTTTACCGGAAGGGCTCACAAAGGCGCAGCACTTGCTTTAAAAGCCAGGACACTTTTATATGCAGCAAGCCCATTGTTCAATACTGCCACACCCTATTTAAGTGCTGGTAGTGCCGAAGATAATAAATTAATATGTTATGGTAATGCCGACAACAACCGGTGGAAACTTGCTGCCGATGCTGAAAAAGCAGTATTGGATTGGGCTGCTTCAAATGGTTTTGCATTAATTGATGTACCGGCAAACAGGATACCTGTTTTTGCGCCGGGTGGTATTGTAAATGGCAACTACCGTACTTCATGGCAGCAGCCAGATAACCAGGAAACCATTCTATCCTGCAAATTGTTTGGTGGTCCAAAAAGCAATGGTGCATGGCCATGGCAGTTTTTTTTACCGCGTAATAATTATGTACCTAACGCAGGTGGTAACTGGACGCCACCGTCACCCACTTTCAATTTTGTACGTAAATACGAAAAAAGAGACGGTACTCCTCAAACATGGGATTTAGTAAACGGGGGAAATGATTTATTGGAGAAGTTTGATCAACTAGATCCTCGGTTTGCACAAACTATTTGTTATACCGGCGCAAGGCTACATGTTAATGTAACAAGAATGCCTATTTACGAAGGCACTACATCCAACAAATCTACCGCTAAAGGTGGCTTTTGGATGCTGAAATGGATACCAGACGCTATACCAACCGCAGCACAAATAGTAAATGCACCAATTTTCCGAATAAATGAAGTGCTGTTAAGTTATGCTGAAGCCCTCAATGAATTTAGCAGCACA
>JBBRUR010000208.1:0-3635 GCA_038247635.1 Chitinophagales bacterium
CAACATTTACGGTTGGTTCCGCCGGTTTAAAATAGCAATTAGCAGGTAGTATTGAAGGCTGATTCAATAGTAGTTCTCACATATGATAGTCGCGCTTATTATTTCCATTCTTAGCAACATCTTTCTTATGGCGTGCATATTTTATTGGTAAAGCCGGAGTTGGAAATACCAGGGGGCTTCGGGTGTATGGAACCAAAAATGTTCAGGACATTCCACCTCGTTAACTTAACAAACCCCATAATGATGAAAGGACCATTAAGCGAACTGCTTTTTGTAGATGCCCGCGTAAGCATAAAGATTCCGGAAAATAAAAGAGTGACGGGTGTTACATTGCTAATGGGGAAATCAAAAGCAGCTTTTGAAAATAAAAAAGGATTTATATCACTAAGGGTGCCTGGTATAGCCAACCATAAAATTGTGGCGCCTGACCTGGCTTAAGTAAGCATTTATATGTTGCATACAAGCTATTTTTTTTTGGTTGCAGGCATTTGCTTTCCATGGTATCATCGTTGCTACGCTCAGTTCATCGGCAACGCAATGATTAAACTGGGCGTAGTAGTTTATTCTGAGCTTGTTTAAGGGTCGCATTCCGTTCATTGACAAACCAATTGCGCGCCTTTCTTACGTTGCAGATATAAACCAGTGTCGTTATTAAATTTTTACTGAAACAAATTGTAAAAGCAAAAAATGTATCTTTTAACTTTTATGTGCATAATGCCATTAGTAATCATACCTCAACAATTACGTAACCAACATCATTATGCCGTGGACCCAGGTTATCGATCCATTCAACAACATCGCGATATCCGCACTCTTAGCAGCAATACCCATCTTATTTATTTTTTGGGCACTGATTATCAAAAAAATGAAGGGCTACAAAGCAAGCCTCCTTGCTACACTAATAGCCGTGGTTATTGCTATGGTGGCGTATGGCATGCCGGTTAAGCTGGCCTTGCTGTCCACCATTAACGGTGCCATGTATGGTTTGTTTCCCATTTGCTGGATAATTATAGCAGCCGTGTTCCTGTTCAACTTAACAATAAAGAGTGGTCAGTTTGAGGTCATCAAATACTTCATGGCTACTATTACATCCGACCGCCGTATACAAGCCCTGCTCATCGCTTTTTCATTTGGATCATTTTTAGAAGGCACTGCAGGTTTTGGTGCCCCGGTGGCCATTACAGCCGCCATGTTGGCTGGCCTTGGTTTTAATCCCTTGTATGCTGCCGGCATTTGTCTTATTGCTAACACGGCTCCCGTAGCATTTGGCGCTATTGGTATTCCAATAACTGTTGCCTCACAGGTGTCATCCATACCCGAAATGGCTATTTCCCAAATGGTGGGTCGTACCCTCCCCATCCTTTCTATTCTTCTGCCTTTTTACCTCATTGTGTTAATGTCGGGTGTAAAAAAAACCATGGAGATATTACCTGCGGTACTGGTCTCCGGCATCTCCTTCGCATTTCTACAGTGGTTTTCTTCCAATTATTTGGGCCCGGCATTGCCCGATGTTATTGCGGGCATTGGTTCCATTGTTGCGCTCATTGTTTTTCTTCGGTTCTGGAAACCCAAAACTACCTGGCGTTTTCCGCAGGAGCCTGCGCCAACCATTGATACTGATGTAAATTATACTTCGGGCCAAATCGTCCGTGCCTGGTCGCCATTTATACTGTTAACCATTATGATCATAGCATGGGGTACGGCGCCCATTAAAGAAGTTTTAAACGCCGTTGGTATGATTCAGTTTGAAATGCCCGGCCTGCACAATGCTATTGTAGACAGGGGCGGCAACCTTTTACCACATACTTTTAAGTTTAACTACCTGTCTGCTTCCGGCACAGCCATTGTTATTTCTGCGTTTATATCCATACCGTTGGTCGGTTTATCTTTTGGCAAGGGGATGAAGATATTTGGCGAAACGCTCAGCCAGCTTAAGTTTCCCATTCTCACCGTAGCATCTGTATTGGGTTTTGCTTACATCGTAAACGATTCAGGCATTACGCTTACCATGGCTGCAGCGCTGGCCAACACCGGTGTTCTATTTCCTTTTTTTGCTCCTGTGCTGGGTTGGCTCGGTGTGTTTATCACTGGTTCCGACACATCGGCAAATGCGTTGTTTGGCAAGTTACAGGCAGCTACCGCCACTTCCATCGGTGTCGACCCGGTAATCGCCGTTGCTGCCAATGTTTCGGGTGGAGTGGTAGGTAAAATGATCTCCCCACAATCCATTGCGGTTGCAGCGGCAGCCGGTCATCTAATTGGCAGGGAGTCTGAACTGTTTCGCTTTACGGTAAAGCACAGCTTTATTATGCTGGTGTTCATTTGCATTATTGTGCTGTTGCAGGCGTATGTATTTACGTGGATGGTTCCCGAATACCAGATGCTAACTGGCAAAGCCACCGCCGTACTTCCAAATTTTACTAAAGGATACTCATACCTTGTTGTGCTGGCGGTGGCATTGGCAGCTTTAGCCGCTTTTGTTATTTCAATTGGCAGGAAAAGAAAAAATAAAAGCGCAACAGAACCAACATTAGCTGTCATAAAATAACTAATAATGAAAATTGTAATACTCGACGGCTACACCCTAAACCCCGGCGACCTTAGCTGGGATGCGCTACAACAATTGGGCAATGTGCACATTTACGACCGAACACCGCAGAACCAGGTAGTGGAACGCGCAAAAGATGCCGAAGTATTGTTTTCCAACAAAACACCCCTTGGCGAAGATTTATTGCATCAGTTACCCAAACTAAAATTTATTGGTGTGCTTGCTACAGGCTACAACATAATAAACATTCAGGTGGCAAAACAAAATGGTGTGGTGGTAAGTAACGTTCCGGGGTATGGTACGCCATCGGTGGTGCAAATGACTTTTGCTTTATTGCTTGAGTTGTGCCAGCATGTGCAGCACCACAGCAACACGGTGCGGAACGGTAAGTGGTCGGCCTCAAAAGATTTTTGTTATTGGGATTACCCGTTGGTGGAGCTGGAAAATAAAACGATAGGCATAATAGGTTTCGGCGATATCGGCAGCAAAGTTGGTGATGTGGCCACCGCATTCGGTATGAACATTATTGGCAACAGCAGAACCCAAACCGACCAAAGCCATCGCAAAAATTTCAAGTGGGTAAGTGTTCCTGAACTGCTGGAGCAATCGGATGTAGTGAGTATCCATTGCCCACTGACGCCAGAAACAAAGGGCCTGATCAACCAAGAAAACCTGCAATTAATGAAACCATCGGCTATTTTACTAAACACCTCCCGTGGGCCATTAATAATAGACGAAGACCTTGCAGACGCATTAAACAAAAATGTGATTGCGGGTGCCGGGATTGATGTGCTTTCTACTGAACCGCCGCCTGCAGGAAACCCGCTGTTTACAGCAAAAAATTGCATAATAACACCGCATATTGCATGGGCCACTAAAGAGGCCCGATCAAGACTGATGGATATAACCGTAAATAATTTGAAGGCATTTATAAACGGTAACCCGGTAAATGTGGTGAACTAGGGAAGTAAAAAGTAAAAAGTAAAAAGTAAAAACTCACAACTCACAACTCACAACTCACAACTCACAACTCACAACTCACAACTCACAACTCACAACTCACAACTCACAACTCACAACTCACAAC
>JBBRUR010000209.1:0-3619 GCA_038247635.1 Chitinophagales bacterium
AAAAACATCTGACTGGTTTTGGACAATATCGGACTGGAATAAAAGGTAACATTCCTTCTTATTATTTAGGTGGACACATGAGTTTAGGAGAACTAGAAATTGACAAAAGCCTCACAATATAAAACTACACAAAACATTTTGCAGTATAGCCTACTAGCCCCCCAAATTAAAATCATTTAAAACAAAATGAAAAAACTAGAATCAGCAGGGATGGGGCTTTTCCGGGCTGTGGTTGATATCCCCGCCAACCACCAAAAGCTGCGGCATCCGATATCGGATTTGAAAAGCATTCTTATTTTGCTATGCTAGTCTACAAACAAAATCTATACTTATAGAAATAGACAACAAAATGTAAGCACTTTATGCAGCAGCCTCAAATACTGGAACAACGTTCGAATTACGCAGCGACAATGACGCTGCACTTTGTGGCATTGCGAAGGCCATAAAAATAAATCTAAATTCTCACGAAGGGGCAGAATGGGTTTACTTAAAAAAATTTATAAGCTAAAATTAAATCAAACAGAAACGAGAAATACTTTTTAACTCATAACTTTCTTTTGCTAATTTTCGAGATAATCAAGATCAAAACCCGCAATAAATATCTCTTTAAATAATGCTCATTGTACTCTTGCACAAATTGCCCATACCTGCACTTGCCTGTTTTGTGTGGAACTATTTTTGAGTAAGGCGTGCCAGCCACTCCCATCGGCAATTGGACCGGTAAAATTTACTGTAATGTCACCTTGTGCAGCGTTGTAATCTCTGTGCCCGGCACCACCACCGATTACTTTTTTTCCTGTTGAACAAAAACAGTCGAAAGAAACAATATTTCCCCCCGTTAATGAATGGTTAACAACTTTATATTCCAGCCCCATCATAAAATTTCCTGCAGCCAAAATGTTACCAGCCACTTCCAGCTTATTGGTTGCGGTGGAAGCATTTACTCCTATGCCTAATTTTCCCGAAATGGTTACATCGCTTTTTAAATTGGCAGCGCCGTTAATGCTGGCACTGCCAATCGCAGTAAAATTGTTGCCTACCAAAAAATCAGTTTCAACTTTTACATTACCATCCACATATAGTTTTTCGGCTGGAACAGATGTGGTACCTATTGCTACCCGGCCTAAAAAATTGGCTGCTCCTTCATTATAAAAAGTAATTCGGCGACTGTCTTGTGTAGTGCCGGCACCTATTATATCTAAACCAGGACTAAATAACTGATACCCTATTTTACCTGCATTTACTTCTTTAGTTATCCCGGCACCCAACTCCAGATAGTTATCTTTATAAATTTTAGTACCAATGGCGGTAATAGATAAGTTGGGGCTATTGACAGTAGGGTTGTCATTTTGTAAGTTGGTGTTATTTATATAAAAGTCGAGTGCATTGAGATCGCTATTTATTGCAGGATGGTGCCTGCTGCTTAGCACATGCCTGAAGCCACCTCCGGCACCGCCCCAATTAAATGCTATGTCAGCGTTGTTTACACCTGGTGGAAAAGTGCCATTGCCACTTTTACCAAAGAAAAATTCCACAGCATTGGTTTGCGGAATAAATGAGTTGGCATTGGCTCCGCGTATTAACAGCGATCCATTTACGTCCAGCTTAGCTTTTGGAGTATCTATTCCAATACCTACATTTTGAGCAGTACAAATATGGCTTAATGCAAGCACAGCAAATAGTAAGTTTCTTTTTTTCTGTTTCATATATTTTTTATCTGTTTAATGATGGAGTGGTTTTTAATTTCCTGTCAATTTGCTGGGTTCGGTTCCAGCTATCAATCAACATAGCTATTAGCAATGCAAATACAATTACCAACAACACATAACCTATGTGGTGAAATTTATTTCCCGAATGTTGCATACATTTCTACTTCGGGGATAAAAGTAGATATCGGAAAAACACATTCCTAATTCTAGGTGGGACATACCATGACATCCGCCGTGACAAAACGTGTCAGGCCACTTTTATTTTGAAACACAATATAGAAGGGGCTAAATATTTTTAATAAAATCTTCCAATTCCTGCTCCGCATTTATTTGCAGCCGTTGCCGCAAACGGCTTTTGGTTTTTCTTACTGCATCGGTGCCAATGCCTAGCATGGTTGCTATGTGTTTATTGCCCATATTCAGCTTTACCAACGTAGCAAACCTAAGTTCTGCATTAGTGATACCAGGTGCTGTTTTTTGCAGTTGTTGTATAAATCCGGGATTAGCTTTGTCAAACATATCTTTAAATTGCAGCCAGTCAGTTTCTGTAAGTATAGATTGATTGAGCAATTCTTCATTTACCTGTACATTTTGCTGCAATAACTGCAGTTGCAGTTTTTCAATCAATTCGTTTTTAGATAGTATGTTTTGTGTAAATTCTTCCAGTTGTTTTTTGGCATTGTGTACTGCAGCATCTGCCATTTGTTTTTTATAAAGCAATGATTGTTGCATTGCTAAATTTTTCTGCTGCTGCCAGCGAAACAGCAGCCACGTTGTAGCAAGCAGGAGAACAAAACCCGCCAGCAATAAATTTCTTCTCACTTTTTCTGTTTTCTTTTCTGTAAGCAGGGTATTTATCCGGTTAGCTGTTTTTTCGAAGTCAAGTTTTATTTGCACCACATCCAATCGGTTACGGGCAATAGCCTGGTTAATAGAATCATTGATATGATGGTAAATATCACCGTAATAAAAAGCACTGTCTGTAAGGTTATTTTTTTTGAAAACTTCGCTCATGGCCTTATGGGCATTCATAAAAAATAAAGGGTTCAGCGGTTTGCCGGCGCTTACAATCTGTAGCGACCTTCTTGCCAGCAGTAACGCAGAATCCATATTATTTTTCCGTAAATAAATCAATGCAATACGATGCAGTGTATTGCCTGCATTGTTTGGTTCGTATTTCAATGTAGTATTATAATCCTTCCATAAAAGCGGGAGGGCTTGCTCATCTTTATGCTGTTCAAAATAAACAGCCCCAATATTACCGCTGATAATGCCTTGCCATAAACTATCGGCTTGTTTGATAGCGGCTGAATTGGCTTTGCTGTACCAATATATTGAAGAATCGTAACGGGCCATGCGCTGGTAGCAAAGACCTATTGTATTTAAATTACTGGTATTACCGGCATTCCTTGAAGCATCAATGCCAAGTTTGATATACGTTATAGCAAGTGCATACTCCTGCATGTTAAAATAAAGAATGCCAATGCCTGCCAACACAGCGTTTTTCTTATTGTTAAAATTTCCCACGCCGGTTTTTTCCATAAGTTCTGCTGCCTTCACGTAGTAAAAAAGTGCCGTTTCTGTTTTACCGGTTGCCCGGCAATGGTCGGCATAAATGGTAATACACTCAAGCATTAAAAAATCATCCCCGCTTTCTACCGCCCTGCCGATAGCCTGTTCCATAAACAGGTAAGGGTCGTTTTTATTAAATGGCGAACGGTAAATAATAATTGCTTTCCATAACAAACTACGAGCGGCGGTGTAAGGGCTGTTGCTATTGCAGCGGGCGTCAAAGAAATTTAATAAGGCCACTCTGGTAGCTGAGTCAGCCTTGATAAAAGTATTGGTAAGCCAAGCCTCATTTGCCGGGCTGTTTTTTTCGCTTCGGTTGTTTACAATTTGCTCCAGCA
>JBBRUR010000210.1:0-3594 GCA_038247635.1 Chitinophagales bacterium
GCAAGGGCCTGGAATTATTCTAACGACCCTCGATTAAAAACCCAAATGGACAGGATAGTGGACATCCTTATTTCCTGTCAAAATGAAGATGGTTATTTGGGCACTTACCTGCCCGCCAACTATTGGACCGACTGGGATGTGTGGGCGCACAAATACAACCTTTTGGGTTTATTAAGCTATTACAGTGTTACCAACTACCAGCCTGCCTTAAAAACCTGCCAACGGATTGCCGACCTTTTATGCCGCACTTTTGGCAATCAACCCGGCCAGTTAGCCATTGAGCAATCGGGTGGCCACGTGGGCATGGCTTCCATGAGCGTGCTGGAAGCCATGGTAGAGTTGTACCGCTACACCGGTAACAAAAAGTACCTCGATTTTTGCAACTACATTATCGCCGCATACGATGCACCCAAAGGGCCACATATTATATCTACCCTAAATACGGTGGGCAAGGTAAATAAGACCGCCAACGCCAAAGCATACGAAATGATGTCGAATTGCACGGGTATTGTAAAGTTGTACCAGGTTACCGGCAACCAGGTATTATTGTCTGCCATGCAAAAAGGGTGGAACGATATTACTGCCAACCGGCTGTACATTACCGGCACCAGTTCAAAGGGTGAACTGTTCCAGGACGATAACGTGTTTCCTGCAGACAATTCGGTACACATGGGCGAAGGGTGTGTATCTACCACCTGGCTTCAGTTTAGCCAGGCCATGTACAACCTTACCGGTCAGCCTAAATATATTGATGAAATTGAAAAGACGATTTATAACCACTTGTTTGCGGCAGAAAATCCAACAACTGGTTGCGTTGCCTATTATACAGCATTGCAGGGTGCAAAACCTTACCGTTGTACCATTATGGCACATTGTTGCCTGGCCAGTGTACCCCGTGGCATAGCCGCCATTCCCGAGTTGGCATTTACCAAAAATGCCACTGGTGGTTACAACATAAACCTGTATTCTTCGGGTGGTTTTTACGATAACATCATTACAAAAGGCGGTGCGTCACTACCGTTTAAACTAACCATATTATCGGGTTTTCCGGCAAAAGGCAACACAGAAATAACTGTTGATCTTCCTCAACAAACCGTTGTTTCGCTGGCACTTCGGGTACCGGTTTGGGCAAAAAATTATCTAGCAACAATTGAAGGAAAAAAGTACAAAGGCATTCCCGGCCAATACCTTGTGTTGAACAGAACATGGAAAAAGCATAGCACAGTGTCTGTTAAAATGGATATGAATGTGCATTCGCTTGATGGCGGCCAAAGTTATCCCGGTTATGTTGCCATCAAAAGCGGTACGCAGGTGCTGGCGTTTGACAATACGCTTAATTCGTCCATTAAAAATATCGACGATCTAAAACTAATCAGTCCTTCAATAGCGCCTTTGTCGTCCGCCTCGCTACCAGCCAATTGGTTTGGTAAAGAAGTGTTTGTTACCAGGGCTATGTACGAAGGAAAACCGGTAGAAATAAACGTGGTCCCTTTTGCCGAGGCCGGACAGAATGGTGGAGAGGTAAGGGTTTGGATAAAGAAGCAATAGTTTTTAGTGATTGAATTATTAGCGTAAAAAAAATTTAATCAAGCGATCGATCATAGCATCAACCTGGTTTTATAAACTTTTACAAGGTTTGAAATATGCCGCGGTTTATAATTGCTATTAACAAATAATAGCTTGCTTGTTGCCTTTGTATCTTTTCTTCTATCCCCCTTTATTAGCGGCTGCAATAGAAAAGGGAGAAGCATTAGATTAAAAATATTGCCATGAATAAAATGAAAAAAATTGTGCTGTTATTGCTGGCTTTCTTAACCGCATTTTATGCTCATGCCCAAAATAATATTTCAATAATTATTGAACCAGAGGAACAATGGTGGACGGGCGTTATAAAACAAGGCCACCTGCTGCCTTTTAAAGTGGCTACTAATTATTATTTTAATCTGTACGGTAATAATTTATCCAATCAAACACAGCCCTTGTTATTAAGCAACCAGGGCCGGTATATATGGAGCCAACAACCCTTTCAATTTAATTTTAGCAACAACACGATTACCATTACTGGCAGAGATAAAATTGAAAGTGGAAGAAATGGCAATACCCTGCAAACTGCTCAGCAATTTGTTAGAAACACGTACTTTCCTGCATCGGGAAAAATGCCAGACAACCTTTTGTTTCTACAGCCTCAATACAATACATGGATTGAGCTGAACTACCACCACAATCAAAAAGATATTTTAAAATATACGCATGATTTAATTAACAATGGGTTTCCCCCGGGCGTGTTTATGATTGATGATACCTGGCAGGAAGATTATGGTATCTGGGATTTTCATCCGGGTCGTTTTAATAACCCAAAAGCGATGGTGGACGAGCTGCATCAACTTGGTTTTAAATTAATGCTGTGGGTAGTGCCGTTTGTGAGCCCCGACCAGGCTGAGTTTAGAAAGCAACGGGATAAAAAAATATTTTTACTCGAAAAAAAACCAGGTGATACAACATCATGGCAACGTTCAAAAGCATTGCCTACCATCGTTAGCTGGTGTAACGGTCAATCTGCTGTGTTAGATTTTTGGAACCCCGCTGCTGTTAGCTGGTTTGAGGAACAATTGCAACGGTTGCAAAAGGATTACGGTATTGATGGATTTAAATTTGATGCCGCAGATTTTGAATTTTACAACGAAGAAAGGCAGTTAGGATATCAAACGGCCTCTCCCAAGTTGCAGGCAGAAATGTATGCAAAAATTGGCCTTAACTATCCATTAAATGAATTTAGAGCTTGCTGGAAAATGGCCGGGCAGCCGCTTGTTCAAAGGCTTCACGATAAAAATCATTCGTGGGAAGACCTTCAAAAATTGGTGCCGCACATGTTGCTGGAAGGCCTGGCAGGTTACACTTTCAGTTGCCCCGATATGATTGGCGGAGGAGAAATTAATTCTTTTTGGGGATTAAAAGAAAAGCTGGATCAGCAATTAGTAGTACGCTCTGCACAGTGCCATGCGTTAATGCCCATGATGCAATTTTCTGTAGCGCCCTGGCGCATATTAAATGATACTGCATTGGCTGCTGTAAAAAAAGCAGTAGTGCTGCGTAAGAAATTTATACCACTCATTATGCAACTGGCAAAGCAGAGTGCACAAACCGGAGAACCAATTGTGATGCTTATGGAATATGTTTTTCCCAACCAGCAAATGGCCGGTATAAAAGATCAGTTTATGCTGGGTAATAAAATATTGGTAGCCCCGGTAGTAGTAAGTAATGCAACAGAAAGAACAGTAATACTGCCCATTGGAAACTGGAAAGCGGATGATGGAAAAATGTATAAAGGTGGCAAAAGTATTGTTATTAAAACACCGTTAGACAGGTTGCCTTATTTTGAATTGATGAGTAATTAAGATCTATTTTAAATTGCAATAACCAGTAATACAGTATTTTTTAAATTCAAAAAATACAGAAAGAAAACAGCAAAATATAAACAGGTTGTTATTTTGTCGTTCATGGTAATATTCAGTTTAGGATATGTAGAATTGAATGCACCCAACCCGGTTTACAAAGATAAAAATGCACTATAGATAATAGGGTTAAAGATTTAAC
>JBBRUR010000211.1:0-3551 GCA_038247635.1 Chitinophagales bacterium
CAAATATTTGGGTGCGCTGCACCTTCTGCCGCTCGTTGCGTTACTCCTTTAGGGATTTTCATTTGCCTCCGTAATCAGAGACATTCGGAGAGCCTTGTTGATGTTTTTTGATGAAGTTAGAGGTGATAGCAACATTGAAAAACGGGCGTCATGCCGGGCCTGACCCGGCATCCCCTGAAAAATGGGGGGAGTGTTTTGTCCTGCCGGAGACTCCCCGGCAGTCTTGATAACGTTGAATGGTTGTTAAAACGTTTTTCCATTGGTCTGGCGGCATTCGTCTGAATGCTAAGTTCAATCGGTTTTGTCATGTCGACGAAGGAGACATCCATTGCTGTTTTTTTTCTTTTAACTTTTTTGTTTGGCCGCAATAACCCACTGCACAAGTCTTAAAACTGGACAGGCTCTTTTCGGCGAAGTTTTTCAATTAAACTCAAGAATTACTGTGGTAAAGTACAGTTGTTGGCTGATGACGTGGACTGGTTGGTGAAAGTTCTTTATGCAGAATGATAAATCCATTTTGTTTAAGCCCGCATCTCCAGTTTCAGCCCTAACCTTCCCATAGCCAAAAAAAGATATGGTGTCTGGCTCCCATCTCATTGTTCCGTCTGCACTATTTCGATCCGACTTTTCAATCCTATGATCATCTGAAATTAAAAAGCATACATCCGCGAAACCAATGTCATTTATCGAACCTAAAAAAAACTTTACGTAGTAAGGCTAAAAATAATTTTACAGACAAATGATTTTTATATTACAAACGCTTTGTACTGGTTTATAAAGACCGCCCGGTTGCTGTGAGCAAGGCGGGCGAAGCCATTGAAATAAGCGTGTGTGAAGCATTCAATTTTATTTTATGGCTACTTCCATCACGTACAAACTGGTAAACCATTGTGGCGAAAACCGCATAGCCATTGATTTTGAATATAACGCAAACCTTCACCAGCGAATTAAAAAGGTAGTCGGCAGCCGCTGTAGTCAGACGCCCGGAAGCTGGCATATACCTGATACGGCAGAAAACAGGCTAAAATGCAGATTGCAGGCCGCTTAACCGGCTTTTTCGACAAAAAACATTTCGGGCAGGCAGCAGACCGTTATAGTTCAAAAACCGGATTTGCAATTAAAGGATGACGGATGACTATCCGCAATTTGGTTCTTACATTTTGGAACCCAGCTTTATAGCTGTTTTCACCAGCCGTTGCTGCCTGCCCCGTCATTTTTGCGGGGTCGCACTCGTGTACTCTTCGTAATTTCATTCAGCCTTTTTTTATTATCATCTGGTGTTCAGCATTGATTGTACCAAATAGCGGATAATTAAAGGATGACGGAACTATTAAGGCTGATAAAACCTTGCAGCAATACGACATTTTACAGGGTATAGCGCCGAAACACCCGCTCATGAAACCAGCGTTCAGCACCTGAACATATGCAAAGATCTTAGGTTTTAGCGGGCTTTGAATGTGTAAATAAACCGTTATTACAGCCTGCAAATAAAAAATGAGAAAAAGCTTCTTAATGTAAAGCCGAAATATTATTTTAGATACTTCTGCGCAACATGACTGCTCACAATCTGTAAGTGAGCTGGCGAAGCTATTCATCACCATTAAAATTATTGGTATGCCCGAAGCAATACAATACAGCCTGGTAAGCCATCGCGGGCAAAACAGGATAACTGTTGAATTTACTTACAACAAAAATTGGCACCAGCGAATTAAAAAAGCGCCCGGCGCCCGATGGAGCCAAACCATGAAATGCTGGCACCTGCCCGATACGGAGGAGAACAGGGTGAAATGCAGACTGGCCGTGGTTAAGCCAGAAACCCCAAACCTGCCGCCTGTTTTAGATAAGCCAACCTTCCATCCGGTTATTTATGCTGAAACCCATAAGCCGCCAGCTTTTACGCAAACCGTTACCCTGATACAAAAACCGACTTATTCGGCGGCTGTACAACTGCTACCTTGCACGGCTGTAATCGTTTTAAAGCCCTTTTTTCACCGCAATAGCGAACAAATTGCCCTGGCTTTTGCGCCATGTGCCGCCCTTACTTTGGCAGTAAAAAAAATTGAGCATATAAAATGGAGCAGAACGCACAGTTGCTGGTACGTGCCCTGCAACAGGTATTATTATGATTGTATTTGCCGCGACACCCGGCATTTGGCTGTTGTTGATAATAGTTTATTAAAGAATTACCTATGTCAAAAACAGGCTTTGGTTTGCGATGTAAACACGGCGTTGCATCAAAAAACGGTTGACCTGCTGGTACAACACCCCCTGCATTGGCATAACCTACAGGCGCTTACTGCGTACAGAAATTTGCTGGTTACCATGAAATATAGCAAAAGCACCCTAAACAATTATTGCAACGCTTTTCACCAGTTGCTGCGCTTACTGGGGCCCACCCCTGTAGATACGTTTACCAAAGAAAGAATTATAAGATACATGGGTTGGCTGGTTGAATTTAAAAACTACAGCGAATCCAATCTTAATACTACCATAAATGCGCTTAAATTTTATTTTGAAAAGGTGCTGGGCAAAAGCGCCGAATACTACGATTTGCCCCGGCCGCGACCAACCCACAAACTGCCTGATGTGTTGGCAGAAGAGGAGGTGGTGGCGCTGATAAAAAAAATTGACAACTTAAAGCACCGCGCCCTTGTAATGACCAGTTATTCGGCTGGCTTAAGGGTAAGCGATATGGTAGGGTTAAATGTTAGAGATATAGATAGCAAACGAATGTTAATTCACATACGAATGGCGAAAGGCAAAAAAGATCGGTTTGTACCCTTATCAGTAAAAGTGCTGGAAGTTTTGCGCGAATATTATACGGCTTACCAGCCAACGGGTTACCTGTTTGCCGGTCAAAATGGCGGTGCCTACAGCAGCCGCAGCGCCCAGGTTATTATAGCCAAAGCCAAAAAGCTGGCGGGCATATTAAAGCCGGGAAGTACGCATATGCTTCGCCATAGCTTTGCCACCCACCTGCTAGAAAATGGCACGGATATACGCTATATACAGGAAATGCTGGGCCATACCGACATACGCACCACGCTGCGTTATACCCATATAGCAGTAAAAGCTATTGCCAAAATACAGAGCCCAATAGACCGGTTAAACCTTTAAGACAAACATGCGTTTTTAGATAGATAAAAAGCGCACAGCAGCCCTAATTAAGTTTGAGCTATTAAAAAACGCAACAAAAACAGTATGGCAATCAATGAGTTAATAAAATTGGGATTTATTGGGGGAAGGAATAACTTGCGTATATTAGTACGTTATAGGCCACCTTTGAAAACCAATACGCTGGCCGGTTTACAGCTTTTAGGCAGGTTTCTTGGGAAATATTTTGCCAGGCGGTTCACTACCCTTTTGGTTCGCTGGTGGGAGAAATTATGCAGAGCGGATCACTTTATTTTTGGTTCGCTGGTTGGAAAAGAAATTGTGAGGTAGTTTCCTCCATCTTTTTCGCCGTTCGACAGGTTTTGTAAATCCCGCTTTGACTTTACCCGCCAGACTTTTACGGCTGGTTTGACTTGTCTCGCTGGTTGGACAAAGCA
>JBBRUR010000212.1:0-3388 GCA_038247635.1 Chitinophagales bacterium
CGCAGCCTCAAATATGGAATTTCCATTTGGCAAACTGGTAAAGGCATCCCCGGTATTACTATTTAAAATAACACTGCCCCCCGTCATATTGAACGTACTGCCTGCATTGAGTTTTAAACGTCCATTGATTACAAATGAGCCGTTACTAATATTGAGTGTGCCATAATTGTCTATTAAATTAGTGGCCTGATCTTTTTCTCCCAATTGTATTTTTACCAATGAATTATTCAGGTTGAGTATACCTCCGGTATTTATGCGCAAAGAAAATATCTTCACGGAAGTATCAGCAGTAATTGTATGGCCTTGCTGAATTACAACCGAATCACAGTTATCAGGAATTAACCCTTTGCTCCAGATAGCCGGGTTTTTAAAGTTGCCGCTAGTTATCGTTTTATTGATGCAATTGCTAAACAAGGGCAATGCACCTGTAAGGCCGATGGTATCTGCAAAACCTTTATACAAAATTATTGCCTGGGCAAACCCTTCTTTTACTGCGTTAAAAGAGGCAGTTGCTACATCGTAGGTAATGATTCCTGGTACGTCGAACGATACCGAAATTTCGGGATTATTATTAGCAAGCTGCATCCATTCACTGCTGTATTGTACACTTAATGAAGGACTGTAAGGAATTCCCGCAGTAATTTCTGCCTGCTTTGTATTAACCCTAAAGCCTTGCAAAGTAGCAAGGTTAGAAACATGTAAGCCAATTGTATCAATAAAATATTTTGTGCCGTCTGGTTTATCATAAATGGCCATAGCCCACAAGGTTTGCCTGCCAGTAAAAAATTTGCCTGCCTTTATAGTAAACTGCTGTTGCGCATTATTTCCAAAATTAAATGTATCGGTACCCTGAAAGTTAATACGGATATAAGCCAATCCAGCAGTATCTTTCAACCGAAGTCTTACAGAAATAATACTATCTGAATTTGTATTGCCGTTCCTTGCCGGCAACCAAATTACAATTTTAGAAGTATCATAAACAACCTCAGTGCTTAATAAAGCCGCTGAGGGCCTTGGTGTAGGATCGGGATCAAGATTAGGCGGAATTTGATTAGCAAAAAAACTGCTGCTCCGTTTAGTATTGATTAAATCCATAATTCGTTTGCCTACATCTACCCGGCTCAAAA
Source organism: Chitinophagales bacterium (assembly GCA_038247635.1). Taxonomy (GTDB): domain Bacteria; phylum Bacteroidota; class Bacteroidia; order Chitinophagales; family Chitinophagaceae; genus Segetibacter. Next base: position 1,128 of record JBBRUR010000212.1, read on the forward strand.
TACCACTATGCCATGCGTCCATAATTTCGCCAGGTGAATTATTAAATTTTGTGATGTGGAGCTCATTGATGGATTGCCTTGCGGTTTGGCTACCCAATGGAACTATCAGATCACCATCGCCTAAAAAATTAGGGAAATTTTTGCTCTGGCTATACCATTCTAAAAAAGTGAATGCTCTTGCTGTTTTACCCAATGCTAAAAAACCAGTCAATATATTTTTTGCCGGCGGTGGTAAAATATCACGGGCAATAGTGAGCACATTGTTGAAGAGTTCTACAAATTGATCTGCCGATGTCAATGCCGACGCAGTGCTGCTGCTAATCCAGTCAACATCTCCTACAATCATGTGATATTTTACATCTGTTGCCTGTTGACGCACACCACCTTTTGAAGGGCTTACCTGCAGGTTCTTTACTGCTGCTGTAGTCTCAAATTTTACTGTGCCTCCCTGATAGTCTGGTGCTAAAAAATCCCAGGGCATTTGATCATTAAACCTTGTATTGTACCAATTTTCTAATATAAAATTTACAGGGGCGGGTGCCTGAGGCAAAAACTCCTGTGTTGCATCGGGTATGGGAGAACCATGGTTGGGCGAATTAACCAATATCATTTTATGCATAAAGCCCTTGCCATAATTATTGTATTTGTAATTTCCATCGGCATAATACTTATCGCTTCTCCAGCGCAGCATACTTCTACCCACGCTACCTCCCATACTATGACAAACAAAATCTACCTGGTTAGCAGCAAAGCCCATTTTTCTTATTTCTTCAATATTTCCCTGGAGGGTATTTAGCCTGTTTACCCCTTCGCCAACACCAATATCCCCACCTAGCAGCAGGATGACATTTTGTATAAAAGAACCTCTTCCATCCTGTTGCAACGCATGTTTGTGCTTAAACAAATCACTTTGCAACAATGGTGTAGTGGCATTGTATTTTACAACGTCCCATGCAGCCGGGCTGCTGGCAAGGCCATGCACCATTACCATGGGAGGCCTTACAATTCTTACCAATAAGTTTACAGAATCTTTAGTATCGTTGTTATAGGTCACCCTTACTTTTACCGTATCTTTTCTTTCGGGGGCATTGGCATTATTGCTCAATTCGTTCAGACAAAAATCTTCGGGACTTACATACCAAAACCAATAGTCACCTTTTTGTGTAGAATCTGTACGACTGGTTTCTATCAGCGTACCGCTATTTGCCTCATTGCTGTAGCTATCTACATTAAGCGTATCTGCTTTTTTTACTCTACCCCGCAGTGTGGCCGCATTGTCTGTGTAGTCATTAATAATTACTTCCACCTTTTTAAATACAGGAATGGTATCGTTACCTCTTTTTACTTTTATGTACAGCCTGGAAACGCCATCTGCCACTACGCCTTTTGGCTTTTGCCCAACCACCGGAAAACTATTATCCCAAACAAGTTTAACATTAATTATGCGGTTTTTTTTCCAGAACACAACCCCATTATCTGTTGCCAATAAAATTCTACTATTAACATTATCTACAGCAATGCCCGTAATATTATTAGATGGTAAACCATCTGTCATTGTATATTTTGTATAAGAGGTGGAAACATCCAGAGCGCCGCCCTCATACACCAGTAAACCATTGCTTGTACCAATGTAAATATTGCCCTCGTCATCTCCTGCAATGGCATTGCTATTTATTGCTGTACCTGGTGGTAGTATATCAGGCATGTTAACTGTTTTCCACACAACGCCGGTCTTTACAATCAGGCCGCCGGAGTTAAGCCCAATCCATTGCCGGCCCTCGCTATCAAAGTAAAGCGCATTGGCCCGGAAAGAAGCTGAAAGAGCTGGTGTATTGGTGTTATCATAGGCGCCTAAAAATGTTCCTTTAATATTGAGTGGATGGTAGCGTAGAATTTGGCTACGCCCAAAGTTGGTTCTTACTGCTACCCATACTTCCTCTTTATTACCAGCAATGGCATCGGCGCTTGGTGTGCCGGCAGCAAAGGTGCTTACATAGGGAAATACCTGCAAGCCATTTGTTACTTTGGTAAAATAATCAACTGTACTGTTTAAGCCTCCGGAAATGCCACCTGCTGTTGTGTTGCCTGAGGTAATGAAAGAAGCCTGTGCAGCCCATACCCTTGGCAAATTAGCTTGCACATTTACCCGTGTTGAATCAATCCATACAGATCGTACATTCCTTGTTGTTAGCCCACCTCCGGTAGCAAAAGTGTAAAAATTGTTTGGCGCAAAAAATGGTACCGGAAAATAATTTATACCC
>JBBRUR010000213.1:0-3249 GCA_038247635.1 Chitinophagales bacterium
AGCCGATGGCCGTATTTTTTGGTAAATACCTTCATGCGTTCATTGGTTATTTCCATGCCAAGACTTTTATGATCCAGCCCTGCCTCTGCTTTTCGTTCACCCGCTGCTTTACGCCCAATGCCATTGTCTTCAAGTGAAATAGTACAGCCGCCGTTTGTTGCAGCTATCCTAATAAAAATTTGTTTAACATCCGCACTGCTTTCCAGTAATCCATGTTTAATGGCATTTTCCGCATAGGGTTGCAATAGCAAAGGCGGTAATTCTATTTCCTCCAGGTCAACCATTTCATCTATCTGCAATTGATAATCGAATGTTTCGCCAAAGCGGTTCCCTTCAATTTCAAGGTACAGTTTGGTGAGTGTTAATTCCTCTTCCAGGGTTACCGTATCCTTGCGGCTGTTTTCAAGGGTTTGCCTTAGCAGTTTACTAAATTTAAGCAGGTACTCCGAGGCATTTTCGTACTGCCCACTTTGTATTTGATAGCGTATGCTGCTAAGGCTGTTAAAAATAAAATGCGGATTCATTTGGCTGCGGAGTGCCTGCATTTCAAGCTGTGTAATTTTTTGCTCATACTCCAATCGAAGCTGTTTTTCCTTTTCTATTTCCAGCTCTTTGGTTCTTTCAGCTACGGTTTTTTCCAGTTCAACATTCATGTTTTTCATGAGCGTTTCATTTACCTCCAATTGTTGAATATAGGCCTGGTAGTTCTTTCTTTTATCTTGTTCTACCAGGTACATTTGGTAGCCGAGTGCAAGGCCAAATAAAACGGCTTCTGCCAAAATACCGGTTTGGATATACCATACTGGTGAAAAAACTCCTAAAATACTTGTTGAATCAAGTTGCCTTAAAAAGCCCAATAGGCTAAAAACCATAAAGGAGACGGAGCCCACGATATAAAAAATTTTTCCGGGGCTTTCCACTTTTCTAATAATAGCAACCAGTATATAAACACTAAATAGATAAGCAACAGAGCGTGAAGCAGCAAACGCAAACGTTGAGGGGCCAACCCTATCTGCTGCCCATAAATAGATACCCATAGTTATGGCGTATCCCAAAAAAAAGCCCACCATTACTTTACCCAACCGGTAAAGTGCTGCATACCTTTCTATCTTCAACAGTTTTAGGATAAACATGGCATAAGCAGCAAAAAAAACAAATTGAATGGTTTCGCTAAAGGTGGCCCTATAGCTGCCCATGTATTGTATGAGCATGCCGAGGTAAGAATATTGGTCGCCCGTGGTTATAGTAAAAAGGATGCCTCCCAATAAAAAAAGTATATAGTACCGGTAACTGTTATTCTTAAACCAAATACCAATAAGCCCTACAAATATTACCGCAAAATAAAGCGCTCCCAAAACAAAACTTTGGTATTGGCTTGTACCCCATTGTTCTATCATTTTGTCTGCCAGTTGCCGATAGTAATAACTATTATCATACAAAGCATATTGCTGCGTGGACTTTCTTAAAGATGAGTATTTTAAATAGCCATACAGCTTAACGGAATCACCGGCTGCAATAACAAAGCTGTTGTAATTTCCATCTTGTACAAACTGAAGTTTAGTTGCATGTGTAAACTCGCCACTTTGCAGCAGGGTTTCTTCTCCATTGTTTAGTATATATAATTTTGTGAATTGTGCCTTATAATTATAAAAGCCAATCCTTCGTTCAATGGTATCGCTATTATATAGTGTACAACGGAACCATTGGTCATTAAAAGCCGAATCTGAAATTGCGGGATTACCTGCGCTTTGCCAGCCTGCTCTTGTTTGAATTGCAGGCCATGCCGTTGAACGATTGAGTCCGTTGATCTCTACCGCAGGATGAGTACCAAGAATCATTTTGTCTGACATCGTACGGATATCAATAGGGGATGCAACTAAAAACCGGGTGGTAAAAAGTAAGCACACTAATAATATATATTGTTGTTTGTATCGCATATCATCGAAATACCAGCAATGTAGCAATATTATATTTTATGTAAACACCTGTTTAAGAATTAACCGGGTTCACTTAGAATATGGTCATTAACGAACTCTTTTCCTTTAATATCGTTAATTCTCGGTGATATCTTACTAATCCTAAGCGAAGTTGTACTAATGCTGATTGACACCATGTTTCGCTTAGTCAGCAAGCTACATTTGATTGTCGATTTAAACAATGCCTATTTTGGTTTACTCTAAAAATAATGTATGAAACTTTTACAATTTACAACCTTTTTTTTAGCCCTATTTGGCTCTTACTCCCTGTATGCCCAATCGGGCGCAACTGAAAGGGTAAAGGAGAGTGCCAAATGGAAAACAGAGCAGCGGGTAAATAATACAACCGATGCAACTATCGATAAAGGTTTAGATAGAGTGGAGGAAGGCATCAAAGGCATATTTAAGAAAAAAAAGAAAAAGGAAGTTGAAACAATTGCAACTACTGCCACTGAAAATTCACCCGAAAATTCACCCGAAAAATCAAGTGTGAATAAGCCCGATACAAATGGCGTACCTGGTGCCCCATCTTTTCAGGTGTACTCAAAATTCGATTTTATACCAGGTGAAAAAGTGTTGTATTACGACGACTTTACAGCAACCGAAGTGGGCGACTTCCCTGCCGGGTGGAATACCAACAGCAGTGCGCAAATAGTAACCATTGGCAACCTGCCCGGCAAATGGCTGAGCATGACCAAAGACGGTTTTTTTGCCCCCGAAATGGTGAAGGATATGCCCGAGAATTTCACCCTCGAGTTTGAGGTAATAACCCGTTACCGAACCAATAATATTTTGGGTTATAACTTTATGATTTATAAAAGTGCCAACCCCCGAAAAGATATTGGCAAGGCTTACTTAACCGATGCTTGTTTTAAATTTAACTGGGCAGGTTGCAATAGTGGCATGGGTTATATAACCTATGAAAATGGCGAAGAGATGGGTAAAAACGAAGACCTTTCTTCACAAAAGTTGCTTTGTGGCGGGGATAGTTATGAAATACCTGCCAGGGTTAAATTTTCGCTGTGGCGCCAAAAAAACCGGCTTCGGGTTTATTTGAATGAGGAAAAAGTATTGGATATACCGCAAGCGTTTAATAGCATCATGAAATACAATGTGTTTAAACTGGGTGCCACTTACATGAATTCTTCATATGGCCGGGAACACGATGACGAGTTTATGGTTTCCAACCTTAGGTATGCAGTAGGTGCGCCTGATACCCGGAGAAAATTAATCACCACTGGTAAATTTACCACCACCGGTATTTTGTTTGATG
>JBBRUR010000214.1:0-3226 GCA_038247635.1 Chitinophagales bacterium
ACTCACAACTCACCACTCACCACTCACCACTCACCACTCACCACTCACCACTCACCACTCACAACTCACCACTCACCACTCACCACTCACCACTCACCACTCACAACTCACCACTCACCACTCACCACTCAAAATTTAGCATTTAATTTTCAAAATAATTTCGCCACCCAACCTTTACCAGGCATTGGTTTTTTAGCGGAAAATAAGACCGTAAAAATAAAAACTTATAAATAACAAAATCGTGTGAAAAAAGCTCCCATAAAAAGATGCAGTACAAGTGTGCGACGCAACAATGTACCATTGAAAAACAAATGCCCGTTCCCAAAAAAAACCCTTACGTTAACGCGTATACGCCGGGTCGGCAACAACTAACTAAAACAGCTATAAAGGCGGGTTTAAAAAAGTATATGCGCTATTGCGGACGGTCATTAATGTTTTGATGGAAAAACTAATGGTTTACTAATGATTGTAATTAACGCTCAATGTATATTACAGGCGGCGGATGACAACCACTTCTACACCTGTGCAAAGTAACTACCCGCTGATTATTTTTTACATTACCTCCAAAATTCGATTGCATTATGTTGCCCCAAATTTTTCATATTAAATACTACCGCAAATATTTTTATGCTATTAACTGCTTGCAACAAGCGGTTGGTTTTGTGCTGTTAACTTGCTTTTGTTTTAGTGTTGCCACCGCGCAAACTAACTTACAAACAACTAATGTCCAAAACGCTTATTATTCGGTAAGCTGGCCGGGCCATGCTATAGCTACTTTTAGCTACACCGTAAAAAAAAGCCGCAAGCCGTTTGTTATCGGCCTGCCTGTTTTTGAAATTGAGGGTAAAAAATTACCGGTACTACTTAACAGCCTTACACCGGCAGGTGACCGCATAACACTTAAAAACGGTGTGCAGCAGCGTACCTACGAAGGCGTTTTTGCAATTAATAAAGACCTGCGTTTACAAATAACTTTCCAGGTATCGCCAAACAATGCTGTGCTGCGTTTTCAGTATACTTTGCTAAGTGCCAAACCGCTACGGCTTACCGAAAACAGCCATGGGCGATTACCTCTCCTACCTATCGTTTACATTGGCCATGGCGCAGGTAAAAGAAGTACGCCTGTCCGAATTTAACGAACGTTTTCATGCCACCAACAAAACCGAATACGTGCCGGGTGAGCGCTACTTTGCCTCACAGGCAACGTTTATGGGCCCTTTGGCACTCACCACCGCAGGTAGCAATTCGCTGGTGGTGGCCTACGAACACGGTTCGCAATACCCCGACCGCTTTCTCCAGTTTTCACTCAACAAGGATAGAAACATAAGCATAGAGGCTGTAAAGGGAAATTACATGAGCAATTAACCTGCCAACGGTTTTCAGTCGGTGTGGTTTTACCTTGCCGCTGTGAACGGTACTGAGAATGAACTGGCTGCTCACTACCGAACCTTTGTGCTTAAGTACCTAACGCAAAATGCGGAAAGCCGCAAGCCTTACATTTTTTACAATATGTGGGGACGGCAGGAGCGGGTACAATGGACCGGCAAAAAATACCTGGCCTCAATGAACCTTGACCAGACGCTAAAAGAAATTGACCGAACACACGCAAGGGCATTGAGGTGTTTGTGATTGATGCCGGCTGGTTTAAAAAAACCGGTGACTGGATGGTAAAAAAAGCATTTTTTGCCGATGAGCTAACGCAGGTACGTGCAAAGTTGGAAGGTTACGGCATGAAGCTGGGCTTGTGGTTTAATCCCACAGTGGCAGCACTATCAAGCAACATGTACAAGCGCAACATAAACAATCGCATGTCGCGCAACGGCAACGTTGGGGAGCCTCGCGAAATTTGGGAAACGGAAGAAAGTGTGGGCCTTTGTGTGGTTAGCCCCTATTGGGAAGATTTTGCCAACCGCCTTATTCAACTTACAAAAGCGTTGGGTGTGTCTTATTTCAAATGGGACGCTATTGGGCAGTACGGCTGCGACGATGCAGGCCACGACCATGGCACGGCAGCAAATACACCCGAAGAAAGGGCCAGCGGTATGCTTTTTTACAGCCGCTCTACATGACAAAAATTATTGATAAAGTGTGCAAAGAAGCCCCGCAATCAATATTTGATTTTGACATTACAGAAGATGGCCGTTGCGTGGGCCTGCAGTTTCTATTGGCCGGCAAATACTTTATTATTAACAATGGGCCTTACTACCACAATTTTGATTTGGCGCCTATGTGGAAGAGTGTTTTGCCCAGCGGCAATGCCAATATTTTTGTAGAGCCGGGGCCGGCGCGTGGCTGGTTTGTGCGCTCGGTACTGGATTACGATAAATGGATCCCCTCCGTTTTGTTCCTAACGCACTACCAACCCGACGAACCCCGCAACTCGCAAATTATTAACCTGGGTTCGTTAATACTTGGGCAAAATGGTATTTGGGGCGAAATATTAAAAACCTCCGATAACGGTGTGCAGCTTTTTGACAGCGTGCTAAGTAAATACAAAACCATTAGAAACGACATTACCGCGGCACAACTGGTAAAAGTAGGTGAGCCGGGGGGCAGCCCTGGCGTTTACGAAAAAATTAATGCAGCAACCGGCAAAGGATGCGTGGTAATGTTTGCCAATGCACACGGCACCTACAATTACATTACACACCACAAAGTGGCGTTACAGCATTGGCAAAACAACGACGTTGAGGTAAAAACAAACCAGCAAGGCACCGCCATTATTACAGTAAAATTTCAGCAGCCGTCGGCAAAAATTATTTTTTTGGTGTTGAATAGCAGCATTTGTAATGCCAGCCGCCGCATACCTACCTTTTAAATACATTGCTTATTATTTAAAAACGAAATCAAGAAAACAGGCAATAGTTAAAAAAGTAGCGTTGCCTGTTTTTTAAAAACGAAACGAGAAAACAGGCAATAATCAAAAAAATAAGTAGTGCCAGTTTTTTTAAAAAGAAAATAAGAAAACAGGCAACAGTTAAAAAGTTAGCGTAGCCTATTTTTAATTACTATCCACAACCTGGTGCTAATATTTTTGAACCACGCTTTATCGCTTTTATCTTCAGTAGTTGCAGCCTGCCTTTATGACCATAGAGGTAGCACTATTGTACAGTTAGTAATTTTATTCAGCCCTTTTTATCATCATTTATATTCGGCATTGAGTGTACCAGATAGCGGCAATCGGTTGTATTTTTTTACTATGAAAACAAGAAAACAGGCAACAGTC
>JBBRUR010000215.1:0-3178 GCA_038247635.1 Chitinophagales bacterium
AGTAATGCAAATAACAACCAGTATTTTAGCAGTCATAATAATATTTACGTAACCGGCACTTCTGTTCTTGCCAGGTACAATGGTACCCCTTACACTACCCTTGCAACACTACAAACTGCCAGTGTAATGGAAGCCAACAGTAAAACGCTTAACCCTTTATTTATCAGCAATAATAATTTACATGTAGGCGAAGTAGCGTTAAATAGTGGTATACCATCTTACATAGCCAAAGATATTGATGGCGACAGCAGAAGTGCTTTTATACCAACAATGGGAGCAGATGAGCTGGTGATTAATAACAATGATGCAGGTGTTTTCGCCATTGCACAACCCAACGTTCCTTTTGCCGCAGGTACACAAAATGTAGCAGTAAACATCCGGAATTATGGCAGTGCAGCATTAACAAGCGCTACTGTAAACTGGACAGTGAATGGCATTGCACAAACCCCCTTTGCATTCAGCGGATTGATTACCCCTAACAGCAATGGTGCTGCGGTGGTAATAGGTACTTACAACTTTTTAATCAATACTAATTATTCCATTAAAGCCTTTACAAGCAACCCCAACGGCAGCGCTGACCAAGGTGCTTTGAATGACACCTTACTCATTTCGAATATTTATTGCGCCTTGAATGGTACCTATACCATTGGCGGTGTTAATCCTCAGTTTAACAGCTTTAAGCAGGCCGCTGCCAATCTTACATTTGGTGGTGTATTGGGCAATGTTACATTTAATGTGCAGGAAGGTAAGTACAACGAAAATGTGGTGATGGATTCCATACCCAACCAACAAAATTTTCAAATAGTTTGGCAGGGTGCTACAGCAGATAGTACCAAAGCGGTATTGGCTTACACAGGCGCATTCAATGATGGCGTGTTTGCTGTGGTGCAATTTAATAAAGCAAAAAATCAAACCATTAAGAACATCACCATACAAGGTAAAGTGGCATCAACACAAACAGGTTCTGCTACCTTTAAAAACCTGGTTCTTTTTAGTAGCAAAAACAAGAACATTGCTTTATTGGCAAACCGGCTACTAGACAGCAGTTACAATATTAACTCAAATAATAACGGGCTTACATTTATCACCAATAAAAATGATTTGCTAAGTTCAAATACGTTTAATTTAATGTCGGCAGACAGCAGCACGCAAATTATCGGCAATAGCTTTAAGCAGGTAAACACTTCTACAAGTGAGATGATTAGTTTGTCAGGAGAATTTACTACGGATCGTTGGAATACTACCATTGTGTACCACTATTTAAATAATTTGCAGATTCGTAATAACAGGTTCGATCCTTTGCTAAATAGTAAGACCGCCATCAATGTTAATTATGCAGATAGTGTAATCATCCGGGGCAATCAAATCAATGGCTCAGTGAGTGTTAGAGGTATAAATGTAATGATAGTGGATAAAAACTCTATTTACCATGAAGGTTACAATTCAATTGCATTGAATGTATTTTCATCTCCCGGCAGGGCAATTGGCAAACCTGCAATAGTTAGTAATAATATGGTGCTTACAAAAGTAGTGGGCACTTTCAATGGAGCCAATGTAAACAACACCGTATTGCAGGTTACCGGCGATCGGGTAAATATTTCGCACAATACTTTAATGGCAAGCGACACCGGTTACGTATCTGGCTATACTTTTGGTGCCGTTTGTAAATTAACCGGCGCCTTTGATACCTTGCGAAACAACATCCTGCATAATATAAATGGCGGTTACCTGATGTTGAATGGTACGCTTACCAATTTTGTAAGTAACTACAACAATTATAATTATACCAACCATCTAGCATCCAATGCCAATACGCTGGCACAATTAAAAACTGTGTATAGCCAGGATGCAAATTCTGTTGAAAAACTAAACCCCTATTTCAGGGGATTAAAGGATTTGCATGCTGCCAATATTGCATTGAAAATTGCACCGGTATTAGCGGGCTTTTCTACTGATTTTGATAACGAGCCCCGTACCGGGTTGGCATGTATTGGAGCAGATGAATTTACACAACCGGTTAATGATTTGGTGCTTACAGAAGTGCTGCCTGCCAAAGTTTTTCCGGCCGGCAACAACGATATAAAAATCAGGGTCATCAATAACGGTTCGGCGCCTATAACCAGTTTTAGTGTTACTGCAGGTTTAACCAATTACCCCGGTGGTTATTATAGCAGCAACAGTGTTAATGCGGGTAGTATCAATTACAACTACAATGGCAATATAGCATCAGGGGCATCTGCACAAATTACAATCGGGCAGTTAAATATCCCTATGTACAGAAATGTATTAAAAATAAATTGTACCAATACCAATGGCGTGGGCGACGAAGTAGTATTCAACGATACCCTGCAGTTTGATAATTTTTATGCAGGTTTAAATGGCACGTACAGTTTTGATAACTCGGCAACCGCATCCGGTGTTACTTTCAATAGATTTGATGATTTGAATACACAGTTAAAAGCAGGTGGGGTTTATGGGCCTTCTGTATTAAATTTAAAAGCGGGCATACATACCGGTCAGTTGCAGTTAGATAGCGTACCCAATCGTGGCGAGCTTAGTCCGTTAGTGATACAAAGTGCTGATGGAGACAGTGCCAATACCGGTATTGTAAATACACAATACAATTATACGTCTGCTATCACCATTTATAGAGCAAACCATATAACCATTCGAAAATTAAAATTGATAAATCCTGCATACAATGGCATTTTATTAGGATTCAACAGCCAGGATATTACCGTTGAAAATTGTTTTATTAAAGGCAGTGATGCTGTACGGGCCTACCAAGGTTCAAACATTTCCGGGTACGGTATTTATGCAAGTGGTAATTGGTTTGGTATGCCATTTTATAAAGACAGTAACTTCATTTTCAGGAATAACTATTTTGATGGTGGAGGTTCCGGCATTGGAGCAAGTGGCAACCAGGTAACTCCACTCAAAAATATAACCATTCATAACAACACCATCTTGAATACAAAGGGAGATGGCATTGATTTACTTCTTGTAAAAAATGCAACCATCACCAACAATACAATTGAAACCAACAGCACTTATACTGCATTTAGGGGGATTTTTTCCGGCAGCAGCTTAGGCAGCACACTCATAGAAAAGAATAAAATCTATAGCCAAAATGATGGCTTCGGCATTGGTATGGATGAATATTATGGAGCTAATTATC
>JBBRUR010000216.1:0-3080 GCA_038247635.1 Chitinophagales bacterium
AAAACCAAAAACAAAAAAAAACGCTGGTCAAGCCATGACTCTGGGCGAAGCGAGACTCCTCGTTCCTCGGAGTGACGACACTGAAGAGGCAAACCTGCTATCGGCAGACAGGTTCCAAAGACCAATAAGCAATTGGCAATAAGCAATAAGCAATAAGCAATAAGCAATTGGCAATTGGCAGTCGGCAGGCAGGTTCCAAAGGGCGATTGGCATATTCCCAAACAAACAATAAATACTAAACCATCCCGCATGAGGCGGGAGCAACCAAACCATACCATAAACAAAAGAAACCTTTCCGCATTGGGCGGGAGCAACCAAACGAAGAATAACCATAAACAAAAAAAAACCATCCCGCATTAGGCGGGAGTAACCAAACCACAAACAAAGAATAACCACGAACAAAAAAAAAAACCATAAACCACAAACAAAAGAATAACCACGAACAAAAAAAAATCGAAACGCTGACCAAGCCATGACGTTGAGCGAAGCGAGACTCCTCGTTCCTCGGAGTGACGACACTGGAGAGGCAAACCATCCCGCATGAGGCGGGAGCAACCAAACCACAAACAAAAGAAAACGCTGACCAAGCCATGAATCTGCGCGAAGCGAGACTCCTCGTTCCTCGGAGTGACGACACTGAAGAGGCAAACCTGCTATCGGCAGACAGGTTCCAAAGACCAATAAGCAATTGGCAATAAGCAATAAGCAATTGGCGACCTGCTTAATGGCAGACAGGTTCCAAAAGGCCGATTGGCAAATTCCCAAACAAAAAATAAACCACAAATAATAAACCACAAACAAAATAAAACGCTGACCAAGCCATGACTCTTGGCGAAGCGAGACTCCTCGTTCCTCGGAGTGACGACACTGGAGTGGCAAACCATAAACCACAAACCACAAACAATAAACAATAAACAAAAAAAACCATCCCGCATGAGGCGGGAGCAGCCAAACCACAAACAATAAACAAAAAACAAAGGATAACAAAAAAAACCAAAAAATAGCCCATTTCCCTTTTCAACCCTATCTTAGGCCGAAATAAATATTACGCATGTTTAGTTTTGAAGAAGTGGTAAGTACCCTCAACGATATCATCTGGAGTGATGCCCTCATTTATTTATTGTTGTTTACCGGGGTTTATTTTACCATCCGTATGCGGTTTTTTCAGGTACGGCTATTTGGTGAAATGATCCGTCAACTGATGCAGGGTGGCAAATCAAAGGAAGGTATTTCCTCGTTTCAGGCCTTGGCAGTTTCGCTTTCCGGACGCGTAGGTACTGGCAATATTGCCGGGGTGGCTACAGCCATTTTTCTTGGCGGACCGGGTGCGGTTTTCTGGATGTGGGCAGTGGCTTTTCTCGGAGCAGGATCTGCTTTTATAGAATCTACCCTTGGACAAATTTATAAGCGAACAGAAAATGGACAGTACCGCGGTGGTCCCGCTTTTTATATTGAAAGTGGATTCAAAAATAAAAAAATAGGTAAAATCTATGCCTTTATTTTTGCGATTTGCACCATCATTGCTACCGGACTATTACTACCCGGAGTACAATCCAACAGCATTGCGGCAGCCGCTAAAAGTGCCTTTGGGATAAAATATGTTTATACCGGTATTATATTGGCTGCCATGCTTGGGCTCATCATTTTTGGTGGAATTAAAGTGATTGCCAAAGTAGCCGAACTTGTGGTTCCCTTTATGGCCTCAGCATACATTTTAGTGGCTATTGCGGTTATAGTTTTAAAATACGATCAGATTCCCGGGGTTTTTGGTATGATTTTCGCCAGTGCATTCGGCGCCAAAGCCACATTTGCTGGTATTGTAGGAGCCATGATTTCTATCGGGGTAAAACGAGGCGTTTACAGCAATGAAGCAGGACAGGGAACAGGCCCGCATCCGGCTGCGGCAGCAGAAGTGACGCATCCGGCAAAGCAAGGTTTGGTGCAAGCTTTTTCGGTATATATCGATACGCTTTTTATATGCTCGGCTACTGCATTTATGATCTTGGTGACCGGCATGTACAACGTAAAAGGCCCCGACGAAGCCCTCATTGTTGACAACGGCCTGTACTATATGCAGGATGGCGTAAAATACGTAGATGGTAGCCCCACCTATACACAAGCCGCTATTGATGCAGCCTTCAGCCCCGGACAAGAAGTTTTTAATGCCGAATATGTTGGAACAGGAAGCTATTTTATTGCTATTGCACTTTTCTTTTTTGCATTTACCACGCTACTCGCTTATTATTATATTGCCGAAACTAATGTAGCCTGGCTCACCGAAAAACGAGGTGGTCCCTTGCTCCTGCTATTGCTTAAGCTAGGCATTATGGCATCGGTCTATTTTGGCTGTGTACGCACTGCCACCACCGCATGGACCCTCGGCGATATTGGAGTGGGCATGATGGCCTGGCTGAATGTGATTGCCATCCTCATCCTGCAAAAACCAGCCCTTAAAGCATTCAAAGATTTTGAAGTTCAGCGAAAAGCCGGGAAGGACCCAACTTTTGATCCGATCCCCTTGGGTATACGCAATGCCGATTTTTGGGTAAAAAAAGAGGCATCGAAATGATGGAAGTCTGCCTATCGGCAGATAGGATCCACTCCTGTCTAGCCTGATGCGGGGTTCCAAAGGGAAAAAAGCAATTGGCAATTAGCAATGGGCAATTAGCAATTAGCAATGGGCAATTAGCAATTAGCAATGGGCAATTAGCAATTAGCAATGGGCAATTAGCAATTAGCAATGGGCAATAAGCAAAAGGCAATAAGCAATCGGCAATAAGCAATTGGTAATAGGCAATTGGCGACCTGCTTATCGGCAGACAGGTTCCAAAAGGCCGATTGGCAATTGGGAATTAGCAATTGGCAATTAGCAATTGGCAGACAGGTTCCAAAAACCTAATTGGCAAATTCCCGAACAAATAATAAATACTAAACCACGAACAAAAAACAACCATCCCGCATGAGGCGGGAGCAGCCAAACAAAAAAAACCATAAACCATCCCGCATGAGGCGGGAGCAGCCAAACAAAAAACAATCATCCCGCATGAGGCGGGAGCAACCAAAAAAAATCGAAAACGCTG
>JBBRUR010000217.1:0-3028 GCA_038247635.1 Chitinophagales bacterium
CAGTATTTTTTTTGCAGTTGCCAGCGGCGTTTTTTGCTGCAGGCTTGTTAGCAATATCACTGCAAAATCGTTGGTAGTTTGCAGGCTTATTTCACCGAGCTGGTAGATACTGCTATCCATAAAACCAGCGATGCCTTTAGTACCCGGTGCATTGATGGTAAAGCATCCTTTGCCGCTGTAGTTCCATACCAACTGCCCGGTCGCGGATGTAATTACTTTGCCAATAGTATCTATAAAACGGTAATAATTATCGAGGCGTTTTTCTGACGCAGGATTATTAAAGCTCAGGGTTGTTTTACCCACTGCCAGTAGCTGCGATGGGACTTCCGCATCAAACCGTTTTACATCTGCCTGTTGTGTGGTTTTATCGGTTATGTTTACTATGCCTCGTTTGAAATCGTTGGTATCAATATTTCTGTTTAAGATGGTTTCGCCTTCTTTAATATCATTGTTATAAATCATACTGGCCAGCGCCGGGTATAGCGCCAGTTGTGTGGGCGAGGTTACATTGTACACACCATGACTTTGTATGGTGGGTGTAAAATGATCATAATCCATAGCAAAGGCATACGATGCATCCCAACCTTGCAAGCCCATGCCATAGGCTGCAATAATGGGCGAACTTTCGGCCGTCCATTGGTTAGGAATCAAAGCCATCCATTCAGAAATTTGAAAAGGCCGATCGGCTACTTGCTGAAAACCGGTACTCAACAAACCCGACCCCGGCATAGCCACCATAGCCTCGTTATCTACTTTACCGGTAGTCAACTGATGACCTGTGCCGCCGCCAGAATAATTATGCCGGTCAATTACACCAGCATTGTAATCGGCAAAGAGATTGTAAAAATGTGCAATGCCTGATCCTGCCTGCCAGCAACTACCAACTATCACACCTTTGTACCCGGTTGCACGGATAGCCGCCGTAAAACGCTGGTAAAAATGAAGCTGGGCTTCATACAAAAATGTTGCCCGGTCGGCTACATCAATCGGCAGTGGTTTGCCATTTTTTTGCGCCTGCTCCGTTTCGTAACTAAAGTAGCCGTGGTTCGGCCTGGGGTAAATATTATTTTGTTCCAATGATTCTCCTGCGGGCAAGCCTTGTTGTTTCCAGACGGTCATTAAATTTTCCTGCGTGCCATATTTTTTTCTCAGCCAGTCGCTGAATTGCCGGCACAATAATTTTCTATACGTGGGGGTTTGTTTTAACGTTTCTTCTATGGCACCCCAAAAAATATTGTCTTCATTTTGCAGTTCAATAAAATTGAGTGCCGGATCATCGGCATATCGCAAACCGGTGATGGGATTAATGTGATTGAGCATGTTAACCGTAAGCTCAATATTGAGGGCTTGCAGATCTTCGGCGAAATTTACAATTCCAGCCGTGCTACCGTTTAAATGCGACCAGGGGAATTTTGTATCGGCCACTTCCCGGTAAGCCAATACCCTTGAAGAGTCCGCAGGCAACAAGCGATGCCCATAAATATGCGACCAGCTATAGTAAATACCGGCATAGCGCAATTCGTTGCAGAAAAAATCAAAGTTTTTCCATTTTTCGTTGGTGAGTTGTGTGGAGTGTATGCCATCGGTAGCCTCCCAGGTAAACTTGTGAAACCTTACTGCATTGATACCATAACCGGCCATAAAATTTGTCCAGCGGGTAGCTTCTTCCTCCTTTACAAACGGACTATTGCTTGCAATATTGACTCCCCAGAATTTCGTTTTAGTGCCATCTTCAAATACAAAATCTTTTCCCCGGTATTGCAAAAAACCATGCCTGCCAGCGGGCTTATCCAGCCATTGGCTCATGTTGATGGCACTGGTTGTTTTGTTGATGCCAGGCTTAAAGGCAAACCAGTGCTGGTTGTGTTGCGAATAACTTTCTTCGAAACAAATTAACAGCAACCATAACGAAACAATTTTCATCTGTAATTTTTTTAAATAAAAGGAGGTTTTATTTCTATTGATCAACGTGAACCTTGTACACTCCGCTACCTACAGACAGCACAGCGTATCCATCCTGGTGCCTTACTGTAGAAATACCAACCGCTGCCAGGTTACCATTTCCATTCACAGTAATCGCATCCTGCTTACTTGCCTTCACCCAAATTTCTGCCGTAGTATTTACCGGAATATTGACCCGTAATTCAAAACTGCTGTCTGTTTTTTTCCAGTCGCTTTCAATAAGGCCATACATACTTTGATAAGATCCCTTTGCCCAGGTAAGTTCAGCAGGTTGTGGTTTGATGATGATTTTTTTAAACCCGGGTGCAGCAGCGTTTATCCCTAACAGTGATTTATAAAACCATTCCTCAACAGAACCAAACATGGGATGATTGTAAGACGCAGAAGAAGGCTTTTCCCAACTCTCCCAAAGCGTGGTGGCATCATTGGCCAGCATGTAACCCCAGCCTGGAAAATCACGATGATTGGCTATCCGATAAGCCAGTTCATTTTTATCTTTTTCCCGCAATACATCAAACAGCATCATGGTAGAAAAAATACCCGTTGATACATGCCAGTTATGTCTTTCAAATTCACTTAATAATACCTCAAAGGTTTTTTCTTTTTCCGGGGAAATATTATACCATAAGGCGAAAATTTGTGCGGCCTGGGTGGCGTTGTCAAAGCGACCGGTATTGGGTATTAAATATTTACGAACAATAGCAGCTCGTATACCATTAGCCAATTTTGCATATTGAACGGAGTCGGCTGTTTTGTTGAGGATACCGGCAAATTCGGTGGCCAATATTGCATGATGATAATAGAAACAAGCGGCGGAAAAAGCTTCTGCCCTAGGGTCAATTGCTTCATGATCGCCAATATCCCAGTGGTACAAACCCTGTTTAGCATTGGCTTGCAGAAACTCCAGTTGCTTTTTAAAAGCCGGGTACTGCTGCTCAATTATTTGTTTATCGCCATAATAATCGTACAGTTTTTTTTGTACAAAGCTAAAAGCGAGTTGCCATCCCAACGGTCCGGATTGGCCGCCATATCCCCGGTCGGCAATTCCTGTGTAAGGTGCTATTTC
>JBBRUR010000218.1:0-2910 GCA_038247635.1 Chitinophagales bacterium
AACATCAAAGCCGAGTAGTACTAATTGCCCGTAAGCTTTAATTTTTTTTCTATTGGTTATTTATTTATTTTGTTTCCCGGTATGACATTATTTTTGAGTGAATTAAGTTAGTTAAGTTGAATTGGTTGATTAAGTTAATTAGGTTGATTTAGTTGATTAGGTTGATTTAGTTAATTAGGTTGATTAAGTTGATTGGGGTTTTAAGTTAAATAGGTTTTTGTATAAACATCAGTCTGTTAACATAATAAACTAATACCCTAATTACCAATTACTAATTACCAATTACCAATTACTAATTTTCTCATACCTTTTTATGGTGGTTATACCGAGGGTGTTCACCTCTTCCCATTCCGAACAGAGAAGTTAAGCCCCTCATGGCCGATGGTACTACACAAACATGTGGGAGAGTAGGTAGCCGCCGTATTCTTTAAAATAAAAAGCCTCAGATTAAGTTCTGAGGCTTTTTTTATGCCAATAATTGAGCCCATACAATAGTGGCGAAATGGCAGTTATTCATAACCTTAGCCCAAGTTGCAGCCAGACCCATCAATTGTTAATTTTTTATCGATTTTTATACACTGAATCTACAAAAAATCCATCAAAGTACATTTTTAACATTTTTTGGCTGAAAAAGCTTGTTTTCGGGGTCAAAAAGTGCCTTGTAGTACACAAAATCCGTTTGGAGCTAAGGGCATAGTGGTGGTACTTTGGTGGCGTGTATTTGAAACCAGTCATACGAACACATCCGCAAACAGGACCGCTGACAGGCTATTATCGCCTGGTAGAAAGTTACCGTAATGCTGATGATCGGGTATGCCACCGTACCATTGTTAACGTGGGATATATGGAAGACACTTCTGTGGAGAAGCGCAGCCTCGTTCAAAAGCAGTTGACTACTTTGTATGAAAATCACGGTCAGCAAACACTTTTTAAAGAGGAAGACCCGATAGTTAAACGTTATGTTAGTGAGTTGTGGGCACACATGATTGCTAAAAAGCGTATTGACCTGGAAGAACCTAAGCGCATGGCCAGGATGATAAATGCCGATACCATGGAGCATGCAGCGGGGCTGGAGATAGGTACCGAACGCATTTGCAATGATGCCTGGGAAAAACTACAACTAAGCAAGCTGCTGCGCAAACAAGGCTGGAGCACCGATGACATACAACTTGCCTGTACACAAATCATAAGCCGTGCCACCTACCCCGCATCGGAGTTAGAAACGGCCCGTTGGATACAAGAAAACTCCGCTGTGTGTACACTCAGCGGCTACGATAAAGAAAGCGTAACCAAAGACAAACTCTACCAGAGTGCACTGAGGCTCTACGATGCTAAAAATGCAATAGAGCTGCATTTGTCGGAGCGTACCAACGACTTGTTTGATCTACGGGATCGTATCATACTCTATGACCTTACCAACACCAACTTTGAAGGTGAAAAGAGATCAAGCGCATTGGCCCGTTTTGGCCGTAGTAAAGAAAAGCGTAGCGATGCCCGATTAGTAGTATTGGCACTGGTCGATAATATAGAAGGATTTATTAAATATTCAAGTGTCTTACAAGGCAATATTACCGACTGTAAAACGCTATCGGCTACCATTTATAAGCTGGCCGTTCATACCATTGGGCATCAGGCTGTAGTGGTGCTAGATGCAGGTTATAACTACCGATGATAATCTAAAACTTATTTTACAAAAAGGTTACCAGTACTTATGGGTAGCTCGCAGTAAGCCAAAAGATTACCACTTTAACACCGACCGTTTAACCGTGCTGATACAAACACGCAATACTGAAAATATAACCATTAAAGCAGTAACAGTAAAAGACAGCAGCGATTATTATATTGAAGTAAAAAGTCCGTCAAAGCAACTCAAAGAAGTTGCTATGAGTGCGCAGTTTGCCCGGCGTTTTAAGGAGTTGCTGGATAAGATCGCAAGTTCGCTTCATAAAAAGGGAGGCGTAAAAAGAGCAGACAAAGTGCACGAACGTATAGGCAGAGTCAAAGAGCGATGTCCATCTGTTCATTACTGCTACGACATAGAAGTGTAGGTGGACGAAAAAACCGGCAAGGCCACACAGCTACTATGGAAAAAGGATTCAACTAAAAATGCTTCCGAGGAAGCTGTATTTAACCTTTACCCGATACGCAACAGCCTGCCGTTCATAGAAGATGTGGTAGTAATCTGGAATATTTATAGCACCATACGGCAAATAGAATCTACTTTTCGCAACCTTAAAACCGACCTCGACCTGCGCTCTATCTATCACAAAAATAATAAAGCTACCATGGGGCATCTGCACCCAGGCCTGCTAGCGTATTGGTTGGTAAATACTACTCGCTATCAACTCAAAGGCCATGGCATCAATTATGGATGCAAAGAAATAGGCATTGGCAATACCCAAAAGCTGGTGACCACCTTGGGAACTAACCCATATGGGCAAAGCATAAAAACCATAAAATGCACGCAGCCAGCCGAAAAGCTGAAGCAATTAACCGAAATACTTGGGTTGCCCCCAAACATCAAAAGAAAAAAATCTGTAGTACACAAAATGGTTAGTCAAAAAAATAAAGCCCAATAACAACGGAGACTTTTAAGTGGTCAGCTGCAATGTGGGTTAATTTTCAGGTAGACTAATCAAATATATGTTTTAGTAAATCCTATTTTATATATGCCTCTATGCCTCAGATTAAGTTTTGAGGCATTCTTTTGTTTAAATATAAATGTCTTTTTTAATACAAGAAATAAAACTGAAAGCATAAAATATTTCTTAGTCTATGCTAATTCCTTTACAACTGTAATGACCACATTTCCGGTTTTTTGGCCTGTTTCTACATACCGGTAAGCGTCTACTATATTTTCAAGAGGGTAAGTTCTGTCAATGACCGGTTTAAATACGCCTTGTTCATAAA
>JBBRUR010000219.1:0-2865 GCA_038247635.1 Chitinophagales bacterium
AAGAAAGAGTTGCCTCTAATAATAGAAACTTTGTGATACCATTTTTGATTAACATTGGTAAAGGTAGCCGGGAGCGTTCTTACCGGTGGTGCCTGTGCAAATAGTTCAGCCTCGTATTCTACAAAATCATCAGAGCTTGTTTGATTTGCCAGTAGCACATACTTGCGGTAAATATTGTTTTTACCAACAGGAAATGCAATGGAATCACTATTACTGAATACCTGCCACCGTAGTTTTCCATCAATATAACTCTTGTTATTTCCACCAGTAAGAATGGGCCCAAGGCCCGATTCAAGCCTGATGAAATTAGCACTATTTACTTTTACGATACCATTAACCAACCCAAGCTCCCTACTAATATCAACATTTCCATTTACGGTTACGCCCTTGCTGTTGTTTACAATTAATCTTGAAATAAGTCCATTGCCACTGATGGATGCAGCAATGCTGTTTTCTCCAACCACTAAACTATCTACCTGCATTTCTACATTGTTGATTAATGTGCCCAGCAATAAAATATTGGCGGAAACAGAGCCGGCAGAAGTATTGGTGTTGGTTTTAAAGGTTCCCTTTATAGTAAGCTCATTGCCAGGGATGGTTTTGTACAGGTCCAGTCTAGTGCCAGTTCTTACTTCAAAGTTGCCCGTGGGTTCTATCACCACCTGGTCAAGCGGAATCGATTTATTATAATCGACAGTATGAAATATCCAGATGCTATCGTCTCCTTTGTTAGGTGCCCTTGTTGCAGGGGAAAAGTTAATACTGCCTACAGGCCTGCTTTCCCAGATAGCAGCATTTGTGAAAATGCCATTGTTGCTGGTGCGGAACTGCAACGGTGTCTGGCAGGTAAGGCCACCAATAAATCCTGTACCTGGATCGAAAATAGAATTTCCCAAAAACTCAATTGTAATCGCACCATCAGGGTTGCTGGCAACAAATTCATATTTATTGGCTGCGATTGTGTTTCTGTCTAACCTGCCAATTTGTGGAGCGTTAGTATTGCTGCCATCATACACAAGCATCAAGCTAAACTGACCGAAATTAAATTTATTGATGGTTAGCTTTAGTTTTTTTCCTGGATCAGTTGGAGTATACGTTTTTACATAGGTAAGGGTTGAGTAAAGTGCATTCACGCCGCCATCGTCATAAAAGCTGGTATCGCACACAGTGGTAACAGTATTGTCACTGATTAAAACGCCGGTGGCACACTTAGTGGTAATTGGTGTAGAAAAAACACTGGAACAACCATCAGCAATACGGGTAAAGAATGCGGTATGTAACTCAGGATTTACAGGGCTGGCGTTTGCCGCTGCAACAGTGTTGGTGCTACCTGCATTGGAAACGCTACCACCGCTTTGCCAGGTAATGGTATGCCCTGCCAATGCCGGTATAGTTAGTACCGATGTAAAATCGTTTCTAAAACTTAATATCGTATCTGCACTGCTAATTACGGGTGCTGCCGGCACATTGAGTGCTCTTACTTTTACAACCACACTGTCTCTTAAAATGCAACCCCTGTAATCTGCCCCCGATAAATAATAAGCAGTCGTTTTATTGGGTTGTACTGTAATGGTATTATTGTTAGAAAAAGCATTACCATTTGAAATGCTAAAGGTAAAAGGTTCTCTTAAAAAGCCTCTGGACGAATTAGTAAGTGTAATGAGTGTATTAGGGCAAACACTATCTACAGGTGCGCCACTGATTGAAAGATTTGTTGCAATATTGAAATTAACACTATCATTCAACGGCTCCTCATCTGCAGTGCAACTGGTTTTTGCAACGAATACATGGTTGCCCCGGGAAGTAAAATCGTAGCTATTCAATAATATAACCGTATCCCTGCCACCGGCTGCAATGGTGCCGCTGTTTTTTAAAACGGTGAAGGGAATGTTGGTGTTTTTCACTTCATCTCTTACAAATCCTGAAATGGTTACCGGGTTGGTAGCATAGTCATGTACCTGGGATGAAAAATTCCTCACCGTAGCTTTAACCACTTCACTATTGGTTTGCGAACATAGTGGGCCGGTAATTTTTTCTGCCCCCACATCCACGGCATTTTTTTGTTCAAATACAGTTATGTTGGCATTGAACGGAGTGAAGGCTTCACCCCAGGAGTCAAAAAAGTCATTAGTGGAATTGTAATGCTTTTGGGCCAGTTTTGGATACTGAATAAAATAACCCAGCCCCATATTATCCGCTTCCCGTTGGGCAAATACTACATAATAGTCACCCGTTACGCTGATATTTGGGATAGGAAAAAAGGAAGTATTCTCTTCATCCGTTCTAAAAAGTGGGGAGGTAAACAAGCTTGTGCCAGGAATGCCGCCGGCACCATCATCTTCATAAATACTCACATTAGTTATCACGTGGTAGCTGGTAAAGAATGCCCTTACCTGTGAAATTGTACGGGTGCCGGAGCCAAACATTTTTGTGGCAATTTTACCTGCGGTGGTGTTGAAGCCAAAACCGTTGCTACTCTTTTTATTTTCATTATAAATTTTAAGCTGCGATTGGGATATGGTTTGGGTTGCCTGCAAACTGTTATTGGTAACTCTGTCGTCAGTAGTTGGATTTACACTAACCGTTACAGTTTGTGTTCCTTTATTGGCAGCCGTAAATGCAGCAAAATTTAGCAACTGACTGCTGCCGGCAGCAAGGGAAGGTATATTAATGGTTTCTGTAAAAGTGTTGGCGCCAGTTACTGTAAGGGTTACCGGTATAGTTGTAGCTGCGTTGGTACCTTCATTTTTTATGAGTACCTGTATATTTTTAGTGATGCTGGTATTTTGAGGTACAGCATCATCTACATATAATTCAGCAATATTTACATCGTTATTCAGCCTGCCAAAAAAATTCATTGAAGTG
>JBBRUR010000220.1:0-2850 GCA_038247635.1 Chitinophagales bacterium
AGGCTAAGCCAAAAACGTAAGCGGGCTATATCAACGGCTCCTTTCTCAATGTCCACCCCATAAATAGAGTTTTGGATAATATCGCTTTTAACTTTGGCCGGGTCCCAACCTTTCATTTTCCAAACCTTTTCAGTTACGTCTTCACTGTTTAACCAAAGGGTTTCTACCGCATAAAATATTTCCTGCAAAACACCCATAGGAAAGGCCCCTGATCCAATGGCTGGGTCACAAACCTTTACTTCCCGCAAAGCGGTTGCCAATACCTTATCGTATTCAATAATTTCTCCTACTTCCTGGTGTTTAACCAGCTTTTCAATGGCCGTTCTTTTTACCTTCTCTTTTGGTGCTTCATGTTTTTGTATTAAAGACAACTGACCATTTTTTCCTTCATTACCAAATAAACTTGTTTGTGCTTTTCCCAGCTCCTGGTAGGCAGCTGTTTCTTCAGGATTAAGTTTTGTGTATAGGTATTCAATCAAACTCTCCTGGCACATGTAGTGCACAATTTCTTTGGGTGTATAAAAAGCACCCTTGTCTTTGTTGTCTTCCAGCAGGTTTTCAAAGATGTGCCCCAGCATTTCGGGGTCAATTGCCACGGTATGTTCGTCGGGGCTGTCTTCATACACCGTAAAGTTGTATTGGTCAAAGAAGGCAAACAGGTCGGCAAACAGCTTTTCGGGAAATACCAGGTTATCGGCCTCCGGCAAGTCGTTTTCAAACAAGCCGCCGTTTAAAAAAGGTATTTTAAGCCTGTGGTAATCCCCGCTGGTAAATTCGTTTTTATCAATTTTAAAGAGCTCGTTGCTACGTTCGGTATTGAGTGTTTCATAAAACAGCGGAACCAGCACATTTGGATGAAAGGTTTCCTTGTGCTTTGCATCCCTAAAGAGGTTGCTTAAAAAGTTATCGTCGCCGTTGCCCCATGCCCCGGTTGGGGGTACACCCAGCCAGCCCTTTTTTTCGAGAAAATATAAAAACACAATACGGCCCAACAACTTCTTTACAAAATCACGGGCACATTTTTTATCCTTTTTAAACACTGAAATAAAGGACGCGGCGGGTTGGCAAACTTCTTTGCTTTTTTCGTCTTCGCCCGTCAGGTAGGCGGTAAACAATCCATATTGCCTTCGGTATTCGTTAAAAAAGTCCTTCGACATTTTTTCTACGTTAAAGGCTTCCTCTAACGCAGTTAACGATATGTTGGACAAACCCCTTTTAGCCTGTATTATCGAAAACCGGTCAGCGGCGGTTTTGCTGCGTTCGCCTTCACCTAATAGGTAGGTATATCGTTTGGGGTCGGTCGATTTTTTCTCCCGTGCTCCGGTTTGGGCGTTGCGGGTATATATTTCGCTTACATAGCTAAAGCGCCATTTTTTGTTCTGTACAAAAACCACCAGTGCCGCATCCACCTCCTTGTATATGCTATTCAGCAGTTCCCGCAAGCCTTTGCGATTTCGGTGCAACTGCGCCTTATCGCCAATGGTCAGTTCGTATAACCCAACCTGCCTGCCATCGGAGGTTTCAAAATTGCCCAACTCAACCGCGGTTGAGTTGGGCAATTTTCTGCAATATTTATTTTAGCAGGCTTCTCTAACAAAGTGTCTGCCCCAAATATTTCCCGGGCTACTTTTATCCATTCCTTCGGGTCGTAAGCGCTTTCAAATATGTTTTTTAAAGTTTGTTGTTCCATACTTTGTGTTTGTGTTTCATTGGTCGGTTTGCCTGTTATCTAATAAATGTTTTGCTGCCACTATTGCCTGTTTCAATTTTAGCTTCAACAAATCAATTGGTGGCAATTCCGTATAGTAATCGGCCATATGAATGCCTTTTTTATCCATTTCGAGCAATTGCACCAATTCTTCGTTTTTACCTGCGCATAATATTAAACCAATAGGTGTTTATTCGTGTGGCTGCTTTTCATTTTGGGCCAGCCAATTCAGGTATATTTCCATTTGGCTTTTATGGCTATGCTCAAACTTGCCTAATTTTAGGTCGATGGCAACCAGGCAACAAAGTTTTCGGTGGTAAAACAGCAAATCAAGGTGGTAATTTTCATCGCCTACCGGAATGCGCTTTTGCCTTGCCAAAAAAGCAAAGTCGTTTCCCAGTTCTAAAATAAAGAGTTGTAGTTGGTGTACAATGGCTTGTTCCAGATCGTATTCGCTATAGGTATCGGCAAGGCCTAAAAAGTTAAGTACATACGTGTCTTTGAAAGCAAGCAGCGTACTCATGCTCTTTTCTTCCCGTAGTTTTTCCAAATCGTTTTTAATGGTTATTTCGGGCTGTTTGCTTATAGCGCTTCTTTCAAACAACATCGAGTTTATTCGTTCCTTAAGCTGCCGAACGGACCATTGTTCGTTTATGCAAAGCGTATAATAAAATTCGCGTTGTAAGGGGTCTTTTATACTTAAAAGCTCAATAAAATGCGACCAGCTCAATTTTGCAGACAGTGTCTGCAAAATGTCTTCATGCTCAAAGTATTCAAATAACCTCATCATATTAGCCAGGTTTCGCTGGCTAAAGCCCTTTCCAAATTCGTCCATCAATTTTGCAGACAGTGTCGGCAAAATCTGTTTACCGTACTCAGCACGTCCATCTAAAAGCAAAAATTGGTGAATATGCTTACCAATGTTCCAATAAAGCAAAGTAATTTCAGCATTTACCGTAATAGCCACCCGTTCGCGGCTCTTGTTGATAAGTTGCCTTAACTCACTAAACAATGGCGAAGTTTTATTTTCCAGCTTTCTGACAGCAGACATGTTTTTGGTTTGAATGAATTATTATCCTGTTACACCATAAATGTTTCGCTTAAAATAATATCGGGTTTCTGCGTAATCTCCACCGGCAATA
>JBBRUR010000221.1:0-2819 GCA_038247635.1 Chitinophagales bacterium
ATATTGGTGCGCCAAAGCGGCATTCCAGGTTGCACCCAGGGCAATTATGGAAGGCAGGTAGGTACAGCTATCATTTCCCGCTCCTACCGGCGACCAGTCCTTATTTAAGTCCATTCTTATGCCATGCGGTCCATCTGTCATAGTCATAGCAGATATTCCTAACCTTTCTACACCTGCGGTGGTAAATGTGCTGTTTCCATGAATAAGCCCCAATTTTTCATCCAGTGTCATTTCTTTAATGAGGTCATCTATCTTTTTCTCTAAATTCAATGGCAACAATGTAGTTTTATCTGCTACTTGCCCATTGGCTTCTAAAGAAGTGACGCACATTTTACAAACTACAATGAACAGTACAAAAGCCAGCGAATGCTTTTTTAAAATGTTCAAGCAGTATACAATCTCATTTGGCATAGCTATTTTTATAATACCCTTCGTATAAGGTATTATAAGTTGTAAAACTACCCCCCTTTGTAAATGGCTTTTTGGAGAATTTTATCTCTTTATTATACAATATAAACAGTTTGGTTAAAAGTAATACCCTATTTGGGTCAATTATTGTGAATAATGGAACTAAAGGTTAGAATAGGTGAAGGTTTTATGGGTTTACTTAAAATGATAGAAAAAATATGGATTGAAACAGATAAGCAGTAAAGAAATTGAATTTTTATTTTGCTAATGATCGTGTAAAAACAACATGAAGTTTTAAGTAAATTCTTGAGCATACGTTTCGGAGCAGGTAAAGGCATGGCAAAAAATCCTTTATCCAATAATAGTATGTGTTGCAGGGTTACATCATTTCCAATTGGTGCATACAAGACTTAAATTGGTCACACAATACCACAGCGATCATGTACACTATCGAATAAAAGGAACAGGAACTTACTATTTTCTTTATTTTTATATACATTAAAAAAGATGCACACCATTTCCCTTAACCGTAAAAGTTCTACATAATATCTGTTCTAATATACTTACTGAAATAGCTATTACGAAAAATTAGTACTTCTACTACTGAATAGCCCGGTCAAGATGGGTATAGCCACCATCTACATACAAAAGCTGACCGGTAGTATGACTCGATTGCGCGGAAAGCAAAAAGGCCACCATAGCTGCAATTTCGGATACCGTTGTCATGCGATTTTCAAAAGGTATCTGCCGGGTAATTTCAGATAGCTTTTGCCCGGGGTTTTCAAATGTACCAATCCATTTTTCGTATAAAGGCGTATAACACTCTGCAACTATTACTGCATTTACCCGAATGGCGTAGGGCAGTAACTCTACTGCCCATTCGCGGGTAAGCGCATTTCGGCCACCGTTGGAGGCGGCATAAGCACTTGTACCACCCTGCCCTGTTTCAGCCGTTTTGCTGCCAATGTTTACAATAGCTCCTTTGGAAAGCTTAAGGTAGGGCAAAGCATAATGTGCCATCAGGTAGTAGTGTACAAGGTTTTTGTGCAG
Source organism: Chitinophagales bacterium (assembly GCA_038247635.1). Taxonomy (GTDB): domain Bacteria; phylum Bacteroidota; class Bacteroidia; order Chitinophagales; family Chitinophagaceae; genus Segetibacter. Next base: position 1,459 of record JBBRUR010000221.1, read on the forward strand.
TGAAGCTAAAAATGATTCGTAGTTACCTTGTTCAAGCCCTACCCCATCATTTACTCCTGCATTATTTACCAATCCATCAATTTGGCCATATTTGGCGGCAATCGCCTCAATAGCTTCTTTGCATTCCATGGGGTTGCTTAGTTCTGCTGTAAAAAAGTCGGCAGCCCCACCGGCTTTTATTATTTGTTGTACCGCATTTTCGTTATCGGTTGTATTACGCCCAATAATCACCGGTATTGCACCTTCGGCAGAAAGCATTTCAGCTATACCCAAACCTATTCCTTTGGCAGCCCCTGTTACCGGAATAATTTTTCCTTTTATTTGTAAATCCATTGCTATTAAATTTTATAAAAATGAGCTGCATTGTCGTACCATATTGCCTGCTGCTCAGCAAGCGTAAGTTTACCCACCCATGTATTTACCGCTGCCACCACCTCGCTGTACGAAGCAGCTAGCAGACAGACCGGCCAATCGCTGCCAAACATAAGTCGATGTGGCCCAAATGCCTCAAGTACGGTATCCATATATGGCCAGAGATCATCCATGGTCCAGCTATGCCAATTAGCCTCCGTTACCATTCCAGATATTTTACAATATACATTGCTATGTTTACTTAACAGGTGCATATCTTTTGCCCAGGCTTCAATTTCGCCGGCAGCAATATATGGTTTTGCAATATGATCTATTACAAATGACTGATTTGGCAAAGCTGCTACCAAATCCAATGCTGCTTTTATTTGCGGCGGCTTTATAAGAATATCGTAGCTAAATCCGTAAGTTTGAAGCAGTGCTACTCCTTTTTTTATGTCGCTACGCGCCAAAAAAACGTTGGCTTCGGCCTGTGCAATATGTCTGAACCCTTTCATTAAAGGCACAGAGGACCACATTTCCAATTGTTCGGCAAGGTCGGGAGCCAACAGATCAACCCAACCAACAATACCTTTAATAAAAGAATTTGACTGCGCCAGAGAGAGCAGAAAATGATTTTCCTCCACATGCTGATCTACCTGTACAATCACCGTGCTTTCCACCTCATTTTCCAGAAGAATTGCCTGCAAATCTTCAGGGTAAAAATGGCGTCTTATGACCTGCATGGAGTCGTCCATCCAGCTATGTTGCTGAGGGTTGTATTGCCAGCAGTGGTGGTGTGCATCCAGTTTTTTCATAGCAGCTTATCGGTTAAAGGCGACCACCTCCTGTTTTGAAATACCGAGGCCTTCAATACCAAGTTCCATTACATCGCCGGGCTTCAGGTATAAAGGAGGCTTCATACCTAAACCTACACCCGGAGGTGTACCGGTAGAAATAATATCGCCCGGCAATAACGTCATAAATTGGCTGACATAAGAAACGACCTGCGG
>JBBRUR010000222.1:0-2818 GCA_038247635.1 Chitinophagales bacterium
AACAAGTTACCGTGTAATAGAAAATACTGTTTACGACCGTGCGTCTTACGACCCCACCACTTCCAATAATCATGCATATAAAATAGGTGCAGACTTTTATTTGAATAAAAATAATCAGCTTGGTTTTTTATACAGCGGTTTTAACAACAACTGGCAAAGGGTGTCCGCAGGGCCAACACAATTGCTGAACCTGTCAGGCATACTTGATTCCGTAGTGCAAAACACCAATACCACCAGCGAGCCTTCGGTAAATAATTCTTTCAATGTAAACTATACTTTAAAAATAGATTCGCTGGGCAGGTCCATCAGCTTTGATGGTGATTATATCCGGTACAATAATAATTCTTTCGGCACACAGGGCAACCAGTTTTTTGATAAGCGCAATACCCCGTTACAATCTTTTCAACAACTGCTCATATCCCAACCCAGCATAGTCACAATCCGCTCTTTAAAAGCAGATATGGTACTTCCTTTTAAGAATTTTAAAATTACTACCGGTGCCAGGTATGCTTACGTAAACACTGATAATAATTTTAGGTACGATTCACTCATCAACGGCCAGTTTATTCTGTCAAAAACATTGAGCAATTATTTTGTGTACGACGAAAAAGTATTGGCTGCTTATGTATCCGTTACAAAAGAGTGGAAAACATTTTCGCTTGATGCTGGGTTAAGGGCAGAGCATACCAATGCCACCGGCATCCTGCTATCCTCCAATATAAAAAATGAAAACAACTATACCAGCTTGTTTCCCTACATAGCCATTGGCAAAGAACTAAGCAGCAATGTTAAAATGGATCTGGCTGTTTCAAGAAGAATAAACCGACCTGTGTATGGCAACTTAAACCCACCGAGGTATTACTTTGATAAATATTCTTATTACGAGGGCAATCCGCAACTAAGCCCTGAGTTTGCATGGAACATCGCTTTGTCTTTTACGTGGCATAACAAATACGTGGCTACGCTAAACTCCAGCATTACCAATAACCCCATGCTGGGCTTCGCTGTAGAAGACAGCCTCACAGGCGAACTGCGGGTAACTACTTTGAATTTTTCCAGCAAGTACAATGCTGATCTTTTACTGGCAATACCTGTTAAAATATCCACCTGGTGGGATATGCAAAACACCTTCGATATCAGTTACAACACCTATCAATTACAACAGGCAAAAACATTTTTTACTGCTGAGCAATGGACGGTTGATATAAGCAGCACCCAATCGTTTCGCATACCCTATAATCATGCCCTGGAATTATCAGTGCACTATACCAGCCCTGCATTGGATGGCGTGTACGCTACAAGGCGTTATTTTGTTACCGATGCCGGTTGGAAAAAATCGTTTTTCAACAAAAAATTAGATGCTGTAATAGCGGTGAGTGATATTTTTAAAACCTATCGAATATGGGGCTACTCCTTGTTTGATGGTGCCAATGTAAGTTACAACCACACATTAGACAGCAGGCGACTTAATATCAATTTTACCTATCGTTTTGGTGGAAGCCTCAAAGCTAAAAGCAGGCAAATACAGGAGCAGGAACGTTTGTAAACACAATTAACAAATTAATTAAAAATAAAACATAAAAACAAATGAGACAGATTTTAAGTATTTTATTTTTTGCAGCCATGATGCCATTGGCGGCTTTTTCACAAACAACAACAGGTTCTTTAAAAGGCACCATTCAAAATGGTAAAGGCGAATTATTGAAAAGCGTAACCGTAAAATTGGTTAATACAAAATTTACAACACTTACAGATGAAGAGGGTAACTTTTCTTTTGGTAATATACCTGCTGCAAAATATACGGTGAGTACAAGCAGTGTTGGCTTCACTGCCAGTAGCAAAGAAGTAGAAGTGGTAAGCTGAAAATTAACGTATGTTCAGCTCGAGCTTTCAGAAAAAGAAAATTCCTTGCAGGAAGTTTTGGTGGTGGGTAATAAAAATAAAGGCTATACAACATCTACTTCCGGAGTTAGCACCCGTATTGCTTTGCAACTGTTGGAAACGCCGCAGAGTGTGCAGGTAATTCCTTATCAGGTTATACGTGACCAGCAAGCATTGAGTGTGAACGATGCCATGAAAAATATTGCTGGTGTACAAAACATAGCACCCGGGTATAGCTATTATACTTTTCGTGGGTTTGATTCTTATAACAACGGGCCGGGTGTTATAACCAATGGTATTCGGGGTATCAATTATGGCTTTTTTCAAACAGCATCGCTGTTTAATGTAGACAAAATAGAAGCCATTAAAGGCCCCGCATCTGCATTGTACAGTGTGGGCAATCCCGGCGGTATTATCAACATCACCACTAAAAAACCATTATCAACAAATCAGTATGAATTCAATACAACAGTTGACAATTTTGGGGACTATCGTTTAATCGGGGATGCCACAGGACCGTTAGATAAAAAGAAAAAACTATTGTATCGCATGATTGCAGGTTACAACGGCGGCGAGACTTTTCGTGATAATGTTAAAACAAATTTTCTCTTCCTTGCGCCTTCGATCACTTACAACATTTCAGACAAAACCAGCGTAAGTGCTGAGTTAAATTATATCAATGATAAAACCAATATTCGTGGCGACAGAGGCATTGTTGCACTGCCCAAAGCAAGCGGCGGTTATGATTTTGAGGCCGTACCAGTTGGTTTAAACAGGACCAGTGAAAACGATAGGGGCAGCATAAAAAGTACGTTGGTGCAGTTTTCTTTTAAACACCAGTTCACTGACAAGCTTAATTTTACTGCCTTGCACAGTTACGGAAAAACTAGCAGCAACAATGAAAGTTATAGTTACGATTTTGGAGGCAATTTGAATG
>JBBRUR010000223.1:0-2777 GCA_038247635.1 Chitinophagales bacterium
ATTATCACTCACCCTGTTCTGGTTATTGCTGGCGCTCAGTTTTATGCAGGTTAAATCCTTAAGAAGTTTTTCCTACACATTGATGATTCTTGCTGCAGTTACCATCTCCCTTACCTTTCCACAGTATTTTATTTCAGCAGGCGACTTCCAGTTCAAAAAACTGATCGTGCCTTTGTTGCAGATTATTACATTTGGGGTAGGCTGTACCATGAGCTGGCACGATTTGTCGGGTGTTTTAAAAATGCCGAGGGCTGTTTTTGTGGGCGTACTATGCCATTACACGATTATGCCGTTTGTAGGTTTTACTATTGCAAAGGTATTTGCGTTTCCTCCCGAAATAGCAGCCGGTGTGGTACTGGTAGGTTGTATGCCCAGTGGGTTAGCCAGTAATGTGATTGCTTTTATAGCCAAAGCCAACCTGGCTTTATCTGTTACCATCACCGCCGTTTCTACACTGCTTGCCCCCTTGATGACACCATTGCTGATGAAGTTTCTTGGTGGTCAATTTGTTCCCGTCAGTTTTATGGCAATGCTTTGGGATATTTTGCAACTGGTGATCATCCCCATTTTTATCGGTACACTCGTCAACCACTTCTTTCATAAAAAAGCCCTCTGGATAGATAAGGTAATGCCCAAAATATCCATGGCCGGCATTGCATGTATCATTATTGTGATAACGGCTGCAGGCAGGGATAATTTACTACATGTAGGCATGGCACTGGTATTTGCTATGTTCCTGCACATGACGGTGGGTTTAATACTGGGATATTGGGGAGGCCGCCTGTTCGGGCTTTCCAAACTCAACTGCCGTACCATCGCCATCGAAGTAGGGATGCAAAACGGTGGCCTTGCATCCGGTATTGCTGTGCAGATGGGTAAGATTGCAACGGTGGGTTTAGCTCCTGCTGTGAACGGCCCTATCATGAACACAACTTTCTCCTTAATTGCTACCTGGTGGGGAAGTAAACCGGTTGAAGAAGAAACAAAAGAAAAATCTTTCCGTTAATTTTTTAAACCTGTAAAACGAAAAAAGTTTATTGTTTAAAGGTGACCCTATTTAAGCTTTTTTTAATTGTGCAAGGTGTTGCTAGGGCTAAAAAAATATACCTCGGCAATTATGACTTTGCTGGTTATAGATATATTGATGCAGAAGCAACTTACAAAAAACATTTTCTGATTTGCCTGATTATTATCCAAAGCCAACTATTTATCGGCTCATCTTAATTAAATCAACAAAGCGAACGGAATGGTGATAGTTCTTACCGGGCATTTAATAATGGGTTGGCAATAACGAAGAAACAGAGGGTGTACTTACAAGGCATAAAAAACTCAAAGTATTTTTTGTGGTATTGAAATTAGTCTCTAATTTTGGTAAACCAATTATTGGTTCACCAAAAATTTGATTGTGATTGTTACTACGAAAATTTACTCCATCTCATTTAACAGGTATTTTTTGGAAAAGGAACCAATCAATGCACCAATCGCCGAAGGACATAAATCTACCCCGCTACCACAACTGGGTAATATTGCTTACAGGGTTGGGCGTGTGTTAAAATGCGATCCTGCCAACGGTGAAATTTTAAATGACAAAAAAGCCATGAACTTATGGGGCAGGGAATATGAAAAAGGGTGGCAACCCAAAATATATAACTACTGTTTTTGCATATCGCTTACATTACCCGGCAGATGTTTGAGCAATAAAAGCTTACTATTATGAAAATAAAATGGACTGTACCAGCACTGTTATCATTAATTGTTTTAACGGCAACCCATTGTTCAAAATCAGGCAGTGGTGGTAACCCTGCGGTAATTACGCCACCGGCTTCTACCGTAGGACTGGCGTACTACGTATCAGGTACTTCTGGTTCAGATGTGAACACCGGATTATCAGCCGTCAATCCGCTAAAATCACTCACCATTGGTTACAATAAGCTCAATGCAGGCGATACACTTTATATTATGAATGGGAATTATGTTACAACTACATCTCCCATCCTCAATATCACAAAATCTGGTACGGCAGATAGATATATTGTGATAAAGGCCTACCCCGGACATTCTCCCAAATTTTTTGCCTTTGGCGATATTTGGAATGCTGTGGTGATCAATGGTTCTTACATTGTATTTGAAGGGATAGACCTACGGGGAGAAAATGGTAATTTAACACCAGAGGGAGCGTTGGCCGCTTATAATACTGCATTGAGTAGTGGCGTGTCAACTGCTGTTAATGCCAGGTATAATACGAATGGCATTTCTATTGGAGGTCCGGGAGCTGAATCAAAAAGACCACATCATGTAGTTATCCGCAATTGTAAGGTACACGATTTTCCCGGCGGTGGTATCAGCTCTATCCAGGCAGATTATACAACCATTGAAGATAACCTGGTTTATAACAACGCCTGGTATATGATGTATGCAGGTAGTGGTATCAGTATATATTCACCTTTCAACAGTGATGCACCCGACAACAATAAATACAAAAATATTGTACGCAACAATATTTGCAGCAATAATAAAACTACCATTCCCTGGATAAGCATTAACCCAAGGAGGCTTTCTGATGGTAATGGTATTATCATTGATATCAACCAATATCCATATAACCAGCCAACAATAACTAATATGCGCTATACAGGGCGCACATTGGTAGAAAATAATGTAAGTTATAATAATGGTGGCTCTGGTATTCATGCTTACCGGGCCGATCATGTAGATATTATTAATAACACGGCCTATGGCAACGGCGCTGTGGTGGGCTATGCTGATATTTTTGCAGG
>JBBRUR010000224.1:0-2772 GCA_038247635.1 Chitinophagales bacterium
ATCCGCGAAGGCAAACGCACCGTGATTGCCGAACAGTTCAGGGCACTAAGGACCAACCTGGCTTTTATGGGTTTTAATGAAACCAATAAAGCCCTGCTGGTTACCTCCAGTGTGTCGGGCGAGGGTAAAAGTTTTGTGGCCATCAACCTGGCCATCAGCATCACGCTTACGGGTAAACGCGTAGCCCTCCTGGAAATGGATCTGCGCAAACCAAAGCTCAGCAAACAGTTGCAGGTAGATCGTAACCCGGGCATTAGCAGTTACCTGGTGGGAAAAGCTACGGTAGAGGAGATCTGTAAAAAAACAGCCTTCGATAATTTGTATGTGGTATCAGCCGGTCCAATACCCCCTAATCCTACGGAACTGATTCAGTTGCCACAATTTGGCATTATGATGAAGGAACTCAACGAAAAATTTGATTATATCGTCATCGATACGGCGCCTATTGGTCCTGTAACCGATGCACAATTGTTGGCACCGTATGTACAAACTTCTTTGTATGTGGTGCGCCATGCGGTGACACCTTCTTCGTTTATGAACCTGATCGAGAGCCTGAAACGGGAAAATAAATTCCCAGGATTGTGTGTGGTGTTCAATGGTATCAAACCCCGGGGCGTGAATTTGTTTGGTTATGGCTTTGGTGGCTATGGCAATGGCTACGGTTATGGTTATGGGTACGGTTATGGCTATGGGTATGGCTACGGCAGCGAAAGCTATAGTTATTACACAACAGATGGCGATCACCCGGGTTTTAAAAACCTTTGGGGTTTTGTAGGCTGGGTGAAAAAGAAGTTTAAGAAAAAATAGGGGAGTAGCTTGCAGAAGGTAAGTGTTGTAGCGGAAAAGATGCGCGAATGAATGCATAGAGGGAGCAACAATTTGCCACTCTCCCAACAAAAAAAACGGTGTAGAAGCGGCCAACGCAACTACATTTTATAACATAGTTGGTTCAGGAAAAATCCAGGATTTTTTTGGTGTAGCATACACCCGAGCCAATGACCCGATTTACCAAATTTATACTCACCGTTACAGTAGCACTGTGACTGAGGAACAGCGAAGCTCTGCCTACCCATGAACGACAACAAAATTTGGTATGCTCTCTACACCCGCCCCCGTTGGGAAAAAAAAGTAGCTGCGCTGCTCATCGAAGAAGGCATGGAACACTACTGTCCGCTCAACAAAGTAAAAAAACAATGGAGCGATCGTAAAAAATACGTGCTGGAGCCTTTGTTCAAAGGGTATGTGTTTGTGCGCCTGGAGGAGAAAAACAAGTGGACCGTTAAAAACATCGAAGGCGTGCTCAATTTTGTGTATTGGAACGGCGAACCCGCCATCATCCGCGACGCCGAAATAGACACCATCCGCAAATTTTTACTGGAGTTCGATGACGTGCACGTAAAACAACTGAACCCCCAGCTCAACGGCAAAGTAAAAATCAAACAAGGGCTGCTCATGGATTACCATGGCATCGTACTCGAAATCAAAGGCAACAAGGCCCGCGTAAAAATAGACAGCATGGGCATGCAACTCAGCGCCGTTTTTGATCTGAAGAACTTAGAAAACCTATGAGGGTTTTAGGAAAAAACCTACGAGGGTTTTAGGGAAAAACCTATGAGGGTTTGCAAAACCTCAGAGCGTTTTTAAACGTAATGCCCCAGTAACCTTAAACCTCTTTCGATCCTAACTATTCAACAAACTCTTAAAAAAATAAAAAACAAAATGTCCGTTTTTATTTTGATCGATAGGTTCACCGGTTTTTTTAAAACCTCTGAGGTTTTCAGGAAAAACCTAGGAGGGTTTTTCAAACCTCAGAGCGTTTTTAAACGAAATGCCCCAGTAACCTTAAACCTCTTTAGGTCTCAACTATTCAACAAACTCTTCAAAAAATAAAAAATAAAATGTTCGGGTTTCCGGTTTTCCCTAAAAACCCTCTGGGGTTTCTGTCAAAACCCTCATAGGTTTCTCAACAATGCCAACCACCCTCTTCCTTACCTTAAAAACATTTTCTGCCACAGGCGGTATAGAAAAAATGTGTAGGATCATTGGCAAAGTCTTAGATGAAAACAACACAACATCGGATACAAATTGGTTGCTCTACAGTTTATATGACGCACCCGGTGATGCGGTAGGCAATTTGTATTTTCCGGAAAAAAATTTTCGGGGTTTTGCGACCGCAAAATTTTCGTTTTTACTAAGCGTTTTGCGCAAAGGCTTACAAAGCGATACCATTTTATTGAGTCACGTAAACCTATTGCCCATTGGTTGGCTGGTAAAAAAAGTGGCACCCGGCAAGCGGTTGATTTTGCTGGCACACGGTATAGAAATTTGGGAGCCCTTGTCTGCTTTTAAAAAAAAGATGTTGCAAGCCTGTGATCAGATCATTGCGGTGAGCGCCTTCACCCAACAAAAAATAACGGAGCAGCAGGGAATAGCCAGGAATAAAATAACGGTGATCAACAACTGTTTAGATCCACTATTGCAACCTCCTACGGCCGACAAAAAGAACCCGGCGTTATTGCATCGTTATGGTTGCAGCGCATCAGATATGGTGTTGCTCACCCTTACCCGGTTGGCAGAATCAGAAAGGCACAAAGGCTACAAAAAAGTGATCACGGCCATGGCAACACTGCAACAACAGGATTACAATAATATCCAATACCTGATTGCAGGAAAATACACGGAAACTGAAAAGCAATACATCGAACAATTCGCCCAGGCCAATGGCCTGAAGAACAACGTTCACCTTACCGGTTTTATACCCGAGCAGGAGAT
>JBBRUR010000225.1:0-2698 GCA_038247635.1 Chitinophagales bacterium
GGTGTTTGCCAAGGGTGCGCCTAACTGGTTGCAATGATGTTGCCGGTGTTGGCCCAACGGGACAAAATATATCGCGTACATTTTTTGCTGCCAACGTATTGCCCCGAAAGGGGCAGATGCCATGTGATATTGGTTTTTTGGGCCAGCGGCCCAACAGGTTGGTAGCATTAATAAAACATTACGATTTTGCAAACCGTAGGTGTGCCATGGTGTTATTAGGGTGTTACCGGTGTTTGCCAAGGGTGCGCCTAACTGGTTGCAATGATGTTGCCGGTGTTGGCCCAACGGGACAAAATATAACGCGTACATTTTTTGCTGCCAACGTGTTGCCACAAAGGGGGGCAAATGCCATGTGATATTGGTGTTTTGGGCCAGCGGCCCAACAGGTTGGTAGCAACAAAGGAAGGATATGGTTTTGTATGCCATAGGTTTGCCATGGTGTTATAAGGGTGTTGGCGAATGAGCTGATTAAATTATAGGTGGATAGCCTTATTGCCCATGGTGAAAAGTTGCCAGGCGGGACTGGTAGCATAAACCTGCTAACCATTTACGCTTTTGAAAGATTATTTCCGCCTACGGAAACTATCGACATTAATAAATTGGAGAGAAAACCTGCAATATCAACCCACGTTAATTTTCGGCTTTGGCGGAAGTCGTGTGTCCAAACAATAGTTGAACTTTATTTTGCTATTATCACAAATTCTGTTCTCCTGTTTAACGCTCTTCCTTCATCAGTTTTGTTAGCTGCTACTGGTTTGGTATCACCCATGCCTTTATAGGTAAGTCTTTCGCCCGTTATGCCTTTGCCGGTTAAATATTCAACCACCGATTTTGCCCTTGCGTCCGATAGTTTTATATTGTCGGCAGGTTTGCCTACATTGTCGGTATGGCCTACAATCTTTACTCTCAGCCCGGGGTTATCGGTTAGCATTTGCCACAATTTATTTAGCTCCACCATGCTAATAGGCGCCAACGTTGCCGAGTTGGTTTCAAACAAAATATTATTAAGGGCCACCGTTTCATTTACAGTTATTGGGGTAAGTGGAATGTCTTTTTTATAAGTGCTATCGGCGGCATTACCGCTAAGGTCGTACACCCTGCTGTAATATAAGTACCCTTTTCTATTTACGGTAAAGGTGTAGTTTTTGCCCACCGGTAAGGCAATAAAATAGTATCCGGTTTCATCCGTTTGTATGTTGGAAATGGATTGCTGACTACCGTTGTCTATCAATTCAACTGCACTTGGTAAACCTTTGCCGGTAGCCATGTCAAACACTTTTCCTTTAACATACAGGGTGCGGGCAGGGCGTACATCTTTGCGCAGGTCAAAAGTGTAAATATCAAGGCCGCCACGGCTATCGGTGCGGTCGCTGGCGTAATAGGCGGTTTTGCCATTGCTGGCCACAAACAGGCTGCCTTCGTTTTCAATGGTGTTTATGGGGTAGCCAAGGTTTTCGGGAAGACTCCATTCGTTATTAGGTCCCTTGCGGCAAAGAAAAATATCGCTGTTACCGTAGCCTGGTAGTCCGTCGCTGGTAAAGTACAGCGAGGCATTGTCAGCATGTATAAAAGGGGCCAGTTCGTCGCCGCCGGTATTAATGTTAGGGCCCATATTTACAGCTTTGCTCCACTTGCCATTTGGCAGGCGGTAGCTAACAAACAGGTCCTTGCCGCCATAGCCGCCGGGGCGGTTACTGCTAAAATACAGGGCACGGTTGTCGGGGCTAACGCTGGGTGAACTTTCCCATGATTCGGTGTTGATGTTTCCGCCAAGGTTTTCGGGTTCGCTCCAACCAGTTGGGGTGTAATAGGAGATGTAAATGTCAAAATCGCCATAGCCGCCTCTAAAGTTGTACCCGGCAAACAGCAGCCATTCGCCATCCTGCGAAATATTGATAGCGCCTTTGGATGGTTCATAGTTTATATCGCCATCAATAAGTTTTGAGGGGGTGTATTGTTTATCGCCCAAAATGCTGGCTTCAAAAAAATCTTCCCTAAACCCGTCGCCCCTGCGGGTAAATACAAAAAGGCTATCGTCGATGGTTATTGACGGATAGTATTCTGAGCGTTCGCTGTTGATTTTATCGCCCAAATTAGCGGGAGCAAATACGTAATTGACCGACGGATATTTGGCAGCATACTGCACGCCAAACAGGTAACACTTTTTGCGATAGAGTCCACTTTTAATGCTGCGGTCGCTTAATTGAGGAATAGCCAAAAACTGATCGATGGCCCTAACTGCTTCGTTAAACCGGCCAAGCCCCGCAAGGTTTATAGAGTAAGGCAGGTAGTAATATTGGAAATAGGCAGTATCCATAGCGCGGCCTTTTTCGTATTGATCAACTGCCAGTTGATATTGTTTCAGTTCGCCATACAAGTCGCCAAGCGACAGCATTGCATCGGCATAGGATGGATCAATTTCTAAAGCTTTTTTCAACAATGGAATAGCGTCGGCCACATAACCATCGCGCAGGCGAATTAATGCACGTTCGTAGGCATCAATCGCTTTTTTATTCACTTTTTCCGGATCAAAGGTTTGTGCCATACCCGCCAACGTCAAAACATTCAACAACAATTGTAAAAAGTATTTCATTTAATACATTGGGTAAAAAATGAAGGTCGAAAAAACCACCGAAAGGGGCTGTTAAAGTTTAAACCACTAAGGCGCAGTTGAACCACGATGGAGCAGTTGAACCAC
>JBBRUR010000226.1:0-2691 GCA_038247635.1 Chitinophagales bacterium
CCTGTGGTAAACTACGCTACGCTTGCTGCATTGGCCGCATCCGGTATTGATTACAGCAGCGTTTCCGGCGATCCGTTATTTATTTCTGATAAAGATTTGCATGTAGATGGCAGCATTCTTAACAATGCAGGTACTTACGAAGTAGCCATAGCAGATGATATAGACAACGATGCCAGAAATGCAGTAACACCCGATATTGGTGCAGATGAATTTACCTTGCCAAACTTTGGTGCCGTGCAATTGGAAAGTCCGTTAAGCAGTTGCAGCCATATTGCCACAGAGCCGGTAAAACTATGGGTTAAAAACTTTGGTACACAAGCCCGCTACAACATTCCGGTAGCATACAGAGTTAACAACGGAGCTGTAGTGATCGATACTGTGAGAGCAACGGTTAATGCAGGCGACAGTGTATTATTCACCTTTACACAAACAGCCAATTTAGTAGCCCCAACCGATTACTATTTTGATTTATGGACCAATTACCGCGGCGATAGTTTACCAGCCAATGATACGTTGAAACGTGTTCTCGTAGCTACTACACCCTCCAATAATATATTGCCTTACTATACAGGTTTTGAAGGTACCAATGGCGGATGGTATAGCGGCGGGCAAAACAACAGCTTTAAGTGGGGGGTAATTTTCAGCGGACTTATAGATAGTGCTGCCAATGGCTTAAACGCCTGGAAAACCAACCTCACCGGGCCACATAAAAACAATGAATTAAGTTATCTCTACAGTCCTTGTTTTGATATGACCACCGTAGTGGGAGATCCCGTGATCAACTTTAATTTTTCTCACCAACTGGAAACCAACAACGATAAAGCCTGGGTAGAAATGAGCAGCGATGCCGGTGCAACCTACACAAAACTCGGCGTACAAGGCAATGGTTTGGCCTGGTACAACAACGCAGGAAATTACTGGACAGGCGTAGATAACAAATGGCACAATGTAAAGTACACCTTACCAATAACTACCCTCGGCGATAAATCGAAAGTGCGCATTCGTTTTGTATTGCAAACAAACGGCACCATTGTGCAGGATGGTATTGCCATAGATGATATGAGTATTTACGCCATCACCAATACACCCGTATCCAATGGCACTTACACCAACAGAACTGCGGTAAGCAATGGCAGTGCAACCTTTATTCCGGTCAACGATCCATCAGGAAACCGGCTGATAGAAATGAATGACAATGGGCAAAACCTCGGCACCATTTCGGTAGATGTAAAACAAACAACCGGAGGCATGCCAACCACTTACAATGGCCAAACTTTTCTGGGAAGAAGTTTTGTAATTCGTGTGCAAAACCAGCCTGTTACTCCGGTAATTGTAAGATTGTTTATTACACAGGCCGAGGTAGATGCCTGGCGGGCACTCGATCCTACCATTGATATTATGCGCAATATTTCGGTACAAAAATACTCCAGCAATGTATTGGAAGATTTTGACCTAAGCAATAATACCAGCGGTACCACTTTACATATTTTGCCGGCACAGCTCACAAAACTCCCCTATCGGGATGGCTATATACTAGAATTTCAGGTAAGTAGTTTTAGTGAATTCTGGATCACAAAGGTTACACCAGCCCCAGGTTGCCTCGGTAATAATATTAGTTACACAGCCGCAACATCCGGGGCAACGTATCAATGGCAGGTAGATATGGGCAATGGTTACAATAATATCAGCAACGGATTTAATTATACCGGTGTAACTACGGCCAACTTACAAATAAACAATGTACCTACCAGTTATACAGGTTATAAATACCGCTGCAAGGTAAATGGAGCAAATGGCCCGGATAATATTCTAAGATTTGTATTAACCTGGACGGGTACAGTAAGCACCGTATGGGAGCTACCCGGCAACTGGAGTTGCAGTACCCTGCCAGATGAATATACAGATGTAGTGGTACCAACCGGGTTAATTAAATACCCAACCATCAACACCAGTATAATGGTAAGAAAATTAACAGCACAACCATCCACCAGCATTACGGTAGCCACCGGGGTGGTAGTAGATATAACAGGAAAATAAATAAACAAAAACAACCGGGCTGTTTTGCATTGTGCACAACAGCCCTTTTTTATGCAGGCAACGCTACAAATACCGGCAAATAAGCCAGGCAGCAGGTAGAAGCAATAATAGATTTTAATTTCAAAAGCTGGTTTCAATACAAAATATTAGGGGCTATCAGCATTATAGCAATGGGCAACATTAGTAGGGGCTATTCGGTACAAGTCCTCGCCATGCTACGTTGCACTTCGCATGCCTCCGGGCTTTCCCCTTCTATCCCCAGCCCTTCGGCAGTAGATTTTCAATTTGGCTTTTATTACAATATCACAAAAAAAGAACCAAACAGTTAATAACAACAGCAAGGGCCAGAAAAGCTATTTATTACCGCCATAAAATATATTTTAAAAAATAGTTGCGAATTTATTATGATTGTAGAAAAATAAATATTAGTTTGTATAAAATTTGAAGCAGACTTTTACTTGTGTGACCCAGGTAGGGCAACGCCGTATTAAATTTGTATTACATTATACAATAACTTACTATTTATAAGTCTGCATCACAATTAAATAGGATAAAAAATAGTTGTAAAACCATTTTTTCTAAAAAAGGGCAGAGCAAATGTAGTTTTACTGTAAAAACGACGCTTTACAAAATTCAGCAGTAAAATAAATGAGC
>JBBRUR010000227.1:0-2675 GCA_038247635.1 Chitinophagales bacterium
AGAGACATCAGCGGTACAAAAATTAAAGCGGCGTTTAACCACCCCTGATTTTATGCTGCGCACAAAATCTCTCCCCTCCTTTAAAAGGAGGGGAAAGTTGCAATCTGGTGCAGATATTTTGGAACCTGGCTTTATAGCTGTTACATCAGTCGGTGCACACTCTTGAACCGTCGGTAATTTGATTCAGCCTTTTTTTAATATGATTTTATAATCAGCATTGAGTGTACCAAATAGCGGATAATCATTCTTTTTTTTTGTATTGTTTTTACATCAGTCTTATTGTATTTAATATGGGTACCAAACCCTTTTACCTGTATGACCTTAAAATCAAAAACAATTCATACACCAAACCTATATTTATTAGCCATGATATTAAAAACCACCGTATCATCTGCCACCATGCAGGCATTTTGATACATATGCTTTAATTGGTTAAAATTTTAAAAGGTACCATTCACTAATTCCTGATACCATTCCTGAAGTGCTGTTACGGCAGCAGTATGCTTTTTACAATACATTGGCAATGTCTTTCTTGCTATAATATTAAACACAATCAAAAGAGCAGGTAATGTGCAAACAGAAACCCTTTTACCAAAAATCTTGAAGAACCTTCTTCATTTTAAAAATACAACCTTCGTATAACTAGCCCGTTATTTCCATCGTGGCCTTCAGTTTACTTAGTTCTGACAACTAAACCGTTATACATAGATAAAATGTTTGTTAAGCTTCCATCCGCATTATAGCAGGTGAACTTGTAATTAATCCTGAAAGGATTGCATATTGATAGCTAGCTGTCTTTTTAATTTGTGCTAACCTGGAGGGGTCGCAAGGCGGTCCTCGCATTGTATTCTATAAACATGTGACCTCTTTGAGGTCTTTTAGTGGGGTAGGTGCTGCACTGTACACCAGGATGGTTAATCGCAAATGTAAACAGCCTTTCTACTGACGCCGGAAAAATGGTACAGGGGAAAGCGTTGCAAAGAGTATCTAACCTAATTACTGAAATTATTTTGAAGGACTGATTGGTTTGTAATTGAGCGGCAACATGTGGGCCATTTTTTCGGACCATGCCCAATAGCCGTAGGATACCAGGTTTAAGGGAGGAGAAAAACTTCCACTACTTTGGACCTCTAAACCAATACCGTCAGCCAACCTTACCTGCGACGCCATTTGCCGGTTTTGTGGCGAGCGTGCCGAATAGCTTTTTGGAGGGGCAGCTTTAATGTAATGGATGTGTAAATAATTTTCAAACTCCAGCCCCGCTATTACACTATCTATTCCGTAAGCTATGCTATCGCCCGTAATGGTATACGGAGAGAAGGTAGATAATTCATCTGGCTGATTCATGATGCGGTTGTAATATGGGGTACTATCACCAATACTCATGTTGATTACACTGCCACCATTGGAAGTCAAAGTCTGTGCTCTGTATACTTCTCTCACTCTTCGTTTTTCAAGGTTAGGCGCTTTTACCAATCTTCTTATTTCAAATCCTTCCTCCGCCATCCTGTTTATATACAATGCCCTCATAAAATGCATCATCGAACCAAAAAAAACCGTTGCCCGGTTGTTGTTCCACCTGCGTTGTTTAGCAGGTCCTCCTTCCATTTGTATAAAGTAGGGAAAGCCCAGCGAAACCAGGTATTTGTTTTTAAAATCAAATTCAAATTCTTCAAGCTGGTATTTTACTATGTAGCCTAAAGCCTTGTTCTCTATAATCAGTTGTTCGTTTGTAACTGCCGTAAGTTTGTTTTGTTTTTTATTATGCCTGAACCTTATGGCCTTATAATTTTTAATGGTACAATTGGCTGCCCATTCTGAAGTACCTATAAAATTTTCCAGGAAAAATGTGCCCCATTTCTCCCAGCCATCCTTTTCAAAAGAAGTTACGACCACATCGTGCAGCCCGGCAGCCTTTACCTTCAGGTGAATAACGATTGGCTCTATATTTAAATTTGAAACGGTTTGCACATTGGTTTCGTAACCTATAAAAGAAGTGATGAGGTCAAATTTACCAACACCTACCGGTATTATAAACTCACCCCGTTGGTTAGTAACTGTACCAGTGGACGTGTTGCTGAGAAAGACATTTGCGTTTTCTAAAGGCGTTTTAGAATCGGATGCCAGTACCACACCCTTCAATTGAAACTGGCAGAAAGTGATAGTAACAAACAAGGCACCGGTAAGGGTAAATACAAATTTCATGATGGTTGCAAAATAATACAAACAATAATGTTTTTACAAAAGCAAGTTGGGTATATATTTTATGTCCGGCGTCGGGGTCCCCGCCCCGCCTTTTGTAGCGGCAAAAATGCCGCCGGCATTAAGATGTGTACAAAAGATAAGTGGATTAGGGGTTAGGTGCTGTACTCCGTATTTGGACATTCCACCTTATATGCATACAGCCTTTATCCTTGTACTATTAGAACAAAAATTATAGCCGCGCTTAACCACCCCTGATTTTATGCTGCGCACAAAATCTTTCCCCTCCTTTAAAACGGAGGGGAAAGTTGCCTGGGATGGCCGATTAATGTGCAGAAAATAAAAGGAGATACCAGCGGTACTAAAATTAAAGCGGCGTTTAACCACCCCTGATTTTATGCTGCGCACAAAATCTTTCCCCTCCTTTAAAAGAAGGGGAAAGTTGCCTGGGATGGCCAATTAATGTGCAGAAA
>JBBRUR010000228.1:0-2479 GCA_038247635.1 Chitinophagales bacterium
ACCACTGCCTATAATGGCGCTGGCAAGCATGCCCAGCACGTCGTTGAACACCGTGCTGCCGCTGCTGTTGGTAACCGGTGTTTGATAATAATATTGCACCATGGTGCTCAACTGATCGCCAGCCATTACTTTTAATAACTGGTTGGGGCCTACTTTGTTGGTGCTGTTCAGTTTGCTGATAAATTGGGTAGTATTGCTTGCCCAACCTGGCGCATCGCCTTTGGGCACACGGCTTTTTAACACTTCGTTGTTGGCACATATTTGGCCAAACAACGCTTGTTCAATTGTTCCGCGGCCATTTGCTGTTTCCATACTGGCGGTGGAACGGCTCCATTGGGTTTCTTCGGTGAGAATGATGCGGGTATAATGCCGCTGATCGGTTAGGTAATAATCAATACTGCCTTGTTTGCCATTGGGCAGCGTGAGGTTACCTGCCAGGGAAATGGCGTCCAAACCGTTGTCTTCATTACGCAGCGTTACCGGACGTATGCGGCCCTCTTCAAAAGAAATAAACTGTGCGGCTATTGGGGTGGTATTGGTTTCTTCATATACATATTCATTGATGTACGTGGTAACCTTTGTGGCACCGCCGGTTTCGGCAGTAAAGGTCCTGCGGAGTTTGCTGCCATCTGCATCATAGGTAATGTTGATGGTGCCTGATTCCAAGCAACATCTCTCAACGAGCTTAAGCGGAGGCGAGGACGTTGCGCGTGCCAGGATTACTCTTTGCGTTTATTGAAGGCCACTTCTTTCTTCCGAAGGATAACGGATTGCATAAAATTGGTAATCAGGTAAATGCCTTGTACACCTGTTAAAAAAATCTTGCAGTTGAATAATTAAAATCCTCTTCCCGGGCGACGGCTCAATTGTTTTGACCTTAAAAAAAACATTTCGTTTGCCGAATAACACATCGCTCCGTATTACGCAACGTCCCTGGCCCATACACAAGGCTCGGGAGGAGACGTTGCTGCGAAGGAGTCGGTGAACACCGACCTTGAAGTATGGGACTACCTACCAATAGAGCAAAATGTTTTTTTAATCCCATATAAACAAATGAACATCCTTTATCTTGAATAAATCAGGATCCAATTCCTCCATAAATTGTTTGTTATATGGCCATTTATTAACAGCTTCGCCACGATAAAATTTTAAAATAAATTCCAGAAATTTGACTAAAGATGAAGCAACTACATATTCAAGACAAAAAGGAGTTGTATGTAAATCAATAAAATATACCGATCCATATCTGATATCTGATTTATCTAACATTATTACATAAATATTGCCAGTTCCGTCGGTTGCTATGGGCAAAATTTTTTCTGTTAAAATGAAACTATTTAAATTTTTGTAAAACTCTACACTTAAAAAAGGTAGGTCCCTTTTTATCCCCAACAAGGCACCTGGACCAATAATAACACCATTAATCGATCCAAAATATTCTAACAAATCTTCATTCGGTTGAAGATTGTAGGAATGCAAAACTAAATTCAATTCATCTATTCTTATACTTTTTCCAAGTTTTAGTTCAGGTCGACTATTCCCAATTTTTAATATCTCATTGTAAATTACCCCCATAAACAACAATTTTTATTTAATGAACTTCATTACGTTGGAATATTCTTGGTCTATTTTTAACGCTTGTCCCATAATTTCCGATTGTGTTGGAGTACGTCCATTTAGGCTTGTTTTCCATCTATTCCAAGCGGGTGTGATAAATTTGTTATGAATCTCTGATGGAACAGCAATTAAATTTGATAATCTATTAGGGTGACCTGGCATTAAATGGTCCCATTCCAAAGGTATCCTGTGGTGGACATCGTTACCATCCCAAATTGCAGATCTTCCTGTCTTGTCTTTCCAAATTCTTCGTGCATCGTCCCTTAAGATTCCTTTATCTACTTTGTTTAAGGGTAATTTATCACACGGATCACTATTATGTACCAGCACCTTCGTGTTAGAAACATAATAAGTATGGTAATCCTCTACCTCAAAGTTGTACACCGTGGTACGCACTGGTGCTACGGTAATTTGCTCTATTACAAGGTTGCTGCCATCGTAGGTTTTTACGTTGTCGCCAACTTTTAATTCAGCAACCCGCAGCCAGTGGCCACCGATAAAAAATGGATGGTCGGCGGTGGCCTTGATGGTTTCTTCACCTATACGGATATTGTAAACACTATCCCGTACATAACGAAAAAGCGAAACTACCTTTTTAAGAGCATAATCTGTGGTGGTGTCGTTATATGCCCAAACTATATCACCAATATCAATTTCTTCTATGGGCTTGGCGCCTGCATCGGTAAAGATAAGCGTACCCGCTATAAAACAACCACAGGGAATTTTTCGGGCTAATTTTTTACCAACCCCCTCTTCAACTTCTTTTGCTGCTTTTTTAGTACCCGATTTTAAAAGTGCTTTTGCCCCTGTTTTAATGGCACCTTTGGCTAAAGAGGCAGTGCCTAAGGTTAAAACATCTGCA
>JBBRUR010000229.1:0-2464 GCA_038247635.1 Chitinophagales bacterium
AACAACTAGGACTTCGTCGGGCCTGAAAGGCCAACGATGAAGTCCTAGTTGTACGAAACCGGGCGAAAGAAGCTGAGATCCAATGTATGGGGATTGGTATAGGGCTAGTGTGTTTTAGCGTTCCTCCTGGCGGAGACTGTTGGCATGTTTGTTAGTTGCTGTTGCCATTACAAGAGACGCTATTTTCCTTTTATGATGCTTTTGATATTTTAAAGTTACTTTTTTGAGCTTCTTTGTGGTATTGTTTTCACGGCAGGGTATAACACCGCCCTACCGCATTTTTGCAGTAAAAAATCAGGCACTCATGGCCAGTAAATCTTTTGCCAGTTGTTGCCAATATGGTGGTGGCGGCCGGTTGCTAAAATGCAATAGTTTCTCCATCGTTTCTTTTTTACAACAGGGACATTGTTTGGGATTATAGGCTTCCGGTTTGGCTTTTGGTTTTATATAGGCAGGTGTTTTTATGGCTGGCAACTGTTCCTTAATTTTTTTTGCACACCGAACTTTACTGCTGCTGCTCAATATTCCAAAATGCCGGATGCGTACAAAACCCCTGGGTAAAATGTGCAGACTGAAACGGTGGATAAATTCCATATCCTCCAACTCCATTATTTTGCTGGTATTGCCCTGTTTGTAATCTTTATAACTAAAGGCTACTTTACCATTTTCATGCTTTTGTAACCGATAGTTGCTGATGGCTATTTTGTGCGTGTAGCGGCCTAAATATTCTATCACACTATGCGCACTATCGAAGGGTTGTTTGGCAAATACTACCCAATCGTGTTTGTAAAGGCTGTTGATCAATGCAGGGGTTAAATCAACGGGTAACTGTTTTTTTAACCGGGCGATAAATTTACCTCGAAACGTTTTACCCATGGCTTTTACATTGAATAAATATTTGCCATCACTTTTTGCTGTGCGCCAGCTATGCTGTTTGGTTAACCCGCCGCCAGGTACTATACAATGCAGGTGAGGATGGAGTGTCATTGTTTGTCCCCAGGTATGTAATATGGAGATCATACCGGTTTGGGCACCCAGCCATTTATTATCATGGCCAAAACTATTAATGGTATCCCATACACTATCAAACAGTATATTGTACAGTACTGCAGGCTGGTGCATACACAATGGATTAAGTGTATCGGGTAAGGTAAATACCACGTGAAAATAGGGCACAGGCAAAAGCTCGGCTTCTCTTGCCTGTATCCACTTTTCCCGTTCGGCACCCTGGCATTTAGGGCAATGCCGGTTACGACAGCTATTGTAGCTGATACGCACATGACCACAGTTTGTACATCCATCAACATGGCTGCCAAGGGAGGCAGTACGGCAGCGTTTAATAGCGCTGAGTGTACGCAGTTGCCAGCTATTAATCCGGCTACTTTGTTCTACCTGTGGCCAGTTTGCTTCCAGCAGATCAGCCACTTCCAAATGGGCCTTCATAATGCCTGTGGCAGGTACAAAGTATCCATGGGACTAAAGGCCAGGCTGAGCACAGGTCTGGCCAGGTGCAGGTAAATCATCGTTGTGTTGATATGCGCATGGCCCAGCAGTTCTTTAATGCTAAGAATATTGACTCCCTGCTCCAGCAAATGCGTAGCATATGTATGGCGAAGGGTATGCAGCGATACGTTTTGTTTTACAATGCCCGCTTTTTTTAATGCCTGACTCATGATCCATTGGGTGCCCCGCTGCGACAATGCATCGCCATTGTTTCCGGAAAATAAAAAAATTTGAGGACCCTCGGCGCCTACATAGCTTTTAATGCCACGGCAGAGCAGATCTCCCAGTGGAAGTATCCGGTCTTTTCCGCCCTTGCCCTGTCGTACATGAACCATTTTTCGTTCGGTATCTACATCGCCTATGCGAAGATGGCGCACTTCTGCACAGCGAAGACCGCAGCCGTAACAAAGACTAAGCAACAGGCGGTGTTTGAGCAGGCTGCAAGATTTAATGAGGTCCTTTACTTCGCTTGCATTGAGCACCGATGGTAGTTTATCGTTGCGTTCAATAGAGGGCAGGCTAAACTGCTGATAAGGTAATCCACGCAATTTGCAGGCTGTACGCATACCATAAACCGTAAACTTAAAAAAAGTGGCTGAAGGGCTTCCATTGGCTTTTACAAGATGAAGGTAATCAAGCACCTGTTCGCTATCCAGTTCGGTTGGCAACTGGTTATAATACAACGCCAGGTGCGCCAGATGACGACCATAATTGGTGAGGGTACTTTTACTTTTACCGCTTACATTCAACGACCGCTCCAAATCGTTGTAAAGCTTTTGAAAACCTGAAACTTTGTTACAAGCCTGTTGTGCAATGGTAACATAATCGTTGCCTGCCATACGCAGACGGGTAGTTGGTGTGTTTTGCATAATGCGTTTTTTAAGATGAATAATTTATGCAAAGCAAAGGCCTCTGACATTAGCAGAGGCTTTTTAACTACCGTAGGTTTCGTACAACATTG
>JBBRUR010000230.1:0-2438 GCA_038247635.1 Chitinophagales bacterium
AACTACCGATCCAAATTTTTATAAGAGCATTTTAATCCCGATAAATCGGGAAACTACCGATCCAAATTTTTATAAGAGCATTCTAATCCCGATAAATCGGGAAACTACCGATCCAAAAATCTTACAAGAACTTTCCCAAAAAGTAACAGGAACATCCCCCGTTTTGGGAGTGCAAATATAAGGGGTATTGAAATTTGCAAACAAAACTTTCTTTAAAATATTTCTATACTTATTTTTACCGACCCAACTATAGTAGTATGCCTGAATTTCCTAACAGACAGTTTCTTGATTTTGAACAACCGATTAAAGATCTTTTCGAACAGATTGAGCAAACCAAAAAATTGGCCGATAAAAACCAAAAGGTCGACTACTCCTCAACCATCGTTCAACTTAACCAATCCATTGTCGAAAAACGTAAAGAGATCACCGAAAAATTAACCCCATGGCAGCGGGTTCAGCTAAGTCGTCACCCCGACAGGCCCTACACCCTTAAGTACATTGGTAAAATGACCACCGATTTTATTGAGCTTCACGGCGACCGAAACATGGGCGACGATAAAGCTATGGTAGGCGGTTTTGCACAATTAAATGGACAAACCGTAATGTTTATTGGCCAGCAAAAGGGTAGCAATACTAAAATGAGGCAAATGCGCAATTTCGGTATGGCCAATCCCGAAGGATATCGCAAAGCCCTTCGCCTTATGAAACTGGCCGAAAAATTTAATAAGCCTATCGTAACCTTGATTGATACACCCGGCGCGTTTCCCGGCATGGAAGCTGAGGAGCGGGGCCAGGGCGAAGCCATTGCACGCAATATTTACGAAATGATACGCATAAAAGTGCCCATTATTTGCGTCATTATAGGCGAGGGCGCCAGTGGTGGTGCGCTGGGTATAGGCGTAGGCGATAAAGTGTTAATGTTAGAAAACTCCTGGTATACCGTCATCTCGCCCGAAAACTGCAGCTCCATTTTGTGGCGTAGTTGGGATATGAAGGAGAAGGCCGCCGAGCAGTTACGCCTAACCAGCGATAATATGTACAAATTTGGGCTGGTAGATGGCATCGTTCCCGAGCCGCTCGGTGGCGCTCACTGGGATTATGCCCAGGCCGCCGATACGCTAAAGGAAACACTGCTACCAGCCATTAAACAATTGCAGGCCATACCTGCCCAAGAGCGCATAAACCAGCGAATAGAAAAATTTGGTAAAATGGGCTTTTGGGAAGAAATACCTGAATAACAAATACAAAACGATTTCATGTCAATAAAAAATACATTGCGGGGTACAGGAGTTGCCCTTGTAACCCCCTTTAACAATAAACAAGATGTGGATTTTCCAGCCCTTGAAAAACTACTCGATTTTGTAATTCATGGCGGCGTAGAGTATTTAGTTGCATTAGGCACCACGGGCGAAACACCTACTTTAACCACGCAGGAAAAGATTACTATAGTCAACTTCGTATTTCAAAAAGTGGGCGACCGGGTACCCGTAGTGGTAGGCGTGGGAGGCAACAACACCAAAGAGGTTTTGCACGATCTTGAAACCTACCCACTACACAATGCTGCGGCCATATTAAGCACTTGCCCCTTTTACAACAAACCATCCCAGCAGGGCATATTTGAGCATTATAAAGCCATTGCTGCTGCAAGTCCAAAGCCAGTAATTCTTTACAATGTTCCGGGCCGCACCGGTTGCAACATTACGGCAGCAACCACACTAAAATTGGCGCACGAAGTGCCCAATATTGGCGGCATAAAAGAGGCCAGCGGATATATGATTCAAAGCATGCACATTTTAAAAGATCGTCCGGATGACTTTATGGTTTGCAGTGGCGACGACCATGTTACCCTGCCCCTCATAGCCGCTGGTATGGACGGTGTAATAAGTGTAGCCGCCAATTGTTTTCCCAAAAATTTTTCCGAAATGGTACGCCTTTGCCTCGCCAACAATTATGCCCATGCCAAAGGCCTTTTATATAAACTGCTCGAAGGCATAGACCTGTTATTTGCCGAAAACAACCCCGCCGGTGTAAAAGCATTTTTGGCTGAGATGGGCATTATCGAAAACTACTTAAGGTTGCCATTGGTACCATTAAGCCAGCCCATGCACCAGCAGGTAAAAACCTATCTCAGTAACTATTAACGGGAGGTGCACACGCTAATAGTTGAGGGTTTTTTTTGGTAACCAGCAGTGGTACTTCAATCATCATTCTTGCGTCGCACACTTCAGGTTTTGTTACTTTATTGAGCCAAAAGCAAAAGCCTTCATCTACATAAAACTTTACAAAGCATGGACAGTTAATTTGCACCTCTGCGAATGAGCCAAAAGTATAAGCCACCATCTACCTAAATAACAAATATCGGCAGGCATACTGCAAATGATATTACCACTGCCGGTCTAAAAACATAAGCCACCATCTACCTAAATAACAAATAACGG
>JBBRUR010000231.1:0-2413 GCA_038247635.1 Chitinophagales bacterium
GGCGTTAAAGCTGTAATGGGCAAACCTTTAGCCACATAACTTACGCCCCCTCTTTTAATGGTAACAGTAGCTGTAGCAGCTTGCCAGGTACCTGTACCAAAGCCCCATTCAGCCAATAAAAAATTCCAGTTAGTGATAGATAAAGGCGCAGTTTGGTTTAAAACTACTCCCATGTAATCGCTGTGGAGTGTATCGCCGGGGCGGTACCTGTCTCTATCAATTTTGTTTAAATCAATAGTACCGGTAGCATCGGGTCTTCCATCCTGGTTATTATCTGGCAGGCCATAAGAACTGCGAAAAAAACTAAATGACCTGGGCGAAACACCGCCTAAGCTACAGCCAGCGCCAGGGCACAATACTTCAATTGATTTGGTTA
Source organism: Chitinophagales bacterium (assembly GCA_038247635.1). Taxonomy (GTDB): domain Bacteria; phylum Bacteroidota; class Bacteroidia; order Chitinophagales; family Chitinophagaceae; genus Segetibacter. The sequence continues at coordinate 377 of JBBRUR010000231.1, forward strand.
AGCATTTACGGCTGGTAATTCTGTTAGCCAATGCACAACTACTATCATTTACCATACTAATATCTACCGGAATAGCCGTAATACCACAAGGCGGACCGCCCACTGCGGTACATATTTTAAACCGAACGGTATTGGAAATATTTGGGTAAAATCTCAAATAAACATTTTGCCCAACCTGCCTGGGATAACCAGCATGCGGTGTTAAATTATTCAATATTTCCTTTACATCATTTGCAAGGTTGGCAATACTCATACCCACCGGAAGCGTAAGTTTTAGTTCTGCATATCTGTTAGTGCTGTTAGCACCCGTAACCGGGCCCAATGAGGAGGTAAAATCTACCGAATAATTAAAGCAATCGCCGGCAATAACCTGCGCAGGCAACTGAATTACCGATCCGCTTATTTGGTTAAACACCCCATAAGAAATAGTTTGTGCATTGCTGGTAGTACGCTGACTGCCACATTCATTATCATACTCCATTTTTACCCCCGGAAAAATACCGGAAAAACCATCATCACAAAGGCCACCGGCACAATTAAATACTTTCCAGGTAATAATAAGTGTACCAGCAGCAGGCACCGTAAAATTAGCCGGCATATTAATTAAACACTGTGCAGGCAAACCAACAGAACAGTTGGGAGACCCTGCACTTTTTACCAAACGCCACGATGGCGCTACAGATACCACAATACCGGCAGGATGCACGCCATTTACCATTACAGAGGCAGTATCAATTGCCATTGCCGCCTGGTTTTGAAAATTATTACCCGAAAAATTAGCTATAAATAATTTGAGGTTACCCGCCGGTCCGTTACCCGAGTTGGTAGCCGTTGCAGTAAAAGATGCATACGGACTGCCAGCGCAAAAAGGAATAATAACAGGGTTGGCAGTTACAACCGTATTTAAAAGAGGAATAGTATTAAGCACTGTTAAATTACCAGTAGTAACACCACTCTGGCAAATTTGAGTACCACTATTGCCCCAGCTAGCCTTATAGTTGGTTGCCACCTGTGTACAACCTGTAACGGTAACCGGCTGGCTAACAGTAATAGCCGCATCGCCATTGCACAAGCCACCCGCCATAATAGGGGTACCAAAAATTTGATACACTTTTTTTGTAGTGGTAGATAAGGCAGCGTTGGGCGCAAAGCTAACCCCATCAGCAGTAATATTGCCGTTGGGAGATAAGGCAGCAGTGCCATAATCAATCTCCAGAAAAACAGTATCTGTACAGCCCTCGCCAGTATTGCGAAAAGAAAAAGTTCTAATTAAACTGCTACCCAAAGCAATATTGGTAATAGAGGCAGGTTGCGTAATAGTTAAAGTAGGGTATTTAACATTGTAGGTATTAAGCAACGGTGCATTTTCAATTACTGCGTTAACTTTTACAATATCTTTAAAAGTACCACCGCCCAAAGCAAAAGTACGGGCAGCACAATCTGCACGCCGCCTGATAGTAAAAATAAAAGAACTACTAGCCCCGGTAATGTTAAAAACAGGCATTACTAAAGTACCGCCAGGCACCACCACACCGCTGCCACTGGTAAAAGTAAACGAACCAGGAATATAAAAAACACCCGTTGGCAGGGTAATAGTTACAGTAGAAGCAGCGGCTGCCGCAGATACTTGTACCGTTAAAATAGTAGAATCAAAACAAACAGCCACAGGCCTTGCAGCCACCGGGTAACTAATTATTTGAGCCGTAGCAACCGTTACCGACAGCATACATGCGGCTAACAAATGCAACAACTTAAAAGATGTAAGTAGGGAAGGTTTCATTAAACACATAACAAAAAATTTAATAGCAATAGCCCTCTTATTAAAAAAACGCACGTTTGGCTATGCTTTGTAGTAATAAAACGCAACGAAGCCTAAAATATTTGATTGTACACCCTTTTAATATGGCAATTAGTAAATATGGCAAAAAGCAGACTGCGTGTAAAACAATAAGGAAGTTTAACCTGTAAACAAGCCTTCAGCTATTTTAACCTAAGTTCCGCAGTTGAAGTAGTAAGGAAGTTTATAAACGCAATACA
>JBBRUR010000232.1:0-2387 GCA_038247635.1 Chitinophagales bacterium
AATAAAATAAGTAAAACCCGCAGTGCAGGCAGGCGCAATAAAGAGATAGCCGTAAAGTTTTTTGCCGGTGTGGCGGTTGCCGGGGCGGTGTTGGGGTATAGGTTTTTCATAATAATGGTTGTTAATGGTATGTTTTTATAGGTTAATAGGGGCTGGTAAAATGGTAAAAGTTACAAGCAAAACATACTGCCAGGCAGGTGTAGCGGGGCAGTAGCTGTTAATTGGGGTGTTATAAATGAGTATAAGCCGAAACAAATGTAGGCAAATAATTGAAATGAATAGATTTGTTAACGAAAATATAATGTGGAGAGGAGAAAAGTTCGGGGTTCGAGGTTCGGGGTTCGGGGTTCAATGCTGCGGGAGGTACGATGAAGCAAAACGATGAAACAGGAACGCGAAGCTTTAAGCTAACTCCATTTACTTAAAATTTGGTTAAGTGCCCCAAAAAGGGAAAGAGCCCCTTAAGAAAGGCTCTTTCGTTGATATGAAAAATGGAAGGCGCGGATGAAGTTACGCAGCCTTCTTTATCAGGGTGGCGGTTAATTCGGTTTCCTGGCCTGCCGTTACCACGTTGCCGGGGAAACTGGCATCTATATAGCCCTCGCAGGCGAACATCAGTGTATAGGTTCCGGGCGTAAGCTCGTCAACATAAAAATCGCCGTCTTCGTCGGTAACAAAGGTAATGTCCAGTCCATTAATGGTACCTACTGCATTGGCAATGGGTTGGCCGCTCACCGAGTCGGTGAGGCTGCCGTTTATCATACCGGTAGTGTCGCCAGGAGCGGGTGCAGGGTGCTTTGGCAGGCGCAGTATAGCCTGGTCGAAAAATGCCAGGCCGGCCGGTGCATCTCCTATAAACATTTTGGCAATATCGAGCAGGTTTATATACAGTTGCATGGCTAATGCCTGGCGGGCCTTGTCGAGCACTGCGCTGCCGGTTGATACGGAGCCTTTAACCGAAACCTGCGTTCCGCGGGCTTCAAGGTAGCTGGTGAGTATTTCGTTGAATTTGGTGGCATAGTCAGCACCCAAATTAGCGCTGTATTTGCCAAATGCCTTGGCAAGGCGCCTGATAAGGCCTTCGACCGTAGTTTTGTTGCAAGTGGAGTATTCTGTTTTGCCCTGTGGATAAAACTCCTGGTAAACCGGTGAGTCTTTGCCATAGCGCGAAATAACAGCGCCTTCGTACTGAGAGGCTTTTTTCTTAAAGCTGGCTATAATAGTGTTCACATTTAAGGTATGGCCTTGCTGAAGATTGAAATCTTCATCCTTTACGGTAAAGGCAGCATCATAAAGATCGTACTTACCTTGTGTTTGTGCAATCATAGCCTCCCAGAGGGGGTTAACCGGCGCTCCTTTGATACGGCGCAGATGATCGGCTGCAAATTTCCGGAAACGGGATTGTGAAATTGTTGGTAGCAGGAAGCAATTTTCGAAATAACTGCCAAGATCTTTCATAAAAAAGGATTTAAAATGAGTAGATTTAAAAGTTGATGTAAAGTTAAAAATAAATATTTGTAAAAGTCAAGAAAAATATTGCGATCCATCAAAAAAAAAATTATGAAGCGGGCATCTCTTTCCGCAAGCTTTACCTGGCGGGGCTTATACCCAAAACCTGGTATTATAAATTCCGGTATTTTTTCTAAACTGCTCTTATACAAGCTGTACAGTCGTTTAAAAATCCTGGTACACGAGCCGGATTATTATTTTATGTATCTAATAAATTTATATACCAATAAATATATTTATTTTACGTGTACTGTATTTTTGCATACGAACAACTAATTTAATTGTATGTATCAGGCATTTTTGTATGGCAGTAAATAATATTATTTTATCTATCTGTAAAAGCAGTAATTCAATAATTAAATTTAATATAGGTATGAGCAATTTACATATACCGGCAAATGGAATTATTTAGTGAGGGTTGTCTTTTTGTAGTATGATCGGTAAATTGAATGATTACAGAGTTAATGGGTAACTGTTGATGCATTTAGTCAGGGCTTGACTAGAAGTTAAACCCTGACTATGCTACAAGTATTCACTATTGGTTATTCGTTATTCACTATTCAAAGACCTCACCCCCGACCCCTCTCCAACCTCATCCGCCCTTCGGGCACCTTCTCCTTAAAAAGAAGGAGAAGGGAATAGGACTTTTTGATTTTTTTATGAGAGGGGTGACTATACCCCGAAGATTTATTTAAGGGATATGAGCTTTTGACTCTTCGTTATTCGTTGTTCACTATTAAAGTCCATTCGAGAAAAAAACTCACCCCCTGCCCCCTCTCTTTGAAGGAAAGAGAGGGGGGAAGGATGAGTTAATTTGGGAATTATTGAGCATTTTTTCACTATTCGTTATTCGTTATTCGTTATTCACTATTCGTTAT
>JBBRUR010000233.1:0-2293 GCA_038247635.1 Chitinophagales bacterium
CACCAATTTACCTTTATGAATATTCGTATAACGAGCCAAAAGACTGGCACTGGGTTTTTCCACCCGAAGCGGATGTATCAACAGCAGACAGCAGCAACTTTCCTAATCTTACTAACGTGAAATTTACAAGTACAGGTAACTTCCCCATTAAACTGGTAACAAAAAATGCAGCAGGCAACGATACGCTGACAAAATATATTACCGTCATCAATTTTATACCGCAACCAAATATTGGCAACGACACATTACTTTGCGAAGGTGACAGTCTGCTAATTATTTATAGAGATCCTCCCAACAGCAAGCACTATTTCAGCAGCACCGATGTACCCGGCGTATTCACAGAATCAGATACCCTGGTAATAAAACAAATGGGTGAATATATTTGTGCAGCCTATACCAATTGCGGTTACAAGTACGATACCCTACAGGTAAAATTTATCACGAGCCCTGAAGCTAAATTTACCTTTACCGATACTTGTGGAAATCTTTCGGTGCAATTTATGGACAGCAGCAGGTTAAACAATAATCAATCTCTTGCGTACCAATGGGCATACGCTCCCATAAATTCAAATAGTTTTACCAATTTCTCAACGGATCAAAACCCGGTTTTTACTTTTCCGGTTTATAATAGCTTTAAAGTACGGCTCATTGTTGCCGAAATTCAAGCTTGTGGCTTCGCTGATACCCTCGTACAAAATATTGTTTTATTGCCAAAGCCTGTAGCGGCTTTTACGGCAACAAACATTTGCGGCAGCCGGCAGGTATCTTTTAACAACAGCAGTAGCAATTTATCTGACAACAATTATACTTCGCAGTTTTATTTTGGCAATGGTCAAAGCAGTACCGATAGAAACCCGGTGGTAAGTTATGCTGCTTATGACAGCTTTTTGGTAAAGCTATTAGTTACAAGCAGCCAGGGCTGTAGCAGCGATACTGTTGGTATAACCGTTACCGTTAAGGATAAGCCTTCTGCAAATATTGTTTATCAAAACAATGCTTGTGACAACAGGGTGTTTACCCTTAACAGCAATGCTGGTGTGCAGGATGCCAATATCAGCCAATACCAATGGCTCCTGCCCAATGGTAACAGGGTAACCACGGCAAATTTTAATCAACAGTTACCGGCAGGTAGTTATACTTTTAAGCATTGGGCGGTTAGCAGCACAGGCTGCAGCAGCGATACTATCAGCAAATTAATTACTGTAGACATTATACCCGTGATCGCTCTTGAGCTGGCAAATGGTTGTGTGGGTAAGCCCGTGACTTTTTCGTCACGAACACTTACCGGGACTACTGCCAGTAGCAAATGGTTTTTTGGCAATGGAGACAGCAGCAACCTTTCCACTCCCGGTTATACTTATTTGCAACCCGGTAATTTCAATATTAGCTACACCGCAAGCAGCAGCAATGGCTGCCGTAGTAATGTAGCAACTAAAAATATTGTAATAGAAACCAACCCGGTTGTGAGTTTTACTATAGATGAATTGTGCGCCGGCAAGCGCATCAACTTTGTAAGTACGGCTACCAATACCGCAGGCAACATTACCAGTTACCACTGGGCTTTTGGCAATGATAGTACCGCTGCAATACCTGTAACTATTACCACTTTTAGAAGGCCGGGCAATTACCGGATAACGCTTACAGCTACTACATTAAATGGTTGTACGACCACTGCAATACAGAATCTTATCATCCCTAATTTATCCGTTAACGCAGGCAACGATGTTACCATCAATCAAAACACGCCTTACCAGTTGCAAGGCAGCGGCACCGGCAGTTATCTTTGGCAACCTGCACAATTTTTAAACAACGCCACCATTGCCAACCCAGTGGCATTGCTGCAAAAAGACCAGTTGTTTACCCTGCAGCTTACCGCCAACAATGGCTGCAAAGGTTTTGATAGTGTGCTGATAAAAGTATTGGGAAAGATTTTTATACCAAGCGCCTTTAGTCCCAATGGTGATACCAACAATGATACCTGGCGCATACAACGACTGGCAGATTACCCCTCCGCCAAACTCTCGGTTTTTAACCGTTATGGACAAATTATTTTTGAAGGCAATAACAACAACGGTTATGCATGGGATGGTAAATACAAAGGCAAGCTGCAACCTACCGGTGCCTACGTTTATGTACTACAGGTAAATGATGGAAAAGCCAATCAAACTTTTAAGGGGACGGTGATGTTGGTGCGGTAGGTCGGAGCCCATGAGCAGGAAACAATAACTATTTTTTTTAGTAGACCAGAAATGTTGCTTACTAAAATGCTATCAAACAAACTACCGGCCAAAAC
>JBBRUR010000234.1:0-2279 GCA_038247635.1 Chitinophagales bacterium
CAAATGTGGTTGGTGGGTTTGGTAACTACTGCCAATTAGCAAGGGTAAACGGGTTTAACCACCCCTGATTTTATGCTGCGCACAAAATCCTCCCCTCCTTTTTAAAGGAGGGGAAATTAACGCCGGTTGCCGTGAGAAATTGAATTTCTATCAACCTGAGTTTTGGTGACGTAAAAGATTAAATTTTTTACCAGCCAGCAACCCGGCCATACCTTCCGAAATACCCGGCGAATGGAAAAATAAATTGCTACACCTGGTGCAGGCACAAAAAATGTATGAAGATCCCGAACTTTCGTAAACACAGGTAGCCAAACAATTACAAAGCAATCCGTCGCTAATATCAAAAATAGTAAACGAGGGCTTTGGTCTCAACTTCAACGATTTTGTAAACCAGTATGGCGTTGAAGCGGTAAAAGCAATGCTTCAACGCAACGAACATTAAAGGCAAATATTGCTAGGTATTGCGTTCGATTGCGGCTTTAATTTAAAAGCCACCTTTAACCGGGCTTTTAAAAAGTTCACCAATGAAAGCCCAAAGGAGTTTATTGCCGCACTTACCCAGTCATTTTTAATATGTTAGATAAATTGAACCAATGCTCATAATTTGAGACAACGAACGTTTGTCTCAAAATATGTTTTGCAGCGATTGGTCACCCTCCCTACCCGCATCTTTGTTTCATCAAATTAAAAAACAAAAATGTACGTTATGAAAACAATCATCTTTTCCCTCGGCCTTTTAGTCTTTATAAGCCTTATTTAATACTCACAAAACAAAAGCAGCCTTTCTACCTACAATGGCAAAACGTGGCAGCAATTAAAAGGAAGCGACAAACTGGTGCAACTTAACCCTTCAGTTGGCGCCTTTACCAGCGTAGAAACCAACAACGCAAACATTAAAGTGATAATAGAAACCGGCGCCGCAGCCCATTCAATAAACATATTAATTGACGACAACCTGGCTAAGTTTTTTAAATGGAAACATGAAGGCAGCGCCTTAAAACTATTGTTTGACCTCAGCGGCGGCAAATACCCACGGTGGCTGCCGGAAAACGATACCGTTGTTACGCTTAAAGCCCCGGCAGTTAACACGGTAAGCAATAAAGGCAACAGCACAATAAAAATAAACCTGCAATACCAACTTACATTTAATTAATTGAGCGAGGGCAACCCCAACATAACTCTAAACGGTAATGTAAATGAGTTAAACCTTCAATCGGCCGGCAATGCCGATATTGACGCTGCCAGGCTGACCGCTCGTAAAATAATACTATCAACCAACGGCAATGCCAACATAGAAGTCAATACCAAAGCGTTGGTTGAAAAATTAATAAAAGGGAACAACGATATCAATAACCGTTTTTATGCCACAACAACCGCAGCAACTTCCGGTAAGTTCAATTATTTGTGGCAGACCGATAATACTAACCTCATTACTTTCAAGCTAAAAAATAACAGCCTGCTACCCGCAAAAGTTACAGTCATTTCCTATCGCCCAAACAAAAGAGGAAATGGCACCACCGGCTTTATGCCTATATTGTATTTCAGCAAAATGCTCAGGTTTCCGGTCGGCACCAAAATTTACCTGGCCAACAGCAACCAGGTTGATACCGTAATGAGTGGCGCAAAAATTTCTGACCAGCCACTGTTTTTAATAGTAAAGGCAGCGGATCAAGGCAAGTCGTTTAATATAAAGCCATAAAATCGGTTCAAAACTTTAGGGTTTCTGTTGCGGGTACGTGTTTTGTTGATTACTTTTTTACTACCTGAGTAAAAGTTTTTCAATACCAGCGAAGGTTTTTCATAGGGTCATTCTTGCTGCTTGTCCGCAACGGAGGATAGCAATCCGTTCATCTTTTTTATGACTACCTGCAACCTGGAGCTGATATTTTGGAACCACGCTTTATCGCTTTTTCATCAGTCGTTGCAGCCTGCCTTTATGACCATAGAGGTAGCACTATTGTACAGTTAGTAATATTATTCAGCCCTTTTTATCATCATTTATATTCGGCATTGAGTGTACCAGATAGCGGCAATCGGTTGTATTTTTTTACTATGAAAACAAGAAAACAGGCAACAGTCAACAGTCAAAAAATAGGGTACGCCTATAGCATACTCCACGGTTATATCATCGCCATTAAAAATTTTATAAAAATCAAAAAAATATCTCAGCATTTACTTAAAGGCTAACCTTGTTGCTGTTATATTAAGGTAAAATTTATTTTTTGAGTGATTAATGTGAGTGAGGTGGCGAAGCAGCGTGTTTTTTTTAACCCCAAAAC
>JBBRUR010000235.1:0-2269 GCA_038247635.1 Chitinophagales bacterium
ACAAACAGGGTCTGCGCCTGCTATAAAATAAGGATTGGCACATTCGCCTGAACAGTTTTCAAGGTTTGGTAAATTCTCCATTTCATTAAAAAGAAACCTTGCATTTCTTGCTGTAAAACGCATGGAAGCATTGTTAAACAATGATTGCCCGTTATTGGTTTCCTGTGCTATAAATGTGTTGCCTTTGGAGGGAAAATTTTGGTTAACCCCGTTTACATACTTTTGAGTAAACGTGTTGTTGTTGAAAGGATCTACATCCAATGCGCTGCCGACTGGCAGTGCTGTGTATTGGGTGGTAAACACACCGCTGTTGTATTGAAAGGCTTTTGCAAATGCGTAGAACTTAAGCTTAACTACCTTTTTGTAGGATATTTCAAACAAATATTGATCGTAATTAAAATACAAATTGCCTACGCCACTTGCATAATTGCGGAGTTCACTATAATCCAAAATACTATTGAAAGAACCTGGTACCCCGTCAACCGCAAGATAATTTGTGGGAGCCGCGGCTGCTTTATCGTAGCCAGATTTTGAAACTTGTATAAATCCAAATAATAGAAATTTGAATACTGTCTTCACTTCTGCAACTCTTCTGTTTGCTATACTAGGTGCAGGTATAGTTCCTGCAAAAACAGCGCAGTCATACTTAAGGTCGGCCAATGGAATAGTAAGGAGCGTGAAGCCAAAAACTGACAGCTTTGTTTTTACGCCTGTTGCTACCCCCTGACCGAAATCCATAAAGGCTCTGCCAGCAGCCAATAACGGTCTTGCGCATTCATTACCAAGGCTGGTAGGTACAAACTGGTAAGGTTGAGCGCCGGGTGCAAAATCAACCATACTGCGGTACGTACTAGTCATAAAAGTATTGGCACTATTGGCAATATCTGTAGTGGCCCTGTATAAAAGTGTTTCCACATTTATGGGAGCATTTAAATACGCAACTGTCTCGGCATATTCAGGAAAAATATCGGCGGAGGTGGTGCCAAAATAAGAAAAATTGCCCAGCATGCGACTGAGGTGCTGCAAGCCAAGGGCAATATTGGCGCCCCGGTGTGGTGCATCGTGGGTTATCAGCAGGCGGGTTTCGGTGGGGGTGTTGGAAAAATTCTTTGTCATATTTGCCAGCGCATACCTTGCATGTAAGCCGCCGGTGCCAATGCCCATTACTACATTTTGCTCCCTGCGGTTGCTTCTTGTGTCAAACTGCTTATTGGCATTAACCCTGTTGATGGCTTCCCTTACCACAGCGGCATTGCGTACTATGCCATCCACGCCATCGTTGAAATTGATAAATACCAAATCGTAGCCGGCTATGTCGTCGAGTTGTTGGTTGAAATCATAACCTTCTCTATTGGTCGCATTAATTGAGTTTAAAAAATCTACAATTTGGTAGGGACTGGTTTGCAATGAAGGTGCAATCACAAAAGCATCCATATTTTCAACAATTATCAGAGGCTTCCGCAACGTGCCAGGTTGAGGTAACCTGCTGCTATAAATTACATTAACAGTGGCACCACTATGTACCCCAGGCACTTCTGCAATATTGCCCCATCCGGGTGAAGTAATATTGATTGGCAGAAAGCGTTGAGCGGCTGTCGGCACTGCCAGCACAAAATAATCGGAGTAACATTGCACCACACTGTTATCGCTAAGGGTGGCTCTGATTGTCCATTCGTAAGCCCCTGTATCTGCATAGTTGATATTAATGGGTGTATTAGCTGTAAGCGTTTGCAATCCAGCACCATTTCCAAAATTTACCTGCAACTGACTTACGGTCAAGCTGGTATTGCCCCATACCATATTATTGCGATAGATAAAGCTTTCACTACCATCTGTACTGTATTGGTTTACCGGCACTGCGGCAAATAACCGTTTACTTTCATAAGGATTTTGTGTTCTGCCCGGCACATCATATACCTTTCGTTGGCTTGCATTATAGCTTAGCAAGTTGCTGCTGAATGCATTTGACTTTACCGTATTATATTGCCCAATAAGTATAGGGATTGCCGTTGGCAACGTAGGAGATGTATTGGTTTTAATTGTATTGTTTACGGTACTAATTGGTGTCATTGGATTTGCAGTAGTACGGCACCAGCCCGTAAATAATTGAAAATACATTAATCGCCAGGAGTTGAGTTCAAACCTGTTGTTAACACTTAGCACGCCATTGTAGGTTGCCATAGTAATGGCTGGAAAACCATATTCTTCCAAATAGCCATTACCTATTTGGTTTTTATCTAGGGGTTGCATTATGTATTGCAGTAAGCCT
>JBBRUR010000236.1:0-2267 GCA_038247635.1 Chitinophagales bacterium
ATTAACCAGTGTCCGGTATTTTTTTGTACAAGTATTTTGATATTGCCTTATTAAAAATCCAACAAATTCATCTATTTAAAAAAAGTACTAAACATTCCATACAATCACAAAAAAACCCGGTCGCTGCCGGGTGTTGGTATTAAATGTTAGCGGTTATTGACTTATTCTGACCGTTATAATTTGCTGCTTACCTTCCCTGGCTTTCATCATTATAGATACTTTAAAGCCATCGTTATTGTTTAACAATTTGCCGGCAATGTACATGGTGCCGCCCATTTCGCGCTGGCTGGATAGTTCAAAGCCATTGATGTCATTATCAGCATAAAACGAACGTAGGGCAATACCAGCCTGATTTTTACCTATGTTTTTTGCCTCGTCTTTATCGGGAAACTTAATGTCTAAAATATTGTCAAAATAGCCCGCAACAGCATCGGCCTTACCCGACTTAAGCGCATTAATAATGGAATTGCCATCATTTTGAAATGCAAACGACATACTTGTTACCACCAACATCACTAACAGGAATAATTTATTAAATATGCTTATCTGTTTCATAATTGTTGTATTGGCTAAAAATATGCCAAACTGCTAACATAACATGACCAAAGGTGGCGCCAGTTTTATAAATGCGTTTAAACCAGTAGCTTTAGCCTATGAAAAACAAACGCGTAATATTGGTAATTATGGACGGTTGGGGCCTCGGTAAAATTAAAAGTGCCGATGCTATACAAAATGCCAACGTTCCCTTTGTAACATCGCTGTACAGCAAATACCCCAACACTACGCTGGTAACCTGTGGCGAGGCTGTGGGGCTACCCGATGGGCAAATGGGTAATAGCGAAGTAGGACATTTAAACCTGGGGGCGGGCCGTATAGTTTACCAGGAGCTACAGCGGATAAATGTAGCCATACACGATGAAAGTTTTTTTTACAACCCGGTATTATTGCAAAGTATTGCCTATTCCAAAAGCCAACAGAAACCACTGCATTTAATGGGGTTGATAAGTAATGGTGGAGTGCATAGCCATTTAAATCATGTAAAGGCCCTGACAACACTATGCCACCAGCAAGGTTTAACCCAGGTGTACCTGCATATATTTACCGACGGCCGCGATACCGACCCTAAAAGCGGGCTTGGTTTTGTAGCCGACCTTCAACAACATTTAAACCAAACTACGGGCAAAATTGCTACAGTAAGTGGCCGTTATTACGCAATGGACCGCGATAAACGGTGGGAAAGGGTAAAGCTGGCGTACGATGCAATGGTTAATGGGGAAGGAGAGACGGCCACAAACGCCCTGGCGGCTATTGAAAATGCTTACCTGGCAAATATTACCGATGAGTTTTTAAAACCCACCGTTATTTTAAATGAAGTGCAGCAGCACGTGGCAACCATACAGGAAGGCGATGCGGTATTAAGTTTTAACTTTAGAACTGACCGCTGCCGCGAAATAACCGAGGCCCTTACGCAAAGCGATTTTCACGCGCAAAATATGCACAAGCTGAACCTGCACTACACCACTATGACGGAGTATGATGCCAGTTTTAACAATGTGCACGTAGTATTTGAAACCGATAATTTGAACAACACTTTGGGCGAGGTGCTGGCGGCACATGGAAAGAAACAAATACGCATAGCCGAAACTGAAAAATACCCGCACGTAACCTTTTTTTTTAGCGGTGGCCGCGAGGCTACTTTTGAGGGTGAAAGCCGCATAATTATTCCATCGGTAAAGGTAGCCACCTACGATTTGCAGCCCGAAATGAGTGCCTATGGCATAACAGATGCTATTGTTCCGGAAATTGAAAAGCAGTCGGCCGATTTTATTTGCCTCAATTTTGCCAATGCAGATATGGTGGGCCATACCGGCTTTTTTGAAGCGGTGGAAAAGGCAGTTGAAACTGTTGACCTATGCGTACAAAGAGTAGTGACCGCCGGCCTTGCCCATGGATATACCATATTTTTAACCGCCGACCATGGCAATGCCGACTTTATGATAAACGAAGATGGATCGCCCAATACGGCCCACTCGCTTAACCCGGTACCATTTTTTATAATAGATAATAATTATAATGGCCTGGTAAAAACCGGTAAACTGGGCGACCTTGCGCCAACCATTTTAACTGTAATGCAACTGCCCATACCAGCTGAAATGACAGGGGATGTATTGATTAATCTGTAACCTGTTTTGAGTTTATGATTATGTTGAATTTTAAATTTTATAGTGTGACGTTAGCGAGGGTTGTTAGCGGAAAGAAGGTTGACA
>JBBRUR010000237.1:0-2248 GCA_038247635.1 Chitinophagales bacterium
CGGGGTTTTATCTTTTTTGCAAGAGGTAGAGCTCAAAGCCAATAGGGTAGCGGTAAAAATTAATAATGATTTCATCTTTTTTTTAGTTTGTTTTTTAAATTTAATGGTGATTAATTTTTAATTTTTATTCTTTAAAAGTTCTGCAACAGCTTTTTCAAGTTTGTCAATTCTTTTATTTTGTGTTGCTATTATTTGTTGTTGCTCTTGAATTGCTTTGATGGCAACCACATTAAAATCCTGGTAAGCAATCGCCTTCATACCATCACCTCCTTTTGTAGTTACAAAATCAGGGAATAATTTTTCTACCTCCTGTGCTACAAAACCATAAGACAGTGATGCATTTGTTTTATCGTCTTTGTAATGATAAGTTTTTGCCTGCAGTTGCATTATTTTGGGTAGTACGGCATCAATTAAACTGATGTCTTTTTTCATGCGGATATCCGAAACAGTTACCAATACGCCATTCGTTTCACTTAAATATGCTTTGGCAGCACCGTTGAAAGTAAACGACAGGTCGTTGCCAACATCAGTACCAAGATCCCAATGATTGGAATTGGTTGTTCTTTCCAGTCTGAGACCACCACCATTTAAGGGATAAGTTTCGTTGGTTTGTTTTATGTGAAAATCTGTTTTGGGTATTGTTGTACCAATACCAACTTTAATATTGGGAACGGCGTTATTTGCTTCAAAAACAGACCCCAATACAAGACAGTTGCTGCAGCCTACTCTGGCATTAGCCCCAATAGCAGTGGCGAATGATAAATTGTTAGCATTAACATCTGCTGAATACCCGATAGCCGTATTACTATTACCGCTTAAATTATTTGTAAATGCATATGAGCCCATAGCAGTGTTCCGGCTTCCATTACTACTGCCAAACACAGCGTAGCCCAAACCTGCATTGCCATTGCCAGATATATTACCCGATAAGGCGTAGGTTCCCACAGCGGTATTTTCCGCACCATTAAAATTGTTATACATAGCCACCGCCCCAACCGCAGTATTTTCAAAGCTCTTGTTTTGCGTGAGTGTTTGTGCACCAATAGCTGTATTGGAATACCCACTAACATTGGCAAAAAGAGCCTTAGAGCCAACCCCGGTATTATTATAAAAATCATTCGGATCATTCCCCTGGCCATACAATGCTGAATCGCCAATGGCCACTAAATTATGGCCGGAAAGGTTGTGATACAGAGCACCATCTCCATTTGCTACATTGCTGTATCCTGAAACATTAAAGAACATAGCCCGGCTGCCTAAAGCTATATTTGAATTTCCATTGGTATTATTGTTAAGGGAGAAATTGCCTGCTGCTGTATTATAATTACCAATGTCGTTATTTGCCAGGGAAAGATTTCCTACGCTTGTATTTGAGCCACCGGTTGTATTTTTTTGCATGGCTTTGGCACCAATCGCCGTATTACTGAATCCGGTTAAATTATCGCTAAGGGCATAGCTACCAACCGCAGTGTTAGCAGTAGCGTGAAAAGGGAGTGTGACAGATTGCCCGTTGCTGGTTAATGCACTATAGCCAACTGCAACAAGGTCTGATCTGTCAGTATTTGAAAGCAAAGCGTTTGTGCCAATGGCGGTATTTCTTGAACCCGTGGTATTTAAATTAGATGCAGATGCCCCTACTGAAACATTATCACTTCCTGTTGTATTTTTATTAAGGGTTGATAATCCCACTGCACTATTATTATTTCCGGAAATGTTGCTAATGAGTGCTAGAGCACCCACGGCTGTGTTAGCAACCCCTGTTGTATTTTGACGTAATGCCAAGGTGCCAACTGCCGTTTGAAAAGAGCCGGTTGTATTTGCAAAAAGCGATTTAGATCCGACCGCTGTATTATAAATACTTTCCTGGGAAATACTAGCACCAATCCCATTATTGTATAAAGCCGAATCGCCAATGGCTACCGTGTTTGAAATATCAGTATTATTAAACAAGGCTCTTGTACCTATAGCCACATTGCTGTAACCAGTGTTGTTGTTGGCCAATGCAGCATTTCCCATTGCAATATTATTAGCACCTGTACTGGTTGTAAGGCCGCTGTTTAAACCAAAAAAACTATTTCCATTGGTTCCCAGGAAACCAGCTTTTATATTATTTATTTTAAATGCCAGCGGCTGGTTATCGGCAGTGCCTATAAAATTAACGACTGGGCTGGTGCCCCCATTACCGTTTACCAACCATGAGTTTACACCACTGCTTATATCACTTAAAATCTGTGTCCACCTGGTTCCA
>JBBRUR010000238.1:0-2111 GCA_038247635.1 Chitinophagales bacterium
CGGTAATGCGGATGACAAAGCTAATAAAGCAATTGCAAATGCCTGTAATAACATCCCTGCAGTAATGATTTGTTTTTTACAATAACCGTCACCCAGTTTACCGGTAAACAATTGCGATATGCCCCATACTACCGGATAAATACCGGCTACAATACCAATTTGGTAAATACTAAATCCCCGTTGTGTTAATAGTATGGGTAATAAGCCCCAAACTACGCCATCGTTCATGTTATTTACCAATCCATTTAAAGTTACACTGCTGATGTTTTTATGTTTCCAGGTGGTATCTTTCCAAGCATTTTTAAGTAACACAATATTACTGGTATTACTTTCTGCCTGTACAAAATGGGTTGTGTCCTTTACTAAAAATACTGACATTAATAACCCCAATATTGCAAAAGCCAACCCGGGTAAAAACGGAAAAAATGCAAATCCATACCGGGCTGCAATACTGCTGGCCAAAAATGAAGCAAGACCCACAGAAAGATAACCGGCAAACTCATTAATACCCATTGCCAGGCCCCTGTTTTTACTGCCGACTAAATCTATTTTCATGATAACGGTACTGCTCCATGCCAACCCCTGGTTGATGCCGAGCAGGATGTTTGCAAACAGTATCCAATTCCAGTTGGGTGCATACATTAATAAAAGCGGAACCGGCAATGCAAATAGCCAGCCTGTTATTAAAATAGTTTTACGGTTAAACTTTTTGCTGAGCCTGGCCACACTGTAATTACTGATGGCTTTACTAATACCAAATGCTGCCACAAATGAAAGGACAGCGGTGTTGGCATCTATACCAAATACTCCCTTTGCCAGTCCCGGGATAACTGCCCTTTCCAAACCTACCATGCCACCTACAAATGCGTTTACCAAAACAAGTAAACCAAATTGATATTTGTTTTGTGCCAGTCCCTGCATACTTATTTTGTTTGTTTAATATAAACTTTAATAACTGTATTGTTTGCCGTGCTTTCTTTGCCGGTATTAGTCCAGAAGATGTTTTTATCGCTGCTGTTGATACCTCCTGTAATGTAGCCAATAAGTACCTCGCTGTTTTCAAAAGCATCCAAATCTGCAATACCCTCTTTGTACAATTTAGCATCCGGAACAAAAATAAATTCAGCAGCAGCCCCCAGGTATCCGGGCATTTGAATGGGTAGATAAGACTCCGCCACTACATTGTTAATTCGGCTTACAACACTGATTGTTTTTGTAAAAGGTACATCTAAATTTGCAATTAGTTTTCCTGTTTTATCAGGATAATATTGTGCTATACCACCAAAAAAAACGGTGTACATAGCAGCTGTTGCTTTATCATATAAAGGCAACACTGCACTGTGGTAATGGCTCAATTGCTGTTGAAAACTGTTATTGACTTTATACGTTCCATCAACAATATCTACAAAGTTTGTAAAAGGTAAGTCTTTGTTATATTGAAATACTCCTGAGTACATCGTATAGCCCGGCACATCATCTTCAAATACCTGCGGTACTAAATTATAATCTCTGCGATGCAGGTTGATGCTGTCCTTTATAGCAATGTAATTGGCAATTGAAGGGATATGGTTTTGATATGCAATTGTAAATTTTCTTATTTCGTTACTGTATTGTTGTACAAAGCCGGGCCCATGGTCAGGCCCCATGGGGTTGTACATACCATCAAATCTTTGTCCGCCGGCCAATAGTAAGGTGTCGCCAATTCTTGCAAGCCTGCCTCCGGTTATCGCCATCCGTTCGTCCTTTGCCTGCACTATTAGATTGGCAAGTGGCTGCCCGTTTATAATTGCATGGATAGCTTCTTCAATTTTTATTACGGTAAGATAAGGATAGGTAATATGGTCATTAGCAGTTTTACTATATCCATAGCCACCAGTAAGTATCAGTTTGTTTTCAATTTGATAAAACTCCATGTTGGTGCTTTGCAATTGTTCCTTTACGCTAACTGGTAATTGTTGCAAAGATTGTTTCCATACCTGTTTTTTTACGGGGTCAACAACGTACATAAAATTGTTCTGTCCTTCCTCATCAAAACTTGCCCAGGGTTGCCTGCGGTGAAGCCCATCTTTTCGGCCACCAACCAATAACCATTTACCCTGCCAGGTGGCATA
>JBBRUR010000239.1:0-2101 GCA_038247635.1 Chitinophagales bacterium
TATAGGTTATATCGTTGTTGCTTCGGGTAAATTTTTCTTTCATCAATTGCCTTGCCTTTCCCCAATCGGCCGGGGTAAGTTTTATACAACCTCCGCACTTCCTTCACTATGTTATGCAACTCGCTGGCAGGGTCAATGGCTGCCAGTCCATCGTCAATAATACTGTTGATATCATTTTTTAAAAAAGCCGTTGAAACCATGGTACTAAAAAACTGCGTGGTTTGCGCAGGCTCGCCCAAAATGGCTACCGTAGTGTAATGCAGGCCAATCTTAGCAGCTGTTTGCGGCCTGGCAGGGGCTATAAGGCCATAGGTTTCGCATAAAAATTGCCCCGATAAGTTGAAGCCCGACCATGGGTTAAAGACAGTGTTGCCGGTATAGGGTGGCTTAATACCCATATCCATTAAAAAGCGGGCATAGCGGTTGGCGCACCAGATGTTGCGGTTAATGCGTTACCTCCAAAGTTGGTAAATGGTATCCGCAGGCAGGTAGGCCTTGCGGTATTTTTGCATCATGGTTATGTATACCCATTCAAAATCGGTATCGTCGTCGGTACGTGCGCCATCGGGCAGCGAAGGAATATAATTCTTTACATTCCCCGGTTGTTCAACGTATTGTATTTCGTGGGAAGCCCATTGAGGTTACCGATCATCTGGCCAAGCAATCCACCCCGTATTTTATCGACAATGGTTTCGGCAGGTATTTGGATTAAAGCTTTTGATTGGTTATTTGCAACGCCCTGCGCAAAAATATCTGCATAAGGCAGAACAACAATCACCGTTATAATCACATTTTTTATTATACTTTTCATACCCTTGTTTTTAAATATTTTACAAGCAGCTTATCGCCTATCTTATTAACATTGTTAATGACTATCCGCAATCTGGTGCTAATATTTTGGAACCGGGCTTTATAGCAGTTTTCATCAGTCGTTGCGTCGCACCCTTGTACTGTTGGTAATTTTATTCAGCCTTTTTTATCATTATTTTATATTCAGCATTCAATGTACCAAATAGCGGCAATCATTTATTGTTATTACTATACTTTGCAAGGGATAAATGGGCGACTTTTTAATTTGCTCCATAAAGATAAAAAGTACAAGAGTGCGACGCCACCAAAGCTTAATAGTAGTACTTGTGCCTGGCTCATAAAAAATCCGGCGCACGGTTTTACCCCTTGTGTAGTATACCATAGGCTGATTGGTTTAACTGAATTATTTTTTTACCAATGTCATCCGTTCTGCTAAATCTTAACCCTATCATGTATAGGTGCATTTTTATTTTCATAAACCTGGTTGGCTACATTCGGTTTTATATATCCTGAACTAAAAATTACCATGAACAACAAAATAATAACCTGTTTATATTTGCTATTTTCTCTCTGTATTTTTTGAATTTAAAAAATACTGTATTACTAATTAAATAATTTGGAAATAGAACTTACTTACTCATCAATTCAAAATAAGGCAACCTGTCTAACGCTGTTTTAATAACAATGCTTTTGCCGCCTTTATACGTTTTTCCATCATCCGCTTTCCAGTTTCCTGTGGGCAGCATTACTGTTCGTTCTGTTGCATTACTTACTAATACCGGGGCTACTAATATTTTATTACCCAGCATAAACTGATCTATTATTCCGCCCATTTACTGGTTGGGAAAAACATATTCCATGTGCTTCACAATTGGTTCTCCGGTTTGTGCACCCTGTTTTGCCAGTTGCATAATGAGTGGTATAAATTTATTACGAAGTGCTACTGCTTTTTTTACAGCAGCCAATGCAGTATCATTTAATATGCGCCACGGCGCTACAGAAAATTGCATCATCGGCATTAACGCATGGCACTGTGCAGAGCGTACTACTAAAGGCTGATCCAGCTTTTCTTTTAATCCCCAAAAAGAACTAATTTCTCCTCCGCCAATCATATCGGGGCAACTGAAAGTATAGCCTGCCAGGCCTTCCAGCAGCATGTGCGGCACCAATTTTTGAAGGTCTTCCCACGAATGATTTTTATCGTGAAGCCTTTGAACAAGCGGCTGCCCGGCCATTTTCCAGCAAGCTCTAAATTCATTTAATGGATAGTTAAGGCCAATTTTTGCATACA
>JBBRUR010000240.1:0-2093 GCA_038247635.1 Chitinophagales bacterium
ATAAATTCATTGATTCCGAGAATTTGAGAAAGCCCCAAAATCTTTTGCATGTTTGGTTCATAATCGCCAATAGCGATATTTTCAATAATGGTGCCTGCAAATAAATCAATGGTTTGGGGTACCACACCAACCATTTGCCGAAGGCTTCTGTTACTGATATGTTCTAAATTGAAAGTACCAATATTAATATTGCCTTCTTTAAGCGGATATAAGTTTTGTAATAGAGAAAGCAAGGTAGATTTGCCACTACCACTTTCGCCAACAATGGCGGTGCTGCTGCCTTTTTTTATAGTAAGGTTTAAACCTTCAAAAACCATTACCCTGGTTCCATACCTAAAACTTACATTGCTAAATTGTATATCGCCTATTAGTTCTGGTGTTAGTTCTATTTTATTTTCATTGTTGCTTTCTGTTTCCAGGTCAATAATTTCAAACAATCTGTCGGCGGCTATCAATGCATCCTGCACACTTTTATTGGCACCAATTAATGAGGTGGCCGGCCCGGTAAAGTAACCAATCAATGCATAAAATGATAGTAATTCACCGGGCGTAAGTTCATGCTGAATTACAAAATAGCTACCTGCCCAAAGAATGATAATGGTAAACAGGCGGGTAAAAAATTCAGAACTGTTACCGATGTAAATACTATACATGGTTGTTTTGTAAATTGATTTTAATAAAACAATAAACCGGCTTTCGGTTTTGTCGTTTTCATATCCTTCCAACCCAAAACGTTTGATAGTGCCTGCTGCATTCAGACTTTCTACCAATTGTGTTTCCAGTTCAGCAGCGTTTTCCATTAGCGTGCGCTGCCATTTTTTATTAATGCGGTTGCTGATAAAATAGAGGGCTACATACACAGGGATAATCAGCAACATGATTAAAGCCAGCTTCCAATAATATAAAAACATTACACCGATTGATAGTCCGATTATTAAAATGTTCACTACAATGTTTAATGCCACTTCATTTATAAATGCCCTTATTTTTACGGCATCATTTACGCGGCTGATGATTTCGCCCACCCGCATGGTATCAAAAAAACGCTGTGGTAGTTTTAGAAGATGTTTGTAATATCCCAATATTAATCTTGCGTCAATATGCTGCCCGGTTCGTAATGCAAACACAGATTTTATACCACCAATAATTAATTGAAAAACCAGTATCACAATCATTATTACACTCAACAAATTAAGCAGTTTAACATTGCCTTCTACCAATACAAAATCTATAATTTTTTGTACATAGATGGAGCTGGATAAACCAAGGATGGTGTACACCAGCGCACCCAGCAAAGCCTGCAACATAATGCCGCTGTGAGGTTTTATCAGTTGCCAAAAACGTTTGGTGTTAGATACTTTTTGCTTACCCGTTACAAAGCCATCATCGGGCAGCAACAGTACAATAACGCCCGTCCATTCTTTGGTAAATTCATCTATCGGCTTTTTATAGATTTTACCGTCGCCCGGATCCATGATGGTAATGCTGGTTTTAGTAACCTTATAAATTACCACGTAATGATGCAAACCGTTTTTCACAATTACATGAGCAATGGCAGGCAATGGAATTTTAGATAAACTTTCCAATGTACCTTTTGCACCTTTTGCCTGAAAACCCAACCGTTCTGCAGCTTCTATCAAACCCAGTACATTGGTGCCTCTTTTATCAGTACCTGCAAACTGGCGGATACGGCTAACAGGCAATTGCAAGTTGTAGTAAGCGGCAATGGAGGCCAGGCAGGCTGCACCGCAATCGGTAATATCCCGTTGTTTTATTTTAATGGCAGCTTTCAAAATGTAGGTTTAGTTTTTAATAGGTGATGAAGGATTTAACCAGTCGTTTGCTTTATCAAATAATAATTGCCAGGCGCTGCGGCGGGTAACTATAAAACGTGCCTGTAGTGTTAAACCTTTTTTAAGCTGTCCGGTGAATCCATTTTTTAAATGCAGTTGGGAAGCATCCAGCAAACACCTTACTTTAAATACTGGTTTATTATCCATTAGTGTAAAGTCGTTATCAATGCTGATTATTTTGCCGGTGAGTATGCCAAAGTAATTGTAATCAAAAGCATCTACCTGAAATTTTACCAGTTG
>JBBRUR010000241.1:0-2092 GCA_038247635.1 Chitinophagales bacterium
CTTAATGGCACAATTTCCCGAAATTACCATAGCTGAACAACGCATGGCAGCACTGTGTAAGCTTCGTTTGTCAACACAAGAAAAGGCCAGTATGCTGGGCATCTCCGTTGACAGTGTAAGAAAATCGAACCAGCGTTTGCGTCTGCGCACATTATTAGCCAACGACATTAGCCTTGAAGACTACTTTGCAAACTGGGGGGGATAGTTGATTGGGGAATTGGGGGAATAGTTGATTAGTTGCTTAGTTGATGGGGGGATTGGTTGATTGGGGTATTGGTTGATTTAGGGAATGGTTGATTGAGGGATTTAGGGATTGGGGGAATGGTTGATTGAGGGATTGGGGGATTGGTTGATTGGGGAATTGGTTGATTTAGGGAATGGTTGATTGGGGGATTGAGGATTGGGGGATTGGTTGATTGGGGGATTGGGTAATTGGGAGATTGGGTGATTGGGGGATTGGGTAATTGGGTGATTGGTTGATTGGTTAACAGTTTTGATTACGGATAAATCCCGTCATTGGAAAATGGTGGGATTTTTTGTTTCGTTCCATCCATTTCTTTTTTCCAAGACCTGTACTACTTTTTGCAGAAACACTATTAATCGGCCATGGATAATCCCATTCCTAAAAGTTCATGACCATACATTTTTTAAAATTGCAACTTGCAGGTGGTTTGAATAGCTGGTCTGTGCAACTTAATTACCCGCACCTATGCAACTTATATTCCAGGTAATATTCTGGTTGATAGTGGAAGCACTGGTATTACTAATGCGGGCTTTGCAACCGGATGCCGTTACTGCGTATATCACCAACTGGCATTTATAAAGTGGGCCTGTTGTACCCCCAGTACTTACAATATCACCCACAAAAACCTCTGGCGGGCTGGTAAATCCTGAAAAGTTAATGGAGAACTCGGCTGAAAGGCCATGAGCTCCCAGGTTTACTACACTAACCAATGCTGTGCGGGTATAGTACCGCAATTTAGCACTGCTTGCAGCATTGTATAACAGGCCTTTGCCATTCATGGTTACATTGCCATCTATAGCAGCAGTACCGCCAACAGTTAGGTTGGTTTGCACATTGGCGGTACCGTTTATATCCAGCCTATAATCTGGGCTGGTGGTATTTATTCCCACATTGCCACCATTTGCTATTACCATTCGAGTAGATAGATTTTCGACAAACTGGTAATAATTACCTACCGCATTATAATTTTGTAGCCATGTTTTGGAGTCAGTGGAGTTAAAGATAGCTATCGTTCCGTCATTTACTTGTAGTTTATGATTTGGGTTGGTAGTACCAATACCTACGAAACCACCATTTGCTATTACCAGCCTCGGGGTGCTGTTTTCCAAAAACTGGTAAGTATTATCGGTACTGTTATAAGTTTGCCGCCATGTTTTGAAGTCGGCAGTATTAAAAATGGCTATAGAACCATCATTTATTTGCAGTTTATAATTTGGGTTGGTAGTGCCAATACCCAAAAAGCCACCAACATAGGTATTGGAGCTGCTGCGAATACTACCAATAACTTCCAAATTGTAATCTGGGTTGGTTGTGCCAATACCCACATTTTGGGCTGAAACGAAAACGCTGGGTGCCAATGCAAGTACGATTGAAAAAACAGATTTTTTCATGATGATTTATTTATAATTAAACAATTTTTAAGCCCAATCAACGGGCAAATAGTCAGTAAAAGGTTGGATCGGACAAGGAAATACTATTGACCATGTACAACTTAGCCTAAATAAATATATAAAAATTTCAGGATAAATACGTGAACCTGAATAAACAAATGTATCCAATAACCTATAAAAACCAACTTGTGGAAATATCTGATGGTGATTAGTTAACTGGTTGATTGGTTGGTTAGTTAAGAGGTTATTGGGTTTGATTAAATTTGAATCCCGTCATTAAATAGATTACTGGATTTTTAATCCTTATCTAAATACTTTTTACCCAAACAGCCAGTATTTAAGCAATTTATTCGATTTTATATATAAATTGTACCATGCAAATAAAAAATTGGCTTCCATCTTTACTAGCTATCTTCTTTTTTCACTTTGGTTTTACCCAGCAAAGCGAAATAGATTC
>JBBRUR010000242.1:0-2091 GCA_038247635.1 Chitinophagales bacterium
CAATTTATTTTTTTGGCCTGAACACTTTAATAAATTCATTATTACATTCTAAAATAGGACCTTCCAAAAGTTCTATACAATAAGGTATTGCGGGAAAGATGGCATCTAAACAAACCTTTATTGAATTAGGATTACCCGGCAGGTTAACGATTAACGACTGCCCCCTTGTACCTGCTGTTTGCCTTGATAAAATGGCGGTTGGTACTAATTGCACACTTGTCATTCTCATTAATTCACCAAAGCCTGGCAATATCTTATCGCAGATAGCAACGGTTGCTTCAGGAGTTACGTCCCGTTTTGACGGGCCTGTTCCGCCAGTGGTAAATATTAAACTGCATTTATTTTTATCGGCCAATTGTATCAGATGCTGCTGAATGATCTCTACTTCATCTGGAATAATCTTATAAATACATTTCCATTTAGATAACAGGTAATTGTTGAGGATTTTTATCAAAGCGGGCCCTGAAATATCTTTGTAAATCCCATTACTAGCCCTGTCGGATATTGTAACCACACCTATTTTAATTATACTCATTGCTTCCCTCTTATTTTATTGTATTTCCAACGGGTTTTCAATCATAAACAAACCACCCTCAGCGGTACCCACGGCCACCGTTTTATCATCGGGGCTCCAGCACAATGCAGTAACAGGCTGGCTTATATTAATAATACATTCGCCCTTGTTGCTGATTGACGGGCAAAAGAAAAACAACAAACCACCATCATCACCACTCGCCAGCACATCGTTTGTATGTTGAAAAGCCAATGCAGTTACGGTAAAAAAATGCCCTTTTAAAATATCAGGTTCTTTGTTAGAAGGACCTTCTCCACTAAAATCCCAAATCACTACTGTTTGCCCGCTGTTGGTAGCTAGTTGGTATCCCTCGTAGTGCCAATGGAGGTGTTTTACTTTATTAGGAAAACCGCTCATAGCCATATCACTTTCTTTAGTATAAGGCAGTGGCCAAATGTGCACCTGGTAATCCTGAGTGCCGCTGCATACAAATTTTTTATCCGGGCTAATGGTTAACGATACCACGGCATTTTTCCATGGCAAAAACTGGTAAATTGTTTTACCGGAAATACTGTATAAATTAACGCCTCCAAAAAAACCTATGGCAAGCGTTTCACTATCATGGTGCCAGGCAATGGCAGATACGGTTGCATCGGGTATAATAATGGTATCGTACAATCCATTATTAACATGTACAATTCGTACTTTCTTTTCACAGCTAAATGCCGCATATTGCCCATCAGGACTACATTGTACATTTTCTATCCATTTTCCCGGAGCTTCAAAACCATATAAAATTTTACCGGTCATTAAATCAGTTATTAAAAACTTTCCATCTTCACTACCTGTAGCAAGCCACCCATTGATATGAGATACATCGGATGCAATGACAGCACCCTGGTGAATTTGCCGTTGAAACAAACAGTTGTTACCCCCTTTACTAAAAGCATATACTTTGCCACTACTGGTAGTACACAGCACATACATTCCATCAAAAATAAAATGTACCTGTCGCACATAATCATCTACTTCTTTGCTCCATAAAATTTGTTCCTGTTCGTCAGTCTCCTGCATAATTAATCGGTGATGTATTTTAAAAATTCGTTCCTGGTGTCTGCATTTTCAAACTGTCCGCTGTAAACGGTGGTGATGGTGCTGCTGCTTTCATCTTTAACCCCCCTGGTGCTTACGCATAAATGTTTGGCATCAATATATACTGCTACATCGTTTGTTTGCAAAGCTGTTTTTAATTCACTGGCAATTTGCAGGCTCAACCTTTCCTGCACTTGTGGCCGCTGTGCATAGTATTGTACAATGCGGTTTATTTTTGATAAGCCAATTACCTTTTCGGTTGGAATGTAGGCCACATGCACCTTGCCGAGGATGGGTACAAAATGATGCTCACAATTAGAGTGCAGCGTAATATTTTTTTCTACCAGCATTTTATGATAACCGTATTTGTTTTCAAACACACTAAGGGTTGGTTTATTAGCAGGGTTTAAGCCACTAAAAATTTCTTTTACATACATTTTAGCTACCCGATATGGTGTGCCGCTTAAACTATCGTCGCTTAAATC
>JBBRUR010000243.1:0-2090 GCA_038247635.1 Chitinophagales bacterium
AACGGTTTTGTATATGTGTATTGCAGCAACGAAACAGCCGTAAACGTGTTTTTCGACGACATTACCGTGCTGCACCGCACCGGACCGCTGCTACAGGAAAGTGCCTTTTATCCATTTGGCATGGAGATTACCCCCCTTAGCAGTTATGCCGCCATAAAAACACCCAACGAAAAAGATTACCAGCGCAATGAACTTGATGAAGAATTTGGCGTGGATTTGCATTACTTTGATGCCAGAATGTATGATGCACAAGTGGGGCGGTTTGCGGGGGTGGATGTGTATGCAGACCAGTTTATGGGGCTAAGCCCTTACAATTATGCAGGTAATAACCCTCAGCATTTTGTAGACCCCGACGGCAGGTTATTCTTTGCCGCTATTATTATAGGTGCAAAGCTGCTTGCGAAAGCAAAATTTGCTAAAGCGGCATTGGTGGGGATAAAGGCAAAAGCAGCCGCAGTAAAGGCAAAATTAGCTGCCAGCAAAATAGGAAAAGCTGTGGGTAAAACATCAGCACAACTTTCTAAGTCAAAATCTGGCAAGTTTGTAAAAGGAAATTTCAGGCAGCTATCCGCAGGCACCCGAAATGTAGTTGCCAACAAAGACAGGCTTGGCGGCGGCGGTTGGAAATCACTCGGCTATTTTGGGGCTGGATTTTTGGGGGCGGATGTGGCTAAAGGTATAGGTGCAATGGAAGGATTTGGCAAATTTGGTGCAGACATGCTTGGTGAGTTTACAGGCGGTTTGATGGGAGGCAGTGCATCTATGCTGTATGACGGACTGGTAAATGGTGACGGCTTTAGTTCGGGACAGGCTTTTGCAAGAGGCTTTGGCTCTGTGCTCAGTAGCAGATCTGATGAAAAAGCCTTTAAGTTTGGAGCAGGAAGCCTTGAATTTAAGGACCAAGGACTTTTTAATAGGTATGCAAGCAATACAATGCTTAAAGGTGTAAATAATGTGGCAGTAAAATACGGGCAGTTTGGAAATGCCTACACAGAAAAGTATGGAGCTGGAATATGGGGAAATATTTTTCTGGGTGGTGCTGCCAGCGGGTTAGTAACACAAGGGCTGGCACATGGCCTATCTGGGTTTGGAAACAATGCGCTGATGGCAGGTATAAGTACACTGGACGGAGACATAGTTGGCAATATAACCAAAAACGGCATTTTGCACTTGAATAAAGGCTACCATAAAAAAAATAAAGGCTCGTGGTTTAAGGCAAATTTGGGAAGTACTGGGGTGGCAGGCGGGTCATTTGGATTAGGTTCATTTTATAACTTTTTTGGCAGATAAGTTATTGCACATTTTTTAAAATTTAGTTGCAACTGAACAATTTTTTTAAACTAATAAGACCTCTAAAGGGAACTGTTAAAGCTTAAAAATGAAAAAAATATTGATTTTGTCTTCATTATTCTTTTTAAGTCAAAAAGATTGTTTAAGTCAACAATTTTGGGTAGATAAAAAAAATGACACCTTGCTATATCAGAAAAACTTCTTATTCATTTTTATAAGGCAGTGGGATACTACGGTTGGAGATAAAAGAAGATTTCCAGAATATGATACTGCCAGGGTGATTAAGTTTATTAGCTTTTATGTTGATAGTATTATACAAACTCATCGTGACGTTTTTGAAAATGTTGCAATTCAAGTTGAATTAACAACAGGACGGGCATATGGTGCTGGCTGGATAGTTCATTATTCATTGGATATTAAACTTGTGTGGGATAATTTTTCTGTTTTCAAAGAAAAAAATTTTAATTCCGCCTTCCACAGGGGAGTTATAGTAAAAAATTATTATAAGCCTGAAAAATGGTTCCCCGACCGTGACTTGAATCGTTGGCTAAACCGATGGTATAAAAAATTAAAAAAAAGAATGAACTGAAAATCAGATAATAAACAGCCCTAAATAAAAAATCACCATGCCAATCCTCCACACACTCCTGCTCCTGCTTTACAACACAGTTTCCGTGTACACTTTTACCCTGCCCGGTATTGGCGGTGGGCAAATAAACCTTAGCCAATATGCAGGCAAAAAAATATTATTGGTAAACACCGCCAGCCAATGCCAGCATGCCCCGCAGTATGCAGAGCTA
>JBBRUR010000244.1:0-2067 GCA_038247635.1 Chitinophagales bacterium
GCACTTGCCAAAACATTCAATGGCAAAAGGTTCAACAGTCCTAATGATGCAGTTTATAATATTGCAGGTGAACTATTTTTTACTGATCCCCCTTATGGCTTAACAACGCAAAATGATAATGATCCTGATAAAGAATTTTCCTTTAATGGCGTATTTAAATTGAAAACCAATGGGGAAGTCCTGCTATTGGAAGACTCCATTACAAGACCCAATGGGCTGGCATTTTTGCCTGGCGAAAAACAAATTCTTATTGCATCTTCTGATCCGCAAAAGCCTTATTGGTACCGATATACATTGTCGGCATCAGGTGATTCATTAATTGACCGCTGTATTTTTTATAATGCATTACCACACATGAAGGAGGGCGTAACCGGGCTACCAGATGGACTTAAAATAGATAAACAGGGTAATGTATTTGCAAGTGGCCCAGGTGGAGTTTATATTTTTAATACAGCCGCTAAACTAATGGGTCTTGTTCAGCTAAGGGAACCTGCCTCTAATGTTGCTTTATCCCCCGATGAAAAAACATTGTACATTACCAACAACATGCAGGTACTCAGGTTACGGATGCGCAAATAAGCATCTTAATTTCGCCGTCTATTTTTATTTAAATGGCTATTATGAGATGCCAGATATTGCAATGGTTTAATTCTACAGGGTTAAAGATCCGTTCTGCACCCTGAAAAACCCGGTTTGGGTACCGCTTAGATTACTCCAGTTTAGAATATTACCCACCGCAGTACCAGCTTTGCTACCCTGAATGCTGTAGAATTTTACGCCCTTTCCATTTCGATTCCAGGTAAGGGGTTCTCCTGCTTTTATAGTCTCAGGTGTGGTATTATTGGCATCTAGCATCCACGCTTTTCCAGTGCCAAAAACTTTTATATCGCCTTTATCGTCAATAGCCATAGCGGTTTTTTCTTCTATACCAATGCCTTTGGCAGGGGCGTTATGGTCAGCAACAAGGCGTGCCAAAAAAACAGAATGCCTGCCACGTCGGTCGGGGTTATCGTAATGCGAATCGGTAATGGTATTGTTAAGAAAGGGATGCGTTAAAAAACTGGTATTTACACTTACTTTTTGTAGAAACGGATTGGCAAGGGCTTCAGCACTTGTAATGGTTCCGTATTGCGCATCAAAAAAGTATTGACCCAATATAGCGGCCCCGGCACTTGTACCACCTACCGGGGCTTTTTTATCGGTAAGCAGGTAATTAATCGCTGCCTGTAATTTGGTTCCTTTCCAAAATTGCGTGTAATTCCATTGGTCACCACCTGCAATAAACAAAGCCTCTGCGTTACGTACTATGCGAGCTACCTGTTCATTTTCGGCAAGCTCTTTGTTATTTATCAGCAGGGTTTCCACCGAATTCACAGCTTGCATTTCGTACATATAGTTATTGTACCCTGTGCTGCCGCTTGCCCTGATTACCACAATATCGCCACCTCCACTGCGCTGCAGCAGCCATTTTATCCCTTCATCCACATCGGTACTTCCGCCCATTATCAGCAGGCCACCTTGCACGGTACGCACCACATCGGCGGTATCGCCCACTATACCCAAGCTACCTGTGCGGGAAACAACTACCGGTGGGGTAATAGGGTCGGGGGCAGGCGTACTATCTTTTTTACTGCAGGCGGCAAAAAATAAACTTAATAGCAGGAATAACTTTGGATACATAATCAAAGGTTTTACTAAAAGCAGGTTTTAGATTTTGTTTATTTTTCAAGGCGATAAAAATAAGGGAATTTAGATAAAAAACGCACATTTAAAGTCCTGCTTTTAAAAGGGTATATTTTTGGACTTTGCACGAATAGAGTTTACCGTAATCTTTTAACAAGTATCTTCCTGTACAATATAGTTAGCTATTTAACATGATATTTTATATAAAATGGCCAACTATAAAAAAAATATATTTAGCCATTTTGAATCTAAAAGTGTATAAAATGGTCAGATATATGAAATCATATCTTGCCATTTTTAGTAAAATTTGCTAAATCACTTTAATGATATGCTATGGTTGGTCGGAAACAGGAAATGACCATATTACAGGAGGCTAAAAATTGA
>JBBRUR010000245.1:0-2050 GCA_038247635.1 Chitinophagales bacterium
GTTACGTAAATATTATTATGACTGCTAAAATACTGGTTGTTATTTGCATTACTATAATAGGCTATCCCGCTATTGGTTGCTGCGAAAATGTTGTTTCTTACGGTGTCTTTTATAGCAGGAGTACCGTTAATTTGTAGTAGCAAAGCGCCGGAGGTAGTGCTTGAATTATTATTGAGTAACGTGTTGTGTAGAATTTTTACATTAGAACCAATGTTTGCAGACATGGCGTATCCACCATTGGTACTATCAAGCGTAACCATATTGTTGGCCACTATAAATGCATCGGCAAATGTGGTGCCTCCCGATACAGTAGAAAGTTCAATGCCATTTGCCGTTTTTCGTTTAATAATTGTATTACCGGATACAGAACCTTTTCCAGCTATAGATTGCAGGTAAATACCTGCGCCATTGAAGCCAGCTATAGTACTATCAACCAGGTTATTGTTAATCTCTAACTCTTTTGCATTAGTAACCGATATCACAAACCTATCGGAGTTGTTGAATGTATTGCCTGCAAATTTACGGAAGCTGTTGTTATTGATTTTTATACCGTTTAGCGGGGAGTTAAAAACACCTGCAAAAACAACTGCTTGTTGTCCGCCCACAAAGGCATTATTGGTAAAAATATTTGCAGAGTCTTTATTGTAGATAAAGTTTACTCCATAAATGCCGCTATTAGTAAAATGAATACCGGTACCTGAAGTAGCGAGCATACAGTTGGTAAAACTATTGTTGGTACTCATATTTGTAAACGCCACAAGGTTGGTATAAAAGCCACCACCAACAGTTCTTTCAATTGATATTTTTTTAAAATTTACAAAGTCGGTACCAAATAATTTAACAATATAATCAGCCCCGGTAAACCCGTCGCTTTGCGTTATTTTTACCAGGCTGCTATCACCTGATTCACTTTGAAAAGTAATGTTGTTAATAGCAGAAGCTCCGGTAACCTGGTACAATGAATCTGCTTCTACATACACACCGTTTCTGATATTGAATGTTACAGCGCAGGTAACACCAGCTTCATTCATATAATTGATTGCAGCTTTTGGGGTAGCAAAGTTTGGTGTGGTGCCACCAACCGTATAATTGCCACATAAGGCAGGTTTTACATTTGCGTACGCTGTATCATTTGTTCTATTCAAATCTGCACTGCCATTGGGGTTGGTTGCCCATACCGCTATCCTGTAATTGATGGCTTCCGTAAAAGTAAAATTACCTAAAGGGATGGTGCCGGAAGTTATTCCCGTAGGCAGACTGCCAGAAAAAGCTACTGGTGTTTGAGTAACGCCATTTACACTCCAGTTTACCTGGGCTGTAGCAATAGTAGCTATACCATAGTTTTTAATGGTGGCATTTATTGTAGTTGTACCCAAAGGTAGTGGGGCTGCAATACCAACCACAGCCACTGCACCGGCATCTAAATTTAAAAGGCTAAATTCATCGGCACCAATACAAGGCGCACTGGTACTTCTTGTACTATCATCAATGTCTTTTAAGATATAGGCAATGGGCGTTCCGGCAGCATAGTTATTTACTGCACCCGCCTTTAAGTTATCGATGTGCAAATCTGTTTTTACATTTTTAAACGCAGGTTGTGCATTTACACTGTTGGCATCTTTTGCAGTACTTTGTTTCCATTGATGCAAGGATAAACTCGTACTACCATTGATGAAATACTTGGTAGAATCCGTATTAAAAAAACTGTTGAAATTACTGGTAAGGCTTGCAATATTGGCTCTGTTGGTACCAAGTAAATTTCCAGTAAAGTTGTAGGTTGAACCAGCAAGTCCCTTCGTTAAAATATTGTTTTTAAAGTCGATATTGGCGGCATTCAATACTACCAGTATGTTAGATGTATTAGAGCTGTCTGAAAAACTATTGTGATACACTTCTGCATTGGCACCCGTAATGTTGAGCGCAGCGGAACCTTGTGTGGTGTAACCAACCATATTATTAAAAATTCTGGTTGGGCTTGTAGCAGCAGCTTGCTGTTGTATTGAAATACCAGTGGTGCCCCCTAAATACAATTGGTTATTTGAAATCACCA
>JBBRUR010000246.1:0-2028 GCA_038247635.1 Chitinophagales bacterium
AAAGAGACTATTTCTTTTCAATTTGCTGACCAAAAAAAAAACATAACTTATTTGGAGCCACGGCTTGCACTCAAATATTGCAAACAGAATGCTGCACGACTATACTTTATTGAAGTAAGTGAAGTTTTAAGAATACTGAGATGAACTAATTAAACATCAGTCTTACTTGGCATCCTAAACCTTTTTGATTGTTTTTTTAATGATGAATGATACAACCTGCTATTAGTTTTAAAAAAAGGCCTCACCACTGTCTTGCCGATTAACTGGTGTTGTCGGCTGCTGCTAATAAAAGTGTTTTTTTTGGTATCGGCAGAGGTACTTTGTGGCAACATTGTGAAGTTTATCCTGAGCGAAGCCGAAGGGTAGTACACTTGTACTGTATTAAGTGCTTCGGCTGTGAGTAGATAATCCTTTGCCAGGCTTTCGTCTATTGTTATGAGTAAGGTAGTTCTAATGCCGGACGGTGGCCTGCTACCATTAATGGTGTAAGTGATCCTTCGGCACACTTCAACCAAAGAAGATTCATTGTTGCCCGACGCAGTTCTTCTATCATTAAAGATCGAAGTGATTGTGCGGAACACTTCCATTCAAATTGGGGTTTACCCTTATAGGCATATCTTTGTTTTTTTATATTCAAGCTGTACAGTTTTCGCTTCTGAACAAACAACAAGAAAGAACGGGAAGAAATATGCTGCAGTCATGAGTAAATAATTCACTAAACTTAAAATTAATTGTATGTCGAAAAAGAACGCTGAACCAAAAAAGAATAAGCCTACTAAAAAGAAAAGCTCAGCACAGCGGAAAGCGGATCCAAAGAAAAAAGCTCGCTAAATTAAAAACGCAGAGAGCCCGGTTCACAACGCCGGGCTTTTTTTATTCCTTTCAATGAAAACCACGTGCCCATGTATACTTTTAGATACACTACATCTACATCATCCTCTACAGTAGGTTTATGTAAAACTGTCGCAACTTGTACAATAAATGCGTTGCCGATAAACTGAGCGTAGCAACGGTGATGCCATGAAAACCCATCGCTGGTAACCAAAAAAAAGAAAAAGCCAGCTTTACAACCTCGCCGTTATATGGTTATAATCAGCTATTATGGTAGCTAAAAAGTCGCGGGCATCCGTTTGGCGGCTTTGAATATTCAGTACCATTTCAATTTTTTGCTGGGCCTGCCATAATAGTTGAAGGTTGCCGGTTTGGCGGGCGGTGTTGATTACTTCTTTTACCAACTGTATATCGCTATCCTTGAGGTTTATCACTTCGGGGTAAGTAACCATGTGGGTGGTTTCGGTAGTAGGTTGGTACCAGGTGTCGGTAAGGGTGGTGCGGGGTTTTGTTTTAACCAGCACGGTACCGGCCACAAGGTCGCCCAGACGTTGTTTTTTTTCGTTGGCGGCCACCATAATTACGGCCACCAGCCCGCTCGACATTGAAAAGTCTATCAGCCTGAATGCCCACCGCAGCAGGTATTGCCCAAGGCTCGGCTGATCGCCGGCCAGGTTAATTACCTTAATACCCATGGCTTTTTTACCCGCACTTTGGCCATTAAAAAATATTTCGCACAACAGGTCGTAAAAAAAAACTGGCAAGGCAAACAATATTACCACCCACGGAAAGCCACTAAAAAATCCTTCAATATTTCCAAAGCCAATAACTGCCAATAGCAGTATAATATAGCCCGCCAGCACCAGCCAGTCAATAATGCGCCCCAAAATGCGGTCGCCAAGGCTGGCCAGGTAAAATTCAATATCAATATTTTGGGTGGTAGTAATGCTTATAGTGTTCATGCCGGTTTGGGTGTATAGATGCAATTAAGGAAGGAAAAATTAAAAAGGGAAGTTAGTTATGAGTTAAGAGTTATGAATTATGAGTTGTATAATTATTGTAACTATTCAGCCCTTAACTCTAATGGTTGCCCTTTAATTACCGCTTCAAGTGCATCCATAATACCTACACTTTGTTTTTTGGCTGTGGCAATATAACTTCTGATGTCTGCAAAGTCTTTAGCACCTTGCTTACTTC
>JBBRUR010000247.1:0-2010 GCA_038247635.1 Chitinophagales bacterium
CACGTTTGACGGCCTACGTTTCACCATTCACAATTGACCATACACGTCCGTTGGCTTCGGCCAAGCTCAGCCAACGGCAACCCTCGTTTCATGTTTCACGGTTGACGTTTGACGGCCTACGTTTCATCATTTACCTTTGATTATTCACGTCCATTAACTTCGGCCAAGCTCAGCCAACGGCCTATCGTGTATAATGTTTGTCGGCTGGCGTTTCACCATTCACAATTGCCCTTTTATCTCCGTTGGCTTCGGCTACGCTCAGCCAACGACCTATCGTGTTTAATGTTTGTCGGCTGACGTTTCACCATCTACTATTGACCATTCACGTCCGTTGGTTTCGCCTGCGCTCAGCCAACGGCAACCCTCGTTTTACGTTTAACGGCTGACGGCTGACGTTTCACTATTCCTTATTGACCATTCACTAATTTCCACTCACCACTTGCCTCGAGTATTTTGCTCCGCGTTTTTTAATGAGTTTCCAACTTAATGGTATAAACAAGTTAGTTGCATTTATTATCTAATATATTTGTGGCTATGAAAAACGTCTTTCTTCTCCCAGCGGCAATGCTGGCCCTTGGCGGTTTTGCTTTTTGTAGTGGAAATCAAACCAGCAACTATGCTGCCAACGATAGTTCGGTTGCCCTAAAACAAACCGCCGGTAATACGGTTGTGGCCGCCGATACCACTATGCCTTTTTTATTAATGAAGCCCATTGATACTGCAGCTTACGACAGGATAAATATGGAGTTGGCTAATGGAGACTCATCGGGCAAATGGCCGGTTAATGGGCCTTATCCCTCACCGGGAGCCATATTACCTTTCTACCGAATTGTTGCTTACTATGGCAACCTTTTTTCTACCCGCATGGGTGCTTTGGGCGAGTATCCAAAACCAGAAATGTTCCGTCGGCTACGGGGAGAAGTAAAGAACTGGCAGGATGCCGATTCCAGCTTACCTGTAATACCAGCACTGCACTATGTAGCCGTAACAGCACAAGGTGCACCGGGTAAAAGCGGAATGTACAGGGCACGTATGCCTTTTGCGCAAATTGATACCATTATAAGCTGGGCCAACGAAATAAGGGCGCTGGCCTTTGTTGATATACAGATAGGCCTAAGCACACTACAGTCCGAAGTGCCGGCATTGAAAAAATATCTGAGTATGCCCAACGTTCACCTTGGTGTAGATCCTGAGTTTGCAATGAATGGCAAAGGCGGTAAACGACCAGGAACCGTGATTGGCACCATGAATGCTACCGATATCAATTTTGTAATTGATTACCTGGCCGACCTGGTAAAAAAGAACAATATTCCGCCTAAAATTTTAGTAATACATCGCTTTACCAATGGCATGGTTAGGGAGTATGAGCGTATTAAACGCGTGCCGCAAGTGCAAATTGTTATGGATATGGACGGATGGGGCGACAAAATATTGAAAAAGTCATCGTACCTGCTATACTCAAAACGAGATCCCGTCCAGTTCACCGGTTTTAAAATTTTCTACAAAAACGACATTCGCTCCGGTGCCGACCAATTGTATTCTCCAAAAGAAGTACTGAGCTTTCAGCCAAAGCCGATTTATATTCAGTATCAGTAATTAAAAAGTAAAAAGTAAAAAATGTGAGACGGGAGATTGTGAAACGTCAAATGTAAAAGGTGTAAATTTTTTTTCGTCCTGCTGGGGTCTCCTTCATAGCTTTTGCCAACCGGGGAACCCCGGCACGGGACAAGTAAACACCAAACAGTAATGAAAATTTTTTTCGTCCTGCTATATTCTCCTTCATAGCTTTTGGCAGCCAGGGGACCCCTGCATGAAACACGTAAACACCAAACAGTAATGAAAATTTTTTTGGTCCTGCTATATTCTCCTTCATAGCTTTTGCCAACCAGGGGACCCCTGCATGAAACACGTAAACACCAAACAGTAATGAAAATTTTTTTCGTCCTGCTATATTCTCCTTCTTAGCTTTTGCCAGCCAGGGGACCCCTGCATGAAACACGTAAACACCAA
>JBBRUR010000248.1:0-1991 GCA_038247635.1 Chitinophagales bacterium
ATATTGATATTGCCTGATGTTGGTTTTAATATCCCGGCTAATAAATGCAGCAAGGTAGTTTTGCCTTTGCCCGAAGCACCAGTAATCAACAGGGTTTCGCTGTTGCCACAGCTTATATCAGGAAACTGAAATGATGTTTCTGTGTTGTAAGCAAATTGTATGTTACGGGTTGCGAGCATGATTATTTTATTTTTATGCTGTCTATTTCATTGAGTGTGTCGGGGTTCAAAACTTTCATGCTGACTGTTTTGCCATTTACATAAAATAAGCAAAGTGCATTTTGCACACTAAATGCCTTTGTAAAGCTGCTCCAGGGGGCTTGCTCCTGTGCATAATATGGGGCACCTGCTGCACCGTT
Source organism: Chitinophagales bacterium (assembly GCA_038247635.1). Taxonomy (GTDB): domain Bacteria; phylum Bacteroidota; class Bacteroidia; order Chitinophagales; family Chitinophagaceae; genus Segetibacter. The sequence goes on from JBBRUR010000248.1 coordinate 359, forward strand.
GTTTATTTGATACACAGGCCTTGAAATTACTAATTTTTTACCCTGCCAGTTCTCCGGGTAAATAGGTACTTCTTTTGATAGTTGCAAGCGGTTATAGTTATGCTCATCACCGGTGAGTATGGCTACTACTTTTTTACTTTTATTAATGAGGATGTCTAAATATTCATCCCTTCGCTCAATGATCCCTTTATCCACCAATTTGCCGGCTATTGTTGGTCTTGGATTATTGTTACCGCTATACCACATATCATCTCTCACATGACCGCCATTGGGAAATGCGGGTGTATGTTGTGTTACAAATATGTGGTCTATGCTGTTTTTTTTCTCTAAGCTTGCAATTGTTTTCTCCAGCCACTTCAATTGGTTATCCATCAGGTAAGCGTGTATGTTGCCTCCGGCATCCGTAGAGCCAGTAGGCGCATACCAATAATTACTGTTAAGAACTATCACTGCTACATTATCATAAGTATAGTAAAATACAGATTCTTTATAGGAGGGGAAATCAGTATTTGCAGTATCAATATCATACTTATTTCCATCCTCGCTTACCAAATCATCTACCGGGTTTACAAATGCTCTTTGAAAAGCAGCCTCGGCACTCTGCGTTTCGTAAGGAAATTTATCAATGAATGCTTTGGTTATGCCTTTACCATCTTTAAAAATATAACCTAATGCCTCATGGTTGCCCATACCCACGTTAATGGGTATATAGTGCCAAAAAGCTTCTATCGATTTTTTCCAATTGGTGTATTGCAATTGCTGTTCCTCATCTGTGCTGGTATATCCATTTATCATATCGCCGGTAAATTGTACAAAGGCTGCTTTTTGCTGATGCGCCAATGCAATCATTTTTTTCATGATATAGCCATTGGCACCATATATCATTCTTTCGCCGCCACCATAAGCGTGACGGCTATCACTGGTATAAGCAAATACAAACGGTTTCCTGGTTCCTTCTGCCGGTGCTGTTGTAAATGAATAAGTTTGTGAAAGAGAACCGTATTGTACAACGTACTCATATTCTGTTGCCGGCAATAAGCCAACTATATTTATTTCGTGGTGTGTTTGTGGGATAGATGATGCAGTAAAGGTTTTAGTACTTGTGGTGCCCTTGTTTTTTACAGTAACAGAAGTTGGCACTGGTAAAGACGTTTCAAAAGAGATCACACAACCTTTGGAATACAGTGTGTTTACAAAGGGGCCTTCATATATTGCTGGCACTACTTCAAAAGGGCCTGTACCTTTAATGCTTACGATGCCGTCAAAAACAATCATTCCTTTTTCATCTGCCAGGCGGTAACCAAAACTAAGCTGGCCACTTTTTTGCCAGCCCACCATATCATAGGGATCTCTGAAATCTGTTTTTATATTGATAGTGAGTTTTCCGTTTTGTACTGGTTTGGTGAACCGGTAAACTGGCAAAGGATGCGGCGATAAACCGTAAGGTATAATGCCATAGGTTGCAGTGCCTTTAAAGTTTTTAAAATCCAGTTCTACACCATCGGCAGTGCCTTTTGCAGCACCTAACAATTGCTGAACAGAATATTTAAATACAGCAGTATCAGCATAAAACTGATTGCCGTTTTTAGTAAAAAATAATCTGCCTGCACTATCGTACTTAATATTTGTGTAC
>JBBRUR010000249.1:0-1986 GCA_038247635.1 Chitinophagales bacterium
CCTGCACCAACAACAGGGGATGCCGAAAAAGAATTTGGCTTGACAAGCGGCGAAATCGCCTTTCGGTCAGTTGAACTGGTTTCAGCATCTATTGAACCTACCTGCACCAACAACAGGGGATGCCGAAATAAATTTAGCATGACGGGAAGTGTAAACATCGTTCGTTCAGTTGAACTGGTTTTAGCATCTATTGAACATACCTGCACCAACAACAGGGGATGCCGAAAAAGAATTTGGCTTGACAAGCGGCGAAATCGCCTTTCGGTCAGTTGAACTGGTTTCAGCATCTATTGAACCTACCTGCACCAACAACAGGGGATGCCGAAAAGAATTTGGCACGTCGGGCGGTATAAACATCGTTTTTTCAGTTGAGCTGGTTTCATCATCTATTATATGCGCGTGTTCCAACTCAAGTCGATGCCGAAATAAATTTGGCATGACGGGAGGTGTAAACATCGTTTTTTCAGTTGAACTGGTATCAGCATCTATTGAACCTACCTGCACCAACAACAGGGGATGCCGAAATAAATTCGGCACGACGGGCGGTGTGTTGGCGGTTGTTACGTTTGGGTGCGGCTTAATTATAATAATGCCGATTTGTGCAATTGCTTGCACATCAGTATTAATGCTACTGCCTCAATAGGCATTAGGCACTATTTTTTTGCAAAAACGAACAAAGCGATTATATGCAAAGCGAAACCTTTCAATTGCTGATAGATGGCCTGCCGTATAGGGTTACTGCCAAGCCGTTTGAATTTAACGAGGGAATTCGCTGCACCGTAAATTATAACGGAAGCCTTGATTTTTTTTTTGCCTCGGATTCGAGCGCCAAACTGTACCGCGCCATAGACAACGACGGCCCGGAAGTGCCCTCGGGTGTAGAAATTGCTATTAGCCGCAAACTGGAAAAAATGAATAGTTAGTATATTTAAAAATTCTTCTTTCAAATAAAAAAACATTTTATGAAACGATTGCTTTTTTTGTGTTGGGTTGCTACAGCTGCCATATTCATTACCAGCTGTGCCTCAACAAAATCTAACGGCAAATGGCAAAGCCTTTTTAATGGTAAAAACCTTAACGGTTGGAAGGTAGGCGACAACGCCACCACTTTTACTGTAAAAGACGGCGCTATAGTAGCCAATGGCGATGTAGCCCACCTTTTTTATGATGGTCCGGTAATGAACCACAACTTTAAAAACTTTACGTTTAAAGCACAGGTAATGACAAAGCCCGGCGCTAATTCGGGCATATACTTTCATACCCAATACCAGCAAAAAGGCTGGCCCGAAAAAGGCTACGAAGTGCAGGTAAACAATAGCCAGGGCGACTGGCGCCGCACCGGCAGCCTATACGCCATACAGGATGTAAAAGAGGTGTATGTAAAAGACAATGAATGGTTTACCGAAAGCATTACTGTAAAAGATAAAACCGTAACCATTCAGATTAATGGTAAAACCGTAGTTGCCTACACCGAACCCGAAAATGTTGAGAGGCCTAAGGACATGGCCGCCCGTTTAATAAGCGGTGGCACCTTTGCCTTGCAAGGCCACGACCCCGGAAGTACGGTGATGTTTAAGGATATAATGGTAAGGGAGGAGTAGCTGGTAGCCGATAGCTGCAAGCCGCAGGAATTCGGAGGCAGGAGGCAGGAGGGAGGAATTCGGAGGCAGAAGGCAGGAGGCAGGAATTCGGAGGCAGAAAGAAGGAGGCAGGAGGCAGGAATTTGGAGTCAGGGGCAGGGGCAGGGGCAGAAGGCGGATTTATAAAACAGAAAGTAACGATCCAATCAAACGTTTCGTATTAAAATTTAAAATTCAATATTTAAAATAAAATAGAATCATCACTTGTCAACCTTCTTTCCGCTAACAACCCTCGCTAACGTCACACTATAAAATTTAAAATTCAACATAATCATAAACTCAAAACAGGTTACAGATTAATCAATACATCCCCTGTCATTTCAGCTGGTATGGGCAGTTGCATTAC
>JBBRUR010000250.1:0-1948 GCA_038247635.1 Chitinophagales bacterium
CAACAAACCAAATACTGAATAAAATAAAAAGATTGATAAAAAATTGAACAATCCGCTTATTTGATAATGCAGGTGCGGCACTTAAAATTGAATGGACTGGTTTCATAATTTTAAAGTAAAAGTTGTGTGCGTAGATGTTGACTTATAAACGAATCTTATGTGTCATTTTTTTGTGCAGGGATGGTAGCGGTTTAAATAAAATTTCGTGTCACTATTCCTACGCCGTTTCCCTTTCCGCCAGTTCCCCAAATCCTTCATTTAAACGATAAATTTTTATTGAACAAGGATGAATGTTTAGTATAAATAATTAATCTTTTAATTAATTCTTCCCGGCAATTTTTCCCAACGGGGTCACAGCAAGTCTGAGGACGTTGCGGCTAACCAGACATGCCTTGAATTCGTAAAATATACAGAATGTCATTTGAAGGGAAGCCGTTGTTGGAAAAAATGAAGAGCGGGTTTATTTGTTGTTGGCACCATGTAATGGCTGGCGCAACTTATCCAGCTTTCCTCTTTCCCCATTAATTGATGTTAACCGGAATCTTAAGCGATGTTTAGTGCTATGTATCAAAAAAAAGGCCCTCTTTTTCGCATAACTGCTTTTATAAGCTAAAAGCAGTTTTACCGTTTATGCCTCAATTTTCTTACGCCATTGCTTTGTAACCACTACTGCAGCAAATATTACCGCCCCTGCCAAAAAAACCAGGTTCATGGTATCATCGAAAGGTACACCTGTAGGAGGATCAACGGTTTGTCCACCACCATTGGGTGTTGCTGGTTGACTAAAACCGATTACAGGTAAGGCCAGTAAAAAACATACTACAGCAGCTATTTTCTTTTTTAACATCATCCTGGTTTGATTTTTCATTCTAATGATCATTTAATTTTTTAAAAGCGATGGCATTCTTTTTAAAGATGCCATCGCTGAAATAATTTATTAATTGCTATGAATCAACAGGGTTTGTACCTGTTGGGTATTATCTGGCAAGGTTACTTCTAACTGGTAGTTGCCACGGGCAATGGCTTTCGGCAGGTAGAGCAGCTCTGTGCTGTTGCCACCTGTATGGTTGATTGTCTTGCTATACATAGCCTGTCCGGTGGTTGTTAATAACCTTACGCTGTACCTGCCTTTGGGTTGGTCTTTAAGCTGTAGGTGAATGATACCATTCTGCACCGGATTGGGTGATGCGGTAATCTCCGCATGCTGCCTGCCAAAACGCACTTTTACAATGCTGCTGTATTTTAATTCGCCGGCCAGGCCGATACTTTTTATTTTGTAGAAAAGGCTGGTTGAGGGTGCTGCTGCATCCAGTAAGTTATAGCTTATTGCTGCCGCACTGTTACCAACGGCTGCCACGGTACCTGCGGTTACAAAGCCGCTGCCATCAACAGAACGTAGTATTTCGTAAGTACGAATGCCCTGCTCTGCTGCTACTTTCCAGTTTACCTGTACTCCGTCGGCACTCCGGTTGGCACTGATGCTGAGGATGCTTACCGGCAATACCGATGTCTGCTTCAATACAAGTCTGAAACGGTTGGGTGCTGATGAAGCGGCGTTGGCATCCACCGTAAAGTTTACAGCCGTGGTTGCACTCAGGTCTATCACTTTACTGCTATTTAGATACGCATCTTCCAACAAAGCGATTAAGCCGGTGTTGCTTAGGTTCTGTGGTACAAACTCCAATTGATAGGTTTGGCTTTGCAGGTTCCACAAATTATATTGAATGGTATCATTGCTGATAATTACCTGGCGGCCTTCTATCGTTAGGGTTTTACCATTCCTTTGAATGGCCAGATTTTCGCCGCTGTTACTCATTTTAAGTGCGTCATTGGCATCTACGGTATTGGAATAGGCATTGTCAAATACTACTACATTGGCATCGGCAAGGCTGCTGCCATTGCTACCAATGCCATACAGCCTGCTGTCGATTTTTACCAGTGTGTTGGC
>JBBRUR010000251.1:0-1944 GCA_038247635.1 Chitinophagales bacterium
ATGCACCAGTCGGCATAGCAATATTCTAATGTGGTTGCCACAGAACCCCACACAAAATTTCTTCCGGTATCTTTTGCATCGTTGGGAATGTATTGGTATTGCAGATAGTTTTTTAATCCCGGTCTTATTGGATTGTTTGGCGCTGATAAAGATGCGTTGTGCAGCATGGCTTTATATGCTGTTACTACATCAAAATCTTTGATACCTTTTAAATAGGTTTCTGCAATAACCGCTACAGCAGGGTCTCCTACCATGATGTATGTTTCGTTGGCTGCCAGTTCCCACTTGGGCAACCAGCCACTTTCTTTATACATATCTACCATACTTTGTACTATATCACTTTGCCGCTCCGGATAAACCAATGTCAACAGCGAATGAAGATTCCGGTAAGTATCCCACAAAGAATAAACGGTATATCGGTTATGCCCTTTGGCAACCTTTTTTATATTTTTTCCTGTCATGGATATGTACTCGCCATTTACATCATTAAAAATATTGGGGTGCAGCAATGTGTGGTACAAGCCCGTATAAAAAATAGATTTATCATCATTTGATGAGCTACTTACTTTTATTTTGGAGAGCTCTTTGTTCCAGTTGTTGAATGCTGCCTGTTTTACTTTTTCAAAATCGCAGACAGGTTGCTCTGCTTGTAAGTTTAGCCTTGCATTGCGGGCACTCACATAAGATACCCCTACCTGCATGATAATTTTTTCTCCTGCTGTAACTTCAAACTGAAACCAGCAACCGATATTATTTCCTGTATAGTTATCTTCTTTATTTTCGGTTACGTTATCGCCCCATAACTTTATCTGAGCGTTCTTTTTTTGTATCCGTATCAAAAAATAAATCCTTTGCCTGTTGCCTGCTCCGCAAAAATTACCCTCGTCCTTGTATCCTTCTACCTCATTATCATTTATTTTTTTGATAGATGCACCGCGGTAGTTACTAAGACTTCTCGACAAATCCAGCAACACATTTGCTTTGCCGGCTTTTGCGTAAGTGTATTGACTAATACCACTCCGCAGGGTTGCACTCAGTTCTGCTTTGATTGCATGCTTTGTTAACTCCACGCTGTAATAACCGGCTGTAGCAATTTCGTTAATGTAAGCAGATTTAATGGAGTCAACATCAGTAATGGGCGCACCCATCGAGGGCATTACAATAATACTGCTCATATCCGGACAACCGACACCACTTAAACTTACATGACTAAACCCATTTATAAACGGAGCCGCTTTTGTATAACTTGTAGCGGAATAGCTGCCGCCATTGGGCTCTGTGGTAAATGGATTAACCGATACCATACCCCATGGCACCACGGCACCGGGATAGGTATTTGCATTGTTGGCGGTACCAATAAAAGGATTTACATAACCGGCAGGTTGCTGTACTTGTGCGGTTGCACCAACAATTTTCAATAATAATATTGAAAGAAATACGAAGGATTTTATTACAAACTTGTGTTTCAATTGGAGAGAATTATTGTATTTTTCCGACCCTACAGTTAAAGTCCGTTGGTATTTAAAAGATTTATTTACATGTTGAATACCTAAGCTACTCTTTTAATTTAAAAACAGGATGCCTGCCTAAGCAAACACCCTGCTGTGTACTAAAACGAACGATTGCTGCTATTTGAGATTTGAATTTATCATTTTCGTTATTGCCTCAGCATTTTATATTTCACCTGGTCGGTAAATCCAAAATTTACTTTATCCACTTCCAGTAAATTATCGGTAAGGTTTACCAGGGTGTAATCGGGCCCTGTTGTTGGGTCGCCAAAAAACGACACTCCGCCTGTACCTGTATTTAATTTCATTTGTAATAAATTAATTCTGGTAAGTGTCCAGGTGGTTTGTGGCCTTGCTGGTTTGGTGGTGCAATTCGGAAAAACGATTTCAGAACCTCCGTTATCACACTGGTAATTATTATTGGCAAAGAAAATAA
>JBBRUR010000252.1:0-1931 GCA_038247635.1 Chitinophagales bacterium
ATCCGCATAACACAAGCTTTCTTTTAACTGCCGTTCCATATTACTTACCTAAACTGCTAAAGGCCCTTTTAATAGAACAGAGAAAACCCACAGGTTGATTTTCTTATGCATCTTTACGCACTTTTTTTAGCACATGCATTATTTAACACTGTTTCAATGGATACTTGTTTTGATTGCCGGCCTGTTGGTTGGCTTAAACAAAGCTGGCGTATCGGGGCTTGATGTAATACTGGTAACTATATTAATCTTTGTGTTTGGTGCCAAAGCTTCTACCGGTATATTAATGCCGCTGTTGTTAGTTGGCGATGTGTTGGCTGTTTATCACTACCATCGCTATGCCCATTGGGGCCACGTGGTAAAACTGTTGCCGTGGATGGTTTTGGGCGTGTTGGCAGGTGTTTATTTTGGTAAAGACCTGCCCGAGCAATCGTTCAGGCAATGGCTGTCGGGTATTGTGTTGGCCACCGCAATCTTCATGTTTTGGTGGAACAGTAAAAAATCCGTTTCCGTTCCAAAAAATAAAGCTTTCGCTATATCCATGGGTTTTACGGCCGGCTTTACCACCATGGTGGGCAACGTAGCCGGTGCCTTTTCAAACATTTACCTGCTGGCCAACAGGCTGCCCCGCGACCAGTTTATTGGTACAGCTTCGTGGCTGTTTTTCATCATCAACTTTATAAAGCTTCCCTTTCATATTTGGGTGTGGCATACTATAACGGCCGACACTCTTATGTTAGATGCCAAAATAGTTCCTGTAATATTAATTGGCTTTGCCATAGGTATAAAGCTCATTAAACGCACGTCAGATAAATTGTTCAGGCAACTGGTACTTGGTATGACTGCTGTAGGGGCCGTGGTGTTGTTATTTAGATAATTGTTTGTTGGCGGTGGTCGCTTTTTCGCCATTTATGTTGTGCTGGTGGCAAAGGTAGTTTTACCCAATTGCATTATGCTGCCGGTTGGCAGTGTTTACTATACATGGTTAATTGGCCACGGTTAACAATCGGCACTATCACCAAAGGTCGTATTCCGCCGCACAGCAATCGTAACGCTATTCTGTTGTTATGTAATCCCTTTGGGCAATATAGCTGCCATTATATGCCCCATCATTTTAAAAATCGGCGAAGAATTTTGGAACCCCGATCGTATCTATAGCTAACAAAAACACACTCACCATGAAAAAACTATTATTTATCGACGCCATCGGGGCAACAAGTATGGCCGCTACTGCTCAACCACCAATGTCCCATGGCGCTCCTCCTTCTGCGAAGCAAAAACTGGCGCACACCAAACAAATGCTTCAAAAAGAGGTGCAGTTATCATTAACCCAAACTACTACTATATAAAAAAGGTTTTTACCACCTTTTTTGAAGCTAAAGGCCAGTAAAAAAAAGACAACATACCGCCACCATTACCCCCTGCGGATGTAAACGTAAAAAAAGCGATGGAACAATTGGTTAACAGCGCGATGAAAACATGAAAAACATTTTAACACCTAACCAGTATGAAAAATTTGCCGCCGCCATGCAAATAATGAGGCCTGATAACAATGGTGGCCACCATAAAAATATGCCGCCACCCCCTGCAAATTGATTGTTTTTTGCAATGGTTTTTTTGCCGTTGATTTAAAAGTAATGTCGTTAACCAATGATTACCAGCTTTGCTTGTTTACATTTGTTTACATGAAGCAAATTTTACTGTTTGGAGCGGGAAAATCGGCCACGGTGTTAATTGAGTATTTAAAAGACATAACGGTTGAATTGGGTTGGCAGGCAACTATTGTTGATGGTAATGAAACATTCCTGCAGCAAAAGGTAGGCAGTCATACCAATGTTAAAGCCAGGGTGATTAATGTCGAAAACGTTGCCCAACGAAACAAATTAGTGACCAATGCCGATATTGTAATTTCTATGCTTCCACCGGCGCTTCAT
>JBBRUR010000253.1:0-1923 GCA_038247635.1 Chitinophagales bacterium
ATCCGCATAACACAAGCTTTCTTTTAACTGCCGTTCCATATTACTTACCTAAACTGCTAAAGGCCCTTTTAATAGAACAGAGAAAACCCACAGGTTGATTTTCTTATGCATCTTTACGCACTTTTTTTAGCACATGCATTACTTAACCCTGGTTCAATGGATACTTGTTTTAATTGGCGGCCTGTTGGTTGGCTTTAACAAAGCTGGCGTATCGGGGCTTGATGTAATACTGGTTACCATATTAATTTTTGTGTTTGGCGGCAAAGCCTCTACCGGCATATTAATGCCGCTGTTATTAGTTGGCGATGTGTTGGCTGTTTACCACTACCACCGCCATGCCCATTGGGGCCACATAGTAAAGCTATTGCCGTGGATGGTTTTGGGCGTATTGGCAGGTGTTTATTTTGGTAAAGACCTGCCCGAGCAATCGTTTAGGCAATGGCTGTCGGGTATTGTGTTGGCCACCGCAATCTTCATGTTTTGGTGGAACAATAAAAAATCCGTTTCCGTTCCAAAAAACAAAGCATTTGCAATATCCATGGGTTTTACGGCCGGCTTTACCACCATGGTGGGCAATGTAGCAGGTGCGTTTTCAAACATTTACCTGCTGGCCAACAGGCTGCCCCGCAACCAGTTTATTGATACAGCATCATGGCTGTTTTTTATCATCAACTTTATAAAGCTACCCTTTCATATTTGGGTGTGGCATACTATAACGGCCAACACTCTTTTGTTAGATGCCAAAATAGTTCCTGTTATATTAATAGGCTTTGCCATTGGTATTAAGCTTATTAAACGCACGTCAGATAAACTGTTCAGGCAACTGGTGCTTGGCATGACTGCTATAGGGGCAGTGGTGTTATTATTAAGATAATTATTTGCTGGCGGAGGTCATTTTGCCCTCTTATTACGTACTGCTCGCTAAGCTTGTTTTACCCAAATACTTTATGCTGCCGGTTGGTAGTGTTTACCATACATTGTTGATTGGCCACGGTTAACAATCGGCACTACCAAAGGTGGTATTCCGCCACACGGCAATCGTAGTGCTATCCTGTTGTTATGTGATTTCTGCGGGCAATGTAGTTACAATTAAAAAAGGGGCCATCTTTTTAAAAAACGGCGAAGGATTTTGAACCCCTGCTCGAAACTATAGTCTACAAAAACACAAACACAATGAAAAAAGTATTATTTATCGCTGCCATTGTTGCAACAGGCACGGCCGCCACTGCACAACCACAATTGCCCCCTGGCGCTCCTCCTTCTGCGGAGCAAAAAACCGGCGCATACCAACCTAATGCTTAAAAAAGAGATGCAGTTATTATTAACCCAAACTACTGCAATGGTAAAAGTTTTTTATACTTTTTTTGAGGCTCAGGACCAATTGTAAAAAAATAACCCGCCACCTCCATTTGGTGACGCAACCGTAAAAAAAGTGGTGGCGCAATTGGTGAAACAGCGTGATGAAAACATGAAAAACATTTTAACGCCTACCCCCTATGAAAAGTTAGCCGCAACTATGCAAAAAATGAGGCCTGATAACAATAAAAACCACAATACAAATACGCCGCCTTCACCTAAAGGCCGATGGCTGTGAGCAGTGGATTTTTTGCTGTTGCTTTAAAAGTAATGCCGTTTACCTATGATAACCAGCTTTGCTTGTTTACATTTGTTTACATGAAGCATATTTTACTGTTTGGAGCGGGAAAATCGGCAACGGTATTAATTGATTATTTAAAGGAGATAACGGTTGAATTGGGTTGGCAGGCAACCGTTGTTGATGGCAATGAAACATTCCTGCAGCAAAAGGTAGGCAGTCATACCAATGTTAAAGCCAGGGTGATTAATGTCGAAAACGTTGCCCAACGAAACAAATTAGTGACCAATGCCGATATTGTAATTTCTATGCTTCCACCGGCGCTTCAT
>JBBRUR010000254.1:0-1922 GCA_038247635.1 Chitinophagales bacterium
AGCATTAACCCCACGCAAAGACGATCGTTTTGGTCGCATTGTAATTAAAAAATCGGTTACCGAAGACGACCTTATCAACATCGCGATATCCCGTCGTACCGATCTAAATGCCAACACCCTCAAGGCATGTATTAACATTCTTAAAGATGTGGCCATGGAAGAAGTTGTAAACGGTTCTTCGGTGCGGTTTGGCCTTAGTTTTTATCAGTTGGGTGTCGAAGGAGTATTCATTGGCGACAATGCCAGTTGGGACAACTCACAACACAGCTTAATTATCAATTCGGTTCCGGTAGCCGATTTTCGCCAACAATTAAAAGCTACCACAGTAAACCTGAGAGGCATGGCAAGCTCGGGAACGTTTATCAACTCTGTTACCGATGTAACCACAAAGCTGGTAAACAGCAAGCTCACTCCCGGAGGTGGTGTTAACGTTACCGGAAGCCGCATTAGAATTGCCGGCGATAGCAGCGATAACGGGCTCTCCCTTATTAACCAGGTTACCAAAGAAGTGGTGCCCATTCCCATGTCGTCGCTGTTGGCAAACGAGCCATCGAAGCTGTCGTTTGTGGTACCAGCCACTTTACCTGCCGGAGATTACAAACTCAGTATCGGAACTCAGTTTTCAAGTTCCAGCGCTGTTTTGAAGGAAACCCGTACATTTATTTTCGACGCTGTGTTGAATGTACTTACTTAAACGCAACAAACTAATTTAACTCACTCTCGGTGCTAATGATCGACATACCGGTGTGCTAACTATCAGCATACTGGTATGTCAATCGTTAGCATACTGGTATGTCAATCGTTAGCATACTGGTGTGTCATCGATTCACATACTGGTGTGCTAAGCGTCGACATACTACTGAAGTATCGATCTTTACTAATTTTCTTCACATTAAAATAATTTCTCTTCGCTGTTTCTCCGCCCACGGTTTAAACCGTGGGTTAATGGCAAAAACAACCGTTTCAACGGTTTCAAATAATAATAACACATATGCCCCATTCGTACAATAAAATCTGGATACATGCGGTTTGGTCGACCAAAAATCGGTTGTCATTGATAAAACCCGAAATTGAAAAAACCATATTTTCGTTAGTCGGCGACCAATTAAAAGAGCAAGGCTGCCCTGTGCGTATTATAAACGGTATGCCAGAACATATCCATTGTTTGTTTTTGTTAAACCCACAAAAATCTATCATCGAAATTATCAAGCAAGTCAAAGGTAGCACTTCGCATACCGTAAACCACCAGAGTATTTCAATCGAAAAATTTGCCTGGCAAACAGGGTACGCGGCATATTCGGTAAGCGAATCGGCTGTTGATAAAGTTTTTGAATATATCAGAAATCAAAAAACACATCATCAAAAACGAATGTTTCAGGAGGAATATGATGAATTTATACAATTGCATCATATTAATGAAAATGGATAAATCCATTAAAATATATTATTGCCCATCATAGCCCACGGTTTAAACCGTGGGCTAAATATATGCAATGGCAAAAACAACCGTTTTAACGGTTTCAAATAATAATAACACATATGCCCCATTCGTACAATAAAATATGGATACATGCGGTTTGGTCAACCAAATATACAATTGCATCATATTAATGAAAATGGATAAATCCATTAAAATATATTATTGGCCATCATAGCCCACGGTTTAAACCGTGGGCTAAATATATGCAATGGCAAAAACAACCGTTTTAACGGTTTCAAATAATAATAACACATATGCCCCTGTTCGTACAATAAAATCTGGATACATGCGGTTTGGTCGACCAAATATACAATTGCATCATATTAATGAAAATGGATAAATCCATTGAAAATTGGTTATTGGCCATCATAGCCCACGGTTTAAACCGTGGGCTAAATATATGCAATGGCAAAAACAACCGTTTTAACGGTTTCAAATAATA
>JBBRUR010000255.1:0-1922 GCA_038247635.1 Chitinophagales bacterium
ACATACCGATACAATCAAAAGTAAGTAATGCAATACTGTTTTTGGCATCAGACAGCACCACTACTTTTGCGAAAAGCGAATCATGCACGCCTGTAAATTGCCTGTTATTGGCATCGCCTGCAATGAATGCCCCTGCTTTTGAGGTAATGTTGGCAACTGATACGCCAACTTGATACATATCCGGCTTTTGCGTAGAAGCACATGAGACGATTATCAAAAAACAGGCAATTGCCGTAAAGTTGAGTAAAATTAATTTTGTCATTGTTTCCTTTTTTTATGTTTGATACCGGGGCGGCGAAAACCCCCTATTCCTGAACCGTAAAAATTTTACCTCCACGCCCCAAACTATTAAATGCTCTTATTTTAACAGTACCCGAAACCTTTGTGGGTGCAGTATATTTATGTGCAGTATTGTTTGGTTCAGAACCATCGGTAGTATACCGGATGGTAAGCCCGGGAAAGGCAGTATTGGCTTTCAAAATGCCGTTTTCAATTACCGCACCAACGGGCGCAATACGGTAATTATATTGCCCAAAAAACTTGTCGAGGCGGCTAAATTCACGTTGTCCGATGCGGTTGGCCAATTGACCCCAACCATTTAGTATGGCGGCATTGCGTTTTGCAAGGCTTGTTTCACTTTCCCAATCGGGGGCTTTTGCCCATGCTTTTTCAGCAAAAGCAAATATTTTAGGCACTACATAATACTCCATCATGGGCGCACCTTTTATAGTTTCTGACCAGAGTTGTGCTTGTAAACCAACAATGCGGTTGCTACTTTCGGGTGTTAGACGTTGTTTGCCGATATATTGTTCTTCTTTGTCCGTCAGTTGGCTGAACATATTAAAATGCGCCGATTTATACACATCCAACGGAGTCATTACATACGGGTCAATGGCATCCTGAAAGCCGCCCCAGTGCAAACCGGGTTCGGCAGGGTCGGTATTGTAGGCGAGGTCGAAATAGAGATTGGTTACATTGCACAATACTACAGGATAGCCTGCATTGGCGATGCGATAACCCAAATCAATATGATCGTCCGTATTGTCCCAAACCAAAGGAAGGATATTTTTGCCAACAAATTTAGAATTCACCGCCGCATTGCCTTCGCCGTCTTTATTCAGTACAATTTCTTCCCAGCCGGTTACTTGCAAATTATATTTTTCCAAAATGCCCAATGTTTTTTCAAAAAAATAACCTTGCAACTGACGGACATTTTTTATATCGGGGAGGGTTTTCATTAAATTAGCACAAAGGGGCGATTGCGTCCATGCGCCATTAGGCACTTCGTCGCCGCCTGTGTTGAAAGTCGTCATTTTTAAGCCCGCTTCTTCATACATACCGATAAAATCCTTTACCACCGTTTCGTAGAAATGATATACAGAGGGGAGTGCCACGCAAACAATATTGTCCTTATACATTTGGGCAGAAAGATAAATTGACTTATCGTTGGGGTCAATTAAGCGAAATTCATTGGCTTTTTGCGGCTCATTTTTCGCCATATAATAATCGTAGCGTGCCTCCATCGCCTTTATTGCTGCCCGTGCATGACTCGGAAAACATACCTCGGGTATCACTTGAATATGGTGTTGGCTTGCATATTTAATGATGTCTTTGAAATCTTCCCGGGTATAATACCCTGTTCCGTAATTATTTTCTGCATCGGGATAAGGCCCCGAACCAAAAGACGGTGTCAGCCAATTTTTGGCATCTGTTGTATGCCCTCTTTTGCCGCCTACCCGTGTCAATTCTGGCAAAGCTTTAATCTCAATGCGCCAGCCTTCATCATCTGTAATGCGGATATTCAATTTATTCACTTTGTACATTGCCAGCAGGTCAATCAGCCGCAACACAGTCTCTTTTTTCTGAAAATTGCGGGATACATCTAACAAAAAACCCCGATAGCCAAACCGTGGCGCATCTAA
>JBBRUR010000256.1:0-1896 GCA_038247635.1 Chitinophagales bacterium
AGCGATGGGCTTACTTCCACATATACTTATGATGGCTTTGGGCGGCTTATCCAAACCAATTTGCCAGATAAAAATGCATTTGTAAGCTCGTTAGCCTGGGAACCAACTACTGGGCGGTATTCAGTTACTAATGCAAGGCTTGTTGATGGTGGCAAATGGAGTAAGAAGTATTTCGACCTAATTGGCAGGCCAATCCGCGAAGAAAGTAAGGGGTTTAATAATCAGTTAATATTTTCTACAACTGAGTACAATCAATTGGGCCAGGTGTATAAACAAGCACAACCCCGTTATGCCACTGAACCCCTGGTAGAAGTGACCAATACCTATGATTATTTAGGCAGAATAACCAACACCACAAATGGAAGTACCAGCACCACTACTGCGCATAACTTAGTTACCGGCGGGTTATTTACCACAACTGTTACCAACGGGGCCAGCCAGGCAACCAGTAAAACTTTTGATGCTTCTGGTAAAATAACCAGGTCGAATGACAATGGCGGTCAGTTAGATTTTACCTACGATAGCTGGGGTAATCAATTAGAGGTGAAAAATAGCAGCATCAGCCTGATTGTAAATACCTATGATGCTTATGGCAGACAAATAAACCTGACCGATAAAAATGCCGGCACCATTTCGTATGAATACAACTCGTTAGGTAAGCTTACAAAACAAACAGATGCTAAAAACAACATTCATACATTTAGCTACGATGCTTTTGGCAGATTATTAAATAAAACTATCCCGGAGGGTGCCACAACCTATACTTATTATAACGACGCGGCAACAGGAAGGTGTAACGACAAGGTGGTAACCATACAGGGGTTTGGGGGCGATACAAAATCATTTCAGTACGATAATTTGCAACGGCTGATAACTGAAACTACTGCTTTAGACGTAGGAACCTACATAAAAACCTATGCCTATAACACACTTGGCGATCTTACCAGTACAACGTATCCCAATGGAATAAGTATTAACGACACCTACAACGCCCAAGGCATACTTACCCAAACATCCATGACCAATGCGGGTGTAACCCAAACCTTGTTTACAGCCAATGCCGTTAATAGCATGGGGGTATACACATCTTACGCCTATGGAAACGGTAAAACTTCTACTGTTGACTACGACATGACGAAGGGCGTGCCTACCCGTTACTACACCCAAAATTTACAGGATCTTAATTTAAACTTTAATGCCAATACAGTTAACCTGCTAAGCAGGCAAGATGCTATAAAAGGGCTTACGGAGACCTTTACTTACGACAATTTAAACCGGTTAACCGGTGCGGCAGTAAACAGCATACAGCAGTTTACAATGGCGTACGATGGCAACAGCACCAATTCTTTAGGAAATATTCAAAGCAAATCAGATGTTGGCAGCTACAGGTACGATGCGCAAAAAATAAACGCTGTGCGCTTCATAACAGGCAATTTTGATCCCTTGACCGTTTCGCAAAGTGCCTTGTCAGTCAATACCCAATCTATAACCTATACCAGCTTTTTAAAGGCAAAAACCATAAATGAAAATGGTTACCAAATAACCTACACATATGGGCAGGATGAACAACGCATAAAAAGTTCATTGTCCTTAAATGGTGTTTTTCCCGAAATTAAAGTTTACCTGGGCGCTTATGAGGAGCGGTATAAAAGCAGGTCGAGAGACGAAATTATTTACGTTAATGCAGGCAATGGCTTATGTGCCATTATTGTAAAAACAATGTCAGGAACCGTTACGCCATACTTTGTTTACACCGACCATCTCGGTAGCCTGCTTACCCTTACCAACACCAGTGGTACTGTAGTAACTGAACAGAACTTTGACGCCTGGGGCCGCAACCGCAACCCTACAAATTGGACCTATAACGGCGTACCCGCAAACCCAAGCTGGCTATAC
>JBBRUR010000257.1:0-1865 GCA_038247635.1 Chitinophagales bacterium
TAATATTAAAATAGCAAACAACAACTTTGTAAATGGTGCAGCGGACGGGTTGGGTTTTAAATACCTGGTTAAATTCATCAATGTGGCAAAACCGGCATTTGAAAACAATACCGTAACCAATGTAAATTTAGTGCAAACCGGTTTTGCTTTAATTGGCTGCTGTACCTCCGTGCCGTATGAATATGGTGGCATGTTCGATTGCCGGGATTGCAGCGATAGCATTATCATAACAAAAAATAAATTTATCCGCTCTTCTACCAAACGATTTATCAGCAATAGCAGCGGTATTAACCAGGTGGGCAATGGCGTTGGTAACCTCAGCCATGCGCTGATTGCCAATAACTTTTTCAGTTTTGAGCATACGCAAGGATTTAACCTCGGCTCATCTTTACCAACAAGTTTTATTTTTAACAACGTCAACAACATTGTTATTGGAAATGTTGGCAGTCCTTATTTTGGTACGGGAACAAATATTACTGAATGTAGAAACAATATATTGAGTGCGCCCAAAGGGGGATTGGCTGCTTTTATTGACAACAGCGTATCCAATTGTAACTACAACAACTACTTTACTACCGGCCCTTTATTGATTAATAGCAGTGCCAATTTAGCGGCATGGAAAACAGCTTCTTCCAAAGATGCCAACAGCAAATCTGTTAATCCAAAATTTATAGATTCTGTTGACTTACACGTAACACAGGCAGCTTTAAAGGCTTCTGGCACTCCGGCACCTGCCATCAATCCAATACAAACAGATATAGATGATGACAACCGCAATCAGTTAAACCCCTGCATTGGGGCCGATGAATTCCAGGTAAATAGTGCAGATGTTGGTTTGGTAGCTTATATCGGTGTAGTCAATAATTTTAATGCAGCCAGCACTCCAATTACTGTAAAGTTTACTAACTACGGTAGTGCTACGTTAGGCCAGGTAAATATTAACTGGAGTGTAAATGGTGTACCTCAAACGCCGTATTTATGGAGTGGTGTTTTGGCTTACGATAGCACATCGCCCAATATTATTATTGGCAGTTTCCCTTTTGAAATGAACAAACTATCTACGTTGAAATTGTGGTCATCTATGCCAAATGGTGCTGCGGATATGTTGAATGCGAACGATACCATTGTAGTAAATAATATTATTCCCTATTCTAAGGGAACGTTTACTTTAGGTGGCAATACACCAACCTATGCATCGTTTAGGCATGCAGATTCTATCTTAACCAAAAGCGGTGTAAATGGGCCGGTAAATATTTTAGTGCGAAACGGAAAATATACCGAACAGGTAATTTTAAATAATGTAAGAGGCACTAGTGCTTTAAATGTAATTACCTACCGGGGTGAGGGTAATAATGTTGACAACGATACGCTTTCATTTAATGCAACATTACCCGCAGCTCCATACACTTTAAAGCTGGATAGTGTACAATATTTCCAGTTTAAAAAAATCACTTTTCAAGCCCAGGGTACCAACTATTTTAGAGGGGTAGAACTGGCCAATAAAACCAGCTTTGTAACTTTTGATAGTTGTGTATTTACTTCAGTTACAGGCAATAGCAATGGTTCTTTTTACCATATAGAAAATAGCAGCACAAAAACAGCCGATACCAGTTTTATCATTACCAACAATAGTTTTAAAAATGGTGGCGGCGGCATCAGAGCAAGGTTAGCAAGCTCCCTGATTAAGAAAAATAAATTTATTGGTTTAAATGGCGGCTCCGGTCTTTACATCATTGATGCGGTAAATGGTGCCGGCGATGCATCAAGGTTAACCATTGATAGCAATGCTGTTTCCAATATTCAAAACTGTAGTTTCCTTTACCAGGGCATTTGCTATACCTATACCAACAGCATCATCGGTGGTA
>JBBRUR010000258.1:0-1845 GCA_038247635.1 Chitinophagales bacterium
GGGAAGTTTTAGTTGCATCGCAAAGCATTGACTGAACCGGAAATTTCGTCATTTTTTCTTTGCGAACAACGAAGCGCAAATCATTGATTTTGACGGGTGGGGTCAGGAGTTCTGAATTTATGCGTATATACGTTTTAACGCAATGGTCTTGGCTCTTTTACCCCCTGAGGGGTTACCTATCTATAGCCACGGGTGAAAACCGTGGACGACGAAAGACTCCGGTATTTCAACCCCGAAGGAGTTGCCTAATATTAAAGCCGGATACACGCTGTAACGTATGGGTCTCCATTCTTTATCCCCGAAGGAATTACCTAACAACAGCCACGGGTGAAACCCGTGGACAGGGCAATTCTAAGGATATTCCAACCCCCGAAGGGGTTGCCTAATAATCAATGCGGATATACGTTTTAACGCAAAGGTCTTGGCTCTTTTACCCCCTGAGGGGTTACCTAACAATAGCCACGGGTGAAACCCGTGTACAGGGCAATTCTGGTGTATTCCAACCCCGAAGGGGTTGCCTACTATTAAAGCCGGATACACGCTGTAACGCATGGGTCTCGGTTCTTTATCCCTGGAGAAGGTTACCTAACAATAGCCACGGGTGCAACCCGTGGACAACCGAACACGCGGTTAAATCCCGGAGGCGTTGAATAATACAACCATCGGATACAACCGACATAAAATTGTGATTAACACCAACCGTTTATGGTCAGTTACAACGCATTCAACACCTGCTCTTTTGCCTTTTCCAATTCGTCTTTCATTAATATCACGCTTTTTTGAATTTGGCTATCGTAAGCTTTGCTGCCGGTGGTGTTTATTTCGCGGCCTATTTCCTGCATAATGAACGATAGCTTTTTGCCTTTACCATCTTCGGCCTCAACCAAAATATCTTTAAAGTAGGCGCAGTGGTTGCGTAAGCGCACCTGCTCTTCGCTGATGTCAATTTTTTCGATGTAGTAAATCAGTTCCTGCTCAAGGCGGTTTGGGTCGTAGTTTTCTTTGCCCACATTATCTTCCAGCACCTTGCGCAGGCCATCTCTTATTTTTTGCTGACGGGCAGGCTCCAATGCTTCAATTACCCGCTGTTGTGCCAATATGTTGTCAATCCTCAGCAGCAGGTCGCCCTTTATGGATTTTCCTTCTTCGGCGCGGTGGTCAACCAACATGGTTAGGGCGCTCACAAGTACTTTTGAAAAATCGGTAAACTCGGCTGGGGTTAGCAATTCATTGGTAGGGATAACTACTTCGGGTAGTTTAAGCAGGGCGCTTAGTACGCTGGCCGTATCAAGGTTTAGCTCGGCCGATAGTTCAGCTATGGGCTGGTAGTATGCCTTTGCCAGCTCTTTATTTATGGTTACCGGTTTACTGGCTCCATTTTGTTTTAAAAAAATGTTGCACTCCACACTACCTCTTATCAGCTTATCCTGTATTATTTTACGCACATCAAACTCGTATGGTTTTAATAGCGTGGGAAGGTTTAACCGTATATCGAACTGCTTGCCGTTCAACGATTTTATTTCTACTAAAAACACCTTATCGCTTACGGCCTGTTCTGCACGTCCAAAACCTGTCATTGAGTATAACATAATATCAATTAAATTATGGGTAAAAGTAACTGAAAATGGCGCAAAGCGGCGAAAGGCAGCTTATAAAAACTAAGAAGGATATTTTTACCAACAGGGGCCCATTAAAAAAAGGTAACCAATGGTTTGCCTTTGAACCGAGCGTTTCAGTACCAACCGGGCCAAGCCTGCCAACTGAAATTATTAAGGCGGGAATGCCGCCCAAAAATAAAATGCGGGCTACCAAAAATTTATATGTTTTGAGAAGAAGTATTGCAAA
>JBBRUR010000259.1:0-1834 GCA_038247635.1 Chitinophagales bacterium
TAATCTTGAAGTGAAATAGAAAATAGTATCAGCCGCCTGGATGTCATTTCTTTTTTCTATCGCCATTTTTAATGAATCTCTGATAATGCTTAAACTTTCTCTTGTGTTGAAAGAAATAACTTTTTTAGTATCATCTTCATTTGGGTTGTTGTTATAAGCAGCATTAAAAATATTTAAAACACCATCCGTTAGTTTATAGGTAGATTCATTTTTTACATACAGATCTGTTCTAAACATACTAAAAGCTGGCAAATTGACCGGCCTGTTACTAATGCCGGTTAAGCTGCTAATTAAGGAAAGCTTATCTGACTCCTTAAAAGTTATGCTTCCTGCCACCAAAGATTCTACGATAAATGCCTGACCAGATTCAACAATTCCGCCTGTAGAGTAAGCACTTTGGCTGGTGGTTTTTGCAAATGAATTTCCAATACCTGTAAAAGAAACCCATTTGCCAGGCTGCGTATAAGAGGTAAAAAATTTGGGATCCCACACATAATAGCTACTTAGTTTACCCAAAGTACCTGCCACATCAATATTCAATAAACTGATTGCGGATGGATAAGGGTTGGCAATTACCTGCCTGCCCGATGAAACCGGCACCGTTACATTACCAATATTTATTCTGCCTTTAGGCTCCAGTGTGGTATTTTGAGCAGCAACGTACTGATTACCAATAGTAAAACCTCTATCGCCCCTTATAAATAACATCCAACCTTGCCTGTCGGTTACTTTTGTACTGATGGTAGAGGTTGGAGAAGTCCAGCTTGGTACCCCTGCACTGGTTTGTAATATCGAAGAAGTGGAAGTGCCCTGGTCAAATCCATTTGCGGCGCTGTAGGTGCCCCCAGGACCGGTGATATGTGTGCCATACCCAGGCCATGGGTTGTACATATTGTTGTTTGCATTGGGGTTATTTTTATCTGGATTTACCACGCCTTGCTGCCATGCTTCGTTTATAGAGGGGGCCGTTGCGGTTTGCAGCGGTGCACACATCAACCTCCATGAACGAACGGATGTAGGATTTTGAACAAAACGTTGCACCACGAATTTTCCCAGGCCTCCATATCGGATAGATACATTTGCAAGGGTAGCAATTGGCGCTACGCCTGCCGTACGTGTGTTATTAGATACAAGGGTAACATCGCTGTTACGCAAGCTAAGAGTACCCCTGGTAAAACCAATTTCCCTGGTAATAGTTATATTGCTCAGCAGTACCAGCGAGTCAATACTATTTGTTTTATTCATCCAGAGATGTGCAAAATTTTCTCCACCAAAGCCGCCTTCATTGTTTTTGGCAGTAGCGGTTGGTGCAGTGATGGTGGACATTGCCAGCCCATTACCGCTAAAATTTCCGGTACCATCAAATGTTACTTTTCTATCATTGGCATTAAATACACCACCGGTATTTCTTGTCCAGTTTCCACCAAGAGTGATATCTCCCCCACTGCTGGTACCCAATTCTAACGTGCCATTAATGGTAACATTTCTACCTACAAATAAGCTGGCGCTACCGCTGTTAAAATTTTGTTTGAGAGATGAGCCGGCATCTATTTGCAGATCGAAACAGATATAGCCATTACCGCTTACCGGAAAATTAATGGTAGTATTATTTTGAACCAATACATTGGCAGGATAACCTACACCACTTGAGGCTGTTGTCCATTCTAACCCTCTTGTAAATACTGTCCCCGGCTTGTATAAAAGAACAGCGGAAGGGCAGGTATAGTTTGGCGCATTACCAGTAACACTACCGCCGGTTTGTAAACTAAAGGTACCACTAACGGTGCTTGACGTGCCAAAGTTTAAAGCGCCATAAGTATCAATATTTTTAAAA
>JBBRUR010000260.1:0-1820 GCA_038247635.1 Chitinophagales bacterium
ATTGTCGCCGGCAAGCCCAATAAAGGAAGTATTGATTGTATTTGCTGTATTGGTAAGCCACAAACCGGCAGATTGAGTACCGGTTGTTAATTGCAACCTTCCTTTCAATGACATGCCATATTCTCCACTGTTTATTATGCGTGCCCTTTCGGTAAAACTGCTGCTGCTGCCTGATCCAAATGCAATATTGGACCCCGCGGCATCTGCGTACATTTGAAGCAATGAACCCTGAATGCCGAAGCCATAATGATTGCCTGCTAAAGGTCCGTACAATGCAAGACGGCTGCCCAACTGGGCTCCTATTGAAATATTATCGAATATTGAATTGCCTTTAAATGTATTAGGCCCATTGAGTAATGTGGCGCCGGTTACAGTCAGGCCATTATTGAAGGTACTTTGACTATTGAATTGGGTAGTACCCGCAAATGTGCTGCTGCTATTGAATTGAGCAGTACCAGTAAATGTGCTGTTGCTGTTAAATAGTCCACTACCATTGAAAGTACTGTTGCCATTGAAGGTACTACTGCCAAATAAGGTAATACCTGCCGCAGAAGTGCCAATTATATTCCCCCTTACTATTATATTTCCTCTGGTTTCCATGTCGCCTGCCGCTATTATTTTATCATTGAAATAGCCTGTGCCAATTACGTGTAGTTTTGCAAATGGTGAATCAATGCCTATACCCACTTTGCCGGTGCTATTGTTTACCGCGGGAAGGTCATTTTTTTCAGCAACACATACATTTACATTACCAACATTACCGCCTCCCCATTGAAAGAGTCGCACATATAAAGTACTGTTTGGGGTTAAGTTGCTCGAGCTAAAAGGTACAGTTCCAGAAACAAAAAGGCAGGCAAGTTGCGTAAAAGGCCCCGAACACGTTGGTGCGCTCAACACCTGAACTATAACTATCTGGGAATTATTAGCCTGAGTATTTATTATAAGCTTACCACTTGCGGGTACTTTTACTTTAAACCATACATCACGAATTTGACTAGGGGTCATGCTGCCCATACAATCGGGGTTTGTAATTCCCCCGGAAAGTGTAGCATTTGTCCAACTAAAATTTTTTGCCGCACTACAGGCCTGTCCTAATGGATCTGCAGGCTCCAATGGGAAAAAACCTGCATTACAAGGTTCATCAGAAAACAGAGCGGTATTGCTCACACAAATTCTAACGGAGGCATCGGCTTGTGCAGAATTAAAACTATACACCCTCAAATACACAATAGATCCTGGTAACAATTTTGTGTAAATACGGCTCAGATTATTGTATCCTGCATCGGAATATAAACAAGGGAAGTTTTCAGGACTATTAACCGGCGCTAATAAACTAAGGCTATTGCAATCCGCACCTTTGTAAAACTCAATTGCCACAAGGAAATTGGCATTTGCTACCGCCACTTTCAATTCGCCATTGGCAGGCACAGTTACTTTGTACCATACATCTTTTACATTACTACCTGTACAAGTAGTACCGCCACTGGCAGCACTATAGGTAGCACCAGTCCAGCTATAGGTGGCGGTGGGTTCACAATCAAGGTTTTCAACTGGTAAGTTTATGGCACCGCAGGCATTATCGTTGGCTGGCTGTGCCAAAACAAATGCAGGCAGAAAAACGCAAAACAACAAGGCAAGATAAAATATACGCATGATTTTACTATTAAGACAGTAAAAATAGTGCCTTACTACATGGCGTCATATCCCCTGAAAGGTGTATTTTTTACCTTGATGTTATTTAAATTTTGATTGTATATTGGAATGTTTTACTGCAAAATTACACTGGCTAAATGCATTATTATTAAAGGAAGGAGAAATTA
>JBBRUR010000261.1:0-1802 GCA_038247635.1 Chitinophagales bacterium
ACCATATGCCATTGTAGTGTTAAGGTTATTTATTAAATAGCGGCGATACAATTCTGCATCGGCCACAAATTTTAACTGGTGCTGGTAATCGCTTTGCGATAAACCCATAGATAAATTTCTTACTGCCAGAAAAGGATTAACTACTGAAGCATATTTACTGATACTGTTTTGTTGTTGGATCAAATTTCTTATCCGGGCAAAATGTTTGTCGTATACCAAATTGGCATAGTCTTCATCGGCCTGCATTAACAAGCCGTCTGCATTTACAGGTAATTTATTTAATGAATCCACTCCGTATTTTTTCAACAGAGAATCTTCAAATTGTTTGCCTCTTTCATCCATGGGGTTATGGCCGTCTATTCCTTTTTCCCGGTCGCTTCGCAATGCTTTACTAAAAGCAGTACGCTGCTCCATAGGGTATAATTGTGTACCCAAATTTGCAGTAAGCTTGGGTTTAATTATCAACAACAACACCCAGGCAGCTACTTGTAATAACAATGCATTTTTACTGCTGGTAGCCCATGCACTGCCTACTACCGATAAAGTGGTTACAATAAAAAAGTAAATTAAATAAACACCAAACCATGCCGTGCTATGCCATACATCCTGCGTTGTGCTACTGGCATTGGCTATTGATTTTATGACCAACCATTGAATTATGAGACCAGTTAAAGCCAATGAGGCGATTACCAAAAAATTGGCTGCAATTTTTCCTGCCAAATATTGTTTGTTGCTGATACCCTGCGCCGCCAGTAGTTTTAAATTTTCCTGTTCTCTATCTGCACTTACTGCATTAAAACAAAGCAGTATAATAAATAGCGGCATCAATACCTGCAATAACCAACTAAAACTAATTTCGCCAAAGCGGCTGCTTTCTGTACGGCTTTCTGCCGGGCTAAATTTCGGGTCGTTTTGTGCATGGGCTTCCAGGCGCAATACCGAACCAGCAAACTGCCCGATGCCATTGTCCAATGCCCGCACTGCATACACCGGTTTAAAAACATAATGCCCGTAATGCCCGGCGTTGTGAGGATTTTGTGGTCCCTGGTTTAGCCAGGCCTGCCGCACTTCCTGCCTTGCTGTTTCAAACTGTTGTTCTTTGGCTTTTAATACCAAAACACTATTTATGGCACTTATTATAAATGCAAGCAGTAATATGCCGACAAATATTTGCAAGTGGCGGCTACGCCATGCATTAGTAAGGGTAAGTTTGATGATTGTTTGCATGATCTTAAATAGTTTCTAAATACAGTTTCTGTAATTCACCCGCCGTAATATCCCTGGTGTTTAGCGTGTGTACCAATTCGCCCTGCCGCATAATGCCAATCTTTGTTCCCACATTTACCGCATTAAAAATATCATGCGTAGCCATAAAAATCGTTTTGCCATCGGCGGCTAGTTCTTTACATATTTTGGTAAACTCGGCGGTGGCTTTAGGGTCAAGACCGCTCGTAGGTTCATCCATTAAAATCACATCGGCATTTTTTGCCAAGGCGATTGCAATACCTACTTTTTGCCGCATGCCTTTACTGTAAGTGCTTAATCTTTTTTGATGTGCTTCGCTTTGTAAACCAGCCTTGGACAAAAAACCTGTCAGCAGTTCTTTGCTGTATTTAAAACCAGCTAACCGGCTGAAGAAATCTAAATTTTCAATACCATCTAAATTGCCATAGAGTTGCACCACGTCTGGTATGTATGCCACAAACTTTTGAGGAGCCACATCATTGGGCTTCACCGTTACATCATTAATTATAGCTTCGCCGGAAGTGGCATTGGTAAAGCCAAGAAATAAATTGATGGTG
>JBBRUR010000262.1:0-1793 GCA_038247635.1 Chitinophagales bacterium
CATTTTTGTACCAGGTATATTGGTTTTGATATCCTCCATGGTTCGAGCTTAGGCTAAAGGGCGTTTGTGCACAGGTTTGCAGCACCCCGTTGGCATAGTTGTGAGCAGCACCAAAAAGGTCTGCGGAAATTTGAATGTTGGTGAGACTGTCGAAGCCAGCATAAAAAAGGTATTCGGCTGTATTATTTTGATGACTCGGGTAGGCCAGGCTGTCAACAAAGGCATACACAGTGCACTTATACCAACCTTGACCAGATATTTGGCACACAGAATCGGACGATAACCAATTGTTGGCAGCATCTGACCACGAAAATTGGTAATGTACTGACGCATTGCCTTTGCCTGGCCCAAGTGGTGTTTTAATTGTCCTTGCTTTTAGGGTGGCTCCTAAGCCAGGACAGTTTAAGCCAGTCTTTGAAATGCGTGCAGTGCGAAATGTGGCCGTAACAATGTTCGAAAACTCATTTGTGCCAAAAGGTACAGCAAAGTCCGGCGTTTCGATAAAACGAAACCTGATGCCATACTCGCCAGGTTTATTTATCATATTTGCAAAAAAGCTGCCCCTATTGTATTCTCCGGGCATTAAAAACAAGTATGGTGACCCAGCATACAATTCTTCGCAACGAATGGTATCGATGGCAATAGACTGGCCAATCCCATCTGGGGCACTAATCTGTACTTCTATCCGGTAAGCCATGCCTAAGAATTCGAGGTCAGACCAGTAAATGGGTATGGTGTCGTTTGGGAAAATGTTCACATTTTCTGCAATTCCAAAGCTTTCATCAAAAGAAATCTGCGTAAATCCTGTACCTGGATTGCCTGGCAAATCCAAGCCGGGACCAACGGGTTGAGATTGTCCATGCGCATCATGAAAAAATAATAACCCGATCCAGAAAAACGCTAAAACCGCAACTGCTTTAAGTGACAAAGAAGCCTTTAAGGGAAGGAAGGAAGGAAGGAAGGAAGGAAGGAAGGAAGGAAGGAGCCAGCTCTCTTGCTTCTCGATGTAGATATAGTTTCATAAAAAAAAAGGTTAAATTGAGCTTCAAATATAAAATGACAACTATTTAATATGCAAATTATTTTTTTGTTAACAACTGCCTTTTTTCGTAAATCTTCGTTTTTAGAAAGTATACAGGGTTTTGGAGTTTAAAATATTTTCAATATTTACTTCATGCCCCAGATATTTTAATTCAAAGTTGGAAAAGTATGTTCCGTCGGGTCGTTGGTTTGTATCAATATTAATTACCCCATTTTTTACCTAAAACCAATAGGTTGTTTTAACAAAATTAACAGGTCTTTTATATGAGAAGTTCAAGACCCTCAACTAATATGAAGTAGCTTAACAGGAAGAAGTATCGTAACATTTCGATAGCTCCTGGCGTGGATGTGCAGAAACCGAAAAACTAAACCTGCTTGTATTTTAAAATGCTTTAACCTTGTATAGGTAAACACCGCAGCTAAGAACACAAACCAAAATAAAGTTCAATTCGACCTTCAAAATATAGTCTGGGACCAGCTTATTAAATGTGCAGATTAGACAAGGCACTGTTGTTCACCTTTCTAAGGTACCTGCACGAGTTAGTTGCATACTCCTTCATTGTAATCGCTCAAAGTATCCCATCCGCTTGTAGCCAATGCAGTGGTCGTACCTTGCACCTATGGGTCGCATGTAGCCAATAACCTCATAAAAATTTTCGGTTTGGTTATACGTCCCTTCCAATTCCAGGTCGTCTACCACACCCCGACCTTTATCTACCACGTAAATGTAGTTGTAAAACCCTTGTTTGAGC
>JBBRUR010000263.1:0-1762 GCA_038247635.1 Chitinophagales bacterium
ACAAACGGCTTGCGCATCAGCAGCGTGTTGAATAAAAAGTTGCTAAGTAAAATACCGATAGAAAAGAATACCACGGCTGTGTACGGACTAAGCTTTCCTGCTATCGGCACATCAAAATCGGGAAACATGGCGGCAGCTACATACTTGTAAAAAAAGCCCATCAACACGCCGGCAATTATAGATAACCACAATCCCTTGGAAGAGGTACCTGCACTGTCCGATTTCATTTTGCGATAGGCATTGGCGTTTAATAAAATGGCCACTACAATTAACGCAACCCCGCCAAAAATGAGCGCTGCATTGCCGTAAGGGCTATCAATATAATTAACCACTACACCTATTACCAACGCCAGCCCTATACCCACCGGAAAGGCAACTGCCATGCCCGCAATAGATATGGCGGCTACCAATAAAATATTGGCTGCATTAAATATAATTCCACCGAGTACTGCGGAAAAAATACTGCCACTATCTGCTTGCGCCACATCAGCTAAAAACGACCGGCCACCACTGCCACTGCTGCCCAACGTAAAAGCGAAGATGAGCGACACCAGCAAAATGCCAATTACATAATCCCAATAAAATAACTCAAAGCGCCAGTTGCCGGAAGCCAGTTTTTGGGTATTGGCCCAGGAGCCCCAACACAACATGGTGATGACGCAGAATAAAATAGCGGTGGTATAACTTTCTATAATAAACATGTATTAATTATTGCTAATGAGGGTTGCGGTGGAGGGTTTATCGCTAAAAACAATCATGAAATCACTTGCCAAACTATGTTTTGCACTGGGGTTTAGTACTTTAATGGAGATGGTGTGCTTACCCATCGGTAATTGATACTGCCAAAACAAATCGTGTCGGCGGGTGGTAAAGTTGGTGGGCAGTTTGGCTGTCTCTACTTTTTTGCCGTCAATACTCATTTCAGCTTCAAAAACATATTCGTCAGTAACATCCCTGTTTTTGCGGGCTTCGCCATTTAAAATAAATCCGGTACCGTTAAACGTAAAGGTGAGCTCCTTAAAATCGTTGTTGTACATACTTCTTTTTTCTATTGGGTAAATGCCCGCAAAGCCCTGTTCAAAAGGAACCGTTTTGACAGGCTCGGTGCGGATCATCACATTATTGCCAACAACCTTTCCTCCGTTTCGTTCAACATTTAACAACGCATGTTTAAGCCCAATGTCGTACACTTTATTGAGAGAAATAGTGGTGTATTTAAAGTCGATATCTTCCGCCTCCTTTAAACCCATTTTCCAATAAGCAGGCAACTTATCGTAGCCCAATACCGTTCCTAAAATACCACCGGCAGAAGAAGGATTACAATCAGCGTCCTGGCCCGCCCGTGTTGAAATATCAAGGGTTTTGGAAAAGTCGCCGTTGCCATATAAAAGGCCCAATACTACGTAGGCGGAATTTACTTTAGCGTCTATATTAAATGGAGAAAAAATACCATCCGGGCAAGCAATATCACCCGACCATTTCTTTTGTATTTCAAACCAGTTCTGGTGCCAGTCGTTGGGATATTTTGCGTGCCAGTTTACCACATCATTGATACACTGATAAAACTGACTTTTAACAGGAATGGTTTTTAAAGCCTCTTTTACAATGTACTTCATATTGCTGTTGGTAAACGCCAACGAATACATGGCGCCGATAAATACGCCTCCATAATAGCCATCGCCGTAGTTCATAATATGACCAATTTTATCGCTGATATTAGTGGCTGCGTTTGGCATACCGGGGCTCATTAAGCCGGCGTAGT
>JBBRUR010000264.1:0-1739 GCA_038247635.1 Chitinophagales bacterium
GGAGCCACAGGTGCAGTTGGATAGGCAGGATCGCCAGCTATATCAATTACAAAAACTGCTGATTGGGTAATGCTCCAAAATCCTTCGGCATTTTTAGTACGCACAAAAAGCCTGTTAGATGAAAAAGAAGGAAGCGCAGCCGTGTTGATAGATGCAATCAATCCATTAATATCCTGAGCAGCGGTTATGGGTATGGCGGTGCCGCTACCAAAACCCGGATCGGTATTGATGAAATATTCGGCCTGCGTTACATTTTGCGGAGCCTCAGGTGCAGTTGGATAGGCAGGATCGCCAGCTATATCAATTACAAAAACTGCTGACTGGGTGATACTCCAAAATCCTTCGGCATTTTTAGTACGCACAAAGAGCCTGTTGGTAGAAAAAGAAGGCAATGCAGCCGTGTTAATAGATGCAATCAATCCATTTATATCCTGAGCAGCGGTTATGGTTATAGCGATGCCGTTGCCAAAACCGGGATCGGTGTTGATGAAATATTCGGCACGGGTAATATTTTGCGGAGCCGAAGGCACAACTGGATAAGCCGGATCCTGTGCTGCCAGGCTGTAACACACGGCTAATAGCATTATCAGCAATAAATATTGTTTCATGATGATCGTATTTTGTCAGTTGATTCCTTTAGGGTTTGTTTGAAACCTCAGTAGGAATTAGCTGTTACTATTAATTATTGTTTCGGGTGCTGATGCTGGCATTCATGCTGGTAGAACCTGCCGGTATAGTAGATGGTACGGTAAGCGTGTATATGCTGGGTATATTGGGTATGCCTGAAAGTTTATATGGGTCGGGGCCGCCAAAAGCACCTGCATTGGGTGTAACTACCGCCCCTACAGTAAGCCCTGCCTGAAAAGCAGGATTTGAGGCCAACGGTGTTTTTAGTTGCATCCTGCTGTCTAAACTGCCCGTAGCACCACCTACATATACATTCGCCAGATTTACATTTACCAGGTTGCCAGCGGCACCCCCGGGTAATACAGGGTTTGCGGTAAATAAATTGTTTTTAACGATGGTATTGGTAAATGTAAAAATTAAAACATTTCCAAATATGTTGTTGGCTATATAAATATTGCTGAAATTATAGGCAGCGCTATTACCATCGATGCTGTTATTTCTGAAAATATTGGAAGGGCCTGTTAAACCCTGGTAATCAAATCCACCCCGCAAAAAAATATTGTTTTCAATTATTAAATTGGTAACAACCGATGCAGCACCTTGGCCTTTGAATGGCTGGTCTGCATTTAAAATACATTTTCTAACCGTAATGCCATTGAAGCTGCCGGCATCATTAAGGTACAAAGAAAAAAAATCGCTAAACAAACATTTTTCAAATACCAGGTTAAGTGCCGGAACGCTTGCATTTAAGTATGGTCCCGTTTCAAATGTAACCCCCAAAAACTTACTGCCATTGGCACCATTGCCAATATTGAAAATCTTAATCACACTGCTTTGGGTAGTAGCTTGCAAACCTGCATTTCCGGGGATGGTGGGGTTAAGAGGATCTAAAAAATAACCCACCCCAATAACAATAAGTCTTTTAGTGAGTGTGAAATTGCCGGTAACATAAGGAGTGGCACTCGCTTCAATGTGGAGTGTGTCGCCGGCAACAACGCTGGCAGCGTTAGCGGCGTCAAAAAAACTGGTAAAATCGGCCGTTATACCAACATTGTTATTTACCCGCCATATTTTGGCATGAACTATTTGTACTGATAAAAAGGCAATAAGCA
>JBBRUR010000265.1:0-1719 GCA_038247635.1 Chitinophagales bacterium
CCAAAGCTCAATGCCGTTGTTGTAGTCGAGTAGGTTGGGGGTTTTACACGAGTCGAGTACGTAGGTGGCATGTGGGCTAAAGGTGTGGCGGAGGTTAAAGGTGCCGTGTGCCAGTTCGTGTGCTAACAGCTCAACATTGGTAGCCGATTTGAATATAAAGCCATACTGCCCTGTTAGTGGCATAAAGCCTAGCTTGTCGGAGGTGGTGGCATCGACAAAAAAGAGTACCACGGTGTTTTGGTCCGAGCTGGGGTTGGTTTTTTCGTAGGCGGTTATCACCTTGTTCATGTCGGCAGTGTATTTACTGGCCATTTCGGTTCCGGCGGTTTTAAAGCCTTCGGGGTTAATTTTATCGGTAATAAGTTCAGTGCCTTTGTTAACCGTCCATTTTACAATGGCAGGGGCATAAAGCTTGTTGAGTACTGCCGATATAACGGTAGCATCATCGGGCATGTTTTTAGCGCCATTTACTCGCACTAGCACCACTTTTTTGGTTATTTCGGGGTAGGTGGCCAGTCCCAAAGCACCCGCTTCGGTGAGTATTTCGCGGTAGGTGGTGTCGGTAAGGGCTTGTCGGCTGGCGGTTGCAGCGGTTAGTATGTCTTCGCCTGGCACATTGCCCGATATAAGCAGTTGCTGATTTTTACCCTTGGGCGCCACAGGTGTTATGGCGCCTGTGTTACGCAGGTAGCGCATACTGTCGGCAGGAGTGCTGGCACTTAAAATAACATCAACCACGTCGGTTGCTCCGCTTTTAATCGATTTCCAGTGTATGAGGTTTTGGTTTTTGTTTTGTTGAAAGTATTGGTTGGGTTTGGTTTTACCATCGCCCACGGCATCGAATCCATATTTCATGGTTGTTGATGGTTTAAAGGTTACCTCGCCGCTAAACTTTTTTGTTTGTGTCGATGAGCCCACTTGCGAACTAGTGGTAGCTGCCTGCCCCGGATTGGCTGGTGCGGTATAAACAACGCCTGTTGAGGTATCGGCTAAATAAACGGTATCGCTCTTGGGCGATTTAATGGCCACAATGGGGTTTTCGGTAGTACCTACTGCTGTTTGCGTTGCGCCATTGGCCGTTGTTATGGTAACTGTTTGTCCTGTTACGGTAACATTGCTAATAGAATCGGACACCGTTACCACATTGGGTGTTATGGCGTTAAGGGCTGCTTGATAATCGATTTCCGAGGTGGGTTTTTCTTTCATTACTGCGCCAACCATGCCACGGATTGAGTCGTTAACAAAAATCATTTGTCCTGTTATCATACGGTAGTCGGTGTTCACAAAAATATTATCGAAACCAACCTCAAATTTTAACATGCCCAAGTAGGGAATCATGGCAAAACCTGTTCCCTTGTAAATACCTTCGGATCCCGACACGTTATCAATCTCTACCCAAAAATCGCCAGCGGTAATAATATCGAAGGGTTTTAACATCGATAGCGGTGCGGTGTTCGACAAATCGATGTTACTCTTGGGCGTTCCGCAGGTATAGTCAACATTGCGGTCGGTTTTAAAACGCAGCACTTTACTGTTGTCGCTTTCGCCATTGGTGCATAAGGTTTTTACCATCACCTCGTAATTCACATTCTCTTTTAGCGATGATAAGCTGTAAGTATTGGTGGTAATCTCTTGTGTTTTCCACTCAATGGAGTCTTTAACCTTATAGCTCAACTTAAACCCACTGGCTTTTAAATCGCTATCCCATCGTATTTCGGC
>JBBRUR010000266.1:0-1689 GCA_038247635.1 Chitinophagales bacterium
AGGCCCGGCAAGCAAATGCACCTCATTTTGGTTAATGCTGGCCGAAAAAGGCAGTTGGGCAGGCCCGGGTTTAGAGAGTCGCTTAAGTGCATTAAATGTGGGGCATGTATAAACACCTGTCCCGTATATCGCAAAAGTGGCGGGCTCAGTTATCACAACACTATTTCGGGGCCCATAGGTGCTATACCTGCCCACAACCTCGACATGAAAAAACATGCCGACCTGCCCTATGCAAGTACAATGTGCGGCTCGTGTTTAAATGTTTGTAGGTTAAAATAAAAATTCATGAGCAGTTGTATGCCTGGCGAAAGGTGATCGTTAAAGAAGGTTACGCAGCCAATACAAAAGCCATGGGTATGAAGGCCATGGCCTAAACATTATCGTCGCCCATAAAGTTTACCAATGCAGGCAAAGCCGGTCGATGGTTTATGCACAACGTGCCTTTTGTGGTCAACAACAAATTTAACCCCTGGTACAAGCAACGCGAAATGCCCGAAGGCCCCAAACAGAGTTTTAGTGAGTGGTATGAGAGGGAAAGTAAAAAGTAAAAAGTAAAAATTAAAAATTAAAAATTAAAAAAGTAGCACCAGCAATTCTATAGAAACGTTAGTAAAATTTTCTTTTTTTACCAGGGCTTTAAACATCTGTTTAAACATTGTTGCGTCGCACTCTTGTACTGTTCTTTCGTTATTCAGCTTAAGTCGCCAAAGTCGTAATTGTCACGAATGTCCCACAAAAAACCTGTTTAAACCACCACCAAATTACCCCCCCCACGAGCGCCCGGCAACAAATACTGACAGCAGTTAAAAACAACAAGCCACCAACCACCATGCTACCCGACATTAGTATGTTTGGCGGCAGCACCGGCAACAATGTAGAAACCTATATGAATGTTTTTAAGGCCATTAGTGGCTCGGTGTATCTCGTGTCAAATTTTGATGAAGTGAAACAATTAATCAGCCAAAATTTTGATTCAACTTTGCGTTTTGTAACTACGCTACCTGAGTTAACAACTATTGCAGAGCCGCTACAAAAATCTATTGATCCACACCAGTACGAAGATGTGGAAGTAGCCATTATTCGTGCACAGTTTGGTGTGGCAGAAAATGGTGCGGTTTGGGTAACCGAACACTTTGCGGGGCATCGCATTATTCCTTACATATGCCAGCACCTTGTAGTGGTAGTTGATGCCGCCTCAATTGTACCTACATTACATGAGGCTTACCTAATTATTGGTGAAGGCAATTATGGCTTTGCCGGTTTTATTGCCGGGCCATCAAAAACCGCCGATATAGAACAGGCGTTGGTTTTGGGTGCACATGGCCCACTAACCATGACGGTTTTTATTGTACAATAAAAAAAGTGTTTTTATACCAGTTGGCAACTTTTAAAACTTGAAACACTATGCGATTAATTTTGGCAATTATTGGGGCTTTAATATTGCACTCCCAACTGGTTGCACAACCCGCTACCGACTATATTGTAAAAGCAGGGCAAGTGCCAGGCAAAGTGCTGCCGGCAGAAGTGTTGTACGTACTGCCGTCTTTTAAACAGGGCACGGTTTACATGCGTAACGGAGAGGTAACAAAGCAATGGCTCAATTACAACATCATACTGGATGAGATGCAGTTTCTTGGAGCAAAAGGAGATACCCTTACCATAGCCGAACCGGCTTTGGTTAAGAATATA
>JBBRUR010000267.1:0-1687 GCA_038247635.1 Chitinophagales bacterium
GTTGTTTTTTAGGTTTTTTTAAAAATTAAATATAGTAGAAAAAGTTAAGCGTGTGTTATGTACTGTGCTGGTTGGGTTGGCAACTTTACCATTGTTGCCCCTTGTTCCATAATTGGCAGATGTATATTCCAGTTCTGTTCCAAATTTTAATTTGCCGCTGCATACATCCAGTCTTGGTGCTACCCTAAATAAATCTTTTATTCCCCTGCCGTTTACACCAACCATTCTACCATAAGCAGCCGTTGCATTATCTGCTGCACCACCATTAACAGTGTACCCAATAAACAAACCCGGTGATACTTTTTTATTATTGCTGTAAACTTCTAACCAGGCTGCAGTGGATTTTGCTGGTTTGTAGGTTTCTATTGCATTGGCATTTGCTTTATACCCATAATAACCTCCCATCATTACCCAATGGGCCGTATTTTGCCCCAATAATGCCATTGCTTTTATACTTAATTTTTTACCCGTAATTTTTGTATAAGCCATTACGGTAAATGCATTTACTCTTTCCTTACTTATTTTAACCGGATTGGAGCCATATTTTATGTAAGGCATGATACTGCTAAAATCAAGTTGTGCGCCTGCAAGCAATGCATCAGATTTGTATTGCAAATGTGCATTTAGTTCGGGTAACACTGCATTCATGCTGGCCGAGTTGGTGGTTTCGGTGTTGCTGACACCCGGTACTGAAAATTCCCGTGGCTTATAGGCAGTAAAAGACAAACTTGTTTTAGCACCCAGCTT
The DNA here is from genome assembly GCA_038247635.1 of Chitinophagales bacterium. GTDB lineage: Bacteria > Bacteroidota > Bacteroidia > Chitinophagales > Chitinophagaceae > Segetibacter. The sequence goes on from JBBRUR010000267.1 coordinate 748, forward strand.
TGCCGTGTATTTTATTTGCGCAGCCCAACCAAAAGGTGCAATCGGAATACCGGTGTTAAAATTTACCACACCCGGAAAGCATTCTGGTATAAACAGCGGATACCATGTTTGCCCAAGGGTGAGGGCACTCTTTTTCCAGTCTAATTTTACATAACCATGCCTTAGTCTTAAAAGCCCAATGTTAACATCTGCCTGTCCAAAAAAATCGCCTTCAATTACTGCTGTAGTCTTTGCACCAAAAGCATCAGGGCCACTTACTTTTACACCAAGCCGTGTAAGAATGCCCAACAAGTTTAACTGGGCCTTTTTGTTGACATCCACCCCACCCATGCCTGCCGTATCAATGTCCTTTGGATACAAACCTAACTGTCCTTCCCTCACAAAAAAATTTTGCCTGGTGTCATAATTCATATCGTTCCTGATAAATCCATAAAGGGTGATGGTTGGTGTTGAAGTAACTGGCTTATCAGGAGTTGATGTTGGTGAAGTGGCTGTTGGTGAAGTGGCTGGGGCCGGATTAATTTGAGCAAATACATCGGTACCATTACAGACAAAAAAGAAACCAAGCAAATAAACTGAGATAATTATTTTCACGCAAGCGTTTTTAGTAATCGTTAAGAATTTCCGAACACCAAATTGAAAATCTTGCAGGTCTAAAACAAACCCCAGGTATATTGCTGCTAAAAGTATAGTTGCTAAAAGGAATTTTTTCTGAATCGCTCCCACTTAATCACCATAAATTTATCACCCAATTCGGTGATCATACAGCCAGCGCTTTTTAGCGTTTCCTTCTCACTAAAAAAATCAATCAACTCCTTGTGAGTCAGTACTTTGTAGGTGGGCCGGTAGGCTGTATTCTCGGGGGCTTTAATGTTATACTTTTTAACCCAGTTCATTACCGATACATGGCTTACCCCCAAAATCCTTTCAATTTCTCGAA
>JBBRUR010000268.1:0-1669 GCA_038247635.1 Chitinophagales bacterium
GGTTTCCAAAATCAGTAAAACCTAACCCCATGAAGTACAAATTTCCGTACTTCTGAAGCATGCAGCTTCTGGAGAAAGTACAACAGCTTCATGAAATGGATTATAAAATTCAGGCGAATCGAGCACGACTATTACTTTAGTTTATATTAATTGATAATTAAGATTCAGTATTCATTTATTTAGGTACGAGAATAATTTGTATAACCAAAAAAAAGAGATTATTTTTATAAATAAATTAATTGCATGCATAAAATTCTCACTTTATTTACCTGTTTTGTTTTTTATTTTGTTGGTATGGCTCAAAATGTTGGTATTGGTACTACTTCTCCTGCTGTTCCTCTCGATGTTCGTTCTATATCTGCCAGTCATTTGTTGCGGTTGGATGGAAACAATAGTATGTATGTATCTATTAACGAGAATGGAGTGTACCGGGGTTACCTTGGTTCATTTTCCGGCAATGCCGAAGACGTAGATTTTGGTACCGGTTCCGGCAACAGCACGGGTAAAGTACATTTAACTATACAGGGTAGCCCACGCTTTACAGTTGGGAGCAATGGCAATGTAGGAATTGGCACTACCAACCCAGCATGGAGGCTAGATGTAAATGGCGGTATGCAGCTCCAAGGCAGGTTGGTGGTAAATAACAGTAGTGGTACTACCGGACAGGTGCTTACCAGCAATGGTTCGGAAGTGCCTAGTTGGCGAACGCTTAGTCAGCCTTTTAGTGACAAAATAAGGTTTGCGGCCACTTTTAATCAATCACCAGCATCTTTTAATACTTTTTGTGTTTTCAATACCCTGGCATGGTACAATCTGAGTCCAACCAAGGCAAACCTCAGTGCTACCGGAATTGTGTTATCTACCGCCGGCTTGTATCATTTTGATGTTTATGTTCAGGCCATATCCAATTTATCTGCTACGCCTCCAGTAAACCCGTCATTTGGTCTCCGCTTGGTCACTAATAACACATACCCCTTTATAAGCGGCAAGGTAATGGAGACAAGCAATGGATCTGGAACTAATTTTATTTTTACTGATAGATTTAGCATTGAAGTTCAGGTAGAAGCCGGGCAGGAAATAAGGTTTCATCATAATTTTTCCTTTATTGGAACTACTACTTCTTTTACAGTTTATGGGGTTGTTAATGGCCACTTAATAAGCGAGTAAGCGCATAAAAAGGCCGGAGTTTTCTGCTCCGGCCTTTTTATGCTAAGCTAAATTATAAAACACTTTTTGAACATCTTCGTCCTGTTCCAGTTTGTCTACCAGTTTCAGCACATCTTCCGATTGTTCATCACTCAGCGATACGGTAGTTGTAGGTATCCATTCCAGTTCGGCGCTAATGGGGCTGATGCCTTTATCGTCGAGCGCATGCTGCAGGTTCCCAAAATCGGTAAAGGCGCAACGCAGTACGAGCACTTCATAAGTATTGCCAGCCGTATCCGGTTCAGAGGTGCCTTCACCTACTTCTTCCAGCCCGGCATCTATGAGTTCAAATTCCAATTCTTCAGCGTTCAGCCCTTCTGGTTTTAGTTTGAACACACCCATTTTTTTAAACTGAAAAGCCACACTACCACTATTGCCAAGGGCTCCATCGCCTTTATTAAAAATGGATTTTACATTGGCCACAGTACGCACATGATTGTCGGTTGCGGTTTCTACTAAAATA
>JBBRUR010000269.1:0-1649 GCA_038247635.1 Chitinophagales bacterium
GCTTTCTATAATTGCTGGAATAAAATTAAAGTTGTTATATGCCCCTATAAGTGGAAAAGAAGTATTGGGCCCGTCATATATACGCAACCAATGCCCGCCATTGTTTCCATTGATTTGAAACAAACTATATTGAAATTTCAATCGTTGCCCGCCACTGGATTTATAAGTTTGTACATTGTAGCCAAAGCCATAAGCAAACTCTCTCGAATTATCCTCTAATACCGCATTACAAATGGTACGAATACCGCTAGTGTTGTAAATAGTGTCTTGCGCAATTTGTGTGTTTACACATTTCACAAATCCTTGCCAACCTCTTACAACGCCTATATTATTACTTTTAAAACGAAAAGTTACGCAAGTTCCGCTACTCTTCACTACATCAATATCGCTTCCAGCAATATACATGCCCAACAAAGGCATATTGGCATTCACACCATCATAAGCCCAGAGTGTATCGCCAGTACCAAATGCAGTAATAAAATTATTGAAGTCGAAACGAATCAATTGACCATTATTGCTGCAAAAAGTTTTTGTAAAACTTTCGTTGTTACTATAGTTTAGGTTCGGTCCACCGCTATCGTAAAAAATACCTTCACAAACATTTAATAAGGCTGTATCGCTGATTATATAGTCCGTTAATTGTGTTCCAAAACAGGTAATGTCCATCCCAAATCCCGCACGCGAACCTACACCAGCGTTGGTGTTGGTTGCATCGAATTCTACCGTTAAATATTCGCCCGAAGAAGTAAAAACTGAAGGCGGTGTACAGCAAGAATTATACTGCCCCAGTGATGGATAGGCTGTAGAAGGCCCATCATATACCCGCAACCAATGACCTCCATTATTAAAGTTAATGTTGAAATTAAAAACATCTAAGCGCAAGCGTTCACCACTGCGCGATTTTAATGTTTGTACATTGTATCCAAATCCATAATTCGCTGTGCCAGCAGGGTCATATATTTTACCATTGCACACTACATTTACTCCAGCACTCAAACTGATAGCCTTTGCTACTTCCGGATTTTGTGAACACTCAAAAGTAGCCGTCCATCCAGTATTTTGGGCGCTTGCATCGCTTTTAAATCTAAAAGTAATACAAGTAGTATCTGACCAAATTATATCAGGACGCGAATTGGATATGTAAATTCCTAACAATTTTCCGTTGATAGAATTTCCATCGTACGCCCAAAGTGTGTCGCCTGTGCCAAGGCTTATTGCAGAAAAATTGAAGCGCAATCGTTCTCCATTATCGCTGCAAAATGTTTGTGTTAAACTTTCATTTGCTGAATAGTTGGAGCTGCTGCCACCGCTATCATAAAAACCTCCGCTACATCCTGTTACTGTTCCGTTTAGCATATTGTAAGAAGGCAAAATGGTTACCGTATTTTCTGCGGTGGTTAAACATCCGCCAGTGCCTAACACTTGATAGTAAACGGTGTGTGTCCCAACACCTGCCAGTGCAGGATTAAACTGATTTGCATTTTGAATACCTGGTCCAGAAAAAAATCCCCCTGCAGGTGTGCCAGTTAAAGTAAATGCAGAAACCCCTGTATTAGTTATAGTGGGCAAACCGGTGAAACTTACCGCAGGTTGAGAAGCTGGGTTGATTACGGCAATATTTTTAGTAAATGAATATATGCAACTGCCTA
>JBBRUR010000270.1:0-1529 GCA_038247635.1 Chitinophagales bacterium
AGCCCGTGAAAACAATGCGAGTATGCAATTGGTGTACGGTGTACAGGAAATAAAACTCAACAATGCCGAAAACAGTTTTCGCTGGAACTGGGAACGCTTGCAGGCAGGGGTGTTTTCGTTAAGTTTCAAAAGCCTTTCGCTGAATCAATACCAGCAAATCGGCGCCTTATTTATCAATCAGGGTAAAAACATTCTGATAACTTTTTGGGTGGCGCAGCAAGTGGTAAACGGGCAACTTACCCTTGGGGTAATGCTGGCCGTTCAATACATAATTGGTCAGCTAAACGGGCCGGTGGAGCAGTTAATTGGCTTTACCCAACAGGCGCAGGATGCCTCTATATCGCTGGAGCGGATGAACGATATCCATATCATAGAAGATGAAGAACCAGCGCATACCAACCTGCAACACCGGCTGCCGCAGGATCATTCCATTCATATAGTTAACCTGAGTTTTACTTACCCCGGAGCCGGTAATGAGCCGGTACTAAAAAACATTTCGCTTAGCCTGCCTGCTGGAAAAACCACGGCTATTGTAGGTATGAGTGGCAGCGGGAAATCTACCTTACTCAAGCTACTGTTGCGCTTTTTCGACCGCTATACCGGTGACATAAAAGTTGGATCCATGGCTATGAAGAATATAAGCCCAAGCTACTGGCGCAGGCAATGCGGCGTGGTGATGCAGGATAGTTTTATTTTTAACGATACCATCCTTAAAAACATAATTGTAACCGAAGACCCGGTAGATATGGAAAAGGTGCTGGAAGCCTGCAGGGTAGCCAATATATTGGAATATATTGAAGGCCTGCCGCTAGGCTTTTATACCAAGCTAGGTGCCGAAGGTATAGGTATGAGTGGCGGGCAGCGGCAGCGCCTTTCCATAGCCCGGGCAGTATATAAGCAACCGTATTACATTTTATTTGATGAAGCCACCAATGCATTAGATGCCAATAATGAGAAAATGATTCTTGAAAATCTCAGGGAATTTTTTTATAACAAAACAGTGGTAGTAGTAGCCCACCGGCTAAGCACCGTAAGGCAGGCCGATAATATTGTAGTGCTACATAATGGAGAAGTGGCCGAACAAGGAAGTCATACAGCATTAACTGCGCTCAGAGGTCGCTATTACGAACTGGTAAAAAATCAATTAGAACTTGCCAACTAAAGCCTACATAAATAACCATGAATCGCACAACGGTTTACCCATGCTGCCTGGCGAAGCAATGCCACAGCCTGAGGAAGTCTGGATGGGGATGTTATCGCGCCGGCCACCCTGGATGGTGCGTTGGGGCATATCCGTTTTTTTGCTACTTGTTACCGGCCTGCTAGGCATTACCTCCTTTATTCGCTACCCCGATAGGGTAACTACACAAGGCAGGTTGAGGGCTACCTTTCCACCACAACCATTAGTAGTACGTAGTGAGGGCAGGTTACAGCATTTGATAAAAGCTGATGGTGATAGCCTAATAGTTTCAACCTTGGTGGCTGTGCTGGAAACCACGGCTAACTACACGCAAGTACTTCATCAAAAA
>JBBRUR010000271.1:0-1528 GCA_038247635.1 Chitinophagales bacterium
AAAAACGGAAGAAACATTGGTGAAGGCGGCGGAGATATTGTGTAAAATATAAAGCCGAAATTATTTTAGTGCGCTTTTGTAATCTTCAATCAGTTTCAGAACCAGGCTTGCATGGCTGTTGATATCAGCATCATCCTCTACGACCAGTTTACCAGTACAATCCATTATCTCCTTATCAATTTGCTTAGCCTTGCTGGTTTGCAGCATCACACACCAGGCTAATTTACGCAAAAACAACTCCTTATCTTCTTTTTTTTGGTTATTTTGTGTTGTAAAAACCAACAGCGTTGCCAGGGTTTCAGTTTGTGTTGCCTGCACCGATTGGGTAAGCGGTTGCACCCAGGGTACATGCATAATATTTACATACTGTGGTTTTAGCGCGGGTGGCAATTGATAAAACGCACCGTTTTGCTGCGGCATATAGTAATTTATTTTGCCGTTTTCGATAATAACAGGGCATTGCTGTAGCTTTTCGCGTAAGTTCTGGGCTTGTGCCTGCATAGTTAGAAATATCACGCTAACCAAAGCTATAAATAGAGTCTTTTTCATAAACAATCCTTATTTAACCATTATTTTGCCATGCTTTGTCTTTATACCCGATTGAAATTTAACCATATACAAACCAGGTATCCAGTTCTCGCAATTTATTGTTGATTGCTTTATGCCTGGTGGCAATTCAATTTTATACTTAATCCTGCCGTAAATATCGTAAACCGTTAAAATGCTTTTGGTAATATTCTCTTTCCCGAAATCAACAACGAAATTGCCTGATGCAGGATTAGGATATATGTTTAACGGTACAGTAGTACTTTCCGCTTCCTTTACCGAAACAAATGGCTCGCAGTTGCAAAGTATGGTGTCCGATACTATGGGGTACGGGCACAGGCTGTCGTAAGTAAATGGCTGGGTGTAAATGCTATCGTACTCAAGGTTGGCATTGAGTTTGATGGCTACTACATCGGTTAATGGGCCTGCCCAGCCTATTGGAGATTGGCATGGAATAATAAACTTATTATCCCGCATTTTTGCCACTACATCGCCATACTGCCCAACTACCAAATCAGTTCGGGTAAAAGATTTTTGAAAATTGCCCATAGTGTCGGCTATAAAAACCATTAGATAATTTGGATCGGTAAATACGGTATTGGATGCCGATATAAGCAACAGGCTGGTATCGGTAGCCTGCACTATTTGTGTAAGTTGGTGGTACATAGTATCAGGCTCAGAGCTGATATAACTGAGTAAGTTCCCGTTTAAATCGAAACGGGCAACCAAAGGACGGAGAAAAAACTCGGTACCGAGCTGGTAATGGCTACCGGCGGCATAATAAGTATTGCCTATTTGTGTACAACTGGTAAAAAAACCGAATTTTGTAGTATCGGCTCCACCAAGGGGTGGGTACACCCACTCCATTTCGCCCTGGCTGTCGCATTTTACAAGGCAGTGTTGCAATACGGCATCGTAAGGGTTATTGGTGGTATCATAAGGATAATAGGTATGGCCTGCCATCAGGCAGCCGCCATCACTT
>JBBRUR010000272.1:0-1480 GCA_038247635.1 Chitinophagales bacterium
GCTACCGGTAAAATGGTGATAAAAGATATTGATAAAAGTGGCGGCATCGATGATAAAGACAGGAGCATTGTTGGCTCGCCATTGCCCAAACATTTTGGCGGTATCACCAACACATTTGCGTACGCCAATTTTGATTTGAATATTTTTTTTCAGTGGAGTTATGGTAATAAAATTTATAACCAAACGAGAGAATTTATTGAAGGCTACGGTGGCGGCTATTACAATTCCACCACCAATGCGTTAAGGCGTTGGAAAAAAGCGGGCGATGTTACCGATGTGCCTTTTGTTGGGCCCGATAACAATGCTACCGGCTATGCCTCCACCAGGTTTTTAGAAGATGGCAGTTACCTAAGGATGAAAAATGTCAGCCTGGGCTACAACTTAACGCCTGCGGCGCTTAAACGAATTGGGGCTACCAGTGTGAGGATTGCAGTGAGTGCTCAAAACCTTTTTACTTTTACCAATTATACCGGCTACGACCCGGAAGTAAATGCGTTTACCGGAACCGGACAATTTAACAACATAGCGCAGGGATTCGACAATGGCTCTTACCCGCAGGCTAAAACGATTGTAGTAAGTTTAAACGTAAACTTTTAAATTAATTAAGATGAAACAACATATTTTTAAAATAATCACCTGCTCTTTTTTACTGCTCGGCGTTGCTGCAAGCAGTTGCAGAAAAGTGATAGAAAAAGATACAGTGGAAGAAGTTGGTACTGGCAATTTTTATAAAACTTCCATTGATGCAGAAACAGGCTTGTTTGGCTGCTACAATAAAATGATGTCCTGGGATTTTTATGGCAAAGTCCTTTTTTATTCTGACATCTCAAGCGATGATATCCAATCTTACAATGATGGTGGCGATTTGTTCCGTTTAGAAAAAAGGTCGGAACTGATACCTACAAATGGTGAAATAAGCAGCCTTTGGGGTGGCTCTTATAATGCGCTAGCAAATATAAACCTGTTGCTGGAAAAAGTTGCCCTGATACCGGATGACAAGTTTTTATTAACCAGGAAAAGTGAAATACTAGGTGAAGCCCGTTTTTTAAGGGCATTTATTTATTGGCACATGGTACAGTTTTATGGCGATGTACCGTTGGTGTTAAGTTTTCCAAAATCTGCCAATAGCACAGAAAACTTAGTGGCAAGAAATACAGTGGCTGAGGTGGTAACACAGATAAAAACTGACTTAACTGCTGCTGAAACAGATTTACCCTTAAATTTTAATGACCCCTTACGACTTCCCGATTTAAACCTGATCAACAGCAAGGGAAGGGCTACCAAAGGCGCAGCCAAAGCATTGCAATTGCGTGTTTTATTGTGGGAAAAAAACTGGACGGGTGCTGCTGCAAAGGCGCAGGAGATTATTGCCGGCAACCAATATAAAATTGACGCGGTGAAATTTGTAGCGGTATTTAGAAGCAATGATGGTGGACAAAATACGCAGGAGTCTATTATGGAATGTCAATCAGTAGAACAA
>JBBRUR010000273.1:0-1436 GCA_038247635.1 Chitinophagales bacterium
AATCCACCATCTTGTTCCCATTGATAGGCTAAAAATCCTTGGCCCAAGACCATCGTTACACCAGCACCGGAAGTGCCGCACACCTCAGGTTTGCCAAATAGCACCTGAAGGTTTGCCTTGTTGTTATTGCGTATCCACGTAAAAAAATCCGATTCAGCATAGGCCGCATTCCAGGTTCCGTGCCCAAGTGTGGGGTATAGTGTGTACCGAACGTTAAGCCCATTGGCTTTATATAAATTGACATCGGCCTGCGTGTCAGAGGGCTTAGGGTTTCCATCTACCCCACCCTGAAAAATCCAAAAAGGTACACTGGCCACATATTGGTACATGTTATAGTTGTCAACATCTGCATTATCTACTGCCGACATAGGTAGGGCTGCAGCAAAAAGCCAGGGCGCACTGCGCATTATTTTGTAAGCCCCGGCACCCCCATCCGACAAACCGTGGATGTAAATGCGGTTGGGGTCAATGTTATATTTTTTGATTAACAACCGGATGATACGGATGGCATCATAAGTATTGTTGTTTGCTAAAGAACCAGTTCCCCACCCATTTAAATTTTGTGGATAAAACATAAAGCCTGGGAAGGCCCGACTCGGCATATTGGGGTCATCGGGAGTCATGCCGGTGGGTACTAAGTTAATAGCATCCTGATGCACGCGCCCACCATGCGTCATACTATGGTCGTTGTTTAATAAATTAAGAATTCCGGATTTATAAGTATCCCCTGTTGCATTTCCGTTAAATAACCGGCCATTTAGTTTAAATGTAAAAGCTGTTGCTGAATTAACAGTTCGCGTTCCGCTATAAGTTGAGGCTTGGGTTGTTGCTAAAACCACGGAATTACCATTTTGAAATCCATGAGGGGTACTGGTTGTAAAAAGGGCATTACCGCTGCCATCATCTACTACAGAGGTGATGTAAAAAGTATCTCCAATTAAACGAACAATAGTGGCGGTTGCATCAGTTGAAAAATTGATACCGGTTATTTTAAATTTTCTTGGCTGATTAGCTATGGTGCGCAAGGTTCGCGCTGTTCCGGCATAGTTATATACTGTATTTGAAGAGTTATAAATGATTACACTTGTGTTGTCAGCAAAATTATGGTCAATGCTGGTTGTAAATACTGCTTGAGAAGTTTGATTTGCTGGAAATTCTTTTTCAACGGAAATTATTGACCGTTGATTAAGTGTGTTTGTATTAGGATTCCAGTTAGTGTTTTGCCAATAGCAATTAGACCCCCAACAATTACCACGTTCTCCAAAACCATGGATCATTACAATCATTGGGTAGCCGCCCGGATAGGTGGGGTTGGTTGCATAGTTTTTTGGAAACTGAAGTCGATAATTAAGCTCATGGGTATTTACACCATTGGCTACTCTGCGAAGGTTTCCTTCTTTATAGGCGATTGTATTAAACCCGGCCATCGGGAACCA
>JBBRUR010000274.1:0-1423 GCA_038247635.1 Chitinophagales bacterium
TACAACACAGTTTCCGTGTACACTTTTACCCTGCCCGGTATTGGCGGTGGGCAAATAAACCTTAGCCAATATGCAGGCAAAAAAATATTATTGGTAAACACCGCCAGCCAATGCCAGCATGCCCCGCAGTATGCAGAGCTACAGCAACTGCAACAGCAGTATGCCAGCAGCTTGGTGGTAATTGCCATCCCCAGCAACAACTTCAATAATATGGAGCCTGGCAGTAATGAAGAAATACAACAGTTTATACAGCAGTACCAGCTTGGCTTTCCGGTGGCAGCCCGGCAAGATGTGGTGGGTGATGAAGCCCATTCGCTGTACCAATGGCTGGCGCACCAGCAGCAAAACGGCGTAATGGATGTGCTGCCCCGCTGGAACTTTACCAAAATACTCATTGGCAAAACAGGGCTGATAGAAAAAGTATTTGACCCGGTAGTAAGTCCGTTGAGCCAGCGGGTGAAAGATGCGGTGGAGGAGTAAGTAAAAGCGTTTAGTCGCATCGTTTTTAGTAATAGTAGGATATCAATCTTTTGAAAATTAATTTTAAATACAGTTATTTATTGGTTGTTTATTTAAATCGGCTAAGATGAAAAAGGAGCTTTGTTTTTTTGTGGTTGAAGACCACCTCGGTAAAATCCGCAGGGTTCTCACCGATGAACGAGATACCACGGCCTACTTGAAGTACCTGCTTTTTGATGAAAATTTTAAACTGGTGCAGGGCATTGCTGAGCGTATTGACAACGGCCCCGATGCCGTACATACCTACACCATACCACAGCAGGTGATGCAAAAAAACGGTTTTGTATATGTGTATTGCAGCAACGAAACAGCCGTAAACGTTTTTTTCGACGACATTACCGTGCTGCACCGCACGGGGCCGCTGCTACAGGAAAGTGCCTTTTATCCATTTGGTATGGAGATTACCCCCCTTAGCAGTTATGCCGCCATAAAAACACCCAACGAAAAAGATTACCAGCGCAACGAACTTGATGAAGAATTTGGCGTGGATCTGCATTATTTTGATGCCCGGATGTATGATGCCCAAGTGGGGCGGTTTGCGGGGGTGGATGTGTATGCCGACCAGTTTATGGGGCTAAGCCCTTACAATTATGCAGGTAATAACCCTCAGCATTTTGTAGACCCCGACGGCAGGTTATTCTTTGCCGCTATTATTATAGGTGCAAAGCTGCTTGCGAAAGCAAAATTTGCTAAAGCTGCATTGGTGGGGATAAAGGCAAAAGCAGCCGCAGTAAAGGCAAAATTAGCTGCAAGCAAAATAGGAAAAGCTGTGGGTAAAACATCAGCAAAACTTTCTAAGTCAAAACCTGGAAAGTTTGTAAAAGGAAATTTCAGGCAGCTATCCGCAGGCACCCGAAATGTATTTGCCAATAAAGATAGGCTTGGCAGCGGCGGCGGTTGGAAA
>JBBRUR010000275.1:0-1421 GCA_038247635.1 Chitinophagales bacterium
ACCGATACCAGCGACAAAACCAACATTATTGATTATATAAACTACAACAAACGAATTTTTCCGGTGGGTAGGTTAGATAAAGATTCCGAAGGCCTGATTATACTTACCAACGACGGCGACATTGTAAACAAAATATTGCGGGCAAGTAACCACCACGAAAAGGAATATATTGTTACGGTAGACAAACCTGTTGATGAAGCGTTTATTAGAAAAATGAGCGACGGCCTGCCCATACTTGACGAGGTAACCAAAAAATGTCATGTACGCTCCGAAGGCAACAGGCGTTTTCGCATTACCTTAACGCAGGGTTTAAACCGGCAAATACGGCGCATGTGCGAGTACCTGGGGTACGAAGTTCATACGCTAACCAGGGTGCGGATAATGAATATAACGTTGGGCAATTTAGCGGCAGGTAAGTGGCGGTATTTTACGGCCGCCGAAATTGAAAAGATGAACGAGATCATTGCCGACTCAAGTAAAACCGACCAGGGCCAACCTAAGGAAAAACGACCAAAAGCCAAAAAGGAAACACCGCAGGTTACCACGGTAGAAGAAGAACCGACACAGCCTTTTGACGAATATGAAGTAGTGCGGCAGGTAAAAAAACGCTCAGGTGGCAAACAGTGGTGGAACGACAAGGCCAATAAAAAAAGTGCAAACCAAAAGCCCGGGCTGGAACCTTTTCCCGAGGCTGCCAAAGCACCCGCCCGCAAAAAGGGATTGGTAAAAACCGGCAAGCCTGCACCCCCGGCCAAACGCCTTAAACGAAGCGAAAAGCCTGTTGCTAAAAAAGCGGTGTCGGCCACAAAAACCAGCCGACCCAAAGCAAAACCGTATAGCCCGAAAGACCAAAAGCCAACGCGCAAACGAAGGTAAAGGGGAGTGTTAATGCCTCGGTTGGTGATGGCGGATTAGGGCGTGCTTTTGTGAGCATAGAGGTCGTTCCGAAGCATGGTATGGGCGTTAACTTAAGGGATTTATTTTTGGGAACAATCATTAGTCCTTTATTCAAATCCGGTTGTGTCACTCACTTGTGCTGAAGTGCTTTTTGCAACTTTTTCATTCTGCTAGTTTGAATGAATTTCAGTTTATTGGGTATGGAGTGGTGAGTAATTACTAACAGTGTACAAAAACGTAGCCTGTGCGGAGAGGTTAATAACTCCCCCACCCACAGCAATACCCGAACGAAAGGCCGCCTTATAAGTTTGGAAAGGAAGAAAACGCAGCCAGTGCGATTTAAAAAAGGATCCTCCGCCGGCGGTGAGCACTATAGACATTTGATACCTTTGCGCCATGGCAGATGTGCATGATAAGGAGACGAGAAGTTATAATATGAGCCGGATAAAGGGGAAGGATACGAAACCGGAGATATTGGTATCTGATCAAAAACTAAACTCTAATAAATAAAATAATCTTATAGG
>JBBRUR010000276.1:0-1397 GCA_038247635.1 Chitinophagales bacterium
AGGACTTTCAATGCTTTCTCTTTAACCTGGAATTTTTCATTTTATCAAAATAAGAATACTAGAGACTAAGGTAATAATCAAAATAGCTTTTTTGAATATATTAATAGGAAGAAGATGGTTGACTCTTTTTCCAATAAATGATCCGATAAAAAGGATAGGCAAAAACAAAAGGGTCGTGCGAGCGAGTGAGCGTTAGGCTTGAAAGAATTTGATGAGCCCGTTTTAAATCTTGGTAGAGCTCAGGAGCTCGAATATAAGAAAGAGCAAGGCTCCTTAGTAATATAGGGGATGAAGTTTTAGACTCATTTTCAATTTGTTTTCGAAAAGACATAACAATAAATTTAGAAAATGGTTCTATTTCATTTTTAAACTCAACTTCAACTTTATTTATAAAAGCCTTAAAAATACAAATCAAAACAATAACAAGAAGAATAAAGCATAGAAGCCGCCGATTAAGGCGGCTTCTTTGTGTCTGGTAGACTTAAAGCTGTTGAGACAGGTGTGTAACCCCAATGGCCCAAACGTTTGCGGATTGGCTGACAGAAGCCAACGGATTACCTGAAAATCGTTTTCTGGACGAGATGCAACGACTGTTGCCGTGGTCTCACATCCAGACAATGCTGGAAACGGAAGTGCCTAATCCGGGCGGGGGTCGTCCGCCAACAGAATTTTTACTTTTGTTTAAAATGACCTTAATTCAGTGGTGGTATGGTCTGGGAGATCTGGATACTGAATTTCGGTGCGCCGATTCCTTCAGTTTTAGACGGTTTTTAGGGCTGGGGGTAACAGATACCGTACCAGACGGCACCACCTTGGCGTTATTCCGTCAAAAAATGCACAGTGTGGGCCTTCAGGAAAAATTAAATACTCTGGTGTGCCACTTGCTGGGGCAAAAAAACTTACTGGTTAAACAGGGCACTATTGTAGACGCCACCTTTGTTAAGGCCGCCAAGCCGAAACACGACCCGGACAGTAAAACGGGCAAAAAGGGCCGAGGTTACAGCGTCAGTGTGGCCATGGATAACCGGACTAAAATTGTGCGTAATATTAAAGTAACGGATGCCAGTGTGCACGATTCCCAAAGCCTGCAAGCCGTATTACCCGAGTTTGTGGGGTCAAAAGTCTGGGTGGATTTGGGCTATTACGGGTTAAGTTGTTTAAATACCATTTTAGCCACAGGGGCCATACGGCGGATGGGATACAAAAAAGCCAAAGGCAAACCCTTGCAACCGTGGCAAAAGGGATTAAACCGCCTACTGGCCAGAACCCGGGCTCGTGTGGAGCATATATTCGCGGGTTGGAAAACCCGGTTTAAGTTAAACAACAGCCGTTACGAAACGGTGGACAAAGTTAGCAGCTATATGAATGGGGTGGCATTGGCCGGAAATCTGGCGAGA
>JBBRUR010000277.1:0-1393 GCA_038247635.1 Chitinophagales bacterium
ATATCGGTTTTGCTGGAAGTTCAGGATAAATTAAAACTGGAAAATGGATCTTTCCAAAGTACTTGTAGTCGGATTTGAAAAACTGCTTGAAGAACTCAAGTTCCGTTTTCGACTTCTTAGATTTCCTAAATAGGTTAAACATCTCTATTTTTAAATTAACCCCAACGGCTGGCGGTATGTTTTTGTTGCCGATTTCAAAGCACTGTCCTGTCAAATTACACGAAAGTTTATTAGATGCAGAAACGCTGAAACCCGCACTAACTCGGCAATAAAATATACCGCGTGTTACCCACCGTAATTCCTTATCTTTCGATTTATTTGCCCTGTATATACTCCTTACAAGCTGTATTGCATCACGCTTCATATCTTGTCCAAGCGTATATTTATACTCACGAGGAAACTCCTGTGTATATAAAAACACTTTTTGCACAAGGGCATAAACATCTTTAAATACCTGCAATTCGTAATATAGTGCCATATCAAAAAAAAAAAATCGACCGCAAAGCGGTATTATTAAATAGTTAAATTGATAAATAGTTAAAATCTCCTGACTGCACGAACTCTATAGTAATTTTTCTTATTGAAGGTGGTAATTGGGTAGCCGTAGCCGAAATCCTGGTACCACGCGTTGTTACTGTTGAACTCGGTAGAACTCCAATAGGAGGCGAACTGAAATCCATTAGTAGCTCCTAAAATGGCGTTTACTACAAAGGCTGCATTGTAACATTGGTTTAATTCCCAAGCGGCAGGTAAATACCAATCGTTAAGGCCACCATCGCCTGTAGCACTATATGCCCTGCACAAACCAGCAGCATAAGTTATTCCGGCACCAGCCTGTGCTACAATTGCATTTGAGTTGGCTAAGCCATCAATTGGGCTTGTTGCACCGCCGGGTACTGTTACTGATTGGTAAGCTACGGTTGTCCATATTAATGATGTACTTTGGTCGGTTAATGAAGCTATTAATCCGTGTTCAACGCCAGCGATTTTCCAAACAGATACGATAATTCCCCCACCGTAGAGCTCGCCTACATAATGGGTAAAACCGCCGCCGCCAGTAATACTTTCAGCCGTTTTTGCATGCAAAGCATAAGGGACACTTAATAGCTGGCTTGTACCAGTTATACTGTAGGTTGTGCCGCCTGTTGGGTCGGTTTCGGTTTTAATGAAATAGGGACCTAGACTGTACATATTGATTGCAATATGTACTTTATTTTTAGTTAATTGCAAAAAGGATTTAGAAAAGACTCCTGATACCAAAGAAAATATTCCTGTTTCACTTGACCCTTCAAATAGTTTTGAAACCAGAGCCAAACAACCCGTAATACTTGGAGACAAAAAGGAAAATCCTTTTTCCGTTGCCAATATGAAACGTGCATTGGATAGTTTAAAG
>JBBRUR010000278.1:0-1373 GCA_038247635.1 Chitinophagales bacterium
AAACAATAAGTAAAAAACAAAAAACAAAAAAAACGCTGATCACGCCAAATCTTTGGGCGACGGTAGACTCCTCGTTCCTCGGAGTGACGACACTGGAGGGGCAAACCTACCTATCGGCAGACAGGTTCCAAAGTGCTACGTAAAAAAAATACGCCGCGAACCGGAATCATAAATAATAAACAAAAAACAATAAACAACAAAAAAAAACCATCCCGCATGGGGCGGGAGCAACCAAACCACAAACTAAAAAAACAATAAACAAAAGAAAACCATCCCGCATGAGGCGGGAGCAACCAAACTAAAAAAAACCATCCCGCATGGGGCGGGAGCAACCAAACCACAAACTAAAAAAAACCATCCCGCATTGGGCGGGAGTAACCAAACAAAAAAAGGGAAATGGAAGTAAGAATTGGACCGAAAAGCAAAAGTGCTACATACCTGGCAGATCTCTGGCATTACCGGGATCTGATGTGGCTTTTTGTGAAACGTGACTTTTCGGCCAAATACAAGCAAACCGTTTTGGGGCCGCTCTGGCATTTTATACAGCCCATACTCACCACGGCCATCAGTTTTCTGCTGTTTAATGTGGTGGCAAAAATTGGGACCGATGGCATGAATCCGGTTTTGTTTCAGATGTGTGGAATAATCATCTGGAATTATTTTGCCGCCTGTTTTACTACCACAAGTAATACGTTTATCAGCAATGCCAATATTTTCGGGAAAGTCTATTTTCCCCGTCTGGTAAGCCCTATCAGTGTGGTAGTTAGTCAGTTGATACAGTTTGGCATTCAGTTTTTGTTGTTGCTATCGGTCATGGGATTTTTCGCTTTGCGGGGAGATGGTTTCCCCATTCAGGCGAGCTGGCTGCTGATGATACCTGTATTATTCATTATGGCCATGCTGGGGCTTGGGTTGGGAATATTGGTGAGTAGTATTACCACCAAATACCGCGATCTGACGGTATTAATAGCTTTTGGTGTAACCCTGCTCATGTATCTGAGTGCGGTTAACTACCCGTTGAGCGCCTTGCAGGGGTTGGGTAAAAAATATAGCTGGCTGCCAACACTGGTGCAATACAATCCATTGGCTACACTGGTGGAAACCTTCCGTAATGCCATGCTAGGTGGTGCCATCCCTTGGTCGGGACTCGCTTACAGTGCTGGCTTTTCCATGGGCTTGCTGCTATTGGGCAGCCTGTTGTTCAGCCGGGTGGAAAGAACTTTTATGGATACGGTGTAACGACGCCACCCGCTCACCCTATCGGTTGGTCTCCCGACCGACCGAAATCCCACACGCACCCTGTGTACGGGTGTAAGCGCAGTCCGGCGAAGACGTCAACCTGTAGTACCTTCACCCTCACCCTATCGGTTGGT
>JBBRUR010000279.1:0-1372 GCA_038247635.1 Chitinophagales bacterium
ATGATTCATAAGTTCTTCGTCCGTGGTAAATTCTTCCAGCAGTTTCCTCGTTTTGGCGACTCCGCTGATAGCATTAAAATACCGGATTATGAACTCCTTATTTTTGTTATGCTGGCCCATATTATTAAGTACTAAATGAGTATCAAAGTTACATTCAATTATCTGCATGTGTTAGGCCATTTGTTGCAATCTTTTATTCATTTGTTGCAGTTTTATGGCTACGGCAAAACACGGTAGGCAAAATCACTTTTAACTCAATATACTATTTTTTGCTCTTATTAACTCTGTAAATGCTTCTTACAAGTAACATGTCATCTTGCGTCATATCCTGACCCAGCATATATTTGTACACACGAGAAAACTCCTGAGATTACAATAACACTTTTTGTACAAGCGTATAATCAACTTTAAATACCTGTAATTCGCACTATAGCGCCATTTCTATAAAAATAAAAATCGACCACTTCGCAGTAAATAGTTAAAAAGCCCGAACAGCACGCACATGGTTTGAGTAATACTTATCTTCGTTACCCATGCCAGCTTTGCCAAAGAATTCCTTGTAATAAGAGGCCTTTGTATTGAACTCGCAAGAAGTCCAATATTTAACACTACCAAAACCACCAACCACATCTTTTTGTAAGTACAATAAATTTAACTCGTATTTGGAAGGTAAATACCAGTCACCGTATGTAATCCCACCAACTGTAACTGCATAATCGGCACAAACTTTTGCGGCAAAATTACCTGTTTGGTTATCGGCCATTTGCGTTGCTACTATCATAGCAGTGTTCATTGAACCGGCATACAACCCATCGCCCGTGGTGCCTGTATTTCTTAATGTATCATTATACCATCGTATTCCTGTGCTTTGGTCGGCTGTAGCTGCTATTAAACCGTGTTGCCCGGTTGCATCTATCCAAAATATTATGCCTCCCTGGTAACTTTGCCCAATAGTAAGAGTTGCACCACTGCTTGCATTTACAACATATGGGCTTTTGGTTGTACCTTCACCTGTAATGGTAACGCTGGTTCCGGCGGTTACTTTGGTTTCGGAGCCGTCTGCATTGTTCATGCCACTCAATTTTGTTTTTTCTGCTGTGGTGTAATCATTGGCTGATAAGCCTTTGCCTGTTTCTTTGTCAACTTTTAAAGCTAATCCATTAGTTACGGATGTGGTAGTTGCCAATGTGCTTAAATTTTGGTCGCCTGTGTTGGTGCCGGTTATAGCTGATAATTTAGTTTTTTCAGCAGTGGTGTAATCATTGGTTGATAGAGCTTTACCTGTTTCTTTGTCAACTTTTAAAGCTAATCCAGTGGTTACTGATGTGGTGGTTGCCAATGAACTTAGATTTTGGTCGCCTGTATTGGTGCC
>JBBRUR010000280.1:0-1368 GCA_038247635.1 Chitinophagales bacterium
CGGGCTTGGAACCCCTACCGGCAACCCCATTACACCCGTCATAAAAGTAAGTACCAATACTCCTTTGTACAAACGTATGCCTGATATTATTGATATTAACTGTGGTACTATTATTGAAGGAAAAGAAACCATTGCAGAGGCTGGTGAACGGATACTTGAATATGTAATTGCCGTAGCAAGTGGCGAAATAAAACCGGCTGCTGTAAGGTTGGGGCAGAATGATTTTATTCCGTGGAGACGTGGTATTTCCTTATAAAATTAAATAAATATAAAATATGTTTTCATTACAAAATAAAACGGCCATTATTACCGGTGGTGGAAGCGGCATTGGTCGTGCTATATCCCAACTGTTTGGCAAGCAGGGGGCAATTGTCCATATTCTGGAACTCAATGAGGAAGCTGCATCCGAAGTGGTGGATATTATCCGGGCATTGGGAGGTCAGGCACAGGCGCATGTTTGCAATATAAGCGAGCAAGAAGCCGTGCATGCCGTTTTCAATAAAATTGGTACAGTAGATATTTTGGTAAATAATGCAGGTATAGCTCATATTGGTAAAGCAGATACCACTACTGAAATGGATTTTGATCGTGTGTTTCAGGTAAACGTAAAGGGAACGTATAATTGCATACATGCTGCGGTAAAACAAATGCTTATAAAGGATGGTGGCGTTATCCTTAACATGTCGAGCATAGCGGCGGTGGTAGGCATTGCAGACCGTTTTGCTTACAGTATGAGCAAGGGAGCCGTACTTGCTATGACGCTCTCCGTAGCACGGGACTATGTAAAGAACAATATTCGCTGTAATTGTATTTCCCCGGCAAGGGTACATACCCCTTTTGTAGATGGATTTATAGCAAAGAATTATCCGGGTAATGAAGCGGAAATGTTTGCTAAGCTATCAGCCTCACAGCCTGTGGGTCGCATGGGAAATCCTGAAGAAGTAGCATCATTGGCTCTTTATTTGTGCAGTCAGGAAGCGGGTTTTGTAACGGGTTGCGATTATCCAATAGATGGAGGGTTTATACGGCTAAATAATTAAAATACAAAAGACAAACCTGCCTTTCGGCAGACATTTTCCAAAAAATAAACAATAGGTAATTTGCCTGGCAAACCAAAATCCCGAACTACAAACCAAAACACAACAATAAATAATAAATAATGCGCATTGGGCGGGAGCAACTAAACCACAAACAATAAATAACCATAAACCACAAACAAAAAATAAACCACAAACAAAAAATAACCATAAACCATCCCGCATGAGGCGGGAGCAGCCAAACAAAAAAAACAAAAAAATAAAAATATGAAACTATTTAGATACGGGAAGGCAGGCGAAGAAAAGCCGGGTGTAGTTTGGCAGGGAAAGC
>JBBRUR010000281.1:0-1368 GCA_038247635.1 Chitinophagales bacterium
ACTATAGAACCTGCGGAAAAAGTGTGTGGTATTGGTTGCCAGCGGACATTACGTTAAAAAACGTTTGTTAAACTACGAAAATTGAGCCTTAAAAGCTTGAAATGAGCGGTTTTATCGCTTTTTTGACACACTACGCCCTGGACAAAAAGCCAAAACGCCTAAGATTGTAGGCCAACGCGACTGTTACCATTTGTTGACTGACTCGTTCCAATCCTCGGTAAGCCGTTCTGACTAGCTTAAATACCGTTTTAAAACAGGCAAAGGCATGTTCCACCCGCACCCGTGTTTTGACCATTAACCGGTTCATATATTTTAACCTTAAGGGTAATGGTTTAGCGGGTTCTCCCTTTTTACCCCTTTCTCGTTTAAACATTATTCGGGCTCTACAGCCTTGCTTCTCCAGTGCTTTCTGACAGCCCTGGTAACCACTGTCTCCGTAAAGCAAGGTTTCTTCTCCGCTTAACACCTTACTCAGGTGCTGAATGTCATGCGCCCTGGCACTGTCTGTATGCACCCGACGAATTAATTTACTGCCCACGTCCCTATTAATGCTGGTTGTAAACCCAAACCCTTTACCCCCGTGTTCAGCGTCCTGGTCACTATTTAAGGTAGCGTCGTTGTGGGGGCGACTATTGGCCCGAATCAATGTGGCGTCTACAATATTGCCTTCTTTTAAAAACAGGCCATGGGTTTTAAACAGGGCATCCAGCTTTAAAAATACCGTTTCAGCAATTATGGCAAAGTCGTGTCTAAAGTTTTCTAGCGTAGTAGCCTCTGGCACACGGTCTTCCAACCCTAAGCCCAAAAACTTGCGAAAGCTAAGCCTGTCTTGACACTGAAATTCACACTGGGCGTCTGACAAGCTAAACCATGTTTGCAGCAGGTGCATTTTAAACAGTAATACCAAAGCGTATGGGGGGCGGCCTCCGGTTTTACGGTGAATACCCCGGTTAAGTTCCTGTTCAAACAGATTCCACGGAACACAACGGGCCATTTCCTCCAGAAAACGGTGTTCAGGACAGGCTACGTTAAAGGCAAGCTGGCTAAATAACATGGGGTAAACAGGCTCCGTCTCAACACGGCTAGTTTACGCCAATAACACAGACTTTTTCCGTAAGTTCTATAGTTAGTGACGTAGTTTGCGACAGCGAATCCTGTTGCAAGACAATGTTATGTTGGTAAACCGTGCGCATGACATCCCTGACCAGTTGGCGACCTAGTGGGTGGTTTCGGGGGCGCTTGACCATTACGCACACAATCACATCTTGCGGGGGCTGGTCTTTTACCGGACTACTTATGCTCACGGTGCCTACATCGCCCACTATCGTGCCAATATCGCCAGTTTTGTGGGCAACGGGTGTACCCACA
>JBBRUR010000282.1:0-1338 GCA_038247635.1 Chitinophagales bacterium
TTGTTCTACTGATTGACATTCCATAATAGACTCCTGCGTATTTTGTCCACCATCATTGCTTCTAAATACCGCTACAAATTTCACCGCGTCAATTTTATATTGGTTGCCGGCAATAATCTCCTGCGCCTTTGCAGCAGCACCAGGCCAGTTTTTTTCCCACGACAAAATACGTAACTGCAATGCTTTGGCAGCGCCTTTGGTAGCCCTTCCCTTACTGTTGATCAGGTTTAAATCGGGAAGTCGTAAGGGGTCATTAAAGTTTAACGGTAAATCTGTTTCAGCAGCAGTTAAGTCAGCTTTTATCTGCGTTACCACCTCAGCTACTGTATTTCTTGCTACTAAGTTTTCTGTGCTATTGGCAGATTTTGGAAAACTTAACACCAATGGTACATCGCCATAAAACTGTACCATGTGCCAATAAATAAATGCCCTTAAAAAACGGGCTTCCCCCAGTATTTCCTTTTTCCTGGTTAATAAAAACTTGTCATCCGGTATCAGGGCAACTTTTTCCAGTAGCAGGTTTATATTTGCCAGCGCATTATAAGAGCCACCCCAAAGGCTGCTTATTTCACCATTTGTAGGTATCAGTTCCGACCGCTTTTCTAAACGGAACAAATCGCCACCATCATTGTAAGCCTGGATATCATCGCTGGAGATGTCGGAATAAAAAAGGACTTTACCATAAAAATCCCAGGACATCATTTTATTGTAGCAGCCAAACAAGCCTGTTTCTGCATCAATAGAAGTTTTATAAAAATTACCAGTACCTACTTCTTCCACGGTATCTTTTTCTATCACTTTTCTGCAACTGCTTACTGTAAAGGACAGCAGCAAAAACGAACAGGTGATTATCTTAAAAATATGTTGTTTCATCTTAATTAATTTAAAAGTTTATGTTTAAACTTACTACAATCGTTTTTGCCTGTGGGTAAGAGCCATTGTCGAATCCCTGCGCTATGTTGTTAAACTGTCCTGTACCGGTAAAGGCATTTACTTCCGGGTCGTAGCCAGTATAATTGGTAATGGTAAACAGGTTTTGAGCACTCACTGCAATCCTTACACTCGTAGCGCCAATTCGTTTGAGTGTTGCAGGCGTTAGGTTGTAGCCCAGGCTGATATTCTTCATCCGCAGGTAACTGCCATCTTCTAAAAATCTGGAAGAAGCATAGCCGGTAGCATTGTTATCAGGGCCTACAAAAGGCACATCGGTAACATCGCCCGCCTTTTTCCAACGCCCTAGTGCATTGGTGGTGGAATTGTTATAACCGCCGCCGTAGCCTTCAATAAATTCCCTTGTCTGGTTATAAATTTTATTACCATAACTCCACTGAAAGAAAA
>JBBRUR010000283.1:0-1334 GCA_038247635.1 Chitinophagales bacterium
AAAAGTTCAGAGCCTTAATCTTAATAAATATTTCACCACCCGTCCTTACCAGGTATCGTTTACACCGGCATTGGGTACGCATGGTAAAATGTCGTCGCAGGTAGTCAATAATTTTTCGCTGAATATTATAGGCGGTTATACGGCCGGTACAAATGGGGTGGAGCTTGGAGGTGTTTTTAACATTGATAAAAAGGCAGTGAAATATGTACAGGCTGCCGGTGTTTTTAATGCAGTTGGCGGTGCAGTAAACGGGGTGCAACTGGCCGGTGTTAGTAATCTTGTGCTTGACAGCGTTAAAGGATTGCAGGCTGCCGGCGTTAACAATCATGTAAAGCGTAATGTGCAAGGATTGCAACTGGCGGGGGTTTACAACCATGTAACAAAAAATGTATCTGGTATTCAAGTGGCAGGTGTTGGTAATTTTGTAGCACAAAAAACGACTGGTTTACAAATAGCTGGTGTTGCAAATTTTAGTCGAAAGGAGATGAATGGTGTGCAGATTGCAGGTGTTGTCAACTACACAAAAAAGCTAACTGGTCTGCAAATTGGTCTTATAAATATTGCCGATAGTTCTTCCGGTTATAGCATTGGCCTCATTAATATTGTATTAAAGGGTTATCATAAACTAAGTTTTTCTACCAATGAGGTGATAAATACAAACCTGGCTTTTAAAACCGGCAATTCAAAATTGTATAGTATCCTCCAGGTTGGTGTAAACATTAGTGATAGTAATAAAGTTTATACATATGGTTATGGCCTTGGCAGCGAGTTACCACTTAATAAAAAGAAAACCATTACCATCAATCCAGAACTGAGCAGTCAGTATCTCTATCTCGGTTCCTTTGATTATAACAATATTTTAAACAGGCTAAATCTGAATTTAGCGGTTAAGCTTGGCCGCTATATTTCTATCTATGCCGGGCCATCGTACTCAATTTATTACTCCGATCAACAGGTTGCTTTTGCCGGATACCGTTTTCCCGTGCCGGCTGGCGGATACAATACCCACCAGTTTAGCAATAAGGTAACCGGCTGGCTGGGTTGGAATGCAGGCATTCAAATATTCTAAGTATTTACCCTTCTGCAAAAACATTTCTTTAGTCGCATAAAAACGAAAAAGTAATTTGGTTTGTCTTGCTGCCCTATGCTCAATATTGTTTTAAAAGTACAAGAGCCGATAGCTATCGGCTGCGACGCCACTAAAGCTTCATAGTAGTAATACAGTTTGGTACATAATTATTTATCAAGTTCCAAATATTATTCCCATCAATAAATGTCTTTCTAATACAATGATGTTGCCCGGTTTCGGAAACAGATGAGGCAGCGTGCGCTCT
>JBBRUR010000284.1:0-1327 GCA_038247635.1 Chitinophagales bacterium
CCTGTGATAGTAATATTAAGAGGTTATTAGCCCTGAAAGGGCGCAATACATTTTCGATTCGTTGTGGCACAATATCATGCTGTGTAAATAATAAAATAAGGAGAATCCTGCTAGTAAATCAGGTTTCGCATCGCCAAATAATATCGTTTTAAAAAACTAAACTAAAGGTATTAATTACCCAAAAAACCGATTGTATGAAATATGTAGCGTGCAGTTTATTGGTCTTAGCAGGATTTATGTTTATTGCTTGCGGTGTTTCGGCGCAGGTAAACATTAGGGCTGTACCTAACGAACAAAATCCCAAAGTAATTTATATTACCAACGACAGTCTCTCGTTAACCATACAGGTAAACGACCGGCTAGAGGTTTCTTCGTTGCTGTACAAGCCGGCCAATACGGAGATACTGCAGGCGGGCAAACCTATGCCGCTTGTAAGCATTGACAATAACTGGACCCTTAACAACGTGGGGTTTGGGCTGCAAGAGGTAACCATTAAACGGTCGGGAACTACAGCCAGCGTGCAGATACACGCTTACTCCAATTATACCGAAAACCCGTTCCATCTATTGATTGACCTGGGTTTCGACAACAGTGCTTCCATTGCGGCAGACATTAAAATTACCAATCAATTTAAAGACGGTTTTAGCGACTTGTACCGCAGCGAAAGCAGCACTTCCTTAGTGCCAGGACTTCCATGGCTTTCATCGCTTCAACCTGATCCCGGTGGCGAAAGACGGCTGCTGTATAAAAAGGGAACCAACTATGTGTTGGAAAAATATTCCGAGGGTGTAATGGCTGACTACCATTCGGTGGATAACTGGGAGCGTCAGCCTAAAGCACCAGTGGTTGACATGCAATATTACGAGGACCCTGCTTTTCCTGCAGTGCTCGAGTTTCCTGGTAAACAAATAAGTGTAATGGTTGACCGTGTAGAAACGGATGTTAAATGGAATACATCCAATATTAAGGAAGCCTTGTGGCCCAACATGACTATTGAAATTAAGAAAAAGGATACCGTACAGGTGTTTAAAGGAACGATAAAATTCTTTACAGGCGACTGGCACCAGGCCTTTAACTGGTATCGCAATAAAGTAAGGAACGCATTTGATTTTTCATTTTACAAACGGCCTGGGCTGGCAAAGTATAAGAAGGATTTTCTTGCCTACCATTCCTTTATTTTCAATCATCGGTTGTACGATCCAATCACCAATACTTACCTCGTTGAAAACTTTCTCAACAATGCCAAAAAGGAATACGGTGGCTTCGACCAGTTTTATTTTTGGCATGCCTACCCCAGGGTGGGTGTAGATAGCCGTGACCAGTTTGC
>JBBRUR010000285.1:0-1322 GCA_038247635.1 Chitinophagales bacterium
AAAGGAGCAGTTCCGCCAATGGTTCCCTGGTAACCAAGGCGGACAGCAACCGACAGTTTTTTGGGAACTATAGTAAAATATTGCCTGTGAATAAGCACCAGCTTGGTAAACGAAAATTCGGGATTAAATAAAAATCCGGGCGAATATACAATCAATGCTTCACTCCATATACCTTTTGTGGCGCTGGCTTCTTTGTCGCGGGTATCATACACAACGCCCAGTTTGAAGAAATTGGCATTTCCCCCATCTCTTTCTTTGTCGTTGAGCAAGCCCCACTTTACATATTTGTCGTATAAATTCTCGGTATAGGGCAACTTATCGGCATCATCTTTCTTTTTATTCATGGCGGCCGTATCAATGGCGGCAGCTTTTATCGAAACAATGCCAATTCCGGCCACCCAGCGAAGGTGGTCGCCATACAGTTTCCCCTGTAAGTCGGTGGTAAGCCTGAAAAGCTTACGTTCGTGCCGGTAGAACATACGGGTTTTATAAAGAGGATCATTTTCATCAACAAATGCCGCGTTGTATTTAGCCTGGTAGCCGTTAAAGCCATAAAAGTCAAGGCCTTTTTCGGTAAGGTAGCTCAAATCGGCCGTAAAACGAATATGGTGCGGCAAAAGACTTTTGGAGTCATAAAACAGCTGGTTTACTCCTGAGCCTTTGGTGTAACGTGATATTTCGAGTTTCAACGATTGCTTATATTCAGGGTAAGTGCTGCCATCGCCATAATCGAACACATTAACCAATCCACCGTACTGGAATCCCATATCAGCATCGAATGATATGGTTGGCAACCCGGCAAATTTTAAACCGGTTGGTATTTTAGCTTCTTTTTTTTCTTTTTCCTGTGCGCTGGCGGCTTGTTGCAGAAGCAAAAATCCGGTTAATACGCAAATCAACAGTAGACGTCTTTTCATAGATCAGCTATTTATGGTGGTTTTTATAAGGTCAATTACTTGTTTTCTTTCATTCTGCAAATCGTTGTACTGCCCGGCATTCATAAGTTTAAAACCGAAAAGCCGCAATTTAGCCCAAAGTCTTTCCATGCGTTTATAATTATAAAAAGCAAACAAACCTATGGCGGGCAGTGTTAGCCCGAAGATCAGTTTAATTATAAACTCATCAGTAAACAGGCAAAACAATATTATAATTATAAGGTAGTAAACAGGCAATAAAATAATGCTGAAACCGAATTGTACAGAAGTACGGAAATTGGGATCCTTTATTTTGGATGCCTGCCAGATCGGAATTTTGTAAGGAATGTAATTCAGAAGCACTCCATAAATATGAACCGGAAGCAATAAAATGCTGATAATGGTTTC
>JBBRUR010000286.1:0-1320 GCA_038247635.1 Chitinophagales bacterium
ATGGAATTTTAGAAATTTCTCGAAAGCGTATGGCCTGCAGGATGATGAATTTAATACCGGCGCTTATGCCCGGCTGCCTAATGGTCAACTTGCTTTTGGTGGTGTAAATGGTTTGAATGTATTTGATCCAAAAGAAATTCTTGGAACTAAGTTTACACCGCCCGTCTTTATCACTAACATGCTCCTTAATAATGAACCGGTACTACCCGGCGACAAAACGGCTGTATTACAAAGCAATATTGAGCAGACAAAAAGTATTACGCTCAACCACCAGCAGGATATTCTTACCCTTGAATTTTCATCGCTTGACTTTACCGCTCCTGAGCAAAATAAGTACCGCTACCAATTGGTAGGAATAGACGAAAAGTGGGTGGAAAGTGGCAATCGCCGCTCGGCTACTTACCTACACTTGCCCGCCGGTAAATACATTTTTAAAGTGCAGGGCAGTAACAGCCAGGCCATTTGGAGCGAAAAAATAATTGAATTGCAGGTAAATATTTTACCCCCGTGGTGGGGTACCTGGTGGGCCTACTTTATTTATGCGCTGCTACTTGGGCTTCTGCTAAGAGCCCGTTTTACATTTAGCGTAAACAGGGCCAAATTGGAGTCTCAACTAAAATTTGAAAAGCTGGAAGCAAAAAGGATAAAAGAACTGGATATCATGAAAACCCAGCTTTATAACAACATCACCCACGAGTTTAGAACCCCACTTACGGTTATAATAGGTATGGCCCACCAGGTAATGGAAAAACCTGCCGAATACTTTAATAACGGCATGGAAATGATTATTCGCAATGGTCAAAGCCTTCTGAAACTGGTAAACGAAATGCTGGATCTTTCCAAACTGGAAACAGGTAAAATGCAGTTGCAATTGGTAAAAGCAGACATCATCCATTTTCTTCGTTACATCGTGGAGTCTTTTCATTCGCTTGCCGAAAGCCAACAAAAGCAATTGCATTTTTTATCGGAAATAGATACGCTGTACCTTCAATTTGACCAGGAAAAATTAAGACAGATTGTTTCAAACCTGCTATCGAACGCCCTAAAGTTTACACCCGAAAAAGGAAATATTTACATTACTATATCGGAGACTACTGCAGCCGAAAAGGTTCAAAAATTTAATCTTGTAATTAAAGTAAAAGATACCGGTATCGGTATACCCGAAAACCAGTTGCTACATATTTTCGACAGGTTTTACCAATTGGATAATAGCCAAACCCGCAAAACAGAAGGTACAGGCATTGGCCTTGCGCTAACGAAAGAATTGGTGAAACTGATGGAAGGTGAGATTATTGTAAAAAGCCCGCCAACCGGTGCAAC
>JBBRUR010000287.1:0-1295 GCA_038247635.1 Chitinophagales bacterium
GAGTTACGAAAAGAAAAAATTAACCTTAACTGTATAAAAAAGATAGACATTTATGTTATCAGAAATAAAAGACATACCCAAAAAGGCAAAAGAATTTTTAGCAAACTCACCAGATTTTAAGTTGCCAACCGGCGTACCTTATCTTGGTATGGGCTCCTCTTACTTTGCCCCGCTTGCTTTTAAATATATGGGCGTTAATATTTTCCCTGAACTGGCTTCGGAGTTTTTTAATTATTTACATAAAGGCAACAAAGCTACTAATGGCGTTTTGTTATCTCAATCCGGAAGAAGTACCGAAGTGTTGTGGGCTGCTGAGTTGTTTGAAAGTTTTACAGCCATCACTAATAAAATGGATAGTACACTTACACAATTTTCTGGTGCTGCTACTGTAATCGATTTATTGGCAGGGGAGGAAAAATATTCTTCTTCCAAAACATACATCAATACCTTACTGGCATTGTTTAAAGGTTTTGGCATGGATGCAGGCCATGCAGTAAATTTACTTTCAACCAACGAGAATAAATACGAACAACAAGGAAAAGAAATTGCTACTGCTATTTTTGGTTTAATACAACAGCAAAAACTAAATGGGCTATACATCACCGGTAGTGGCCCAAACATAGCTACTGCATTACAAGCGGCTTTAATTATGAGTGAAAGTACCAAGCTTAATTTTAACGGACTTGCCATGCCACAGTACGATCATGGTCCCAAAGAAACAGCAAAGAATAGTGTGGTAATAAATATTGTAGCCAAGGGCAAAAGTTACGAACGTACGTTGAAATTAACGGACGCTATTCAAAATGCAGGAGCCACTGTTTTTAACATTGAAGAGCCCGCCGTATCAGAGAATGAATCTGTCATCAACAACATTGTTCCATTTAATTACATGGCTTATTATTTATCTGAATTATTAGAAATAAAAGACACCTTTATTGTTGGTGGAAAAGTAACTGAAGTAAAATAAAAAACATAAATATTAATGGTATGAAAAATTTAGTATGGGTAGGTTTAATAATGTTTATATGCACTAAACATTCAACAGCACAAACAGTGCAGAACGTTGAAGCGAAAATAACTTCACTAATAAAAAAAATGACCCTGGAAGAAAAGGTTCGCATGTTACATGCCAATTCTTCTTTTACATCTGCAGGCGTGCCAAGGTTGGGTATTCCTGAGTTGGTTATGTCTGATGGGCCGCATGGGGTTCGGGTAGAACATGGGCGTGGGTGGAATAGGGTGGAAAACGCAAACGACTCAGGCACTTATTTACCGGTGGGTATTGCATTGGCATC
>JBBRUR010000288.1:0-1290 GCA_038247635.1 Chitinophagales bacterium
AAAAACATCAGCGACTATTTTAAAGGCGGCAGTGCAGTGTCGTGGATTGCAGGTGGTATTAGCAACTTCATGACTAAATTCAGCACATTTGTTTTTGTGGCCTATGCTGGTATTGCCTATTCTGATGGTTTGGTGGCCATCACCTTAATGTGGTCAACCATTTTACCTTCCTTGTTTGCTGTTTTTATTTATGCAAAGCTCTGGAAGCGGGCTGGAATCATTAGCCCGGTGGAATTTTTAGAAACGAGGTTTAATGCACCCATCCGGCAGATATTTTCGTGGAGTGGTGTGTTATTAAAGTTGCTGGACGATATGATTAAATTGTATTCGATTGGCATTTTTGTAACGGCAGCTTCCGGCATACCGTTTCAAACGGCGGTATTATTTTGTGGTTTGGTAGTGGCACTATATACAGTCGTAGGTGGTTTTCTAGCCGTGATTGTAACCGATGTAGTGCAATTTGTAATTTTGGTTTTGGCTACATTTATTTTAGTGCCGTTGGCCTATAATGCAGCAGGTGGTTTTACCAATATGCAAAAAGTAATGCCTGATAATATGAGTTTTTTCAATGGACATAGAGGAGAGCTTTCTTTTATCGCTGTTTATTATCTTACTATTATTATAAAATATTTAGGCAACTGGACTTTTATCCAACGTTTCTACAGTGCTAAGTCAGAATCGGATGGTAAAAAAATTGGATGGTTAACTGCAGCACTTTTTTTTATTTTCCCTGTTATCTTTTTATTCCCTTCGGTAGCAGCTCGTGTTATTATTCCCGATTTGCAAAACCCCGAAATGGCCTACGTATCCTTGTGTTTAAAATTATTACCTGCCGGTATTATGGGTTTAATGATTGCGGCCATGTTTGCAGCAACTATGAGTGTACTAAGTGCAGAGTTTAACGTAACAGCAAGCGTATTAACAAGAGATATTTACCAACGCTTATTCCGTAAAAATGCTACACCAAAAGAAACCTTATGGGTTGCAAGATTAATGACGTTAGGTGTTGGGCTTATTGTTTCCGTTGGGGCCCTATATGTAAATAAACTGGGCGGTGCTTTTCAGGTAAACCAATATATGTCGGGCATATTTTCTATACCTATGATTATACCGGTTATTATGGGCGTACTTTTCTGGCGACCACAACCCTGGGGTGCTATTGCTTCCATGATTATTGGTATTGGTGTTGGTGCATTCCTGAATGCCACACCCGGTGTAAGCTGGCAAACGGCTACATTTATTGAAGTGCTGGTTTGTGTGGCAGTTTTTCTGTCTTCAGGATTTTTCTTG
>JBBRUR010000289.1:0-1256 GCA_038247635.1 Chitinophagales bacterium
CTGCAATGGGTGTCTTATTGTGGTTATTGGCAAAGGCCGCAATACCGGTATAAAATTTCAGCTCGTTCACCAGGTTGCTTTGCCATGCCAGTTCCTGCGGATCAAGCGCCTTCAGCGGATTTTTTAGTTTGCCGCCGGAAGTGGTGGCTGCCTCGTATAATCCTACCTGTAAATGTTTGTAATATTTGTGTTCACTCAGCACCAGTATATTCGAAGTAACGGCCACATTTTGCGGTTGTCCAAATGTCTTCACCGGCGGTAGTAGTTCTTTGGCCAGCTGTTGCAGGGCGGCACTATTAACCGGCTGCAGGCTTTTAATCCGGGGCGTGATGCTCACCAAGCGGTTGGCCCAGACCAGTTCAAAATGTGCATCGGGGTTGGACTCATTTTCCAGTCCGTAATGTTGGGCGATGTTATCAATGCTTTGGTGGCGCAGACGGTCATCAAAAAAAATGCGCAGGTCGGGCCGTTCCATAATATTGTACAGCACCTGTGCCTCGTGATCGCAAAGTTTCTGTTTACCGTAGTTGCAACTACAACCCAGTGCCAGTGTGGCCTTGCTATACCGCACCCATACCGGCGGAAAAACCAGTCCGCCCCCGGGGTTGCTGAAAGTACCTGCATTGAGCTCAATCATTTCCGGCTGCACCGAAAAAAAACGATCCGCACTCGTATCCGGCATAGCGGCACTGTTGGCCAAAATAAACCCATGGGTCAAATTTGAAAATGAGCAATTTTCAAAAATAATTTCGGTTTCGTTGTATGTTAAAACAGGTGCTGCCATGCGGGGTGTAAAAATAAGGCAGCGGGGGTTAGGATGCGGGGTTGAAGAAAATTTAGGTGAGTAGTGCACAAAAAATATAACCAGACAAATCGAAAAATGAAAATCATTTGCCTTACAATGCAAAAATTGCTACAGTTTTAAATAAATTTATACTATAACCAGCGATATGAATTTTAGCATCTTAGTAAATACCATCCGGGAAACGCACACCTCACTTCAGCAGAGTGCGTTAAAATCTGTAAACAAACATTTAACCATCCGCAATTGGCTGGTTGGTTTTTATATTGTAGAGTTTGAGCAGAATGGGGAAGACAGGGCGAAGTATGGGGAAAAATTGTTACCAGCATTAAAAAAGGCCACTAATATAAAAGGGTTATCTGAAACTTCCCTTAAACTGAATCGCCAATTTTATTCTACTTACCCTCAAATAAGCCAGATACTCCCTGAGCAATTAAAACTGTTGGGTTTTGAC
>JBBRUR010000290.1:0-1246 GCA_038247635.1 Chitinophagales bacterium
CGGCATCGCCATAACCATAACCGCTGCTCAGGATATAAATGGATTGATTGCATCTATTAACACGGCTGCATTGCCTTCTTTTTCTACCAACCAACTTTTTATCCGCACTAAAAATGCCGAAGGATTTTGGAGCATTACCCAATCAGCAGTTTTTGTAATTGATATAGCTGGCGATCCTGCCTATCCAACTGCACCTGTGGCTCCGCAAAATGTAACGCAGGCCGAATATTTCATCAACACCGATCCGGGTTTTGGTAGCGGCACCGCCATACCCATAACCGCTGCTCAGGATATTAATGGAATCATTGCATCCATCAACACCAGCAGCCTTTCGGCTGCTACCACCAACCAACTTTTTGTAAGTACTAAAAATGCCGAAGGATTTTGGAGTATCACTAATATTTCAACCTTTGTGGTAAATGCAACAAGCGATCCAGTGTATCCAGCAGCACCATTAGCACCCACCAATGTGACCCTGGCTGAATATTTTATCGATACCGACCCTGGTTTTGGCAACGGTATACCTATTACTCTTTCTGCTGGCGTTGATATAGCCAACCTAAATGTAGTAGTGGATGTAAATGCACTGGCGCAGGGACAACACGTATTGTTTGTGCGCAGCCGTAGTAATCTTTATAGCATCTCCAATGCGGTTTTGTTTATAAAAGGTTCTGTACTGCCGCTTACCTGGGCTTATATACGGGGCGAAATAAAAGCGGATGGGGCGCTTATTAGTTGGGGTACGGTATCCGAATCTAACACAGCTCAATTTTATTTGGAACATAGCACAGACGGTATTCATTTTACTACAGCGGGAACGTTGGCTGCTGCTGGCAACAGCAATACTGCCTTGCAATATTCTCTATTGCATAGCGGCGCTGTAAACGGCCTCAACTATTACCGCATCAAACAAACAGACCGGGATGGTAGGTTTACTTACTCCCCCATTGTGAAAATATTAAATAGAAAAGGCAATGGCAAAATAGTAATTGCCCCTAACCCGGCGAGCAATGAAGTAACAATCTATTTTGATAAACCCATGGCAGCGGGCAACCTTCGACTGTATAACAGCAGCGGACAAATGATTTCCCTACAGCGCATTGCTGAAGGTAGTCAGCAGCAAAAATTAGATGTTTCAAAACTGCCCGCCGGTATCTATCAATTGCAGGTGCAAACCGCAACTGCTGTAGAAACATTCAAACTAATGAAACAATAATAGAATCCTTAAAAATAAGATCATGAAATA
>JBBRUR010000291.1:0-1238 GCA_038247635.1 Chitinophagales bacterium
ATTGCTGGCTGCACCGCCTGCATTACCGCCTGGTTTATAAAGTATTTGGCGATTGGTTATACTCCATTTTCCATTGGCATTGCGGCTGCGGATATATAGCTGGTGAACCCCAATGGGCAAGGTATCAATACCGGCTGCAAAAGCGATATTTTGTACATCGGTACCGGGTGTTAAAGGAATATTGGTGCCACTGCCAAAGCCCGGGTCGTTGTTAAAAAAGTATTCGGCTTTTACTACGTTAGATACAACAGCTCCGGCTGAAATAGTCGGTTTATAAAAAATAAATCGGTTAGAGATACTCCACTTACCGTTGGCATCTCTGCTTCTGATAAAAAGGAAATGGACGCCCTCTGTAACGCCTGCAAGCGGCACGCTAAATGTTCTGTCTATAACATTCGGCAATGGAGTAGTTATTGGTATGCTGGTAGCATTGCCAAAACCAGGGTCGGTATTTAAATAATACTCCGCCCCTGTAATATTGGGTTGTGCAGAAGCCTGCCAACACCAAAACAAGCATAGTATTATTGCAATAATTTTTTGCATAACAATATTTTTATAATGTGCTATCATCTGCCGTGTTCCGTGTGCTCACGAAACAGTTTTCAGCATCCGGTTCGTGAGGGCACGAACCAGGGCCTATGCGTATAAAAAGCCCATAGGATTGGTCAATTTAATTATTGCTTTTGGTGCTGAATGTTACATTGAGCGTATTGCCGGCAGGTGCTGCGGGAGCCTGTATTTTGTAAATGGCCGGTATAGCCGGTTGCAGTGCAAGCTTAAAAGGCGAACCGCCACCAAAGGCTCCTAAATTTGCACCGGAACTACCTGCTCCAATAGCCGGGCTACCAGCCTTTAGCACAAATGATACATCGTCGGCGCCGCTGTTGTTTACAAAAACGTTGGCCATGGCTACGCTGTTTTGGTTATTGTTACCTGCTGGTAGCACACTGGCTGCCCCGCTCATATTAAACTGTACCGTGCAATTGTCAAATGTGTAGGGGCTGCTGGTGTTATTAAAAATGTTATTCTCTACAATGGCATTGGTAACTGTACTAGGAAAACTAAAAATAGCATTTATAACATTATGCGTAAATACCGTGAGCTGATTGCCATTATTTGAAGATATTCCGTTCCCAATAATATTATTGGTAACCACATTATTATTGCCTTGATTGATAGTCACATTAGCCTGTATCCACGAATT
The DNA here is from genome assembly GCA_038247635.1 of Chitinophagales bacterium. Taxonomy (GTDB): domain Bacteria; phylum Bacteroidota; class Bacteroidia; order Chitinophagales; family Chitinophagaceae; genus Segetibacter. Next base: position 1,205 of record JBBRUR010000291.1, read on the forward strand.
AATAACTACCAACGATGTACCTGAGCCATTAACA
>JBBRUR010000292.1:0-1236 GCA_038247635.1 Chitinophagales bacterium
CCAGCGAGTTGCATAACATAGTGAAGGAAGTGCGGAGGTTGTATAAAACTTACCCCGGCCGATTGGGGAAAGGCAAGGCAATTGATGAAAGAAAAATTTACCCGAAGCAACAACGATATTACCGATAAAAACGGGTATGTGTTAAGTACGGCCTGCATTATCGGTGCCCTGTTGTATGGAGAAGGCAATTATTCGGAGATGATAAAAATGGCTTTTAACATGGGTTGGAATGCCGATTGCAATGCGGCCACGGCCGGTACTATTTAGGTGTTATTAAAGGGTATAAATGAATGATGTGCCAGGATTGGCAAATAACGGACCGGTACAAAAATACCACCCGCGATTACATGCCTATGGATAAAACCATTACCAGTTTTAGCTACCGCCTGAAAGAGTTATTTAAGGTAATTAACCACGACAATGGCGGATCAGAAGTTGTGGTTAATAATACCGTGGTATTTAATATTTTAGCTTAAAAGCCAGCGCCTGTAATGCAGTTACTAAACAACAGCTATAAGAAGGCACGGCTGCAAAAACAACGTAAAGAGGAATTGACGGGCGCTTTGAAAAATGGCAGCAGGAACGAAAAGGCCCGTGCCGCTTACATGGCTGTCTGTATAATCCTTAGCGATGAATTTGAAAAGAAATATCCCGCTCAATGGAAAGCGGCCTGCTACGATCGATCGGGCTACTGGAAGGCTATGAGCAATATGCTGACCAGCCAATCCAACGATCACTTTAAAGCCCTCCACAACCTGAAAGCAAAATTTATAGCTGCCGGTTTTAAGGCGCCCAAAAAAGCTTATACCGACAACGAATTGTACAACGACATGGTGGTATGGAAAGACCCATCAGTCATTTATAAAGAGTAATTTCAGGCGGTAAACATTTTTTTAACCAAAGAAAAAACCAATGAAAAATTTTGCCTGCTTTATCATGCTTATTTGTGCTTTGTTTGTTTCAGCATGCAGCCAGCAAAAAAGCAAAACGGTAAAACTGGTACCGCATATTATTTTCGATACCGACATTGGCCCCGACTACGACGATGTAGGGGCCATAGCTTTACTACATGCATTGGCCGATAGCGGCGCATGCACCATTTTGGCAACCATAGCCAGCAATCAAAGCCCATACATAGCTGCTGACCTTAGTGTAATGAACACGTGGTTTAACCGGCCCAACCTGCCCATAGCAGTGGTGAGGGGCAATGCCGTAAACCTTACCGCCTGGCAAAAA
>JBBRUR010000293.1:0-1220 GCA_038247635.1 Chitinophagales bacterium
AACTAATTGATAAAAAAAATGGTTTTTCTTATAAGATAAATCAAGGGGTTCCTTCTCCATATATTATTTTTAGACATAAATTATATATACCAGATAGATTTAATATTCTTTGTGGCGAAAGCGTATTTGATGCAATTTATATAGAGCATCAATTGATATGTAAATAATTAGGTGTAAATAACATGGCAAGTCTAAACTACTTCCCTGTTGTCCGGAGGCTGTAATCAATGATCGGAGCAGTTCGACGTCGGCTCTGGCTAGGTCGCAGTTAACAAGGCTTCTAGCCTGCCCTCTAAAAATAAAATGCCTGGCTTAGTGCCGTGCATTTTGCTTTTAGAGGGCAGCAATGTTATTTTGAAAGAAGTCTTTAAATTTGCTTTGGTGAGCATGGTATTGATAATCCTGTTCGCGCCGATTTATAATCAGGGCAATACGAACCATAGATAAAAAAGCCCTCGTTGGCCGTAGCGTGGCCAAATAAGCAAAATCGTTCGGCGTCAGCCTCTGTCTACATCGTTGCATATCGTTCTAACCAAATAACTAACTACCAAAAATTTTCTTATTTTTAGCAAAGCATAAAGCCAAATATTAATACATGGTTGAGTTAACCAAACCCAAAAGCCTTAGCGCCTCTCTGTCTCTGCGTTTAAATATCCGCTACACCTACAACCACAGTGGCGAACGAGTAATAAAAAGCCACGGCGGCTCAACAGGCGTATTCCTTAACGCCAACCCGCAAGGCATTTTGTATCACGATGCCGATAACTACACCCTGTATGTGAGTCCGTACATGGTGGTGAGTAAAGATAAATTTACCAAACACTATTACAGCGGCACGCAACGTGTGGCCAGTAAGTTAGGCGTGGGCGATTTTAACAACCTGTTTATACAAGGCAGCACCAATATTACAGCCGGCCAAAAAGATTATTCCGAACGCATGAAACTCATGGAGCAAAGCCGCAACGCGTACTATGCCGGTTTGGGTATTCCACCGGGACCACCCACCAACAAAGGCATATGGGGCGAGCCCGAAACCACTGGCAAAGCCCTCACCAATAAAACCTTGGGCAACTACGACATACCCGATAATTGGCCTCGTGCGCCCATAAAAAACAAGCCTGGCGACGTGCCTGGCCCACCAGTGCAGTACGGCCCACCTGTTGACCCCAACAATGTAGAGCCCGGCTATGGCTACAGCCTGCCCGTACCCCTAACCGAGG
>JBBRUR010000294.1:0-1214 GCA_038247635.1 Chitinophagales bacterium
ATAAGCGAATGGCACCATGTTAAAATTACCTGTGGTTAATGGTTTACGTACTTCCCCGGTTATCTCTACCGAAGAGCTTTCTATAGCTGCCGCCGTAATGTTGCCGTTGGCTTTTATGGTGCCTGCCACATGCAACAGCTCGCTGGGTGTGTTTGTACCAATGCCTACGTTCCCGGTTTCGGTAACAAATACTTTGTTATCCCCATTGTTACGGATAATAAACTGTCCGGTTGGGTTACTGGCGTAAATACCAGTCCGCAAGTCATCTCCCGAAAGCTGCACGAAGCCCTTATCAATGCCAAACCTTTGAAGTTGTAATGTAGCTGAGGAGCTGGCGTTTAAACTCAATTCGCCCGACGAACGCATGGTTGCAGCCGTTCCGTTATTAAAGGCTAAACGAAACCTGCTTTCGCCTATTATATCGGAATGGTTAAAGGTTAGCTGGCTTTGGTTAAGCCCGCCAATGTTAAAATAAAGCCCCTGTGCCAGGAAGTTACTGTTGCTGCCCGTATAGTCAAAGTTGATCTTGTTTTGGCTACCGGTACTGCGGGTTATCTTCATGTTTCCACTTATTCTTGCATCCCCAAATACATCCAATGCTGTGGAAGGTGCTGAAGTACCAATGCCCACGTTATTAGCGGTGTACACATAGTTGCCGTTGCGGCTCCAGTAGGTATTGTCCAAAATAGTTTTCCAACTGGTACCATTGTGGAAAAAGAAGCGGTCGTTCGTGTTATCATATACCATCAAACCAGCAGGTGGTGTGGTTATATCGATTCGGTTGGCTGTTGTCATCCGGGGTAGCAGCAGCCCCCCGCTGCTGCTTGTTATATCGAGTTTGGCACTGGTGTGCGGGGTGGCAATGCCAATACCCACATTTTGTGCCTTGGAAAAATGCGCACTCACTAAAATCATTAAAAAAAGCGATATTTTAATCATTTTATGATTGTTTTGAATAACTTAAAGTTACTGAAAGGAAAAACGTACTTCAATACCTAAAAAGGGTGAGTATATCTTTTAATTTATTGTTTAATAATTTGCACAGCACCCAAGTTTTTATTGGTTGATGTAATAAAATAAGTACCAGCCACCAGTTGCGCCATATTCCAGATAAAAGCATTGCTTCCTTTTTTTAGCACAAACGACCTTGTTGCCACCGTACTTCCATTGCTGTTGATCAATCGGAAAAATACCAACTCATCTTTATCTGCCTG
>JBBRUR010000295.1:0-1212 GCA_038247635.1 Chitinophagales bacterium
CGCAGTATGTCAATTTCCTCGTCATGGCGAGGAGGTACGATGAAGCAATCCCCTTATCGCAGTATGTCAATTTCCTCGTCATGGCGAGGAGGTACGATGAAGCAATCCCCTTATCGCAGTATGTCAATTTCCTCGTCATGGCGAGGAGGTACGATGAAGCAATCCCCTTTCGCATTTAGCTAATCTGAATACTAATTATTGGATTGCTTCGTTCCCCGCAATGACATAAGCATTAGTACCTGCCAACGACGTGGACTTTACCTCGTACCTTTTAAGTGCTGGTACTTTTCTAACACTCCCGCTGGATATTCAATTTTTCCCTTGGTTTTATAACACCTTGTCACATCTTGTACCATCTTGTAACATCTTGTAACATTTTGTAACATTTTCCAACACAGGTAACCCATCCCCCGCAACAAATCAAATCCCCCAACTTTTAAGTAACCTACCCTCCCCTGTACCTTTACCAAAATAACAGCTATGAAACCTGAAAATGACGACCGGGTAAGTTTAAATAAAGTGGTAAGTGGTTCGGGCTTTTGCTCACGTAGAGAAGCTGATAAATATATTGAGACCGGCAGGGTAACCATCAACAACCGCACGGCACGTAAAGGCGATTGGGTAAAACCAGCCGATGTGGTAGCTGTTGACGGGGAAAAGATAAAATCGATTAAAAAAACGGAGGCTGTTTACATCGCATTCAACAAACCGGTGGGCATTGCCTCCACCACCGATACCAGCGACAAAACCAACATTATTGATTATATAAACTACAACAAACGAATTTTTCCGGTGGGTAGGTTAGATAAAGATTCAGAAGGCCTGATTATACTTACCAACGACGGCGACATTGTAAACAAAATATTGCGGGCAAGCAACCACCACGAAAAGGAATACATTGTTACGGTTGACAAGCCTGTTGATGAAGCGTTTATTAGAAAAATGAGCGACGGCCTGCCCATACTTGACGAGGTAACCAAAAAATGTCATGTACGCTCCGAAGGTAACAGGCGTTTTCGTATCACCTTAACGCAGGGTATAAACCGGCAAATACGGCGCATGTGCGAGTACCTGGGGTACGAAGTTCATACGCTAACCAGGGTACGGATAATGAATATTACGTTGGGAAATTTAGCCGTCGGTAAGTGTCGGTATTTTACCGCCGCCGAAATTGAAAAGATGAACGAGATCATTGCCGACTCAAGTAAAACC
>JBBRUR010000296.1:0-1209 GCA_038247635.1 Chitinophagales bacterium
ATTGCTAACCACCTCGTGGAGGTTCGACCCCTCCCCCTACAGCTATTGGCCATTAGGCCAATAAAAATAAGTTCTTTTGATATACTGTGGAGTAATGAAATTTTTGGCAGACATGCCCTCTTGTCTCGGGGGTGAGGAAAAACGGATAAACGAAGTATAGAGCCGGCTGTCCCGATGCAAATCGGGATTGCCGACCAGGATCGACCACTGAACTCTTGTACTTTAGCTAACTACCTCGTGGAGGTTCGAGCCCTTCTTCCACAGCATTTTTTAAAGCCTCTGCCTGCATGGTGGAGGCTTTTTTGTTGGTACTTACCAAATTTTGTGGACAGGTGTTTCCTGTAACGTGCATTAGAAGTGCTGGAGGCAGCTCATTTTATCATTTTCGTACTGCGCAGCAGTCAGCTTTTAACCTCTTTCCTTCAATTTATTTTCAACGTGTTTTATGCTTAGTTTAACGGGGGCAATTCATTTGCCTACATAGAGGTTCCCCAATATTGCTTTCATTTTAAAACATTAATGTTGCTACGACTTTCCAAAAACTACTACTCCTTTCACTTTTATTTGCAGCCTGTGCCGAAGATGATTTTAGGCCTTTCGGTTTGTAATATTTTTAAGTCAATAGTTATGAGAGTAAAATAAATATGCTCTATTATTTCCTTACTCCTTATTTGCCATAATATTTTACGGTAGTAAATCGCAACGCTGTTGGAACAGTTTTTTTATAACTATTGCTTTACAAACTAAAATTGTTACCACATGAAAAGTTACCACGATTACAAAAGTTGTATTGATGCCTGCCTGCAATGTGCTGCTGTTTGTAACCATTGCGCTTCAGCGTGTACTATGGAAGACGATGTACAAATGATGGCCACCTGTATTAAACTGGATATGGAATGTGCTGCCTTTTGCTACGCCGCCGCGCAGGTTATGAGTTTAGGGGGAAGTAAAGCAAAAGCGTTGTGCGCCCTATGCGCAGATATGTGTGAACAATGTGCAGCAGAATGTGGAAAGCACGAAAAAGAACATTGCCGCCACTGTGCCGAAGTTTGTGAGGCATGTGCAAAAGAGTGCAGGTCTATGGCTGCGTAACAAAAAATATTGTTCTTTTAATATATTGTTTTAATAGCCATTGTATTGCCTATAAGAAATGTTGTACGATTATTTGTTGCACAAAGCAATATGGCAGGCTTCGTTTTGTAATCTCAC
>JBBRUR010000297.1:0-1202 GCA_038247635.1 Chitinophagales bacterium
ACTAAAGGAGATTGCCAATGTGTTGAAAGAAAATGCCACCCTCAACGTAAAAATTGTAGGGCATACAAGCAACGATGGCGATGCGGGTGCCAACCTTGAGCTCAGCAAACAACGTGCTGCGGCGGTAAAAGATGCACTGGCAAAAGAATTTGGTATTGATGCCGCACGGCTTGAAACGGACGGAAAGGGCGGAACCCAACTTACAGACACAGGCAACACACCTGCTGCCAAAGCGAATAACCGTAGGGTAGAATTTATAAAGCTATAAATCATGAAAAAATTATTAGGTGTTTTAGCTGTTTTTATAACCCTGCAAACTGCGGCGCAAAATGTGGGCATTGGTACCGCTACGCCCATTGATAGACTGCAAATTCATGGTGGCCTAAGCGATGCTTTCAACCTCACATTTACCAACAACGCAACCGGCGAAGCATTTAATAGTGGTATGCGCCTTGGTTTAGTGTTTATAAATGGCAATACAAACTTTCAATACGGCCAACTTGTTTTAGCAAAAAAGTTGCCCTTTGTAATTCGTCAGATAGACGAAAGTAATTTCTCGCGCAACCGCTTTGTGCTTGACAGTATCGGACAGTTTGGCCTAGGTTCGCTTAGCTCTGTCGGTTCTAGGCTTTCCGTAAGCGGCCCCGCCACCGTTTTTCCAGGTCTAGGCCAAGGGGCCACCATTAATATTCTTGATACAGTGCTTAATAGCGGTCTTCCCGCGGGGCTAGCTATTTTAAAACGAGGCACCGGCGGCAGGCATTTTACCACCCTCGTTCAGGGTGAAACTAGAGCATTGGCGGTATTACAATCTAATTTTAATAATGGCGGTGCCAATTCACGAACGGTGAGTATGCAATTCGATTCGGCGGCTCGGGTGGGCATTGCCAATACCACCACATCGGTAATGCCCGAAGTACGTAGTCAGTTGCATGTATTTGGCGATCAGCGTATTCAGGGTGTTTCGGGTGCGGGTGCAAGCCTGGCCCTACATAGTGCAGCAAGCGATTTTACCAATGGAAGCGAACTCAAATTTCATTATACACCAGATTTGAGATTAGTCCAACCCAACCCATTCTCTTTTACAAAGCATTATTTTTTAAAACTCAACGATGCCAATGCAACCAATAATCGAGGAAAAACGCTTGCATTAGGCATTTATACGGGATCTTATTTTTTTGGTGTTACCGTTCCTGCAAAGG
>JBBRUR010000298.1:0-1183 GCA_038247635.1 Chitinophagales bacterium
CCAATCCGTTGGTTATTAAAGATGGCCGGGTAGGCTTGGGCGATAGAAACCCCACCACCAATTCGTTGGAGGTAAATGGCAATGCCAGCAAAAGTAGTTCTGGTAGTTGGCTCGGCAATAGTGATGCCCGCCTTAAAAAAGATATGCAACCCCTCACAGGAGCATTGGATAAATTAAAACAATTGGAAGGGATCACTTTTCAATGGAACGATACCAAAACCGGGATGAAACGCCCCGAAGGCAACCAAATGGGTTTTACTGCCCAAAATATTCAGCAGGTATTTCCAGAAGCAGTAACCACCGATGCACAGGGCTATTTACAAACGGCGTATGGTACTTACGATGCGCTTTTGGTAGAAGCTATGAAAGAACTCGCTAATCAGGTAAAAGAACTTCAAAAAGAAATAGCGGAATTAAAAAAAAATAAATCTAATTGATAATGAGAAAATTTTTAGGGTTCGCTCTTTTATTTTGCACAACATTGGTTTGGGCACAACCGGCCAATGATGATTGCGCCAATGCTACTTTGTTGGTTTCGGCCACCAGTAGCATTCCTGTATTTACAACAAGTTCCAGCCTGAATGGCACCCAGTCTATGTTAGCCTGCCAGGGCACGGCCAATGCCGATGTTTGGTTTACCTTTACCGCAACATCTGCTATTCAGCTTATTTATGTGCAGCATAATTCGGGCCCAACCAATGCAGTGGTACAAATTTTTAGCGGAGATTGTGCAGGCTTAACCAGTTTGTTTTGCGGAAACTTTGGCTTAAATAGTAATTATCCCAATACAACGGTTATTCAACAAAATGGACTTACGGTGGGGCAAACCTATTATTTCAGGGTTTACTATTCAGGAACCACCAATAGTAATTTCGGAGTGGCGGTAACACAGCCACCCGCCAACAATGAATGTGCACAAGCCGAAAATTTACCGCTTCCAACAGCAGGCTTATCAGCGTTTTTTGAGGGTAATTTATTGGGTGCAACTGCCAGCTTACCGGTTACTACCTGCGTTTTTAATGCTGGCAGTGATGTGTGGTACAGTTTTACAGCGGGGGTCGTAACGCATGCTGTTGATGTGTTACGCTTATCCACAGGGGCTATCCAATTATATAGAGGCAATTGTGGAGCTTTGGTAGCTGAACCCTGTAATGATTATAGGGAAAATATAGGAGATACTTTA
>JBBRUR010000299.1:0-1182 GCA_038247635.1 Chitinophagales bacterium
CTTGCTCGCTTGTATATGCCTTAGCACATACAATTCCGGCATTTACCGATTGGCATTACGCCAACCGGTAATTTGTTTGCCTATGCTATCCATTAACCCTGATAACTCGGCTTGTTTTTTAATTGCTAAAATTTTCATATCAACACATAAGCGTATCTCGAATTTCAGCAATTCAAAATCATCTAAAAATGCCTCAAGATATACAACCTTATCTTGTGCTTTATTTGCCCTGTATATACTCCTTACAAGCTGTATTGCATCACGCTTCATATCTTGCCCAAGTGTATATTTATATTCACGAGGAAACTCCTGTGTATACAAAAACACCTTCTGCACAAGCGTGTATACATCCTTAAAAACCTGCAATTCGTAATATAATGCCATAAATGGAATTTCAAAAAAAAAATCGACCGCTTCGCGGTTAAATAGTTAAATTGATAAATAGTTAAAAAGCCCGAACAGCCCGCACATAGTAGGTGTTGCTCTTACTGCTGCCGTTCTGGTAGCCACTGCCGAAGTACTGGAACCAAGCGGCGCTGGTATAGTACTCGCTGGAACTCCAATAGTAGGCACTAGCAAAACCGCCAACCGCAGTTTTTTGTAGGTATAATAAATTAAGCTCATATTTTGAAGGTAAATACCAGTCGCCATAAGTTACTCCGCCTACTGTAACTGAATATTCATTGCAAACAGTTGCTGCAAAAGCATTGCCGTCAACTGGTCCTTGATTAGCAATAATTATGGCGGTATTTTTTAACCCAGCACCAATTCCATCTGCTCTGGCACGTGTATTCGTATATGTACCTCCAAACCATCTAATACCTGTACTTTGGTCGGCAGTGGCAGCTATTAAACCGTGTTGCCCAGTTGCATCTAACCAAAATATAATGCCGCCTTGGTAACTCTGCCCAATAGTAAGAGTTGTACTACCGCTTGCATTTACAACATAAGGGCTTGCGGTTGTTCCTGCACCTGTTACGGTTACATTTGTACCTGCAGTTACTTTGGTTTCTGAGCCGTTTATACCATCTAATTTTGTTTTATCGGCAGCACTCATACTTCCAGCAGCACTGGTGGTAGCTGCTGAAATTGAAATGGCAGGTTCATTCCCTCCACTGGAAACGATAGGTGCAGTTCCGGTTACATTGGTTAATGTGCCGGTATTCGGGGTTGTCCAGCTTA
>JBBRUR010000300.1:0-1172 GCA_038247635.1 Chitinophagales bacterium
GGCACCAATACAGGCGACCAAAATCTAAGTTCATTGGCAACCACCACATCAGTAACCACTGGATTAGCTTTAAAAGTTGACAAAGAAACAGGTAAAGCTCTATCAACCAATGATTACACCACTGCTGAAAAAACTAAATTAAGTGGCTTAATCAATGCCGACGGCTCCGAAACCAAAGTAAACTCCGGAACAAACGTTACCGTAGAAGGTGCAGGTACAAAAAAAGACCCTTATGTGGTAAATGTAAGCAATGGTGCAACACTTACCATTGGGCAGAGTTACCAGGGAGGCATAATATTTTGGTTAGATGCAACCGGGCAGCACGGTTTAATAGCCGCCAGAGCCGACCAAAGCACAGGAATAAGATGGTATAATGATACATTAAGGAATACAGGCACCACAGGTGATGGTTTATATGCCGGTTCAATGAACACCGCTATGATAGTAGCCACACAAATGGCCGATAACCAAACAGGTAATTTTGCCGCAAAAGTTTGTGCCGATTATGCAGTTACAGTTGGTGGGATTACTTACGGTGACTGGTATTTACCTTCCAAATACGAGTTAAATTTATTGTACTTACAAAAAGATGTGGTTGGTGGCTTTAGTAGTGTGCTGTATTGGAGTTCTTGCGAGTTCAATCAAAAGGCCGCTTATTACATGGAATTCTCCGACAAAGCTAGCGTGGCTTACCAATTTAAGTTTTACCGAAACTATGTGCGCGCGATTCGGGCTTTTTAACTATTTACCGCGAAGCGGTCGATTTTTATTTTCATAGAAATGGCACTATAGTACGAATTGCAGGTATTTAAAGATGTTTATACGCTTGTACAAAAAGTGTTTTTATATACTCAGGAGTTTCCTTGTGAGTATAAATATACGCCGGGTCAGGTTATGCAGAGAGATGCCATACAGTTGGTAAGGAGAATTTACAGAGTTAATAAGAGCAAAAGATAGTACATTGAGTTAAAAGTAATTCTGTATTCTATTTTTCGCCGCAGCAATAAAAATGCAACAAATGAATAAAAGATTGCAACAAATGGCCTAACACATGCAGGTATTTGAATGTAACTTTGGTAATCATTTAAAACTTAATACTATGGAACAGCAAATTAAAAACAAGGAATTTATAATCCGGTATTTTAATGCCATCAGTGGTGTAGCCAAAACAA
>JBBRUR010000301.1:0-1162 GCA_038247635.1 Chitinophagales bacterium
CGCTCCTAATGCACCATCTTTTCCACTGGCGCCATTGGTGCCATGAACGGTTAGTACAGCCGACGATTTATCGCCATTTTGAAATTTTTCGGGAAGGATCATAACAGCCTCGTTCCAGATTTCATCAACAACATGGTAGCGATACTTTACATGTGGTAGTCCAAATTTCTCATAGCGTTCTATTACCTCAAATTTGTTTACAACTGGTGTTAGCTCTACCGGGCCGGTTCCCAGGGCTGTATTTAAACGCTTCATTATCCTGGCCCTGATTTCGGGCCACTCACCTGCCCTGGTATCGGGCAATATTAAAGCAGTATTTGAAAGGGTATTTAAGGAAACCGATGTACCTGGCGTTATATCGCCATACAAATCTTTTAAAGATTTATCAGCCGTAGCATTGACTTGTGCAATAGTCATGTTTGTAAAAAGCAAGTATCCGCACACCCCCATAAAGGTTTTTAATTGATGTTTCATAGCTGTTTTTGTTTTTTTGCCAACAATGCTGTAATGATAATTGCCGGAAGTATACACCAGCACTCATTTGGTCTTTTTCTATTTTTTATAAAATGATTTTTTTACCCCCTTCTGTACATTGGGTGAAACATAAAAAGGACTTTTCGTTTGTTTATCAGCTACGGATAGCTAACGTTTAAATACTGTTTTCAGATACACTTATACAACACTAAAGGAGTACAAAGCATACAACAATTAACATTAGGGGCAATTAATCTAAGTCAACTATTTTATGGCAGCACGCCAATGTTATCAATGTCATCAGACGCTATGCCCGTAAAAAAACCGCTACTCCTCCAATTTCCCCTATAAAACTTGCCCGGTACGCTTTTTAGTTCAACGGCACCAACTATACAACCTAAACCATTGTTACCTGATCCCCTTCGCAAAACGGTAAGGATTTTTATTGTGAAACGCACCCTCAGCAAAGTTGGGAAAGCCTTTGGTATTTTTTATTAGTTCGGGTTTGCAGGCTATAAACTATACGCTAAAAAAAGATGGTATAAAAGTGCCGACATAAGTAAAAGCAATAAAATCGGGTAACTCAAAAATAGATTGACATTAAAATCCCGTGGCCGCTGCAAAATCCATGTACTTCTCCCAGTCGTACAACGTTAAATTATGAACTCCTTTTCTAACGTGATAACCC
>JBBRUR010000302.1:0-1157 GCA_038247635.1 Chitinophagales bacterium
CTTTTTGGAGTAAAATACAATTACCTGTTAGTTTGGAAACGGATTGCCTGATAGCATGCGACTTAAATCGCGTGCTAATATCTTCGTAATTACAGATGCAATCATTAGGTTGCAAAGCGGTTTAAGTATCAAATTTGTTTTGTTGACAAATCGAAAAAACAACTGGCAAGTTTATGCCAGTAAATCTCCCTCCGAAAAAGAATAAATCCACTGAACCCGGGATGTCGCTCAACCGGGGGTTATTCGCATCGCTCATGAGCCATGCGGGGTTATTCGCTGGGCACTTCGTGGTGCTTAAAGTCCTGTTTTATTGTAGCCAGTGGTTATTCTATTTTAAAGTCTACTAATTCGTAATTAGCGTTTCGTCCTCCTTCGTCAGTTTGTTGCAAGATGCCTTTTGCTATCAAATCTTTTATGTCCCGTAAGGCGGTGTCGCTAGAGGTTTTGGCAATTTTAGCCCATTTTGAGGTTTGTAGTTTTCCTTCAAAATTATCAAAGAGTATATTGAGTATTAAGCGTTGGCGTTCGTTGATGGGGGTTTGTTCGTGTAATTTCCAAAACTCGGCTTTGCGCAATATTTTTTGTGTAGTGTTTTCGGTGGAGAGCATCGCATTTTTGAGGCAATGCAAAAACCAGTCGAGCCATTCGGTAATGTCGCCCGAACTATGTTGCACTTTTTGTAATACTTCGTAATAGAGTTGGCGTTCGGCTAATATTTGGCTCGACATACTGTAAAAACGTTCTCCACTTCCTTCGGCATTTGCAAGCAACATATCGGTTATCGCTCTACCAATTCTACCGTTTCCGTCATCAAAGGGGTGAATGATGATAAACCAAAAGTGTGCTATGGCGGCTTTTAAAACTGGGTCAAGGCGGTTTTCGTTGTTGAACCAATCCAGAAACTTGTCCATTTCCGTTTTTACCAATTCGGGCTTTACGGCTTCGTAATGTAATTTTTCTTTGCCCATTGCACCCGAAACCACTTGCATTTCGCCTGTGCGGTATCGTCCCACTTCAATTGCGTAAGGTCCGCTGTAGCCTGTGGGAAAAAGCGCTGCGTGCCAACCAAACAAACGTTTTTCGGTTAAAGACAAGGTGTAGCGTTGGGTGGCATCCAGCATCATTTCTACCACGCCTTCGATATGGCGGCTGCTCAA
>JBBRUR010000303.1:0-1147 GCA_038247635.1 Chitinophagales bacterium
TAATCTCCTTTTTATAATCGCCCTGTTTCATTTTCTGAACACCAGCAGGATTTAAATACCGTGTTAGAGATGTACCATCTGACAGTCTCATTGACAGGCTGTTGGTAATATTTTTAAAAGTATTTACCTGCTGTATTTTATTAGGGTTTGCAGCAGTGGGGGCATTTTTTATTTCGTTGGCCGGTTGTAAAACAAATGTTTGTTTGCCTGCATTGCCATTAATGGCCAGTATAGCGCCATTGCCATTATTCACATTGCTGCCCTGCAACTTTAATTCTTTGCCGCTTTGTTTATTACGTATCACATAAGTACGGGTAGTGCCATCAAAACTAAAACTCCATTTTAAATTATCCTGCTCTGCAAAATCCCACTGAATAATAATAGCACCATCCTCCTGCGATTGTCCGGCTACATTTAAATAGCGGTTGCTATGCATGGCCTTTATAAAATAATAGCCATCGGCCGATTTTATAATTTGAAACTTATGATTGTCCTGGTTAGCAAAATCCCACTGTACCAACCTGGCGCCGTTATTAGGGTTTACGCCTTCTATACCAAAATACTTTCCGGTTTCATTTACTTTAATAAAATAAATCCCTTCGGTTACAAAGTTCATTGTGTTAACTCTTACTGCACCGTTTGTCTGCCGTTGCATCTTAACCAACTGGGCACTAACCGGTATTGCAAAAAACAAAATGATTACCTGCGCAATTAAGATTACTTTTTTCATGACTGATTTTTTTGATTGTTATATTTTTTACCGGATGTAAGCATTCGGATCTACGATACCATCCCGATTATTATCAACACCCTGTGATTTTACTTTTATTTTTAAATAGCCATTACTGCCACTAGTACCAAAATGTTTTATTACCGCCACCAATGCATACACCGTTCTGTTTTGTTGTTCTACTTTTACAGCAAACACCTGCCCTTCCAGTTTTGTACCCACGCTGGTGTACCAGCCGGTATAGTTCACCGCATTTTTTACCGCACCAGTTATCTGGCTGTTGTTTTGAATTTTTTCAAACTGGCCAATGGTAAGTTTGGTTAACGCCACTTCACTTTCCGTTACATCCCTCCATTTGGTAATGCAATCGCTGGCATGTGCTGTCATGTAGGTAGCCGTACCATTATTTTTCGCAAA
>JBBRUR010000304.1:0-1145 GCA_038247635.1 Chitinophagales bacterium
AACGCGTTAATTGATGCTATTACACGCAACCGCAAAATAAGTAATTTATTAATATTCAACAATTTAGTCTTATACATTTTAGATTGTCGTAGCGTCAATCCATTTTACCAATCTATATGTTAACACACCGTTAGCTCGTTCAAGGCTGTGATATTCGCAACCCCCGCCTCGTGTAGGTTGACATCAACTAATATATAAAATCTTCGGTCGGTAAGGTATTACGTTTCTAAAGCTGGTTCCCTTTGCTGGTAGGCAAAAACTATTAAGGAGACCCCGACAGAACGAAATTATTGTTGTTCCTGGCTATCAGCACTACCGTTTTTAGTCACTGGCCGATGCATCATTAACCCATTCAATACCTGTTCCATTTGTGGCACTGGCATTTGTTGTACCAAATAAGCATCGCGTTTGCCGGTACTATCCCAACCGTTGCTGCCGTTGATGTTGCTAATGATGCGCCCCTTTACCACGTTAAAGTAAGGCTGGTAGCCTTTTACTGCAACCAATACCGCTGTCTGGTCCCAACTCATTCTACCGTTGGCATCTTCTTTACTCATAGGTATGCACCGGGCAAAAACATCTTTTACGGGTGATTTGGCTACGCTACTGTCAAGCAACGGCAAGCCGGTATGCAGGTTCATTCCTATTTCAAAACCGCTGAATATGATGGGTGTTGGCCACCGATCGAAAACCACTTTTGCGGATGCGGAATCCTTTACCACGTTGAACTCTTTAAAGCTGCCCATACCGCTGTCGAAACGGGCGGCCATACTTACCATTTGTTTTACTTTTTTTTGAATAAGCGCTTCGCCATTTAACGGCGAAATAGAGTCGGGCGCTGATTGCAACAAGTTGGCCATATTGGTAAAAAAGCCAACGGTTACAATGGTAACGCTGCTATCGGGCTGTGCAGACAGTATTTTTCGATAAAGCGTTACCGCGTCATCGGCTTGTTTGTTTGTGGATACCTGGTGGGGGTAATCAGCTGCAATAACGGAGTCCCATTTTTGCCAGGCGGTAAGGTTTACGGCATTGCCCCTCACCACTGCTATGGGCAGGTTGGGCCGGTTAAACCACGTGTTCATTACACTAAGGTCAGCAGCTATGTATGGGCTTTGATTGCTGGCTATGGTTGCCAAAATGGT
>JBBRUR010000305.1:0-1136 GCA_038247635.1 Chitinophagales bacterium
GTTTATGGGTAATACAGTATAGGTTGATGGGAGATATAGGTTGATGGGAGATATAGGTTGATGGGAGATTTAGGTTTATTGGTTAAAAAACGGGTGCATTTCAAATTGTGGCTCCGGATTTCGGACGGTGAAAACACCCGATAGGGTTTGAGCCTTGTTGGGTGGCCTAACCAAACACCGGGCGCTGCGTCAATTTAAAATGCTCCTTAAAAAACCCACAGTAGAGACTGTAGGTTTTTATGTATGTAAAACCCTCAAATAACTCAGATTTTATAAAACCGGCTATAGCAAACCTTATTGCCATATACAAGCCGGATACTGTAATAGCCAGGTATTAATCCTTGCAGATTGATATTGACTAAATTATTACCTCTGGTACCTTGTACAATCTGCTCTTTCACCAAAATATTTTGGGCAGTATAGATAAATGCTTTGATGGTTTCTGGTTGTGTAAGTTCTATATTTACTGCTACCTGGTTATGTGCAGGGTTTGGATAAGCTTGCAGCATACATTGGGCAGCAGCATTGGTACGCATTATTCTAATTATATCGCACTGTTCTTTTACACAGCCACCCCAAAGCACTGCACGCAGACAAACCAAATAGGTGCCGGTATCACTAAACATATACATAGGGTCGTTTTGCGCTATTGTTACAGATGCACCACTCGATAGCTTGGTAAACGTCCACCGCTGCTGAAGTATAGCGGTATTGCTGGTTGCAAAAAAGAATAATTTATTGGGCATGTATCCATCCCTGCGGTACACATAGCTTGCCATTTTATTATCACAATTTAAAACGGGCGGCCTAACGGTAACAGAATCGCATTTATAGCTTACACAATTGGGCCCCGACTGTACTTTTAGGCAAACATAATACCTGCCCGGTTCCGCATATTCGTGTGTTGTGTTCCAGCCGGTAGCACTGCTGCCATCTCCAAAACTCCAACTGGCAATGCTTGCTGATACTGTTGGTGTAGTGTTGTTGGTGAAATGTATTTTCTTTCTGTTGATAGAATCTTGCCTGCTGGTAAATCTTACTATTAGCGAACAAGTAGTAGGCGGCCTAACGGTAACAGAATCGCATTTATAGCTTACACAATTGGGCCCCGACTGTACTTTTAGGCAAACATAATA
>JBBRUR010000306.1:0-1125 GCA_038247635.1 Chitinophagales bacterium
AGGCATCCTAACATTTCCCAAATGGTCTTTAAGCATGTAATCATAAACCAAGGTAATGGGTGTGGTACTTTGCGGAGTTGTTCGCACAACCCGTACCCGCCCTTCTTCGTGGCCGAAGAATTGCAACTGGCTCGTGTATCTAAGTGCAGTATTTACAGTGCTGTTGCTGTACAACTTGCTTTCGTAAACAGGTGATCCACGGTAAAGGGTGGTGGAAGTGGTGGTGGAGGCGGCGTTTACCGTTGCACCCGGCTCGGTAACAACCTTACGTAGTTTTGTACCCGAAGCGGAGTAAGTGTAAACAATGGTGCCTTTGTTGGCAGTACCCGCTTCATTTTTTACGGTTATTTGTACTGTCAGGTTTAGGTGGTTATAAGTAATGGCTCCGCCACTCGTTACCAAATTGCCCACATTCCCATTCAGGCGTTTGTTGCGGTCGCTTCACCTATTGCCATTTCTATCGTAGCCATATTCACTAGCCTCCGTTACTTTGTTGGTAAAATCGCCTAAACCTGCCTGTACCCCTGCCGCATCGTTTACGGCACTAAGTTTGTTAGAAACTGTTAGTATTTACAAGTTGAAAAGTGTTATTTTTTTTTGAGGTATATATGACACATTTGTGAACAATAATAAATGTTGGCAAAAAAAAACTAATGCCAATTCTTCAATGGAAAAACAATACAATCCTTAGCCCAAGTGGTAAATCCACCGGATGGCTTTGGTTTGAGTAGGCCGTATTTGGCTAAGCTTTCAGTTAGTTACTTGCCTAACTCATGGTGGTACCCGGCATTGATAAAACCGGTTTCGTGCTGCTTGTAGTCAAGGTTTCGGCTTTGCAGGTATTGTACTGCTTTGGGGTTCCGGGGTAGGGAGTTTTTGAAGATGGTAAACGCTTTGGATAAAACGGCTGATTTGGTGAGGGTGTCGGTTTCGATAAACATAGTGGCCTGGGCTTGTGGCTTAGCCACTTCGCCTCCGACTAACTCTGTTGCCTTCTTCAAAGCTTCGTGTTTATTACATTTTTCATACAACTCTATAAACTGGATGGCATCGCCGGTTCCGGCACTGCAATTAGAACTAAAGCAGCAAAAGGTATTTGTCTTGGGGTAAATCTGGAAGCTGGGG
>JBBRUR010000307.1:0-1119 GCA_038247635.1 Chitinophagales bacterium
AGCCCAGCGGATACCTGTTTCCCGGCCAACCCTTAACGCCGCTTTTCCTGCAATCCACAATAATCCGGTACCACCATTTTCTGTGGGCGTCAATCCTCCGCTATTAAGAGAAGAAGGGCTGCTGAAAAAAACACTGCTATCCGCTACATGCAGCCGGGCTTTAGGTGTGGTAGTGCCAATCCCTACGTTTTGTGCTCCTGCCTGCAGGGCGATTAAACCTGCTATAATGCTACATATTTTTTTCATTTTTATAATGTTACTGTTTAATAAATTCAACCCTGCGATTGTTTGCCTTGCCTTGTGCGGTGGTGTTTGGCTCTGCCGGTTCTGCTTCGCCTTTACCATCCGTTTGCAAGCGGCTGCCTTCTATCCCAAAAGAAGAAAAAAGATCTTGCGCCCAACGGTTAGGATGTTTTATAACTACTCAATGTTGAACAATAAAACGCTGGATGGAAGCATTTTTATTTACAGTTTGTAAACGAATGTAATAAGCTCCTTCGGGCAATCTTTCCACAGAAAAACGAACTGTATCTCCGTTTACTTTTTGCTCTTTCAACACACGGCCCAATGGATCAATAAGCTGCACGAAGGAGGGTTTACCGTTACTATTGACTGGTACCTGAGCAATCACTTCGGTATTGGCAACTGTAGGCACAATGGTAAACGGCGTAGAATTGGCCATTTGTACTTGCCGTACTTCACTGTATGCAAATGTTCCGTCTAAATCGGTTTGTTTTAACCGGTAGTATAAAATGCCAGTACCGGGCTCAATATCTGTAAACTGGTAATTGGCTACCTGACTACTATTGCCATTGCCAATTGCATTTACAAAACCGATATACCTGAAATTAATACCATCGCTGCTTCGTTCTGCAGTAAATCCCCGGTTGTTTTGCTCATTTGCCGTAGTCCATTGCAAATGCACGTTTTGTAGCCGGCGGGTAGCGGTAAACAAAGTAAAGGTTACCGGTAAAGCTGTATTGCCCAGCAACAAACGAGCAATGCTGTTACGGCGCTTACCCACGCCGCTAAATACAAATGAACCCAAAACGGTAGCTGTTGCGTCAGTAAAAACGGCATCGTTTATTATGCCTTCACTCAAGAGATCGGTTGGATTGA
>JBBRUR010000308.1:0-1119 GCA_038247635.1 Chitinophagales bacterium
CGTCAAGGTCGCCAATGGAAACTGAAATAGGATTTGCTCCGGTTGTGAAATCTACTTTGGCGGTAAAAGAGGTAGCATCAATGCCCGGCACCCCATTAAAAGTTACCACAAAGGGCTTGCTGGAATAAGCTAATAAGCCGTTGGTAAGAACTGTGATGGGTTGGTAGGTTGCTCCTACCGGCACTGTAATGGTAAGTTGTGTTGTTGTGGCCGCTGTAACCGTAGCTCGGGTCGCACCAAAGAAAACAATGTTGTTGGCTGGGGTGGCGCTGAAGTTTGTGCCTGTAATGGTTACGGTTGTACCTACCGGGCCGCTGGCAGGGGTAAAATTCGTGATGGTTGGAACCTGCGCGACACTAAACGTTACCAGTGCTAAATTAAAAACAAGTAGCGTATATAGTTTCTTCATGGACTTAATTCGGTTTAACAGGGCCTGGCAAATCATTGGTAGGAGAATCCGTAGCTGTTGATTTTGAACCACCCAAAGCAACCACCACCCCACCTATCACCAACACCGGCAGTACTTTTAGCAAAAAAGGTAATTTTGGCTTCACCTTAAATGTACCACTGCTGCTTTTTTCGGAGGCATTGTTAATTACAAAACTGTATCCACTGCCCTTTAGGCCTTTAGGTAAACTCCACTGGTAAAGTTGCTGGCCATTGCCAAGGTTCTCTGCCAATTTTTGGTTGAGTATTCCATCTTTGTACAAATCAATATGGATTTTATCACTTGGTTTTCCTCCTGTCCATTGAACGTCTACAGATTGACCCCTTTTATAACCCGTTTTGAGCAATGGCTTGGCTTGCATTTTTGCAAATGGGGGCGCTACCTTGGCGGCTTTTACTTTTATAGAGATATCAGCATCAAAATCTGGCGGCAGTTCTTTCTGAATATCCCAAACCACGCGCTTGCTTTTTCCAGGCAAAACCTGTTCACCCACCTCACCTGTCGAGTAACCAATGGGAAGTGTGTAGTTGTTGTGCGACCCGTAAAGAGCAACTTTAAATTTCTGGGATTGGTCTGAGTTAGAAAGGTCGTAGGTAACAGTCATCCGTTCGCCATCAAATGTACTTTTAACGTTTTCAATGGCTTGCGTTAAACCTTCCGTCACGGAAGTC
>JBBRUR010000309.1:0-1112 GCA_038247635.1 Chitinophagales bacterium
AAAAAAACTGTAAGCTGTAATGTTCAATGGTTTATACGTAAGTGCATGTACCGAGCTGTTTTGTGCGTGAATTTGGTAAATACTTCCACCACCATTGGCCATTTGAGTAGCCAACGTCTGCATGGCGGTGCTGTTGGTGGCTGGTACAACCACAAAGGAGTAACTTTTTGAACTTGGTTTTACACCATGATTCAAATAGGCTTTTGCCGCTTTAACCGTTGTGGTAGGTGCTGCATAATCGGCTCCGTTCTGTGCGGGAGTCGTTTGATTACCATATTTAATTTCTAAGGAATTATTTCCTGCCGGTACAAAGTAGCCGGTACCAAGTGGCGTTACCAACCAATTGTCGGCTGTGGTCGAAACGGTTGCCGTATAGGGCGAAACCTGCGATGTGCCATTTACAGTTAATGTTCCCGACGACACAATGCTTTGAAACAAATTGGTGGCTGTTATCATATCGGCAGCGTACGAGCCCGACGAACCGATATTGCTACCCAAACTGATAATCATATTGTCGAAAGCATACATCGATTTTTTATAAACGAGGTTCGTAGCTGTAAAAGCGCTTGCACCCCAGGTATCCTTTTGGTCGAAATCGGCGGCAAACACACCGCAATCGCCAAAGGTCAATGCGCCCGCAAAATTTTTCGTTAAAGCTCGTTGGTCGAACATTCCTAAAAGCGATTTGTAAGGCATCATTTCCTGCCACGAAGTGTAATGAACCGTAGTTGCACCCGGAATGACATTCCAGTCCCAACCTCCGGTTGTAGTACTCGTTGGGTAGCCACTGCTTGCCAAGGTGCCGCCGTACATAATTTCCAACGAGCCATTTGCCTGATAACGACCAAAACGATTCCAATTATCATAAATTTCGGCACCAAAAAATTCGGTAGTTGGCGAACGCATGGTTGCTACCCAATTGCCTTTACGGAAAATGCCCATCGGACTATAATTGAACTGGAAAAATCCTTCGTAAGGATGAGCCGGAGCATTGTATTTTGCTGTTTTAAAAAAATAGTTGTAAGCCGCAGCCGCTTCATCGTCCTGAGTACCCAAACAATCGGCACCAATAGCCACTAAGTATTCAAAATTGGTTTTTGTGAATTGTACCT
>JBBRUR010000310.1:0-1091 GCA_038247635.1 Chitinophagales bacterium
AGTGATATTGGTAACAAGCCTGCAGCAAAAAACGCCGCTGGCAACTGCAAAAAAAATACTGCTCACGGTGATGGCACGTGCAGAAAATACTGGCATGCAGTATAATGATACGCATAGCGAATTACTACAATTGGGCACAGCACCCATACTGTTGGAGCCTGTTGCGGTAACGCTCAATATTAAAAGAAAGAAGGGTAAATCGCCAACGGTGTATGTGCTTGACCATAGCGGCAACAGAACGGGCGAACAAATTGCGGTAAGAAAAAACACTGTTTATATAGACAGTAAAATTTATAAGACCATGTATTACGAAATTGAATTTAAAAAATAAGGTATGAAACCAATATTATTTTGGATGTTGCTTTGTGGTTGCCTTATAGCAAGCTGCGCTTTTTTGTTAGGGGATAAGAAAAGCATCCGCAATACTTGCTATGTGGATGGTCGTTTTTTGTATGCTCCCAATGACGAAAAAATTATTTTACGAGGTGTCAATAAAATGAATGTGGTTACTGACCCAACAGGTGAAAAATCATTTCCGGAAATTGCTAAAACCGGGGCTAACTGTGTACGTATTATGTGGATGAAAAGGGGCGGCGGAGGCAAACAACTAGATACCATATTGGGTAATTGTATTAAGAATAAAATGCTCCCCATTATAGAGCTGCATGACGCTACGGGGCAATGGAATAAACTGGAAGGCTGCGTTGATTTCTGGATACAAAAAGATGTAGTAGCCGTAGTAGAAAAATATCAAAAATACCTGTTGCTCAACATCGCCAACGAAGCTGGAACAGATACGGTATCGCAACAAAACTTTGCTTCTACCTATAGTCGGCTGGTTAAAAAAATGCGCGGCGCAGGCATTCGTGTGCCGCTTATTATTGATGCTGCCAACTGGGGCCGAAACGAAAGTTACCTACTCACCAATGGCAAAGAAATATTAGCTGCCGACCCTTTACACAATATTATTTTTGCCTGGCATATCTGGGACAGTGGTATCAGTGAAAGCCGCATTAGTAAAACCATTGACCAATCTATTGAACTTAATATTAATCTGCTGATAGCCGAGTTTGCCCCCATGGAAGTAAAAT
>JBBRUR010000311.1:0-1082 GCA_038247635.1 Chitinophagales bacterium
AATTGAAAAAAAGACAGTTGACATCTCCGAAATGTTAGTTATCTATATTAGCAAGTCCAATATCTGCTTTGGTTAGGGTTATTGCACCAGCTACTTGAGTTACACCATTCACTGAAGTTGTTAAACCTGCTGCTCCTGTTAAGCCGGTAGCACCTTGAATGCCCTGAATACCTTGGTCTCCTTTTACCCCAGCAGCACCGTTTGCACCTGCTACACCAGAAACACCCTGAATGCCTTGATCACCGGCATCACCTTTGTCGCCTTTTACACCGGACACGCCTGCTGTTTTTGCATACAAAGCATACGGAACACTTAATAATTGGCTTGTGCCGGTTATGCTGTAGGCTGTTCCGCCAGTTGGGTCGGTTTCGGTTTTAATAAAATACGAACCTGCCGCCCAATCAATAGTAGCAAAATCACCAGACATTAAAATCCCTGAGCCAATTTCTAATGTTGCCAAACCATTAGCATTGGTGGTTATGGCTTGGGTTTCAACATAAACTGGTGTTGTGTTTTTCAGTATTGTAATTTTCATACCTACTGCTTGGCTTGTAATAAGTTTGTTACTTGCATCTCTTATTACTGCCTGATAGCTCATTTTTTGAGGCGCTTGTGCACTTGCCTCCCTTGGCATGAACACGCTTACAGTTAATAATACTTCTACTAAAATTGTAAATAGCTTTTTCATATTTTTTTCATGTTTTATAACTGACATTTCGGAGATGAAAATTGGTAATAATGAGCAAAATAGCAAATTGCTTAAAATGTATTAAATAATTGTTTATCAGCGGATTAAATAATTAAAAAAGTTGCCGAAACTGTAAGTCTAATCCCTTTAGCTTCTAAAATTCCTGTTAATACCTAAATTTCGAATGGTTGTTGAACGCCTTGTGCCACCGATCCGTTTGTTCCGGTGTTGGTAGTGTAAACTACCTGCCCAAAGGAATAACTCGCCGTACCTCCGCTACCCGAAGCCTTTCCGCCCGATGCTGGAATGGTTTCTTGCGCTTGTAGCCCTATCATCACTAAGCCTAACAAGAGTACCGCACTTAATTTTAATTTTTTGTGTTGAATTTTTAATC
>JBBRUR010000312.1:0-1080 GCA_038247635.1 Chitinophagales bacterium
TGGCTTAATGTTCCGCACCCAGAAATACTATATTTTCAACGATGGGAATGTAGGCATCGGTACCAGTACTCCCTTAACTAAATTACAGGTTACAGGTACTTCAATGTTTGATAAAGTTGGCATTGGAACCAGCAACCCTTTAGCTGATCTACAGGTTAATGGCTCAGTATCCATTGGTTACGAAACTGCGTTGGCTACACAAGCAAAATCACTTATTGTGAGTGGAGCTATTGGCATCGGCACCTTTGCCCCAAGTGCCAGGCTCGATGTAGTGGGTAAAATAAAAGCCGAAACGCTGCAACTTACTACTAGTTTTAACACGGGCTATATTTTAATGTCCGACTTCCAGGGAAATGCCTCCTGGACAGACCCCGCAACCGCCAATGTGGGTGCCTGGACTAAAAATGGGAATAATATTTTTGTAGGCTCGGATAAAAAAGTATGTATTGGAATTGAAACGCCTTCGGAACCGCTTCATGTTGCAGGTAATGTATTGATTACTGGAGCCATAAAAGGAGGACACAACGACTGGCAATCATTAAATCTGTATGGCAATAGCAGTGAAACAGATGGAGCCCGTATTATGATCGGTAATTCGAGTGCTGCAAACGGAGGTTTTATTAAAATGTTTGCCGTTGGTACAACTGGCAAAATTGAGTTCAGTAACCAAAACATGGTTGTAATGGCTATAAAGGCAAATAATGATATTGTGATAGGTAATGCTACACAGCCATCAAATATGTTTGTAAACGGTGAAATTACCACTAACCTGGTTCGTGTAAATACACAGGAATGGTACGACTGTGTATTTGAAAAAGATTATAAACTCCAACCTTTATCTGAAGTAGAAGCCTATATTAACCAATATAAGCACCTCCCCGAAATCCCATCCGAAGCCGAAGTAAAAGCCGATGGAATAGATGTTGCGCAAATGAATGCCCTGCTGCTTAAAAAAGTGGAAGAGCTGACTTTGTATGTGATTGAGTTGGAGAAGAGGGTGAATGGATTAAGCAAATAAATGTAAAGCAATAATTATGAAAATTAAAGCTAAAATTTTTTTTGTAACTGTAATTATTTCAA
>JBBRUR010000313.1:0-1076 GCA_038247635.1 Chitinophagales bacterium
AGCCGCTTTGGCGAAATTAGTTTTAGTTGGTTATTGCAGGTATTGATGCCGCTATTTATTATACTGCTTTGTTTTAATGCAGTAAGTGCAGATAGAGAACAGGAAAACTTAAAACTACTGGCGGCACAGGGCATCAGCAATAAACAATATTTGGCTGGAAAAATTGCAGCCAATTTTTTGGTAATCGCCTCATTGGCTTTAGCAGGCCTCTTCATTCAATGGGGGGTCATAAAATCAATAGCCAATGCCAGTAGCACAACGCAGGATGTATGGCATAGCACGGCATGGTTTGGTGTTTATTTAATTTACTTTTTTATTATAACCACTTTATCGATAGCAGGTAGTGCATGGGCTGCCAGCAGTAAAAATGCATTGCTGTTACAAGTAGCCGCTTGGGTATTATTATTGATAATTATGCCAAAACTTACTGCAAACCTGGGCACCCAAATATACCCTATGGAGCAGCGTACTGCTTTTAGTAAAGCGTTGCGAAGCGATCGTGAAAAGGGAATAGACGGCCACAACCCCGAAGATGAAAGAGGCAAACAATTTGAAGATTCGTTGCTGAAAAAATACGGAGTGGATTCATTAAATAATTTACCTGTAAACGCAGACGGCTTGTTAATGCAGGCTGATGAAGACTATGCCAATTTGGTATATGACAAACATTTTACCCGGATAAGAAATTTGATCCAACAACAAAACAGCATCAGTAAATATGCTTCAGCGATTAATCCTTTTTTGGCAGTAAGAAATTTATCTATGGGTTTATCGCAAAGCGATTACCAGCACCAGTTAAAATTTGTGGCGGATGCAGAATTGTACCGCCGCTATTTAATAAATAACCTCAACACTACAATGGCCTACGGTGGCAGTAAAACCGGTGATTGGGATTGGTCGGTAGATGCTGCCTATTGGGAGACTGTAAAAGATTTCGATTACGGTCGGCCATCATTTAACTGGAGCGTAAAAAATTATGCTTTTGAGGCAGTCATGTTGTTGTTGTGGGCTGTGGTTGCCACTTTGCTCTTTGTATTTACTTCCCATAAAATGAAAATAGTATAATATGCTTCAAA
>JBBRUR010000314.1:0-1070 GCA_038247635.1 Chitinophagales bacterium
CATTACCTGGCTAGCCATTAACACCGGTGGTATTTGCCAATTGGGCACTTCGGCAAAAACCAGGTAGCCATGTTCGTCGGCCCATTTAAAAAAGTGCTTGCTGGTGGGTGTATGATTTAACCGCGACATAATCATGTTGCCATTGCGAAGCAGTAACATGTCTTCGTTGGCCACCACTTCCGGATCGGTTGAACCGTACCCAGGGTGATCGGCATGGCGGTTGGCACCGGCTACGCGTACCGGGTTTCCATTCAATAACAAACGCGGTTGTGTCAAATCAACCTTAAACTCCCTGATTCCGAAATAAGTGTTGTATTTGTTAAGATCGCTACCATTGCTTTTTACTGTAGATGCTACATCGTATAGAGTAGGGTTGTCAAAATCCCACAGTAAAACATCGGTGGCGGCAAGGCCGGCATCCATCACTATTTTTTGTTGGGTAAACGCCTTTACTGCCACGCTACGCTCAAGCAGTACTGATGGCTGTACCACTTTACCCGTAGTTCGATTAGTGATATTGGAACGAAGCGTTATGGTAGCATCGCGGTCCGATTTATTTTGCACCCACGTAATCACTTTTAGCTGCGCAGTGCCGCTTTGCAAATTAGGTTTGGCTTCCAGCTTTTGGTTTTCAATAAATACTTTATCGGTTACCAGCAAACTTACATCGCGGGTAATACCGCCGAAGTCGTACCAGGGATATAGTTGCTGGTTAGGTGCATTACCAAGGCGGCCGCCGGGTATGTTTAACTCGCTCCACGAGTTGTCTACTTCAACACTTAAAAAATTAACCTCTGTAAATTTTATGCGGTTGGTAATGTCGACAGTAAATGGTGTATAACCGCCACTATGATAGGCCACCACCTGCCCGTTTAAAAAAACGCGGCATTTGTAAAACACGCTTTCGAAACGAAGCCTTACCAGTTTATCGCTACTGTTGGCTGGCAGTGTAAACCCTTTGCGGTACCACGATTTACCTATGTGGTTGTATCGTGTATCCAAACTCCACACGTGCGGCACTGTTACTACATCAAAGTCGGGAGCGGCGTAGGTGGTGTCGTTGGGTTTAG
>JBBRUR010000315.1:0-1059 GCA_038247635.1 Chitinophagales bacterium
CCGCTGCCCGATATTATTGCCGTAAACAACGCCTTGCAAAATAATACCTTACTCAACCAACCCACACCCGTGCCGTTGTTAATTGGGCAATACAATAGCATTAGCGATAATGCTGCCAACAATAGCTTACTAACTTACAACACCAACACAAGGCAATTAAACGATGTACCCAACCGCCCAAGCAGCCCCTACCTTATCAAAAATTTATTTGCCGCCTGCCCTGTAGAAAATACAAGCATTACAGGGTTGGCCAATGTAATAATAAAAAGCAGCTTGAATTACAACAATACGGGTGCAAGCCTTAGTAGCGTACAAATAGATTTTGCCAATGGGCAGGGTTTTGTAAATATTCCTTTAAATGAAGCTGTAAGTGCTGCCTATACCGATACAGGCTATTACAGATGGAAGATTAAGGCCACCCTAAGCAACAGCACTATATTACAATGTTATGCCGATTATTATGTGGTGCATATACCACCTGTAAGCAATATCACTGCCTTTAGGTATGAACCTAGCGGCGTAAACGGCCCACAAATAGCTGGTACCGGAACGCCCAACGTTTGGGGTATTATAGATCCCGTGCCGGGTGTGCATAGTGGGGGTACCATCCATATTGTATATAGCAATAAACAAAGGGCCACACCAATTAAACTACGCAAACCTTTGATTGTGGTAGAAAATATGGATGCCTACAATTTGGCACCACAAGTACAGATTAGACCCTATACGATAACTGAATTTTTAAAAACACTAGACGAGCCCTTACCAACCTTCAATTTCAACACTCAATTAGACGATGAAGCTGGTTACGATTTGGTATTTATTAATTTTAACGATGGCATGGATGGCATTGTACGCAATGCAGCAGTGGTGCAAACGGCCATCAACCGGATAAATGCAAATAAACAACCTGATGACCGAAATGGTAATATGATACAGCAAAATGTGGTAATGGGCGTAGGTACAGGTGGTTTAAATGCACGGTATGCCTTGGCCAATATGGCCAAAAACTTTAGCGGTAGCAATACACGTTTGTTGATCACCCACGATGCTCCCCAC
>JBBRUR010000316.1:0-1044 GCA_038247635.1 Chitinophagales bacterium
GTTCCCCGCCCGGTTCCAAGTCCTCGTCCCGACCAAAGGTCGGGACTCCGGGCTTTCCACCTAAGCGGGGCAGCCCTTCGGCTTTATATTTTCAATTAAGCAAGTATAGTTAGTCGTTACCACTTTTTGCAAAACCCCATGTATGGGGGATTTTTAAGGAGTATTTATTGAATACATTTAGCCAATAAAATTAAAAAAATGAAAGCAATATATTTTGTATGTTTTTTTACAATTAATACTACCCTATTATTTGCACAAAATGTAGGGATAGGCGTTCCTACGCCTATAGAAAAATTAGATGTAAATGGAGCCATAAAGATTGGCACTTCATCAGGCAATAATGCAGGATCTCTACGCTATGCAGCAGGCAAGTTCGAAGGCAACAACGGGGTGGCATGGCAGGCATTTACACAATTACCACCGGGGACCCTGGTAGCCAGCAGCATAAACCCAAACACCCCTTTGCAAAATGCTGGGTTTAGTTTTTTTAATACCTTTTTCGTAAATAAAGCTTCATCCATTACGACCCTGCCAAATAGTTGGCTGGCTACACAGCAGGTGGGGGCACCAGAGCCAAGAAGTTCCTCTGCGTCTGTGTGGGCGGGTACAAGAATGATTGTTTGGGGTGGCTATGGTACAAACTTCTTAAATACCGGGGGAATGTATGACCCAGTTACAGATAGCTGGAGTCCAATGGCTGCCTCTCCATTGACTGCCCGGTATTTTCCAACCATGGTATGGACCGGAACAGTAGCCATTATCTGGGGTGGATATGGCAATACCGGATTTTGCAGCGATGGCGCCATTTACAATCCAGCTACCAATGCATGGACGCTGATAAACAACACACTTGCACCCAGTGCCAGGTATGCTCATACAGCTATATGGACGGGTGCTGAGATGATTATTTGGGGTGGATACTTTACAGGCGGCAAAACAAATACCGGCGCCAGGTACAATCCTGTTACCAACCTATGGGTAACCCTACCTTTGCCCGCAATATCAGAAAGAGGGTTTCATTCTGCTGTGTGGACGGGCACTCAA
>JBBRUR010000317.1:0-1040 GCA_038247635.1 Chitinophagales bacterium
CAGCTCTACCAGTCAAAAGGACGAAAATGGCAACATACGCAGCGCACAGCGCATTGTCCGTGGCCCGATGGCATCGATCTGCGCCACCACCCACGGCCAAATTTACGAGGACAACATGAGCCGCCTGTTTATTATTGCCGTGGACGAAAGCCGGGAGCAAACCGATCGGATAATGGCTTACCAGAAGCAGAAAGCTGCCGGGCTGATCGACAGCGCCGAAGAAAAAGAAACCACCGCATTTATACAAAACCTCGTGCGGATGCTAAAACCTTGTAAAGTAATAAACCCGTATGCCAACCAACTGCACCTGCCACCGCAAGCCCACAAAATACGGCGGTTAAACGAATTGTACCTGGCCTTTGTAAAACAGGTTACCATCATAAACCAATACCGCAGAAAGCACGACCAGCAAGGCCGGATAATCACCGAAAAGGAAGATTTACAAACGGCCGTAGAAATTATGTTCGAGAGTATTTTTTTAAAGGTCGATGAGCTGGACGGGAGCCTACGACAGTTTTTCGAGCAACTAAAAACCTACCTCGAAGAAAAACCCAACCCTCAGCAGTACGAATTTACCCAAAGAGAAATACGCCAAGCCCTGCATATCAGCAAAACACAGCTTCACCGCTATTTGTACGAACTCATCGGCCTCGAATATTTGCAGCAAAACGGAGGCTATGCCAACAAGGGCTTTAAATACAAAATCAGTTATTGGGACAATATCCAAAAACTTAGAAATGAGATACAAAGCTATCTTTTTAACCAGATTGATAGTTTAGCGTCCCAACCCGATGGAACGCCAGAAGGAACACTACAAAGCCCGACAGCACTATAAAAACCCCTTGGCGTTCCATGTTCCAAAAAAGTGTTAATAGGGAATATCAAAGCAGGCAATTTTTGCAGCTCTCCGAAAGCTTTGCCCTTTGGCTCGAAACCCTTGGCTACACAGCCAAAACTGTAAAACTGGCCACCTGGCACGTAAACGAGTTTTTCGCCTTCCTTGAACGCAATAATGTTAACCACCTGAAAGACTTTAGAAA
>JBBRUR010000318.1:0-1039 GCA_038247635.1 Chitinophagales bacterium
TCGCTGCCACAATCGTAAACCGAAATAGTTCATCAAAAAATTTCAGCACCACAAAGCCCGCTAGCAAACCGAATGGCGCAAAACCTGCGAGCGTGCCTGTAATAATGATGCCAATAGGTGGCATTAGCACCGCAAAAAACACCCCAATTCGTTCGATAATCCGACTAGAGCCAAAAAGCTGTAGGGCAAGCTTAAAGACTCCCATAATCCCCCCAAAAATCCCTAAAAAGCTACCAATCGCCTCTTCAGTTTTAAGATGAATTTCCAGTTGTGATTGATACTGATACTCAATCATAAAAAATAAAATTTGGGCAGCAATAAAAAAGCCAAACAAGAGCCAGACATACTTGCGGAGGTTGCCCTTTAAAGCCCGAGTGGACATCTCTTTGTCTTCTTCGCTGTTATAGACAGAGTTGGGAAAGGCTTGTTTATATCGTGTACTTAGGTAAAACAGGACACACGAGCCAATCAATAACATTACACAAGTAGCAAGGGGCATATTTGCCGCGCCTCCACCCCAAGCTACTAAAAAGGGATAGGAAAAACCACCCACAATCTCAGCGACAATAATCCCTGTACTAATTAAGGGGAAAGCTCGTTTAATTTCCCGAATATTAAATAACTGGTTGGCTGCAATATCATTATTAATATTACTAAGTACGTAAATGCCCTCAACCCAAAGTCGGATTCCAAAAACGGCTGCCATATACATGAATGTGCCTTTGTTCATTAGCCCCATCCACGCAAATGGTAGTGGCAAGGCTAACAAGCAGGAGATCCCTAGCATCACCCAACGTAGGGGAAATAGTTTTTGCAACCATGAGTAAAAAACACCAAAAGCAGTCACCACAAAGGCGGTAGCAATATATACCCAAGTTAACTTTTCGGCTGTATAGGCTTCCAGAAATAAGGTGGAGCTAGAATAC
Organism: Chitinophagales bacterium; assembly: GCA_038247635.1. GTDB lineage: Bacteria > Bacteroidota > Bacteroidia > Chitinophagales > Chitinophagaceae > Segetibacter. The sequence goes on from JBBRUR010000318.1 coordinate 927, forward strand.
TCAAGCCAAACCGCTCCGATCGATGTTGCACCGTAAAATAAAAACATCAAAAACGTGCGTTCAGCTTCGTCTGGTCGCAGGTTGACGATTTTTAAGAATCGACGCATCGAAGA
>JBBRUR010000319.1:0-1021 GCA_038247635.1 Chitinophagales bacterium
AACAGCTCCATACTATTGCGGCGCAAGTACTACCGATGTAGCCAAAAGCGAGGCACTGAATTACAAAATAAGCGATGCATCTATTTTGTTTGCAGCTAAAGGGATGATGAAGGATGATAAGTTTTTAAAATCAACAGAGCAAGTGATTGACCTTACCAAAAAAGCTTTAACAGAAGGAAGCCCCGTATCTATTGGTTTTCTGTTACCCAAAAGCTTTTTTTCTATAAAAACTGCCATTTGGCAGCCAGACCCACAGGAAGCCTTTAGTGACTGGCAACATAACAAACACGCCATGTGCGTAATTGGGTACGATGATAATATTGCCGGTGGCGCATTTAGGGTATTAAACAGTTGGGGAACGAGTTGGGCAGATGGTGGCATGGTGTGGATGAAATATGCAGACTATGCCCGTTGGTGCTTACTGGCCTTGCAACCTTTTGCAGACCCTTACTCAAAAGCTCCGGAAGAAAAAAAGCCAGCGCCAACACCAACACCAACTCCTGTACCTGTGCCTGTACCAGTGCCAACTCCAGAGCCTACCCCTACACCAAAACCAACGCCTGCACCCAAGCCAGTACCATCTCCTGCGCCAAGCATCGCTTTAAGTGGCAGTATAGAATTTAGAACAAATACAGGTGAAGATATGCCAGTAAACAAAATCAGCACAAGGAATTTAATGGTAGAAGAAGATGAAAAAAACAAAGAAGACCTGGTGGCTTATACCATGGCGAACAGTTACAGCAGTGGTACTAAATTCAGGTTTTATATGACCATTGATAAGGAAGCTTACATCTATGCCTTTGCCACAGACCTTACCGGAAAAGTAAATAAAATTTTACCCTTTGATGATTTAACCAGCACGCATGTGGGCAGCAACACGGTAGTGGCTTTCCCGAGCGATACCAAAATAATAAAACTGGATGACAACAAGGGTACCGATTACCTGATGATTTTATATTCAAAACAAAAACTGAATATGGATGAAATGCTGGCGGCAATGAATCAAACAAAAGGCGGGTTA
>JBBRUR010000320.1:0-1015 GCA_038247635.1 Chitinophagales bacterium
ATTGCATCGTCTTCATGTTCAACCACAATTTTCAATTTCGAGTCTTTTTGATTATAAAAAAACACATCGGTTTTAGAGGCGGTTTTGGCTATACTGAAGGTGCCTGATCTGCCATTTATATTAAAAGCAAAAACATCCATTTCTCTATCAGTCAGGTATTTGGGATCGGGCAAATCTAAATTTTGACAGACAGTTTTGAAATTATAGGCACCCCCGTTTGTAACCTTGATTGAGGCGTCGTATTCTGAATACAGGTACCCATTTGGATAATAATTATCTACATAGTTAATGTGATCGAGTTGCTGCTGCAACGTGGGAATGCTGGCGGCGTTTGGTACTGTTGGGTAAGTGAAAGGATTGTAAGTATTCCTTTGCTTTTGATCGTCGGGTTCGCCACGCTGAATGCGGGTTATAGAACCACCAAAAGCCAATTGCCAGCCGGTGCCTACAGAAGAAGCCACATCATCTACCTTTAAGCCACCACCCGCTACATAGTTTAGGCTAACCCCGGTACTTAACCCATTAGGGCCATCGGTGATGCTGTATAATGGAATGTTTACCTCGGCAGCACCGGTTTGCAAATTAACCTGGCCATTGGCAACGGCGGACCACGCAAGCAATACAATGCTTGCCAACTTACTTAAAAATGGTTTCATTATGCGGTATTTATAATGCTTTATCTTTCTTTTATATCCAACGTTTTTCTACCCCATTGCAGGCCGTAGGCAAGGCGGCCCGAAAACCAGGTATGGTTTCTAAACATGCCACCGTCTATGTAATTAAAAAAGACAGAGAAATTTACCACGCTTTTTTCGCCTACCGGAAAGTAGGTACCGCCGCCAAAAGCCAGCGATAATTTGGTCTTAGCATCGGTGGCGTTATAAAACGCCGGGCCGCCCTCTCCGTAAATGTAAAGTTGGTTGGGCGATAAAAAATACTGGTAACCGCCCCGCACCGGCATAAACGATATAACTTCTGGAAAGAATTTGCCTTTAAAAGACGAATACCCGGCCGA